>CAZLRF010000055.1:23241-31293 GCA_964561785.1 uncultured Acidobacteriota bacterium | reverse complement strand
TCAAGATCTGACCCCTAGCCGCTAGCCGATCGTGGCGAGGCCGGGGAACATCCTCGTGAACCACTGGGCGATGACGGTGAGGCGGTCGGTCACGAGGAGGAGCCCCACGCCCACGAGGAGGACGCCGGAGGCCACCTCGACCATGCGCATCGACCGCCGCAGGCCGCCCGAGGCCTTGAAGAACCAGTTGACGGCGAGGGCCGAGAGCAGGAAGGGGATGCCGAGCCCGGCGGAGTAGGCCGAGAGGAGCACGACGCCCTGCGAGACCGTCTCCTGCTGGGAAGCGTAGAGGAGGATCGCCCCGAGGATCGGGCCGATGCAGGGGGTCCACCCGAAGGCGAAGGCGAGGCCCACCACGTAGGCCCCGACGAGCCCGAGGGGGCGGGTCTGGACGCTCGCCCGCTTCTCCGCGAGGAGCCACTGGATCTTGAACACCCCCATGGTGTGCAGGCCGAGGACGATGATGACGACCCCCCCGATCATCCCGAGCAGCCGCTTGTGCTCCTGGAGCAGCGCCCCCACCAGGGTCGCGGCCGCGCCGAGGGCCACGAACACCGTGGAGAAGCCGAGGACGAAGGCGAGGCTCGTGAGGACCACGCGGCGGACGAGGTCGCGGGGGGCGCCCCCCTCCTTGTACTGCGCCACGTTCACCCCGCTGATGAACGAGAGGTAGCCGGGGACGATCGGCAGGACGCAGGGGGAGACGAACGACGCGAGGCCGGCGAGGAAGGCGGCGACGAGCGAGACGGAAGAGGACATCGGGGAACCTCGGGGGAGAAAGCGCCGTAGGCCCCCATTATAGGGGGGGGCGCCGTGGAACCGCCCGGGGGCCTGTGGTCTACTCGAAGAAGAGGCTTTCCCGCCGAGCGCCATGAGGCCGAATCGCCGCCGTCCCCTGGTCCCCCTCGGGGCCGCCCTCGCGGCGGTCCTCGGGGCGCTCGCCTGGACGGGGGTGACCCCCGGCCGGGCCCAGGACGCCGAGGCCGAGGCGCTGCTCCGCCGGGTCGAGGCGGCCTGGGCGGCCCGGGACGAGGCGGCCTGGCTCTCGCTGTGGGACTTCGCGGGGGACGAGGAGCGCCGGAGCGAGATCGAGGCCCTCCGCGCGGCCTTCGCCTCGGAGGAGACGGCGCTCGCGTACGTCCAGCGGCCCCGGCCGGGACCTGGGGCGAGCCGCTTCTCGGCCGACGTGCAGATCTTCACCGCCACGGAGCCCCGGGCCCGCGTCGCCTACTGGAGGCTCGAGGCGGAGAGGAGGAGCGGCCGCTTCGTCCTCGTCTCGCGGACCGACGCCGGCCAGATCGACGGGCTCGTCCACGTCACCCTCGGGCCCCGGTCGTGGCAGGCGCGGGGCGTCTCGCTGCGCCTCGAGGACTTCGAGCTGCGGATGGAGGAGGGCACCCTCTTCACCACCCCGGACGACCTCGGCCCCACCGCCTTCGTCTTCGTCGGCCGCGCGCGCGTGCGCTTCTCGCCCGCCCCGACGCCCGAGCGGGAGCAGCTGCGCCAGTTCTCCGGGTCGACCGCCCTCGAGCGGGAGGTGAAGTGGGCGTTCTTCCGCCTGCACCCCGCCGACTTCCACGCCGCGATCGAGACCTCCCGCCTCGAGCCCGAGACAGACCCCGCCGCCCGGCGCGCCGAGGCCGAGCGGGTCTTCGCTGCCCGCGCGGGGCGCAGCTTCCTCGTCGACGCCGATCTGCCCCGCTCGCCCTGGTGGCTGATGCCGACCCCGGGCGACGCGATCGTGGACTTCCCCTGGGGGCGCAGGCGGGTGCTGACGCTCGCGATCTCGGCCGGGGAGCCCGAAGACGTGAACCTCTTCGACCGCGACCGCCGGCTGCAGATCTGCTCGTACCCCTCCGGGGGCCGGCCCGCCCGCTACAGCGAGGACGATCGCCGCGTGGCGGACGTGCTCGACCACGAGCTCGCCGTGCGCTTCGACCCCGAGCGAGCGGAGGTGCGCGCGACCCACACGATGCGCCTGCGCCTGCTCTCCCCTTCCCCCACGCTGCGCCTGCGGCTGCACGACGACCTCAAGGTGGCCTCGGTCACGTCCGACGAGGGGAGCAACCTCCTCTTCTTCCGCGTCCGCGACCAGGGCAGCCTCGTCGTCTCCCTCGGCCCCCTCGCCCGGCGCGAGGGGCCGTTCTCGATCACCACCCGCTACCTCGGCCGACACGACCCCGCCCCGCTCGACCAGGAGATCCTCCAGGTGCCGGCCGCGGTCTCCGCGGAGGAGACGAGCGAGGTCTTCGTGGAGAAGCCCCCCCTCGTCTACTCGAACCGCACGGCGTGGTACCCGAGGCCGGCGAGCGAGGACTTCGCGACCGCGCGGCTCGCGCTCGAGACACCCGAGGGGCACCTCGCCGTCGCGGGGGGCGAGCTCGCGTCGATGCGGGTCGCCGAGGGCCGCGCGCGGGCGGAGTACGTCCTGCGCGAGCCGGGGAAGTTCCTGACCGCGCTCGTCGGGCGCCTGCGGGACGTGGGGATGCGCCAGGAGGGCGAGCAGGCGGTGCGCGGCTTCGCCGGCACCCGCGTGGGGGGCGAGACGCTGGAGCAGATGCAGGCCCTGCAGGAGATGATGGCCTTCTACGCCGGCCTGTTCGGCCCCTCGCCCTACCCGACGCTCGGCCTCGCGGTCGCGGAGGCGGAGACCCCGGGGGGCCACAGCCCGCCCGGCCTCGTGTACCTCCAGCTGCGCCCGCCGGTCCTGAGCGCCCGCGCGCTGCCGCAGGACCCCGCGAACTTCAGCGACCTGCCCGGCTTCTTCCTCGCCCACGAGGCGGCCCACCAGTGGTGGGGCCAGGGGACCGCGCCCGCCAACTACCGCGAGCGGTGGCTGTCCGAGGCGTGGGCCCAGTACGCGGCCGCGCTGTGGATCCGCGAGCGGCTGGGCGAGGGGGCCTTCCGCCGGATGATGGACCGCATGGCGGACTGGGCGCTGCGCTTCGACGCGCGGGGCCCGATCCACCTCGGCCAGCGCCTCGGCCACCTCGACCAGGACGGCCGCGTCTTCCGCGCGGTCGTCTACGACAAGGGGGCCTGGGTGCTCCACATGCTCCGCGGCCTCGTCGGCGACGAGGCCTTCTTCGGGGGGGCCCGCTCGTTCCTCGAGCACCACCGGTACGACAAGGCGGGCGCCGAGGACCTGCGCGCGGCCCTCGAGGCGGCGTCGGGCGGGCGGGACCTGCGCCCGTACTTCGAGCGCTGGATCTACGAGACCGGCCTGCCGGCGCTGCGCTGGTCGGGTCGGACCGAGGCGGGGCCCGCGGGGTTTCGGACGACGATCGAGGTCCGCGCGGAGGGACTGCCGGGCCCGGTGCCTCTCGAGATCGCGGTCACCTCGGGCGACGGCCGCCTTGCCCGCACGGTCACCCTCGACGAGGGCGGCGGCTCGTGGACGATCGAGACGAGGACGAGGCCGCGGCGGCTCGAGGTGAACGAGGACCGCGGCCTCCTGGCGCGGGTCGAGAAGGTGTCCGCCCTTCGCTAGTTGTAGCGGTTGCGGCGGCCCTCTTCCTCGAGGGCGGCGATCCGGCCCTGGACCTCGGCCAGCTTCTGCTTGTTCTCGTCCTGGAAGGCGATCTTCGCCGCGCGGCTCGGGTTGTAGAAGCCCCCGCTCGTGTCGCTGAGCTCGGCCTGGAGCTTGGCGATGACGTCCTGGTAGACTGCCTCCTCCTTGCGGGCCTGCTCGAGCCGCTTGCGCCACTCCGCCTCGGCCTTCGCGCGCGCCTCCTCCTCGGCCCGGGCGGCGTCGTCGGCCGGCTTCGCGGCAGGCGGCGCGGGGGCGCCCTCCGCGGGCGTCTCGCCCTCGACCCCCTCGGCGGGGGGCTGCCCCTCCACGGGGGCACCCTCGCCTCCAGTGGCAGCCTCGGTACCGGCAGCGGCCTCGGTCCCGGCGGCCGCGGTCTCGGCCGGGAGCTCCGGCACCGACGACACGGGGGCCATCGAGCGACCGATGTCGCCTTCGGTGTAGACCTTCGCCGGCTTCGCCGGCGTCGCCTTCCTCTTCTCTCTCTCCCGGGCCGCGGCGTCTCCGAGGCCCTGGGCGGACGCGACCGAGGCCAGCACCAGCGCGACCACGGTCAGGGCCGCGGCGTGGACCACCCGCATCGTGACCTCCTTTTCAGCTCCCCCGATTATAGCGGGACGCTCAGCCGAGCACGCGGAGGATCTTGTCGAGCTCCCGCGCCTTGCGGTTCTCCGGGTCGAGGGCGAGCGCCCGCTCGACGGCCGCGCGGGCCTTCGCGTGCTCGTCGTTCACGAAGTGACGCAAGGCGGCCGTGCTCAGGGCGACGGCCTCGGCGAGGCGGGGGTCGGGGGGAGCCGACGCCACCGGGGCGGGCGCCTGCGGAGCGGGTTGAGGCGGCTCGGCCGGGGCAGGTGCCTGCGGGGCGGGTTCCGGGGGCGAAGCTGCCTCCTCCGGAACCTCCTCGAGGAGCTTCCGCGCGCCCGGGTGGCCGGGGAGCGCGGCGAGGGCGTCGCGGGCCGCCGCCCGGGCCTCCCACGCCCGCCCCGCGGCGAGGTGCTCGCGGGCGGTGGCGAGGAGCGCGTCGGCCCGGCGCCTGGCTCCCTCCTCGTCGAGGTACACCTGGAGCTGCAGGTAGCGCGGGCTCCAGGGGGCGAGGCGCTCCACCTTCTCCGCGATTCCCGAGGCGAGGGTGAGCTCCCCGTCCGCCGCGTAGGCGAGGGCCATGCCCACGAGGGCGTCCACCTCCCGGTCGAGCAGCACCGACTCGATCTCGCCGGTCGCGCGCCGCGCGGCCTCGTCGTCGGGGTCGAGCTCGAGCAGCTTTCGGCAGCCTTCGAGGGCGTCCTCGAGGCGGTTCTCGGCCCGGGCCCGCGTCACCGCGGCGAGCAGCTCCTCGCGCTCCGGGGGCCCGGGAGGGGCCGCGGAGCGCAGCCGCGGCGCGGTCTCCCGGACGAGCTCCACGAGGTCGGCGTGCACGTCCTCGAACGAGGCGTGTCGCTCCTCGGGCACGCGGGCGAGGCTCGCGGCGAGCACCCGCTCGAAGCCGGGCGAGAACGCGGTGCGGGGCAGGCAGGCGAGGTCGGGCTCGCCGCGGTTGAGCCCGCGCACCACGTCGGTCGTGCTGTCGCCGGGGAAGGCCTTGCGGAACGCGACGAGCTCGTAGACGATCGCCGCCGCCGAGAACACGTCGGCGCGGGCGTCGGGCCGCCGGCCGGCGAGGATCTCGGGCGCGCGGTAGTGCAGCCCCTCCTCCGCGGGGCCCGGCCCGTGGCGCTCGAGCGCCTTGAGGTGCCACGAGCCGAAGTCGACCAGCTTGACCTCCCCCGCCGGCGTGAGCCGCACGTCGGCGGGCTTGAGGTCGAGGTGGAAGACGCCCTCGCGGTGGGCGTGGGCGAGCCCCTCGCACATCTGCCGCCACGTGTCGAGCACCCGCTCGATGGGCAGCGGCGCGTGGCTGCGCAGGACCTGGGCGAGGCTGACCCCGGGCACGAACTCGGTGGCGACCCAGGGCTGGCCGTCGCGCTCGCCGACGCCGAGCACGGCCGCGATGTTCGGGTGTCCGAGGGCGCCGGCGGCCTGGGCGTCGCGCCGCAGGCGCGCGATCGCCGCGGTCGCGCCGCGCGGGGCGGAGGTGTAGAGCTTGACCGCCACCGTGCGGTCGTGCGCGGCGTCGAAGGCCACGTAGACGACGCCCCCGGCGCCGCGGCCCAGCTCGCCGCGGGCCTCGAAGGGCCCGAACGCCGCCGCCTGCTCCAAACGGCCTCCCCGGGGGCCTGATTCTAAGCCCCGCGTCCGCACGGGTCCAGGACGCGCGTGCTATCGTGGGCCCACGGACGCCCCTTCGATGGTGATCGGCATCGGCCTCGACCTCGTGGAGACCGCCCGCGTCGCGCGCGCGCTCGAGCGCTTCGGCGAGCGGCTCGTCGGCAAGCTCATGAACGAGGAGGAGGCGTCGCGGCTCCCCTCGCCGGCGGGGGAGCGGGCGGCGGCCCTGGCCCTCGCCATCGCGGGCAAGGAGGCGGCGAGCAAGGCGCTCGGGACCGGCTGGAGCGATGGCGTGCGCTGGCGCGACGTGGTGGTCACTCTCTCGCCGCACCCCGCCGTGCGTCTCGACGGTCGCGCCGCCGAGGTGGCGCGCGCGCGGGGCTCGATCGGCCGCGGCCGGCTGCGGCTCGAGCTGCGCGGGACCCTCGCCGTCGGGGAGTACTGGCTCCTCTCGTGAGCGCCTCCTCCGCCCGCCGCAACCAGCTCGTCACGGTGGCGATGGTCTTCGCCGTGTTCACCGGCTTCGCCTTCGTCCTCCCGTTCCTGCCCCTGTTCGTGCGCGAGCTGGGGGTCGAGGAGGAGGAGCGCGCGGCGCTGTGGGCGGGGGTCCTGATCGGGGTCGCGCCGCTGCTCGCGGGGCTGCTCGCGCCGGTCTGGGGGCGTCTCGCCGACCGCCACGGACACAAGGGCGTCGCGGTCAAAGCCCTCGTCGCCTACGTCGTGATCCTGGTCCTCTGCGCCTTCGTCACGAGGGTCGAGCAGCTCCTCGCCCTGCGGGTGGGCATCGGCCTGTTCGGGGGGATCGGCCCCCTCGGCCTCGCGATGGCCACCGCCCAGGCGCCCCGCGAGGAGACGGGACGCGCGGTCGGCCTCATCCAGGCCGCGCAGATCCTCGCCGCCGCGATCGGGCCCTTCGCGGGCGGCCTCCTCGCCGACGCGATCGGCATCCGCCGCACGTTCCTCCTCACCGCGGGGCTGTGCGCCCTCGCGCTGCTGCTCGTGGTCCTGCTCTACGAGGAGAGGCCGCACGCCGAGCGCACGGCGGAGGCGGGGAGGGCCGGCTTCTCCGCCGTCGTGGCCGTGCCCGGGGTGCTCTCCCTGCTCGTCGTCCTCTTCCTCGTCAACTTCATCGGCCGCTCGTTCACGCCCATCCTGCCGCTCCACCTCGCCGCGCTCGGCGTCTCGCCGAACCGCCTCGCCTCCGCGACCGGCGTCCTCATCTCGGCCTACTCGCTCGCCGCGGCCGCCTCCGCGTGGTCCCTCGGCCGGCTCAGCCGCACGCGGCCGCCGCGCGGCCTGCTGATCCTGACCCTGGTGGGGGGAGCCGCGGCGGTCGCGCCGATGGCGCTCGTGCCGAGCTACGAGCTCGTCCTGGGCCTGGCCGTCCTCCTCGGGCTCGTCTCCGGAGGGTCGCTGACCCTGTGCTACACGATTGGCGGCCTCATGGTCCCGGAGGCCGTGCGCACCACCGCCTTCGGCTTCTTCTCGGGGGCCGCCCTCTTCGGAGGGGCCCTCTCGCCCACCGTGGCCGGCCTCGTCGCCCACGTGTCGCTGCGCGGCATCTACTGGGTGGACGCCGCGCTGTACGTGGCCCTGGCGCTGGCCCTCGCGCGGGGGCGGGCGTTCGCGCCAGAGTCCCGGCCATGAAGGTCTGCCACCGCTGCGGCCGCGAGCTCCAGCTGTTCTCCGACAGGGTGGAGCGCTCCGCGGGCTGCCCGTTCTGCCACTCCGACCTGAAGTGCTGCCTCAACTGCCGCCTGCACGACCCCGGGGCGAACAACCAGTGCCGCGAGCCCCAGGCCGAGTGGCAGACGGACAAGGACAAGGCGAACTTCTGCGAGTTCTTCGAGTTCCGCGAGGTCTCGATCCTGTCGAACCCCGGCATGGGCGGAGCGCAGTCGGACGAGTCCCGCTCCCGCGCCGCCTTCGACGCTCTCTTCCGGAAGAAGGGGTAACCCCGCAGGGGCCCGCGTGACGACCGGCGAGCCGAAGCGCTGGCGGGTGGGCGACGGCGAGGAGGCCCGCCTGACGCCGGGCGCCGCCGCCGACGCCGAGGTGTGGAGCCGCGGCGTGCTTCCCCTGCGCGTGCGCTCCGAGGTCTCCCATCGGCTGCGGCCCGCCTTCCCCGGCACCGCGGTCGCCCTCGGCGGCCGCGACTACGAGGTGCTCACCGAGACCGAGCGGCCGGAGGAGGGACAGGTCGTGTATCGCCTGCGCGCGTGGCCCGAGGGCGAAGTGGTGCGAGACCGCGTGGTGTACGGGCACGAGCTCGTCGGCGCGGCCGAGCGAGAGCGCGAGCGGGCGCGCGTCCGGGAGCG
>CAZLRF010000055.1:0-23141 GCA_964561785.1 uncultured Acidobacteriota bacterium | reverse complement strand
GCGCCCGTCGTGCTCGCGTACGACGCGCTGCGCGCGCTGGGCGCGGGGCGGCGCCGCCGCGAAGCCGGCTTCGTGCCCCTGACCCGAACGGGGTTCTGGGAGCGCCTGCGCCAGCCGGACGCGGTGAGCACGGAGGAGGACGGCACGCTAGTCTTCCGCGGCCGGCTCCCCCACCTCACGTGGGAGCGCGGCCGCCGCGTCTCGACCGGGCGGGACGTCTGGCAGGTCGAAGCCGAGGCGCCCCGACTCGATCGCGGGCGGCTCGTGTACGGCTACCGCCTGCAGCTTCTCGGCGACCCGCCCGCGGAAGGCGAAGCTCCGCTCGTGCCGCCCCCGGCGAACGCATACGCCGAGGAGGTGCTGGCCGGCGTGAGGCGCGAGTGGGACGACTGGAACGCGAGCTTCGCCTGGTACACGAGCCTGCTCGGAGCGGACGTGCAGGCCCGGTCGTTCGACCACCGCGGCGGCCCGCGCGCGGCCCGCCGCGCGACGCTGGCCAGCGCGGCGTTCACCCTCGTCCTCGGCCTGTACCTCGCGAGCTTCCTCCCCGGAGGCCCTCCCGGCGATCCCGTCGCCCCGCTGGTGGCGCTGGCCGCGGCCGCGCTCGTCGGCGACGCGATCGCCCGCCATCGGGCCGTGCGACGGGGGCGGTACGCGCCGAGCGTCCTGCGTGTCGTGCTGCCCTCCGATCCGCTGCGCCCCGAGCGCCTCGCCTTCCATGCCCACCGCGACGCGGAGAGCCGGGTCCTCGAAGAGAGCCGCCCCTGAAGGGCGGCGCGCTCACATCGACGTTCTCTTGGATTCCGATCCAAGCGCTCGAATGTGGGCGATTCGCGTCGTTCGAGCTGATCCTTGACCCACAGGGGCTTACGGTGCGAATCGCCTCCAACGCAATCGGGCATGGCGGTTGCACACCTCTTGAACAAACGGACCGATATCCCTGCCCGCGGCACTCTGCGTCCCCCGCAGGAGATCCCTCCGTTCGTACGCGCGACTCACGACACTCCATGGAGGTGGGTATGACTTCTCTCAAGCGCGCGGGCGCGCCGCTGCTCGCCCTCGCGCTCGTGTCGGGCCTTCCGGCGCTCGCGCTGGCCCAGACCGGTGCGGCCTCGATCACCGGCCTCGTCACCGACCAGACCGCCGCCGCCGTCCCGGGCGTCAGCGTGGTCGCGACGAACCGGGCCACGAACGTCGAGTACTCCGCCGTGTCGAACCAGGCCGGCAACTACACGATCCTCTCCTTGCCGATCGGGCAGTACGTCGTCAAGGCCAGCCTCTCCGGCTTCAAGACGACCACGACGCCTGCGATCCGCCTCGAAGCGAACCAGATCGCCCGCGTGGACCTGAAGATGGAGGTCGGCGCCCTCGAGGACACGGTCGAGGTCACGGCCCAGGCCCCCGTCCTCCAGACCGAGACGGCCACCGTCGGCGAGGTCATCTCGGGCACGACCATGACCTCGCTGCCGCTCAACGGCCGCAACCCCAACCAGCTCGCGCTGCTGATGCCCGGCGCGATCACCCCCAACCCCGACTCGTTCACGACCGCGCGCAACTCCGGGGGCGGCGGGCGGCCCTACATCAACGGCAACCGCGAGCAGACGAACAACTTCCTGCTCGACGGCATCGACATGAACGAGACGGTCGACAACCGCATCGCCTACCAGCCGAGCCCCGACGCCCTCGCCGAGATCAGCGTCGAGACGAACAACTACTCGGCCGACATCGGGAACGTGGCGGGCGGGGTGATCGCGAACGTCATCAAGTCCGGCACGAACCAGATCCGCGGCAACGTCTTCGAGTTCTACCGCAACAGCGGGATGGACGCGAACACCTGGTCGAACAACCGCTCGGGCGCCAAGAAGGCCGAGCGGACCCAGCACATCTTCGGCGCGACCCTCGGCGGCCCGATCGTCAAGAACAAGCTGTTCTTCTTCGTGGACTACCAGGGCACGATCCTCGACCAGCCGGGCCAGTCGACCGCCTCGGTCGCTCCCGAGGCCTGGCGCCGAGGCGATCTCTCGAGCCTGCTGCCGGGCACGGTCGTCCGCGATCCCCTCACCGGCCTCCCCTTCCCCAACAACCAGATCCCGCTCGACCGGATCAGCCCCACCGCCCTCGCGATCCTGAACGACCCGAACTACCCGCTCCCGAACCGCACGGTCACGGGCGTGACCGGCAATTACGTCGCCGACACGCTCAGCACGACGCGCGCCCACCAGGGCGACCTGCGGCTCGACTGGAACGCGTCTGCGAACGACAAGCTGTTCCTGCGCTTCTCGATCGCCGAGCTGACGATCAAGGGCGAGAAGACCGCCTTCCCGCTGCTCCTCGGCGGCCTGACCGAGGCCCCGTTCCGCAACCTGGCCGTCAACTGGAGCCACGTCTTCAACGCGTCGCTGATCAACGAGCTGACGGTCGGCTACAACTCGATCAACAACATCACCGATCTCAACGACTGGGGGGGGATCGGGAACGCCAACGCCACGTTCGGCATCCCCGGCGGGCAGCCCATCCCCGGCCTGAGCAGCATCGGCTGGGGCAGCGGGCTGACCACCATCGGGTCCGCGGCCACGATCGAGGACAACCTCCCGAAGGGCTACCAGATCAACGAGAAGCTGACCTGGATCAAGGGCCGTCACGCCCTCAAGTTCGGCGGCCAGTTCCTTCGCTACGTCCAGCAGCGGTACTACGCGGGCAACAACGGGGCGCTCGGCCTGTTCAGCTACTCCGGCACGTTCACCGGCGCCCCCTTCGCCGACTTCCTCCTCGACCAGGTCGCGAACAAGGGCCGCGGCGGCGGCGACCCCGAGAACCCCTGGACGCACCTGCAGAACCGCATCTCGCTCTTCGTCCAGGACGACTTCAAGATCCGCCCGGACCTGACCCTGAACCTCGGTCTACGCTGGGCCTACACGTCGCCCCTCGTCGAGAAGGACAACAAGCAGTCGAACTTCGACGTGCCGGCGCCCTACGGCAACGGGACAGGGGCGCAGATCTTCGCCTCGGACGGCAGCATCGAGGATCGGGCGCTCTACGAGCCGTTCTACGGGGGGTGGGAGCCCCGCGTGGGCTTCGCCTGGCGCCCCACCGAGCGGTGGGTCGTCCGCGGCGGCTACGGCATCTCCCAGTACATGGAGGGCACGGGCTCGAACCTGCGCTTGCCGATGAACCCGCCGTTCTTCTTCGAGTCGAACGTGGTCTACGACCGCTCGACCGGCGCCGGCACGATCACGACCGGCTTCGCCGAGCTCGTTCCCGGCCTCACGCCGACCGGCCAAGTCCGTGCGTTCGACCGCAACCTGCGGCCGCAACTCACCCAGCAGTGGAACCTGTTCGTGGAGCGCCAGCTCACGTCGTCGATGTCGGTCAACGTCGGCTACGTCGGGCACCACGCCACGAAGCTCGTGGCTCCCGTCGAGGGCAACCAGCCGCTGCCCGGCACGGGCGACCCGTCGACGTGGGCTCCGCTCAACTCGCGCCGGCCCCTCATCGAGGAGCAGCCCCTCATCACGAACATCGCGGTCACGACGTCGGCGGCGCGCAGCAACTACCACGCGCTCCAGGCCAGCGTCCGCCAGCGCGCGGTCAAGGGCCTCGAGTTCATGGCCTCCTACACCTTCGGCAAGGTCCTCACCAACAACCTGGGCTACTACGGCTCGGGCGGGGTCGCCGCCGAGGGCGCCTACTGGATGAACGCCTACGAGCCCGAGTGGAACTACGGCCGGGCCTTCCACGACGTGCGGCACAACTTCGTCCTCGCCGCGAACTACGAGCTGCCCTTCGGCAAGGGCATGCGGTGGGGCTCCGAGTGGGGCGGGCTCACCGACGCGGTCCTCGGCGGGTGGAAGCTCTCCGCCATCTTCCAGGCGCGCACGGGCTTCCCGCTCACGATCCGCGACGTCGGCGGACGCACGCTGCAGGCCGTCCGTGGCAACGAGCGGCCGAACTGCATCGGCAACCCCGTGCCGGCGAACCAGGGCATGACGTCCGACCCGAACGCCCCGAACGACAGCAAGTGGATCGACATCAACGCGTTCGAGTCCGCGCCGATCGGGACCTGGGGCAACTGCGGCATCGGCATCATGGACGCCCCCGGCTTCTGGAACGTGGACCTCACCCTCGCGAAGCGCTTCAACGTGGGCGCCGAGCGGTACGTCGAGTTCCGGGCCGAGGCGTTCAACGCCTTCAACCACCCGAACTGGGCCCCTCCGGGCGTCAGCCTCGCGAACCGGAACACGTTCGGGATCATCACCGGCACGGTGAACGCGCCGCGGATCGTCCAGCTCGCGGTGAAGTTCTACTTCTGAGCCCCGCCGCGCGGCCCCCGCGGGCCGCGTGAGGGCCGCTCCTCGAGGGGGTGGGCCACCCGGCCCACCCCCTTCGTCCGTCACCCTGGGAGGACGTCGAAGCGACCTCGGCTTCGAATTCGGTAGACGGAGAAGTCTCGTCGGTCCGTGGTGAGGATCCGGTTCGTTCCGAGCTCCTCCGCGAGGACGACCAGGGTGGCGTCCGCGTAGTCCATCGGCCGGTCGGCATACTGGACCATGAGCTCGCGGGCCCGTCGAAGAGACGCCGCCGTGGCGGGAACCAGGATCGCGCCGCCCGACAGGAAGAAGTCCACGCAGGCCTGTCGCCCCCCGGGGAGGCGGCCCAGGAGGTGGGTGGCCTCGGTCAGCACCGCCTCCGTGCTGACCACGGGCCTGTCCCACCCGTCGTAGAACCGGACGAAGGCGGGGTGGCGAGGCTGGCTCCGGTCGAGGAGCGACACGAGCCCCCCGGTGTCCAGCAGCAGCTCACCGGCCACGGCGCAGGGACTCGACGACGTACTCCCGGTGTCTTTCGGCGAGGTCGGGCACCCCGGAGTCGAGCGACCCCAGGAGGCCCTTGACCCTGTCGGCCGGGCGTCTCCCTCCGGCGGAGGAGGTGCCCAGGAACTCCCGGAGCGCCAGGCGGACGATCTCCGAGCTCCGGCGCTGCATCCGCCGCGACGCCGCTTTGAGCGCCCGGCTGAGGTCTTCGGGAAGTCGCACCGTCACCTGGTCGTGCATGGGAGCCTCTTCTCGGGCTCATTGTACTGCTGTGCACTGCAATGCAGTGCACAGCCCTCACTCGGCGTCACCTGCTGGGGCCGGGGCAGCGCCACACCAGCAGGCCTCGTCGCGCGCGCCGAGCTCCTTCTCCAGGTGGCGTCGCAAGCGCTCCCCGTGCCGTTGACTCCGTCCCGGCCGCGGCACAACATCCTGCCTGGCCGGGTGGAATGGAGGAGGAGGCGCCATGACGAGCCCCGCGAGCCCGCCCCGGATCACGGGGACCTTCCTCGACGAGATCACCCACGACATCCCGACCCAGAACTGGGGCCCCGCCGAGTGGGCGCGCGACTTCGACGCGATGAAGGCGATCGGGATCGACACGGTCATCCTGATCCGCGCCGGCTACCGCGAGATGGCCACCTTCGACTCGAAGGTGCTGCGCGACCGGATGGGCATCCTCCCGGTGCGCGAGGACCTCGTGGACCTCTTCCTCCGCGAGGCCGAGCGGTGCGGGATGGCCTTGTGGTTCGGCACCTACGACTCGGGGCGCTACTGGGTGGGCGGCGACTACCAGAAGGAGGTGGACGTCAACCGGGCCTTCTGCGACGAGGTGATCGCGCGCTACGGCTCGCGCCCCGCCTTCCAGGGCTGGTACATCAGCCACGAGATCAACGCCTTCGACGATGGCGTGATGAAGGTCTACGAGCAGCTCTCGGCCCACCTGCGGGCCCTGAAGGAGCTGCCCATCCTCATCTCCCCCTACATCAAGGGCGTCAAGCAGTTCGCCGGGGAGGCGCTCTCGCTCGACCAGCACGTGCGCGAGTGGGACCAGGCGTTCGCCCGCCTCCAGGGCCACGTCGACGTCGTGGCCTTCCAGGACGGCAACGTCTCCTTCCAGGACCTGCCGCGCTACCTCGCGGCGAACCGCGCGCTCGCGGTGAAGCGCGGCATCCGCTGCTGGAGCAACGTCGAGAGCTTCGACCGCGACATGCCGATCAAGTTCCCGCCCCTCGACATCCGCAAGCTCCGCTACAAGATCGAGCGGGCGGTCGAGATCGGGGCGGAGAAGCTCGTCACGTTCGAGTTCTCGCACTTCATGAGCCCGAACTCGATCTACCCGGCCGCCCACGGCCTCTACCAGAGGTACCGCGAATGGCAGGGGCTGTGATCCTGCCCGGCCGCACGGAGCTCGCGGCCCTGCGGCGGCGGTACGAGACGGAGCTGCTCGAGAAGGTCGTCCCCTTCTGGACGCGCCACTCGCCCGACCGCGTGGACGGCGGCTTCTGGAACTGCCTCGACCGCGACGGGACCGTCTACGACCGCACGAAGTACGGCTGGCTGCAGGGCCGCCAGGTGTGGATGCTCGCCAAGCTGTACCGCACGGTGGACCAGCGGCGCGAGTGGCTGGAGCTGGCCGTGTCCGGGGCCCGCTTCCTGCGCGAGCGGTGCCTGCTGCCGGGGGGACGGCTGCCGTTCTCGATGACGGCCGACGGCCGGGCGATCTACGTCCAGCGGAAGATCTTCACTGAGTGCTTCTACGTCCTCGCTCTCGCCGAGCTCGCGCGCGCCACCGGGGAGTCGCGCTTCGCGCGCGAGGCGGAGGAGACGTTCGCGCGCGTCTGGTCATGGGCCTTCGACGGGACGAAGGTCGGCCGGCCCTCCTTCCCCGGGGAGACAGAGAAGCGCAGTCTCGCCGTGCCCATGATCCTCCTCAACCTGATCGAGGAGCTGACTGACGGGGACTCTCGGCGCTACGCCGTCGAGGTCGAGGAGTGCCTGCGGCTCGTGCGGCTCCACGTGCACCGCGACGAGCGGATCGTCTACGAGACGGTCGACCCCGAGGGCCGCGCGATCGACTCCGCGGAGGGGCGTCTCCTCAACCCCGGGCACGCGATCGAGGCCGGCTGGTTCCTCCAGCACTGGGCGCAGCGGCTGCGCCGCCCCGAGCTCGCGCACGAGGCGATCGACGTCGTGCGCTGGTCGTTCGAGCGCGGCTGGGACGAGGAGCACGGCGGCCTCTTCTCCTTCCTCGACGCGAAGGGCCACTCGCCGCTCCCCCTCGAGTGGAGCATGAAGCTGTGGTGGCCGCACGCCGAGGCCCTCTACGCGCACCTCCTTGGCTACTCGCTGACCGGCGAGGGCGCGGACTGGGACGCGTTCCGCAGGACCGACGCCTGGACGTTCTCGCACTTCCCGGACCCGCCGTTCGGCGAGTGGTACGGCTACCTGGACCGGCGGGGCGACGTCACCCACCGCTTCAAGGGCGGCCCCTACAAGGGCTGCTTCCACGTCCCCCGGGCGCTGTGGCTCTGCTGGCGGCTGCTCGCGAAGCTGGAGGCCGGGGCGTGAGCCGGGTGGCGAGGGGGGCGCGGCCGTGCCGTTCGAGTCGCTCGCCGCCACCGCCGGCGAGACGGTGGCCGCCGCCGGCCTCGGCTGGGACGACGTGCGGGCGGCCGGCCTCGTCGTCCTGCAGTTCCTGGCCGTCGCCGCCCGGCAGGGGGCGGTTGGCGCTCGGTCCGCGCGGGTCAGCGCCGACCGGGAGGCGTAGTCGTCCGCACTGTCTCCAGGCCGCCGCTCCGCTCGCCGACGGCCAGGCCCTTCAGCCCGCCATCGAACGACGCCAGCGTCCCCCGGTGCCTGACGGCGAGCCCCAGCAAGTAGAGGTTCGAGAGCTGTCGATGCCCCTGGAGCCTCGGAGCGAGCGGCCCCACTGCCTCCAGCAGCCCCAGGTCGTCCGGCCAGAACTCGTGGGCCGGGTGCGCCAGATTGCGCTCCAGGACCCGCAGCGCGTCCCCGGGCGCCAGGGCCTCGCGAGAGAAGGACGGGTTCGAGACGATGCGCACGAAGGCCAGCTGGGTCAGCGGGCAGGTCGCCCAACGACCGCGTCCGGCCCGCGCGGCAAACCACTCGTGGGCCGCCTCGTAGTGCTCGTGGGCCGGCCAGAGCAGGGCGATCAGGACGTTGACGTCGAGGAGCGCCGTTCTCAAGGCAGCTCCTCGAGGAGCTCCTCGATCGCCGCCGCGCTCACCCGCTCGCTGTTCTTCGGCAGGCGGACCACGGCGAGGCCCTGCCGTTCCGTGGTCGCCACCGGGACCTCGGCACCCCTCCGGACGAGCTCGGACACCGCTTCCCCGAGGCTCATCCGCTTGTGGCGCGCCAGACGCCGGGCGATGTCGATCGCATCGTCGCTCAGAGTGAGTGTCGTTCGCATCACGACTGCATCATAGCATGGCTGTGATGCAGTCGTGGACTACCGGGCATCGTCTTCGGCCACAAGCACCTGGAGGCTCGCCCCGGGGCCGGGTCGGGCCGAGAGCGCCGACGGCCGAGGGCCTTCGGCCTACAGCTGGATCCGTACGCCCTTCGACCGCAGGAAGCCGCTGAGGCGCACCACGGCCCACGCGAAGACGGCGGAGCGGACGAGGCCGATGCCGGTGCTGGCGCCGAGCGCCGCGTACGGGTTGCCGCCGACGACAGGCGCGGCGAGGGCGAAGAGCGAGAGCAGGAACGGGGCCATCAGGTAGGCGACGAGCGGGTTCTCGCCCGCGATCGTGAGCGAGCGCGGCCAGCGCCTCCCGCCGAGCGCGTCCGCGATGACGAACACGGCCGCCCACGCCGCGCAGGTGAGAGCGGCGGAGAAGAGGCCCCAGGGCACGGTCGCGCGGATCTTGCTCACCTGGAAGGCGGGGTGGACGTCGCTCAGCGTGTGCAGGAGCAGTCCCGCGACGCCCAGCGCCGCCGCGTAGCCGAGCGCCTGCGCGGCGAAGCGCCAGGGCGAGCCGCCGCCCGAGAGGTGGCGCCTCATCAGGACGCCGAGGAGCGCACCGGCGAGGACGGTCATCCCGTGGGTCCCGAGGATCGGGCCCACGATCGGTCCGGGAACGGTCGGCCGGCCGAAGCCGCCGGCGGCGTCCGCGAGGGCGACGCAGCCGTAGAGGGCCACGAGCCCGGTGAGGACCGCCGGCCGGTCCCCGACGACGAGGTAGAGCGCCGCGGCCCCGAGGTAGGCCCAGCCGATCAGCCCGAGGATCCCCCACCAGAAGGGGCGGAGCTGGACGAGCCCGGTCGCGTCGGGCGCGCGGTAGGCGAGGGCGACGAACGCGAGGAGCGCGAGGCCGGCGGCGCGCAGCCACGGCCGGGGGCGGCGTCCCCAGCCCTCGTCGGGCACTCCCCAGACGAGGAGCACCCCGAGCGTCATGAGGACGTTCCACAGGGGAGCGGAGAGGAACCCGGCCACCCCGTGCTCGGCGTTGACCATCAGCACGCCCATGGCCACGAGGGCGAGAGCGCGCGCGACGACGTGGCGGAGCACGGCGAGGCGCGAGTGGCCGCGGCGCAGGCGCCCCCCGAGCGCGAAGGGAATCGCGATCCCGACGATGAAGAGGAATGCCGGGAAGACGAGGTCGGTGACGGTCATGCCGTCGTCCGCGGGCCCCTTGTGGAGCAGGAAGGCGGGCGCTCCCGCGACGCCGGCCACCTCGTTGACGAACAGCATCAGCAGGACGTCGGCGCCGCGGAGCAGGTCGATCGACAGGACGCGCGGGGTGCCGGGGGCGACCGGCACGGCGGGCGAGGAGCTCACGAGACCTCCCGGGTGTCCGCCGAAGCCTACCGTCCGGCGCGCGGGCATACAATGCCTCCTGCGTCGAGGAGGCCGCATGGATCGCAGGACCTTCCTGGAGCTTCTCGCCGCGGCGCCCCTCGCGTCGGCCGCCCGCGCCGACGCCCCGGTCGCCGAGGCCGCAGCGCCCGACTACCGGATCGTCAGCCCGTACGCCCCGGCCGCGGCCCCCGGCATGCCGGGCCCCTGGCCGGGGCGGGTCGTCTCGGTGCGCTCGCCGCGCTGCCTCGACGAGGCGGGAGCCGTCGTGAACGACGGCGTCGTGCGCGAGATGATGGACCGCGGGATGCGTGCCCTCACCGGAGAGGCGACCACGCTCGACGCCTGGCGCCGCTTCTTCGAGCCGGGCGACGTGGTCGGGATCAAGGTGAACGCGGGCGGCGTGCCCCACGTCGTCTCGAGCCCGGCGATCGTGGCCGAGACCTGCCGGCAGCTCGTGGCGGTGGGGATCCCCCCCGCGCGGATCGTGGTCTTCGAGCGGTTCCTGAACCAGCTCGAGGCGATCGGCTACCCGGCCCACCTGCCGGAGGGCGTCGAGGTCTTCGCGGCGGAGGCGGGCAACCGGCGCACGGAGAACCGCGCCTACGACCCGGCGACGTACGTGGAGGTGGACTTTCACGGCGAGGACGACACGCGCTCCAGCATGATGCGCCTCGTCACGCAGCGGCTGACCAAGATCGTCAACATCCCGAACATGAAGGACCACGGGGCGACCGGGGTCACCGGCTGCCTGAAGAACGTGGCCTACGGCTGCTTCTCGAACGTGGCCCGCAGCCACTCCCGGGGGCTGACCCACACCCGCACGTCGGTCGGCACCTTCACCTCGGTCGAGCCCCTTCGCTCGCGGTGCGTGCTGCAGATCATGGACGGGCTGCACGCGGTCTGGCACGGCGGCCCCTTCGCGAAGACGACCCGCTACGTGTTCCACCCCCGCCGGCTGCTCTTCGGGACGGACCCGGTGGCCATCGACCGCCTGCTGATCGACGTCATCGACGACAAGAGGAAGGCCGAGGGCGCGATCTCGGTCTGGGACCGCGATCCGAAGTACCTGAGGTTCAACGACGCCGGCTCCCGGGACTCGGACCCGAACGTGAACATCCTGATCCGCGAGCCGGGCCACGTCGCGTACGCGGCCTCCCTCGGGCTCGGGGTGGCCGACCTCGAGAGGATCCGCGTGGAGGAGATCGAGGTGTGAGGCGGGAGGCCCGGGTGCCCGCGCGCAGCCGCACCTTCCTCGTGATCGAGGCGCCATGAGCATCCTCCTCTTCCTCGCCGCCCTCCCCTCCGTCCTGTGGACCCAGCCGGTCGAGACGGCCCCGGCCGTGAGGCAGGCCGGGATCGCACGGCTGTGCGTCCCGCCCGAGGCGGCCGTGGCCTGGCGGGCCGCCGGCTTCGCGGTCGTGCCGTTCGGGGAGAAAGAGCGCGCCGCCCGGACGAAGCTGACCCCGCCGGGGCTGCGCTCCCGGGCCGAGGTGGCGTCCGCGACGGGCCGCCCCTGGATCGAGGCCAACGGCTGGCGCTTCCTGCGCGAGGGCGCGGGCCGTTACGTCTGCGACGTCCCGGCGGGACGCGTCGCCCTCGCCGCGGCCGAGGCGTTCGCCTACGGGGCCGACGCGGTGCTGGCGGTCCCGCCGGAGGCCCTCGAGGAGGCCGGCCGCGCGCTCGCCTTCCTGGCGACCGTGCCCGAGATCGACCTCCCCGGCGCGGCGGACGTGGCCGTCGTCGACGACGGCTCCCCGCTCGTGGGCGAGGTCCTCAAGCTGATGGCCCGGCGCAACCTGCTGTTCCGCGTCGTGAAGAAGGAGGCCGAAGGCGCCGCCCTCACCGTGCGGGTCGGATCGAAGGAGTTCCCCCGCGACGCCGCCCGCAACCCCGACGCCTTCGCCTTGTCGGTGCGGCGAAAGCTGACCGACGAACGCCGCTCGCTCCGCCTCTACGGCAGCGAGGTCGTGCTCGGCCACGTCATGCGGGGCGAGACGCGGGCCCGCGTCCACCTCCTCAACTACTCGGGCCGGACCATCGAGGGGCTCCGAGTCCGCCTCCTCGGCGCCTGGACGCCGGGCGACGCGCTCGTGCTGGGAGCGGGCCGCCTCCCCGTGGAGGACGTCGCCCGGCCCGAGGGCGCGACCGAGCTCTCGCTGCCGACCCTCGGGCCGTACGCCGTGATCGATCTCGCGACGCAGCAGTGCCGGGGCCAGGCTACCGGCCGAAGAAGTCCTCGACGGCCTTCCACAGCTTCGCCGAGGTGATCCCGCCGGACGAGAAGATGACGACGCCCTCGACGTCCTGGGCGCGCACCCGCTCGAGGACCTTCGTGAGCCGCTCCGGCGGGTAGTAGCCCTCGGGCGGGCTCGCGAAGAAGGCGTCGAGCTTCGCCGCCGGCTCCGCGGGGTCCTTCGGGTCCCTCAGGTACGCCTCGAGCGCGCCGTGGAGCTCGGGAGCGAACGTCTTCAGCCGAGGGGCGACCGTGTCGAAGGCCGCCTGCATCCCGGCCACGTCCTTGCCTCCGTCGCGGAGGAGCCCACGGATCCGGGTGAGCGGCCCGCGCTCCTCCTCGTAGAGCTGGTAGGCCGCGACCCCGGGCCAGAGGTGCGCGAAGTCGCGCGCCCAGCGCTTCTGCTGCTGGATCGCCTCGGCCAGGAGGTCGAGGTGGGTCTCGAAGTCCCCCCCGAAGTGGCTGCGGTAGTCCATCGGCATGGCGTAGTGGACCCACGGCGAGAACAACCGCCAGTCCTGGCCGATGAAGCGGCCGCTCTGCACCGGGTTCTTGAAGACGGCGGCCGAGAACTCCATCTTCGGCTCGACCTTCCGGACCTCCTCGAACACCTCCCGCACGAACGACAGGATGGCGTTCTTGCGGTAGTCGTAGAAGAAGGTGTCGAGGTCGCGGTTCCCCCCGGGGAAGAAGCTGCCCCCGAGGAGGAGCCGGCTCTTCATCTCGCGCGAGTAGTCCTCCCAGCTCGGGGGCAGGACCTTCGGGCTCGTCTCCCAGTGGGCCTCGAGGTGGGGCCGGTCGAAGCGGCCGAGGAGCGGCTCGTCGGGATGGCTCTGCGCGTAGTAGGACGCGTACTTCGGGATCTCCTCCAGGCAGTAGTCGCAGAAGCAGTACGTGTCGGGGGCGAGGTCCCCGGGGTAGCGGACGTAGTCGTGGTGGATCGCGTCCACGTCGTACCGCTCCGCGAACTCCACGATGACGGGGATCAGCCACTGGTCGGTGTAGCCGGGCCGCCGCGCCGGGCACATCCACGCCATCCGGTAGGGCGCCCCGCGCAGCACCTCCGCGCTCGTCGGCTTTCCGGACGGGGAGAGCGCGAGCCACTCCGGGTGCGCGTTCGCGACGTGCGAGTCGGCGCCCTCGGCGAAGTCGAAGAACCAGACGTGGAACGCGATCCCGCGTCTGTGGCACTCGCGGATCAGCACCGCGGGCAGGTCGAAGTCGCGGTACTCGGGCACGACCGCGGGGGCGAACCTCCGGCTCGGCCAGAAGAGGCCTCCCGAGGTCTTGAGCTCCATGATGAGCGTGTTGACGTGGGCCTTCGCGAGCTGATCGACGTAGGCCACCACGGAGGCTTCGGTCAGCCCCGCCTCGCGCGGGTTGGCCCACACGGCGCGGCCCTTCAGCGTGGGGGCGGCGTGGGCGACCCCGGTCGCGACGGCGAGGGCGAGGAGGACGGCGGCGATCCTGGCGTGGCGCATGACGGCTCCTTTCGGCCTCCGCGGGGCCGGCCTCGGGGCACAGTATCCACCCGGGGGCGACCCCTCGTCGCCCTCGGCGGGAGAGCCGGGTCAGGGCCCGAGGCGTACGAGCGTCCACCCGCCGCGAGCCTTCGGCAGGAAGACGAAGGCCTCGCTGCCGGGCACGCGCCCGACGTGGGCTCGGCCGGCCTGCGGGCCGAGCACGAGCAGGACGTTGTCGAGCGCGTCGCCGTCCGTGCCGGTCTCGCTCAGGACCGCCACGCTCAGGACGTCCCGGACCGGACGGCCGGTCCGCGGGTCCAGGACGTGCGCGTAGGTCACGCCGTCCTGCTCGAACGAGCGCCCGTAGCCGCCGGAGACCGAGAGCGCCCGGTCGCGGAGCCGAACGGTGAGGGCCGTCTCGACGGGGACGGTCGGGTCCTGGATGGCGACCTGCCAGGCCTCTTCCTCCGGCGGAGCGCCGAGGCCGTAGACGCTGCTGCCGCCGAGGTTGACGAGAGCCGACGCGACGCCGCGGGCGCGCAGCAGCGAGACGACGCGGTCGAGCGCGTGACCCTTGCCGATGCCGCCGAGGTCCAGCTCGACGCCGGCACGGGCGAAGCGGACGGTCCCGGCGTCGCGGTCGAGGAGCACGTGGCGGTGGCCGACGACCTCGAGGGCACGGGCGAGCTCTTCGTTGGCGGGGACGCGGTATTCGTCCTGGAAGAAGCCCCAGGCCTTCATCAGGGGGCCGACCGTCACGTCGAAGGCCCCGTCCGACTCGCGGCTCCAGCGCAGGCAGACGTCGAGGAGATCCAGGAGCTCGGGGGGCACGGCGACCGGGCCGGTGGCGGCGTCGCGGTTGATCCGCGAGAGGGGGCTGCCGGGCCGGTAGTGGCTCATCAGCCGGTCGAGCCGGTCGACCTCGTCGAGGGCGGCGGCCGCCGCCTCGCGACGCGCGGCCTCCTCGGCGGCGCACACGCGGACCGTGCACGTGCAGCCCATCGCCACGCGGCTCTCCTCGTGGCAGGACGGGTGGAGGGCCTGCGCCCTCGCGCCCGGGAGGGCCACGAGCGACGCCGTGGTCCCGAGGCGCCGATCGCGGGCGGCGGCGGGCGGCGGGGCGGGCTTCGCCTCCGACCCCGCCGCGTCCGCGAAGACCATCTCGCGGAAGGCGAGCGGCACGTGGAAGCTGCGGTGTCCCGTGGTCGACCAGGCGAGGAACTGCGCGTCCTTCTCCCTGGCCTGCGGTCCGCCCGGGCGCTCGATGCGGAACACGTTGAAGCGCCAGCGGTCGCCCGGCCTCGGCGGCACCGCCGCCCCGGCGGGCGCCTTCGCGGCGAGGGCCCGCCACGGGAGGATCGAGGTGACCGTCCAGCCGGTGGTGCGTCCCCCGTCGTCCCTCCGCGGGCGGACGCGGCTCGCGAGCCCGGCCGCGTCCCAGCCCTTGTCGAACCGGTTCTCCGGCCGGTCCACCCAGAGGTCCACGACCGCGTTCACCGGGTTCCACTCGATCTCCGCGTACGAGCGTCCGGTCGCGCCCACGTCGAGGAACAGCTCGACGACCTCCTCGTTCCAGAGGGCCTCGTCGCGTCTCGTCAGGGTGCTCCAGGCAGAGGGGTCGGTCACGTCGTAGCGGAGCGCCAGCCCCTCGCTCGTCCACAGCGCGCGGAAGCTGGTGGCGACCGCCTCGGGCCCCCAGGTGATGCGCTCGGCCGGCGACCAGGCCGCCTCCCCGGCCGAGAGGAGCGCGCTCGCGCGGGCCGTCGCCCGGGCGACGACGTAGCGCGGGGTCTCCCCGTCGATCGCCCGCAGCGGGAACGCGGCGGACGGCTGGTGCTCGCGAGCGAGGATGGCCTCGAGGCGCGCCACGATCTCGAGGTGCTCTGCCGCCACGTCGCGCGTCTCGCCGGGGTCCGCCGCGAGATCGTACAGCTCGGTGCGCGGGAGGCCTTCGCTCCCCAGCCCCTGCCGCACCGCCTTCCAGTCGCCGACGCGGACGGTCTGCTGCCCGCCGTAGCCCGGGAACTCCCGGTACAGGAAGGCCCGCGGCTCCTGCGGTCGCCCGAGCAGCGTCGGGGCGAAGCTCACCCCGTCCACCTCCCCCGGGACGTCGCCCCCCGCGCCGGCCAGCTCCAGCAGGGTGGGCAGCCAGTCCTCGAAGCCGGTCACCCTCTCGCTGACCACGCCCGCCGGCACCCGCCCCGGCCAACGGACGATCGCAGGCACCCGGACTCCCCCCTCGTAGAGCGAGCCCTTCAAGCCGCGAAAGGGGCCCGCCGAGCCGAAGAACTCCGAGTCCGAGCCGCCGAGCCGGTCGTACGCCGGGCCGTTGTCCGACGTGAAGACGACGATCGTCCGCTCGTCGAGGCCCAGCTCCCGCACGAGATCGAGGAGGCGCCCGACCTCGCGGTCCATGCGGGTGACCATGGCCGCGTAGGCGGCACGGGGAGAGGGGTGCGGCAGGTAGCTCCTGTCGCCCCGGTACGGCGGGTCGGGCCAGATCCCGCGGTACTCGGCGAGGGAGTCCTCGGGCACCTGCAGGGCGAGGTGGGGCACCGTCGTCGGGAGGTAGAGGAAGAAGGGACGGTCCCGGTTCTCCCGGACGAAGGCACGGGCCCGCTCCCAGACGAGGTCGGGTGCGTAGTCCTTCCCGGAGTACCCGGCGTAGCTCGCCGGGTCCTGCGGGTCGGCCCCGTCCGG
This sequence comes from uncultured Acidobacteriota bacterium, assembly GCA_964561785.1. Lineage (GTDB taxonomy): Bacteria > Acidobacteriota > Vicinamibacteria > Fen-336 > Fen-336 > DATBSL01. The sequence goes on along the minus strand of CAZLRF010000055.1, from coordinate 7,109 downwards.
CAGCTTCTGGTGGGCGGAGAACGGCGCGTTGTCGAGCGGCAGCTTTCGGTCGTCGTCGTAGAGGTACGTCGGGTAGGAGTTGTGGGCCTGACGCTGGCAGTTGGCGCCGAAGAAGCGGTCGAAGCCCTGCTTCAGCGGATCGCCCTCCGAGCCCGGGGGGCCGAGGCCCCACTTCCCCATCGCCGCGGTGACGTAGCCCCTGGCCTTGAACAGCTCGGCGAGGGTGACCGCGGCGGCGGGGAGCGCGACCTGCCCCTCCGGCTGGACCTCGCGGTTGTCGCGGATCGGCGTGTGGCCGGGGTGCCGCCCGGTGAGGAGGACGCTGCGGGACGGGGCGCAGACCGCGTTGCCGGAGTAGTGCCGGGTGAAGCGCACGCCCTCCGAGGCCAGGCGGTCGAGCGAGGGGGTGCGGATCAGGCGCTGCCCGTAGCTGCCGAGCTCGGCCCAGCCGAGGTCGTCGGCGAGGACGAGCACGACGTTGGGGGGGCGCTCGGCCGCGGGCGCCTGGGCACGGGCCGAAGCCGGCGCGAGGGCGAGCCCGGCCCCCGCGAGGAGCGCCGGGACGAGACGACGCATGGCGGATGCCCTACAGCGTCGCGATGCAGTCGATCTCGACGAGCGAGTTTCCCGGGATCCCGCCGGCGGCCGCGATCGTCGTGCGGACCGGCGGCTCGGGGCCGAAGCGGCCGAGGAACTCCTCGTTCATCGCCTTGTAGTCCCCGAGGTCGTTCAGGTAGACGTTCACCTTCACGACCTTCTCCATCGAGGAGCCGACCTCCTCGAGCTTCCTCTGGATCTCGTCGAGGACGTGCTTCGTGTGGGCCTTGACGTCGCCCTCGAAGTGCGCCCCGACGCCGGCCACGAAGACGAGGCCGCCGTACGAGGTCACGCTGCTGAACAGCGGCGTCTTCTCGGGACGCTTGCCGTCCCTCCAGTGGACCTTCTTCACCGGCTTGTCCTGGGCCCCGGCCGTCTTCGCCGCCGCCGTCGCCCCCGCCGCGGCCGCGGCCCCGGCGAGAAAGGCCCTGCGCTTCGTGCTCGCCACGTTCACCTCCTGCTGTACCCGTCCCAACGCCCGTGGCCCGTGGTGCGGTAGCCCTTCGGCAGGGTCTGCCACTCCGGGCGCGCGAGACCGTTGAGGTCGTATAGGATCCGCCCGTCGCGCAGCGTCAGCTCGCAGACGAGCTTGCGGTCGCCGCGCATCTTCCCGCCGAAGGAGTCGACGAAGCCGAAGGCGCCCTTCTGCAGGCCCAGGACGGCGACGTCGGCGGGGGCGCCGACCGAGAGGTGCCCCAGCTCCTCGCGCCTGACCATGCGGGCCGGCCCCCAGGTCGACTTCGCGATCACGTCCTCGAGGGAGAGGCCGAGGGCGAGGAACTTGCTCATGACGTTGAGCTGGTCCTTCATGCCCGTGTTCATGCTGCCGATGTGGAGGTCGGTCGAGATCGCGTCGGGCAGGAAGCCTTCCTTCACCGCGGGGACGGCAACGCCCCACGAGAAGCTGCCCCCGCCGTGGCCGACCTCGAAGAGCACGCCCCGCCTGCGGCCCTCCCACATGCCGGGGTTGACCGTGTCGTCCTCGAGCAGCTCGCGGCGGTTCCCCGAGTACGTGTGGGCGTAGATGTCGCCCGGGCGGAGCTTCTTCGTCAGCAGGTCCTCGAGCGGGCGCTCGGGCCGGCTCGCGCCGAAGTCGACCATCACCGGGATGTCCGCGATCCGTCCCGCCTCGACCGACCGCTCGACCGGGGCCCACTCCGGCCCCGCGTAGTGGGCCGTCTTGATCCCGACGATCAGGCCCTTGTGCCGCAGGGCCGTCTCGGCGGTCGGCTTCGCCTCCATGTCGGCGAGGTCCTGCTCGTACTTGTCGCCCCGCATCCCGCGGCCGACGATGTTCAGGAAGGCGAGGACGCGCGTCCGGGACCGGTCGATGACCCGGTCCTTGAAGTCGTCGAAGTTGCGCCAGCCGGCGCAGCCCGCGTCGACCACGGTGGTGACACCCACGCGCAGCGTGAAGCCGTCCGGGTAGAGGCTGTTGTCGCCGGCGTAGGAGCCACGCTCGCCGGTGCCCGCGTAGACGTGCACGTGCATGTCGACGAGGCCGGGGGTGACGTAGAGGCCCTTCACGTCCACGACCTTGAAGGCCTCGGAGGGGTCGATCCGCTCGGCGACCGCGGCGATCTTCCCCCCGGCGATGGCCACGTCCCGGACGGCGCTCGTGCCGCTCTTCGCGTCGATCACGTGGCCGCCCTGGAGCAGCAGGTCGTACTTCGTCTCGGCCATGGCGCCTCCGGAGGCGAGGGACAGCGCGGCGACGGCGATCAGGATCGGGGTCTTCATGCTCAGCCCCTCCCGTGGCGCTTCGCGGCGAAGCGCGCGTCCAGGTACTCGCCGAGGCTCACGTCCCCGGCCATCTGGTCTCCGGCCAGCGTCCCCGTGAACGTGTACTGGAGCGAGTCGCCGTGCTCCCACGAGCTGCGGATCCGCACCGCGTCGCCGTCGATCGTGCCCCGCAGGTCGCGGGAGACGAAGTCGCCCTGGTGGGTGCCGTCGAGGTCGTTGCCGCGCTGGCGGATGTCGAGGCGGTGGGTGGAGACGGAGGCCGCGTACTGGATCCGCACGTCCCACGTGCCCGAGACGTCGCCCGCGGGGGGCGCCTTCGGCTTCTCCTCGACCCGCGGCGGGCTCGACAGCACCGCGAACAGGCGCTCGGCCACGACCTTCTCGTCCCCCGGCGCCATCATGTAGGGGCCGATGGTCAGTCCGGTCTCCCCCGCCCCCGTGCTTCCCCGGGCCGGGAAGAGCGCGATGCGCGGCTCGCTCTCGAAGAGGAGCTTCGCCACCGCCTCCCCGGTCGTGCCCAGCTTCGACGGGTCCCAGCGGATCTGCAGGAGCGGCATCCGATTCGAGAGGCCCTCGGGCGGCGTCACCGAGGTCCGCACGCCGTCGATCGCCGAGACCCGCTTCGCGATCGCGTCGACCCACGACTGCCACGTGCGGATCTCGGCCTCGTAGTCGCGCCTCGTCCACGCCTCGACCGCGGCCAGCATCGCCATCGCCTCTTCCTTGCCGACCTTGTACCCGCGGGCGAAGCCGTGGTGGGGCGCGCTGCCGACCCAGGCCGCCTTCACGAGGTCCTTGCGCCCGAGGAGGAGCCCCGCCGCCTGCGGCCCGCGCAGGCACTTGCCGCCGCTGTAGCCGACGAGGTCGGCGCCGAGCCGGACGTGGACGTTCGGGACGGTGAGGATCTCGGCCGCGGCGTCCACCAGCACCGGGACCCCGCGCTTCTTCGCCGCCTCGCAGACGGCCGCAGTGCGCAGCGGGCCCTCGTCCGCGTGGGGTCCGGCGAGGACGTACACGAGGGCCGTCCGGGGGCCGAACGCCGCCTCGAGCTCCTCCGCCGAGTCGACCTCGACGATCCGCACCCCCACCGCGCGCACCGCCGCGTCGTAGACGTTGCGCGAGTGCCGCGGGATGATGCACTCGTCCCTCGGGAAGCCCCGCAGGTCGGGGACGCGCACGTGCAGGTCGGGGTTGCCCCCGGTCACGCAGGCCGCGGTCGCGTGGGTGAGGGCGGCCGCGCAGCCGGTCGTGACCATGCCCCACTCGGTCTGGGTCAGCTCCGCGAGACGCTTCCCGATCGCCTCGGCCAGCTCGTCGAGGTGGACGTAGTGCAAGGACGCCTCGCCCATCGCCGCCCGCGCCTCGGGCAGCATCATGGAGCCGGTGAGGATGGTGTACGTGCCGCGCGCGTTGACGAAGGGCTTCACGCCGATCGACTGGAACATCTGCGGGCCGATGCGCAGGCCGGGGAGAGAGGGCGGCGCGGGGGCGGCGCTCGCCCCGAAGGGCGCGGCGGCGGTCCCGCGGGCCGCGAGGAGGGCGGGCAGGGCGAGAAGACCTCCCCTGCGGACCAGCTCTCGGCGAGTGATCCCGGAAGCGCTCATGGCGTCCCTCCTTGCGCTGGGGCAGCTCAAGCCTATCACCGCGGCCGTCCGGCGGCGGCGAACGCGCGCCGCGGGGGACGGGCGCGGGTCCGCTCTCCCTGTTCGGGAGCACGCTCACTTCCAGTGGCTGGAGACGAACTCCTCGGTCTCGGGCAGGCCGCCCTGGAGGATCAGGTAGCCGTTGTGGGGCTCGCGGTCCGTCGTCTCGTGGCTCACGGGGCGCCGCATCATCCGGAGGACCTCGGCGTGGTCGTCGGTGTGGCCGAGGACCCAGCTGAGCTTCATGAGGGCCGTCTCCGGCAGCATGTTGTCGAGGGGGACGATGCCGAGGTCGAGGAGGTCGCGGCCGGTGTCGTAGACGTACATCTGGGCGTAGCCCCAGAGCGTCTGCACGGTCATCACCACGTGGACGCCCGCCGCCACCGCGCGCTCGAGCGCCGGGTAGAGCGGCTTGTTGACGTGGCCGAGCCCCGTCCCCGCGATCACGATCCCGCGGTAGCCCTTCTCCACGAGCGCGTCCACGAGGTCGGGCTTCATGCCCGGGTAGTAGTAGAGGATGGTCGTCCGGTCCTCGTACGCCGTGTCCACCGTCGCCTTGCGCGAGCGGTCGCGGCGGCGGTAGTCGTCGGAGAGGTACGTGAAGTCGTCGCCGACCATCGCGAGCGGGATCCCGCCGACGGTGCGGAAGGTCGAGCGGTACGAGCTGTGCATCTTGCGGCAGCGGGTGCCGCGGTGCAGCAGCGCGTACTGGTCCGAGGTCGGGCCGAACATGCAGATCTGGACCTCGGCGATGTCGCCGCGCCCGGCGGCGCGCACCGCGTGGATCAGGTTGAGGGCGGCGTCGCTCGAGGGGCGGTCGCTCGAGCGCTGCGAGCCGACCATCACGATCGGCACCGGCGTGTCCTGGACCATGAAGGACAGGATCGCCGCGGTGTGGCCCATGGTGTCGGTGCCGTGGCCGATGACGATCCCGTCCACCCCGTCCTCGATCTCCCGGCCGATCGCCTCGGCGAGGGCCACGTACTGCTCCTTCGCCATGTTCTCGGAGAAGACGCCGAAGAGCTTCTTGGTGGTGAGGTTCGCGAGGTCGGCGAGCTCCGGCACCGCGCCGTAGAGCTCGCCGGGGGTGAAAGCGGGGATGACCGCGCCCGTCCGGTAGTCGAGGCGCGAGGCGATCGTCCCTCCGGTGCCGAGGAGCGTGACCCTCGGCAGGTCCGGGCGCGAGGGGAACTCCTTCTCCGGGATCTTGTAGACGGCCTCCTTGTAGCCGACCTCGCTCATCGCGCGCACGCGGTCCACGTGGAGCCCGACGTTGTAGCCGGTCTTGAGCTTGATGACGACGTGCTCGTCGTCGAGGGTCTCGCTGCGGGGCAGGATCACGCCCTCGAAGACGCTCCCCGCGTCGTTCGTGGCGCGCACGTCGCTCCAGACCCGGACGCCGAAGCTCTCGAGCCGCGCCCGGGCCCGGCCCTTGTAGCCCTTGAGGGGATCGGGGGCGCTCACGGCGTCACCTCCGCGGCCCCTCGGACCGCCTCCAGGACCACGGCGGCGGGCACGCGCCCGCGCAGCGTGTCCATCACCCGACCCGTGGCGTGGCGCAGGATGCGCCCCGGGTCGGCGTCGTAGGCCTCGCGCTCCGCCGCCTCCACCCACCGCGGGAGCATGGCCCGCCAACCGGGGGGCTCGCCGTCGAAGCCCAGCTCGCCGAGGAGACCGGCGAGGCTCTCCCCGGGGCGGTCCGCCATCCGGCGCACGAGGATGTCCCAGGCCTCCCTGCGAGCCGGCCGCGCGGCGAAGGCGCGGAAGAGGTCCACCCACGCCCCCCCGGGGATCGCGTCGACCGCCACCCCGGCGCGGCGCAGGCCCTTCACCCGCTCGCCGAAGAAGAACGCGGCGAGGCGCAGGTCGGCCCCGGCTTCGGCCACCACCCGGTCCACCAGGGTGGCCCCTCCCCGGCGGACGAGGTAGTGGACGACCGGCACCGGCACCCCCGCCGCCACGTAGCGCGCCTCGCGCTCCCACGGCCGCTCGGGCAGGGCCGCCCGGAGCCGATCCACCCGCTCGCGGGTGACCCGCGTGGGCGGGGAGTCGGTGTCGGGGTACATGCGGTCGGGCCCGGGCAGGATGCGCTCGAAGTCGGTCGAGCCGTCGGGGAAGGGCTGGCGGGTCTCGTGGGGGACGCCGTCGGTCGCGTCCACGTAGCGGAGGCGGATCTCGTCGGCCGCGGTGTGCACGTCGCGCTCGGGCCCCCAGACGAGGACGAGGCCGTCCGTCTCGCCGCAGCGCGCCGCCGCCCGCAGACGCACGAGGTGCTCCCCCGCCTCGCGCGGCCACGCCTCGGAGTGGAAGAGGATGGGCGGCTGGTCGAGGCCGGCGATGACGCGGACGCGGCCCCGCAGCTCGTCGGCGAACGTGCGGCCCGGCTGGGTCGGCCAGGCGAGGGTGCCGGCGAGGCCGGGCAGTCGCACGGCGAGGACGCGGAAGGGCCCGTGTCCCAGCTCGAAGCCCGGCCGGCGGTTCTGGCTGCGCACGAACCACTCCCAGGTCTCGGCCCGCAGCGGGGTGAGCGACGAGGACCCGACGAAGCCGGTCACGTCCGCCGTCTCGACCCGCACGTCGTCGGCCCCGCGAAAGCCGCGGCCGCGCAGCTCGTCGCGCAGGCGCAGGAGGTTGACCTGCCGCCAGGCCTCGCCGTGCACCAGCCGGGGCGCCCAGCCCGCCTGCGGCACGCCCTTGATCTCGACGCGCCGCCCGCCCCGGACGGACACGTTCACGTCCTGCCGGCTCGCGCCCATGCCCACCCGCACGTGGCCGGTCGAGCGGCAGACGCGGCCGACGAGCAGGATGGCCTCCTCGACCTCCTCCGGCGTGCGCAGGTCGGGGCCGGTGACCGTCTCGATGAGGGGCATGCCGAGCCGGTCGGTGCGCCAGACGATGAGGTGGCCCCGGTCCGAGACCTCGCGGCACGAGTCCTCCTCGACGCTCACCTGCGTGATGGAGAGCGTCCGTCCCCGGAAGGGCAGCTTGCCGTTCACGCCCACGATCGCGGTGCGCTGGAAGCCGGTCGGGATCGACCCGTCGAGGTACTGCTTCCGGGCGATGTGCACCTCGTCCACGATGTCGCAGCCGAGCATCAGGCACTGCTCGATCGCCACGTCCACCGCC
>CAZLRF010000054.1:0-33476 GCA_964561785.1 uncultured Acidobacteriota bacterium | reverse complement strand
CCTCGCCGAGGTGACCGCCGCCCTCCTCGGCTGGCTGGACCGCCACGCTCTCTAGGAGACATCGAAGGAGACTCCCATGACCGCCGCCCTGGCCCTCGCCGCCGCCCTCTCCGTGCCGTCCCCCGTCGCTCCCGGCACCCGGTACGATCCCGCAATCCCGACGCTCGAGCAGGTGGTGGGCCACGACCTCGGCGAGGAGATCACGAGCCCGGAGGGAATCGCCGCCTACCTCAGGGCCCTCGCCGCGGCCGCGCCCGACCGCTCGCGCGTCTTCGAGTACGCGCGGAGCGAGGAGGGGCGCCCGCTGCACGTGATCGCGATCGGCAGCCCCGATCGGATCGCCCGCCTCGACGCGGTCCGGGAGGGCCTCCGCCGCCTCGCGGACCCGCGGGGCCTCGCCGCGGGCGAGGCGGAGCGGCTCGTGAGAGAGCTGCCGGCGGTCGTGTGGCTGCTGCACGGGGTGCACGGCAACGAGATCTCCTCGCCCGACGCGGCGCTCGCCCTCGCCCACCACCTGCTCGCGGCGCAGGGCGACCCTACGGCCGACGCCGTCCGCCGCGACGCGGTCGTTCTCGTCGACCCGCTGCAGAACCCGGACGGGCGGGCGCGCTTCCTCGCCACGAACCGGCTCGCCCGCGCCGCCACGCCCGACCCCGAGCCCGCGGCCGCGGAGCACGACGAGCCCTGGCCGGGCGGGCGATCGAACCACTACCTCTTCGACATGAACCGCGACTGGTTCGCCCAGACCCAGCCGGAGACCCGCGGCCGCCTGCGGGTGTTCCTCGAGTGGTATCCCCACGTCGCGGTCGACCTGCACGAGATGGGCGGAGACTCCACCTACTTCTTCGCGCCGCCCGCCCGTCCCGTGAACCCTCACGTCACCCCCGCCCAGCAGGCCTGGCACGACGCGTTCGGCCGGTCGATCGCCGAGCGCTTCGACGCGGCCGGACAGCCCTACTTCGTGCGCGAGGTCTTCGACGCGTTCTACCCCGGCTACGGCGAGACCTGGCCGCTTCTCCACGGCTCGATCGGGATGACGTTCGAGCAGGCCTCGGCCCGCGGCCTCGTGTGGCGGCGCGAGGACGGCACGCAGCTCACGTTCCTCGACGGGATCCACAACCACTTCCGCGCCGCCCTCGCCACGGTGGAGACGGCGGCGCGCGGGCGCGAGAAGCTGCTGCGCGACTTCCTCGACTTCCGCCGCTCCGCCGTGAGCGAGGGGGAGTCGGGAGCGGTGCGGCAGTACGTTCTCGTGCCCGGCGGGGACCGGGTCCGGCTGCTGCGCCTCGCCGACCTCCTCGCCGGCCAGGGGATCGAGGTGCGCCTCGCCGCGGCGGAGCTGTGGGGCGGCGCCCGCAGCTTCCCGGCGGGGTCGATCGTGGTGCCGCTCGCTCAGCCGGCCGGTCGCCTCGTCCGCAACCTCCTCGACCCACAGGTCGCGATGGACGAGGCGTTCCTGAAGGAGCAGGACCGTCGGCGCAAGAAGCGGCTGCCGGACGAGATCTACGACCAGACCGGCTGGAGCCTTCCCCTCGCCTTCGACGTGGCATGCGTGGGCACGGCCACCCTCACCGGGGAGACTCGTCCCTACGCCCCGGGGGCGGTCGCGGAGGAGGAGGGCCCCGCCGCCGCGAAGGTCGCCTGGCTGATGCCGTGGGGCTCGGGCACGGCGGCGGCGGTGGCCGAGGCGGCCCAGGCGGGCCTCAAGGTGCGGGTCGCGGAGGGCGGCTTCCGCCTGGGCGGCCGGGCCTTCCCGGCGGGGACGGCCATCGTCCGGGTGGCGGAGAACCCGGACACCGCGCGCGAGACCTTGGGTCGGATCGCCCGCAGGCACGGTGCCGAGGCCGTGGCGGTCGACTCCGGCTACGTGGAGGAGGGCGTGTCGCTCGGCAGCGGGCGCGTTCGTCTCGTCGAGAAGCCGCGGGTCCTCCTCGCCTGGGACCGGCCCACCTCGAGCACCTCCACGGGCTGGGCGCGCTGGGTCCTGGAGCGGCGCTTCGGCCAGCCCGTCACCGCCGTGCGCGTCTCCTCCCTCGGGCGCGTCGACCTCTCGCGCTACGACGTGGTCGTGCTGCCCTCCGGCGATTACGGCGAGGCGCTGGGGGAGGGGGCGGTGAAGCGGCTGCGGGACTGGGTCTCGGCCGGAGGCACGCTGGTGGCGCTCGGCGAGGCCTCTCGGTGGCTCACCCGCGAGAAGGTGGGCCTGCTCGACACGAAGACCGAGCTGCGCGACGGTCGGCCCGAGCCGGAGCCCGGCCGCGACGAGAAGAAGGAGCCCGGGAAGCCGCCCGCGAAGGACGAGGACGGCAAGCCCGAGCCGTTCGACCTCGAGAAGGCCGTCCAGCCCGAGCGCGAGCGCCCCGACGCCGTGCCCGGGGCGATCCTCCGGGTCACGCTCGACCCGGAGCACTGGCTCTCCGCCGGCACCGACGGGGAGGTCCAGGCGATCGTCGAGAGCCGGCGGGTCTTCACCCCGATGAAGCTCGACAAGGGCAAGAACGTCGGCGTCTACGCGAAGAAGGACCGCGTGGTCGAGAGCGGCCTCGTCTGGGACGACGTGCGCGACCTCCTGGCCCAGAAGGCCTTCCTGATGCACCAGCCGACGGGCGAGGGCCACGTGATCGCCTTCGCCGAGGACCCGAACTACCGGGGCTACGCGGAGGCCACGGAGCTGCTGTTCCTGAACGCGGTGCTGCTGGGCCCGGCGTACTGACGCCTCTCGGCACGCCCGTGAGGGCGCGTCCCGGACGGGCGTGAGGCGCGGGCCGCGGGCGGGGCGACACAGGGCCCGGGAATGGACCGCGTCGGGTCAGGCGGCCGGGTTGTGGAACTTGAGCTTCGGGAACCGCGCGAAGTCGCGGTCCGTCGTGACCAGAGTCGCCCCGTTCTCGAGGGCCAGCGCCGCGAGGAACGCGTCCATGACCAGCGGGCCCGTCGCCTGCGCCTCCACCAGCAACCGGCGCAGGATCTCCCAGCACTGCTCTCCTGCCTCGAGGACGGACACGGACGGCCGCTCCAGCCACGAGGAGACCGCGGAGGCCGCCTCCGCAGCCAGGAGCGGTCGCTCGAAGACCCGGGGATTCGTGCTGATGCGGAGGAAGGCGAGGACGGTGACCCAGGCCAGGCAGACCGGCTCCTCTCCCGAGAAGGCCTGCTCGACCCATGCCCTGCAGCGCTGGTGGTGCTCGGCGCGGGGCTGGTACGCGTAGAGAAGGACGTTCGCGTCGACGAGGATCATCGGTGGAGCGGCCCTTCGGTGGCCTCGAGCAGGTCGCCGATGTTGTCGAGGCTGAGGCCTGGCCGGAGGGCCCCCAGGTCGCGCGCGCGGACCTCGAAGGGAGGCGCCACCGATCGTCCGTGCCGGCGGCTCGACAGCCCGGCTCGCAGGTACTCGTTGACGACGGTGCGGAACGGCCGCCCGGAGCGCCGGACCTCGGCCTTCAAGCGGCTCGCGACGTCTTCGTCGAGAGTCAGCGTCGTGCGCACATCAAGATGCTATCTGGTAAGCATCATGATGTCAAGACCCGGAAGCCGACGCCGATCGGGATCCAGGACGACCGACGCCCCGCCCGGGCGAACAGGTCCCGGACGTCCCGGGCCAGCGCGTGGCCGTCCTGCGCCTCGTCGCGGCGGCGCATCCCGGGCGCTCAGAGCCTCGGTCGCCGTCCGGCCGTGGCGAAACGGGCCTCGAGGAAGCGGGCGAGCCCCTCCGCCCGCAGCGCCGCGCGGACGTAGGCCTTCTCGCGCCGTCCCTCCTTGGCCAGCACCGCGGCCGCGAAGAGACGCTTGTCCTCGGGGCCCCAGCGACGCAGGTCGGGCACGAGCGCGGCGATCGGCACCATCCTCGGCACCGGCTCCGCGGCGAGGCGCGGCTCGCCAAGAGCCCGCGCCGCCTCGCGAGAGAGGACGGCGAGGGCGCGGCGGCGGTCCCCGCCGAAGCGCCGCTCGACGAGCCGGGTCACGGCGAGGGAGACGCGCGGCAGGTCGATCTCGCGGCAGGCCTCCGGGGGGGCGCCGTCGAGAGACAGGACGAGGTCGCTCCGTGCCAGCCGTCGCAGCATGGGGGGCGTGGTGCGCTCGCCCTTCGCGGCGGCGAGCCGGGCCGCCTCCGCCTCCGCGAGGCGCCGCACCCGCGGGCTCACCGGGCGGAAGCCGAGCTTGTAGTAGAACCAGAACGAGCCGGCCTCGATCCCTTCCGGGTTCTGGTGGCCCACCTGGGTGCGCCGCATCACGAGCGTCCGGGAGCCGAAGTGGTGGTGGAACAGGCCGGCGAAGCGCGCGAACGCGAAGGCGGACTCACCCGCCCGGTAGGTGGGGAAGACGTTGATCGCGAGGTCCGCGCGGTCGAAGAGCAGCGCCGAATAGCCGTAGCCGACCGGCACGCCGTTCTTGACGAGGAGGGCCCCGTAGTCGGCCTCGAGCGTCAGCCGCAGGGGCGTGACGAGCCCGAAGAGGTAGATCTCGAGGCCGCGTCCGGCCTCGAAGCGATAGGTCTCGTCCCGGTTCGCGTGGACGATGACGTGGAACTCGCGCTCGCGCTGGCTGAGCGCGGCCCGCGCCGCGTCGATCGCGCGGTCGGCCTTCCCCGGCGGGAGGAGCTCGAGGTCGCCGGCCGGCCCCCTCACCTCGGCGAGGAAGTCGGCCGGGCGTCCGAGGAGCGGCCCGCGGTGGTAGAAGACGCTCGGCACCGGCAGCCGCGCGTGCGTGACCGCGTCGCGGCAGCCGGAGAGGTCCCAGACGAGGGGCAGCGACAGGACCTCGTAGAGGTGGCGCTCGAGCGCCGGGGAGAGCCCGAGACCCCTCAGGCGGGCGAGGAGCCACTCGAGGTCGCTCGTTCGCGCCCTCCCCCGAGCCCGGGCGACCCAGTCCCAGGAGCCCGTGTCCTCGTCGTCGAGCCCCTCGCTCTCGGCGTCGGCGACCACCAGCGACAGCAGGGCCGCGACCTCGTCCCACGGCTGCCGCTTGTACTCCTTCCAGTCGATGGTGACGGCCGGCCCGTAGCGTCGGGCGAGCCAGCTCGCCATCGTGTGGCTGTACGGGTAGCGGCACAGCGTGCCGGCGATCCCCGAGTTGTCGAGCTCCTCCCGGACGCCGCGGACGCGTCGTTCGAAGCCCGCGAGCTCCCGCTCCACCCGCCGCAGCTGGGCCGGGCTGCGGGGGAACGCCCGGGCGAAACACAGACTCTCGTGGCGCTCGCGCAGCGCCTCCGCCGTGCCGGGTCCGGGCCTCTTCGTCATGCCGCGATTGTGACAGGGGTTCAGCGACGGGGCGCGGGGGTCACGGCCGCGAGCTGCTGCGCCTTCTCGTCAACCTCGGCCTGGAGGGCCTCCCAGCGGGCCATGAGGTCGCCCGTCTCCCACATGAGCTTCTGGTGCTCCTCGGCGGCCTTCGCCGCCCGCTCGCGGTCGTCGTAGAAGCCGGGCTCGGCCATCCTCGCCTCGAGCTCCTTCACGGCCCGCTCGCTGTCGGTGACCCGCTTCTCGATCTCGAGGAGGCGGAGCTTCGTCTTCTTGAGCTCGCGCTCGAGGGCCTGGCGCTCGGGCGGGGCCCCGGAGGGGCGCAGGCGCGGGGCGAGGGGGTTCGGGGGCGGGGCGGGGAGGGACGGCTTTCCTGGCTTCGGCGAGGCTTTGCCGTGGGCCCCAGCTTTCGGGAAGTGAACGGAGGGAACGGCCTTCGAGGGGGCTTTCGGAGGGGCCTCGGCCGGGGGGACCGTCTTCGTCGCGACCGAGGCGGTCCCGTCGTCCAGGTCCTCGCGGTGCCGCGACGGGACGGGCGGCACCGCGAGGGGCGTGAGATGCGTCTTCCAGTACAGGAAGTCCTCGTACCCGCCCGGGTAGAGCGGGGCCTCGCCGCCGCCCACCTCGATGACCTTCGTGGCCAGCTTGTCCACGAAGTACCGGTCGTGGGAGACGAAGACGAGCGTGCCGCCGTAGTCCTCGAGGGCCTCGAGGAGGATCTCCTTCGAGTCGAGGTCGAGGTGGTTCGTCGGCTCGTCGAGCAGGAGGACGTTCGAGGCCTGGAGGAGCATCTTCGCGAGGGCGAGGCGGTTGCGCTCTCCGCCCGAGAGGACGGCGACCTTCTTGTGGACGTCGTCTCCCTCGAAGAGGAAGCCGCCCAGGATCGTGCGGAGCATGGCACCCATCGAGACGGAGCTCGCCGAGGACATCTCCTCGAGGACGGTCCGCGCCGGGTTGAGGACCGCGGCCTGGTCCTGGGCGAAGTACTCGAGCACGACCCGGTGGCCCTCGCGACGGACGCCCGCGTCCGGCCGGTCGACGCCGGAGAGGATCCGCATCAGCGTCGACTTGCCGGCCCCGTTCGGCCCCACGAGGGCGATGCGGTCGCCGCGCTCGACCATGAGGTCGAGGTGGCGCAGGACGACGTTCTCGCCGTAGGCCTTGCGGACGCCCTCGAGCTCGAGCACCACCCGGCCGGGTCGGGGCGACTCGGGGAACTTGAAGCGGATCTTCTTCCGCTCGGGCGGGAGCTCGATGCGGTCGACCTTGTCGAGGAGCTTGATCCGGCTCTGGACCTGCTTCGCCTTCGTGGCCGTGTAGCGGAAGCGGTTGATGAAGACCTCGGCCTTCTCGATCTCCTCGCTCTGCCGGCGGTGCGCCTCGCGCAGGCGCTCCATGCGGGCGGCGTGCTCGACGAGGTAGTGCGAGTAGTTGCCGTGGTAGTCGGTGAGGGTCCGGAGGCCCACCTCCGTGATGCGCTTGACGGTCGCGTCGAGGAAGTAGCGGTCGTGGGAGACGAGCACGACCGAGCCGGGGTAGTCGGCGAGGTACTCCTCGAGCCAGTTGCGCGCGGGCAGGTCGAGGTGGTTCGTGGGCTCGTCCATCAGGAGCAGGTTCGGCCGCGCGAGGAGGAGCTTGGCGAGGGCGATGCGCATCTGCCAGCCACCGGAGAACTCCTCGGTCCTGCGCTCCTGGTCGGCGGGGGAGAAGCCGAGGCCCTTCAGGACCTGGGCCACCCGCGCCTCGATCTCGTACCCGCCGCCCTGCTTGAAACGCTCGGTCGTCTCGGCGTAGCGCTCGAGGAGGCGGTCGTGGTCGCCGTCCTCGGTCGCGTGGGCGAGGGCGTCCTCGATGCGGTGCTGCTCCTCCTTCAGCGCGAGCAGGTCGGCGAAGGCGAGGACGACCTCCTCGTGCACCGTGCGCCCGTGGTGGACGATGCCGTCCTGGGGGAGGTAGCCGATCGTGGTGTCCGAGGCCATGCGGATCCGGCCCGAGTCGGGCTCCTGAAGCCCGGCCAGCATCCGCAGGAGGGTCGTCTTGCCCGAGCCGTTCGGCCCCGACAGGCCGATCCGGTCCCGCTTCTTGACGTGCCAGGAGACGTCCTCGAAGAGGACCCGGTCACCGTACCGCTTGCTGAGGCCCTCGACGTGGATCATGCCGGGACGTTCAGGAACTCCAGGCAGGCCCGCTGCAGCATCGCGCGGTGCTCGGGGTCGAGGAAGCTGAGCCGGTACTCGTTGATGACCTTGACCTCCATGTCCTCCCACTCCTTCCAGCAGGAGGCGCAGACGGAGCCGAGGACCTTCTCCCTGGCCGCCGGGGCGAAGGGCACGCGGTGGGCGGGCGGGGGCTCGCCCGGCTTCTGGCAGCGGACGCACGTCAGGGGCATGGGATTCTCCGTGAGCTCGTCGGCCTTCTCCCTAAAACCCTCATTATACGGCCCGGAGGCATGAGTTGCCGTGATCGCCGCGCGGCGCCCATAATGCCGCCCATGGACACGCCCCCCGCGAAGCGCAGCTTCTCCTCCCTCTCCCTGTCCCCCGAGACCCTCCGCAGCCTGGAGGCGAAAGGCTACGAGGCCCCCACCCCCGTCCAGGAGGAGGCGATCCCGCTCGCGCTCGCCGGCAAGGACCTCGTCGTGCAGTCCCGGACGGGCACGGGCAAGACCGCGGCCTTCGGGATCCCGATCGTCGAGAAGGTGGACCCGGCGCAGGGGCGGGTGCAGGCGGTCGTGCTCGCCCCGACGCGCGAGCTGGCCATGCAGGTGGCGGTCGAGATCTCGGAGCTGGGACGCGAGCGGGGGGTGAAGGTCGAGTCCGTGTACGGCGGCGACTCGATGGAGCGCCAGGTCGAGGGGATCCGCGCGGGCGCCCACGTGATCGCGGGGACGCCCGGGCGGGTCCTCGACCACCTGCGCCGCGGCACGCTCGACTTCTCGGGCGTGCACTTCCTGGTCCTCGACGAGGCGGACCGGATGCTCGACATGGGCTTCGCGGTCGAGATGGGCCAGATCATGGAGTTCGTCCCGGTCGCGCGCCAGACGATGCTCTTCTCGGCCACCGTCCCGATCGGCATCCGCGGCCTCATCTACCACTACATGGCGGAGCCCGAGTGGGTGCTGCTCTCCGAGGACCAGATCTACGTCAAGGAGGTCGAGCACGTCTACTGCATGACGTCGCGCCTGCACAAGGAGGCGACGCTGTACCGCCTGCTCGAGTACGAGAATCCTTCCTCCTCGATGATCTTCTGCAACACGCGCGAGGAGACGCGGGTGGTGGCGACGCACCTGCGCAACCGCGGGCTCGCGGTGGCGATGCTGTCCTCGGACCTGCCCCAGCGCAAGCGCGAGCAGGTCATGGCCGCCTTCCGCAACGGGGAGGTCCGCCACCTCGTGACCACCGACGTGGCCTCGCGCGGGATCGACATCGAGGACCTCTCCCACGTCTTCATCTTCTCGACGCCCGACTCGCCCGAGCAGTACATCCACCGGGCGGGGCGCACCGGCCGCGTCGGGAAGAGCGGCCGGGCGATCAGCCTGATCTCCGCGATGGACCTCATGAACTTCAACCGGCTGGTGAAGCGCTACCACGTCGAGGTGAGGGAGATCCCGGTCCCGACCGACGAGGAGGTCGAGGAGCGCAAGGCCGGGCGGATCATCGAGGCCCTGGCCGACGCGGGACGGCGCCTGCCGCTCGAGGACTTCCTCGACCTCGGGCCCGCCGCGCGGCGGATCGCGGTCCACGAGCTGCGCGACCGCATCGTGGCGTACCTGCTGAAGGGCCACCTGGCGACGCCCGCGCCGGCGGTGGAGGAGGCCCCGGAGGACGAGAGGGCGTCGGCTCCGCCCCCGCCGCGGCGCGAGGGCCCGGGCGGCGGCCCCGGCCGGCGCCGTCGACGCCGCTGAGGCCCCGCCTCAGGCGGCCCCGGCCGCCGCGGCCACCCGCCGGCGGAGCCAGCGCTCGAAGAACCAGCTCCCGAGCCGGAAGCCGTCGCCGTCGGGCCTGAGGTAGCCCAGCATCGACAGGGCGTGCAGGGGCGTCGCGAGGTCGTCCTCGGGGCGGGAGAGAGCCCGCGCGAGCTCCGCGCGGGTGACGCGGCCCTCCCGGGCCGCCTCGGACAAAAGGGCCCGCTCGCCCTCCTCGAGGGCCGAGAAGTCCACCGAGAAGTAGTTCGCCACCATCTCGTCCGCGGCGAGCTGGTCGACGGTCGCGGCGAGGTCCCGGCTCTCGAAGAGACGGCTCGCCAGCAGCTGCAGCAGGAACGGGTGGCAGGCGGTCCGCTCCAGGACGACCTCCACGTCCGCGCTCGCGAAGCCGCCCCTCGCGAGCAGCGCACGGCCCTCGTCGGGGGCGAGGGGCGTCAGGTAGACGGGGGGGACGAAGCCCTGCAGGAACGGCGAGGTCAGGAGGGGGGCGGCCTCGTCGATCCGGGCGAGCAGGCGCGTGGCGGTGAGGACCGTCCTCACCTCGGGTCCCCGGGCGAGGACGCGGCGCAGCCGCGCGATGACCGAGGCGTCGGCCCGGCCGACCACGAGCAGCTCCTCCGCCTCGTCGACGAGGAGCAGGAGCCGCCAGCCGGCGCGCACGGTTCGCCTCACGAGCGTGGCGAGCATGTCCGCGACGGGCAGGCTCTCGAGGTCCTCGACGAGCACCCCGGTCGCCCGGCGCAAGGCCTCGGAGTCCTCGACGCTCGAGAGCAGTGTCTCGCCGAGCCCCCGCGCGTCGCCGCTGCCCTGAAGGTCCCAGTAGAGCGCGACGAACGGGGTCTCCCGGCTGCGCTGCACCCGGTGCTCGAGCTCCTTGAGGAGGCTCGTCTTGCCGAGGCGGCGGCCGCCGAGGACCCAGAGGGAGTGCCGCTCGCCCTCGAGGGCCTCGCGGATCGTGCCCTCGCGGCCGAAGAAGTCGTCGCCGCGGACCCAGCTGCCGGCGATGAAGGGGTTGCGCGCGGGGGGGGCAGGGGGCGCCATGGGCCGACTAGTCTGCCACAGAGCCGGCGGGCTGCGGCGCCTCCTCCTCGTCGAGGGCGGACTCCCCGGCGGCGAGGACGTCCTCCACGCGGATCGTGGTGCGGCCCTCCTCCAGCATGCGGTTCACGGCGTGGGCGCAGAGCCGCTGGACGAGGTAGGGCTTCAGTCCCGAGAGCTCGAGCACGCGGCGGACGGCGTCGTCGTGCCAGCGGAACACCCCCGCGACGGGCTCCCGCACGAGCGCCTCCGCCTCCTCGCGCGAGAACGGGGTGAGCTCGATCTCGTCGAAGAAGTTGTACCAGGGGCTGACCTCGCTCTTCCAGCGCCGCTTGATCCCGACCCCGCTCATCACCGCCACGAGGTTCTCCGAGAAGCTCTTCATGAAGATGCCCCGCAGGCGCTGGTTCACGCTCTCCGAGTACTCGTTGAGGACGTCCACCTCGTCGATCAGGAGGGCGAGGCGGACCCGACGGTCGGTGCGGGTCTTGAGCTCGGCGATCACCTGCTGGAGGTCGTGCGCGAAGTCGCGCGCGTCGTAGCCCTCGGGCTCGGGGGTGAAGCGCAGGGCCTGGCGCGTCGCGCTCCCCAGCTCGAGGGCGTCGGTCACCTCGGCCATGAGCGCGTGGAAGAAGGACTCCTCGGGAACGCCCTGCAGGTCCACGAACACCGGGAAGAAGCGCCAGTCGCCCGCCGTGTCCTCCGCGAGGACGCGCTTCAAGTGGTGGAGGAACGTCGTCTTCCCGATCCGCCGCTCCCCCGTGATCATCAGGCTGTTGCGGTGGAGGGTGCTGAGCATCCGCGCGGTGAGCTTCTCGCGGCCGAAGAACATGTCGTCGTCGAGGACGGGGGAGCCCGCGATGTAGGGGTTGAATCGCCGCCGCCGCGCTCGCCGCCGCCGCACCTGCTGGACCCCGAGACCGAGCCCGACGAGGAGCGCCGCGCTCGCGGCGGCGGAGGGTACGAACCACCGGGTTTCGTGGAAGCGCAGCCGCCTCCTCACCGTGAAGGAGACCGCGTGCGAGAGGCCGCCCGCGTCGAAGGCGACGACCTCCACGCGGTTGTCCCCCGGATCGAGCGGGATCTGGCGGGTGAACGCGTGCATCCGCGCCGGTGACCCGGGGCTGGACGCGGGCGTCTCCTCCGCCACGACGCGCCCGCCCACGCGGACCTCGATCCGCTGGACGGCACGGTCGTCGGAGGCGACGCCGTTGAGGAGGATGCTGGGGGAATCGACCTCCTCGCCCTCGGGCTCGAAGAGGGCGACGGTCGGCTCCCGGTTGGGCAGCCAGCGCGCGAACAGCGCTTCGCCGGTGCGCCGCTCGGCCTCGGCCCGCCGCTCGCGGGCCCGGGCGTGGCCGGGGTCGAGCCGCAGCGCCGACTCGAAGGCGACCTGGGCCTCGGGGAAACGACCGGCCGTCATGAGCCCCTCGCCCTCGGCCACGAGGCGGTCGATCTCGGCCTGGAGCTGTCTCTGCTGGCGCAGGCGCTCGAGCACCTCCCGGGCGCGCGCGAGGAGGGCGGGGGCCTCGGCGAGCGTGGGATCCGCGGCGGCGTCGGCCAGCAGCGGCAGCGCGGCCTCGTACCGGCCCGCTTCGACCAGCGCCCGGCCTTCGGCGAGGGACCTCTGGCGCGCCGCGCGGGTGGTCGAGGCCTGGATCCGCTCGTCCGCCGCGCGCTGCCCTTCGAGCCCCCGTTCGTTGCGGGGATCGATGGAGAGCGCGTCCTCGAAGGCGACCTTGGCCTCCGCGGCCCGGCCTTCTTCCAGGAGCCTCTCGCCGTCGGCCAGCCTCTGCTCGAGCCGCTGCGAGCGATCGGCGGCGTCCTGGGCCTCCTTGCGTTCCGCCCGGACCCGCTCCTGCTCCCGGTTCACGGTGCGCAGGGTGTCCGGGTCGACCTGGCGGGCGAGGACCTCGGCCTGGGCGAGGAGGGCGAGGGCCTCGTCCCAGGCCCGGCGCCGGCGCTGGTCCTGCGCCTCGCGGACGAGCTGCTGCATGCGGCGGCGGGCCTCCCGGGCGAGCCGCGCCTGCTCGGCCGCCTGGGACTCCGCCCGGCGGCGCAGCAGATCGGCGTGCAGCGACGTCTTCTTCACCGCGCCCTGCTGCTCGGAGAGGTTGAAGGCCTCGATCGCCGCCCCGTGCTCGCCGAGCCCCTGGAGGCAGACGCCCCGGTAGTAGTGGGGAAGGTAGTCCAGGAGGTCCATGCCGTACGTGCGGACGTTGGTGCCCGGGGTCGGGCGCAGCTTGAGCGCCCGGTCGACGTTCTTGACGCACTCCGCGAAGCGCCCGCGGGCCGTGTCTTCGCGGGCCTGGAGGTAGTAGTCGTACCACTCCCGGGCGGCCCGGGCGGGGGCCGGCCCGCAGAGCGAGAGCAGCAGCGCGAGCGCCGCGGCCCTTCTCACCTACTTCTCGAACATCGCCGCGATGTGGGCGCCGCGGGCGGTGGCGGTCAGGGGATCGGAGGCGGTGCGGACCTCGGCCACCTCGATCGGGAAGCTGCGCGAGCGCAAGGTCCGCTCGAACAGCTCGCGGAAGCCCCTGGGCTTGGCCGTGCCTCCGGCGAGCACGATCGGCAGGGCGCGCTCGGTCCGGGGCAGCTTCTCGGCTCGCGCGATCGTGCGGCGCAGGGTGTCGACGAGCGTCTCCACGAGGTCCTCGTAGTAGATGTGGAGGGCCTTCTCCATCTTGTCCTTGGGGCTCTTCGAGAGGTCGAGGCCCTCCTCCTTGATCACCTTCACGCGCGTCGCGTGCTCGCCGACCGCTTCGCCCACGGAGTGGTCGATGAAATCCCCCGCCTTGGGAAGGGCGAGCATGATCGAGGGGATCGAGAGGAAGGCGAGGGTGGCATTGCACATCCCGCCCCCGCAGGAGACCCCGATCCCGGTGAAGTTGCTGGCCTCGAGCTCGGAGAAGATCACGGCCAGGCCCTCGTTGATGGCCATCGCCTTGTACCCGAGCGACGTGAAGTACTGCCGGAGGCTCGCCTCGTGGTAGGTGAGCTGCGCCTCGCGGCCGGGGGGCGCGGCGGGCACGGAGAAGGCCAGCACCTCGTTCGACGAGCGCGGCTTCGGGACGAGGCTCTGCACGATGGCCTCGAGCACCGGCCACGCCTGCTTCTCCTTCGGGTTGAGCAGGCCGTCCGCCATCGGCCGCCGGGCCTCGGCGTTGAACATGTTCGCGAAGCGCTCGGTGGCGGAGCCGAAGATCACGATGTCGTCACCGTCGCGGAAGTAGTGGATGTCGCTCTGCTGCTGGATGGTCCGCTCGGTGACCGGCGAGTAGGGCACGGGGATGAAGGCGTTGAGCTGCGCGGCGCACGCCGTGTCCTTGCCGCCCCGGCGGGCCACGACCACCTTGCTCGTCCCCACGTCGATCCCCACCGGGTGCGAGCCGCCCTTCACCAGGTCCTCGATCTTCTCTGCGGCTTCCTCCGGCGCCTTCCAGAGGTGGTCCTTGTTCTCCGCCATGGGCTATCCTCCGCTGGCGCGCCCCGGGGCCGCGCCGCCTTGTCGTGCCGCCTTCGCCGCCGCCTCCGCGTCGCTCGACTGCTCGTCGAGCCAGCGGTCGTACAGATCGGCCCTCTCCCTGCGCAGCTGCGGGACCGGCCGGCCGAGGGCCGCTGCGTCGGCGGCGAGCTGGCGCTCCGCCTCCGCGACCCCCGGCCACGGCTCTCCCATCACCGCGAGGAACTGCTCGTCGTAGCCGAACCCGAAGAGGGCCACCGCGGGCGAGGCCCTCCGGTACTGGTCGGGCAGGCCGAAGGCCTCGAACGGGAACCCCCGGGCCCAGTCCACGTGATGCCCGATGAGGTGCTTCTTCGAGTTGACGCTCGCGAGCCCGTGGGTCACGCACATCTCGGCCTCGATCGACCACTTGTGCCGCAGGTAGTCGGTGAGGCTGCGCCCCGCCTCGAACTGGGCGCGCGTGATGGGCAGCGCGCGGCCGCCCTCCCAGCGGGTCTCGAACGACACGCCGATCGTGGGGCCGTTGAGGTTGAGGTAGACCCGGCTCCCCGCGCTCCACACGGACATGCCCGCGTGGTTGGCCTTGTCCGTCTCCTCCACGACCCGGAAGACCTGCCCGAAGCGGTCGATGAGGTAGTGGTAGACCGCGTGGCGCTTGAGGTATCGGAGGAGGTTCTGGCTCGAGTCGCGCAGGCGCTCGTTGAAGCTCTCCTCGAGCGGCCAGATGTCGCTCTCCGACGTGTGGTAGACGATGCCCACCGGGCGGTCGTGCACCTCGTCGCCCATCCCGCGCACGACGTCGAACACGCGGTACCGCCTCGGCTCGCCCGCGACCGCCCAGGTGGTGTCGATCCGCAGGCCGTGGCTGTAGAGCTCGAAGCCGGGGCCCGAGTCCACGAGCCAGATACCCTCGGGCGCGAGGCCCGGGGCCCGGGCGGGGAGCGCGGCCGCGGCGTGGGCGGCGGGCGGAGGAGGAGCCGGGGCGGGCCCCGGGGCCCGCCGGGACAGCGGGTACGAGGCGAGGGCGAGCCCCGCCGCCGCCACGACACCGAGCGCGGCTGCGTTCAGCGTGCGCCGCGCCCGGCGCGGCAGCGGCCTCGGCCGCGGGGGCGGGGCGAGGGCGCCCCACGGGTTCGACGAGAACAGCGGCCGGGCCTCCTCGACCCCGGTCAGCCGACAGGCGACCCAGCGCAAAGGGGCGCCGGGGACGCCGGCCAGGCGGTCGTCGAGGGCCGCGTAGCGCTCGAGCGACCCCCGCAGGAAGCGCAGCTTGTCGACCGGGTCGCGGAGCGAGCGAGCCCCCCGCTCCAGGGCGGCGATCGGGTGGCGGCCGAGGCCCGCGAGCCGGGGGCGTTCGGCGCTCCTCCCGGGGCGCGGGGGCGACGGCCGCGGACCCGGGCGCGCCGCCGCGCCCGAGCGCGCTTGCGGCCGATCGGCCGGAAGCCTCGAGCCGGCGACAACGCGGCCCTCCACCGTTCGCGCCAAAGCCCTCTCCGACTGGGGATTATAGGGTTCCCGAGCGGGGGGCGACAAGGCGGAGGCGCCGGGAGCCACGCACCGATGCGGGGCATTATAGAATCCGGCCCATGTGCGGGGCCCAGGACGGCGGACGGGACGAGCGGCGGCAGCGGCGGGTGGCGGTGGACCTGCCCGCAAGGCTGCGCGGGCGCGCCCCGCGGCCGGCTCGCGTGGCCGACCTGAGCCTCGTCGGGTGCCTCGTGAAGACCGGCGCGCTCCTCGACGCGGGGGCGGTGGTGGACCTCGAGCTCGAGCTGCCCGGAGGCGCCCTGCGCACCAAGGCCCGGGTGGCGGAGTCGTCGGTCGACGGGGACGCCCTCGGCGGCGGCGAGGCGCGCTACCTCTCGGGTCTCGAGTTCCTGGCCCTCGCCGCGGCGGACGAGGTGCGCCTCCGCGCCTTCCTGGACGCGGAGGCGAAGCGGGGACGGGTTGCGCACACGCCCCCTGTCTGAGGTCCCGCCGCGGGAGCTGCGACCCCTGCTCGACGAGGAGGCCGCGACGTGGGAGCGGGACCTCTCGTGGGACTTCTCCGAGGTGAGGACCGCGATCTCGGGCGGGGTCGAGCGCGGCAGCCTCCAGGGGCGGGCCGTAGTCGAGGGCTCGCGAGCGGTGGCTTACTGCTACTTCATGGCGGACGCCGCCCGGGTCATCGTGGGCTCGATCTTCGCCTCCTGCACGTGGCGCGGCCGGGGGCTCGAGGACGAGCTCGCGCTCGCGGTGGTCGCGGACGCGCGGCGGGAGCGGGGGGGCGGACGCGTCGAGTGCCAGACGCTGTTCTGCACGTCGGGCGCGGTCGACGGCTGCTTCGAGAGGGAGGGTTTCACGAGCCGCGCCCGGCACTACATGCGGCGCGACCTCTCGGAGCCGCTCCCCCCCGCCGGTACGGCGCCGCCGGGGCTCACCCTGCGGCCCCTGCGGCGCGACGACCTTCAGGCCGCCGCCGAGATCGTCTTCCGCTCCCACGCGGGCACGGTCGACGCCGCGCTCAACCTGACCTACTCGACGCCCGCCACGTGCCGGGCCTTCGTGGACACGCTGGTCGTCCGCTCGGGGTGTGGGCGCTTCGACCCCGAGGCCTCGCGCATCGCCGAGGGGCCCCGCGGCCCCGTCGGCGTGATCGTCGCGAGCCGCCTCGCGCGCGCGAACGGCCACGTCTGCCAGGTCTCGGTGACCCCCGAGGCGCAGGGACGAGGCCTCGGGGCGACGCTCGTGGTCGGCGCCCTGCGGGCCTTCCGGGAGCAGGGCCTCGAGAGCGCCACCCTCTCCGTCACGGTCGCGAACGCCCGCGCCCACCGCCTCTACGAGCTTCTGGGGTTCCGCCTCGCGAAGGCGTTCGCCGCGCACGCGTGGGCGCGCCCGCCCGCGCGGATCGAGCCTCCCCCGTGAGCGCCGCGGTATGATCGAGAGGTGGCCCCCGCCTCGCTCGGCCTCGCCGCCGCGCTCCTGCTCCAGGCCGCCGCGCCGCCGGGCGACGCGGTGCGGCCCGCCGCGCCCCCCGGCCTGAGCTGGGAGGACTCGGACGTCCTCGCCCAGACCGTCGCGCGGATCGAGAAGCGCCTGCGCGCGGGCAAGCCCGCCTCCCGCCAGCCGGTCGTCGTGACCGAGAAGCAGATCAACTCGTACGTCAACCTCGGCCTCGCGGCCAAGGTCCCGCCCGCGCTCCGCCGGCTCGAGCTGCGCCTCGAGCGCGACCGTCTCGGCGCGCAGGGTCTCCTCGACCTCGACCGCGTGAAGTCGAAGATGCCCCAGGGAGCGGGCCTGCTCGCCTTCCTCGGCGGGACGGTGCCGGTCGAGCTGCGGGGCCGCTTCTCGAGCGACGAGGGGCGGGGTCGGGTCGAGATCGAGGAGGCCCTCGTGTCCGGCATCAGCCTCCCGCCCTCGGTCCTCGCCCAGATCGTGGCCCAGTCGACGCGCTCGGCGAAACGGCCCGAGGGCTTCGACCTGCTCGCCTCCTTTCCCCTGCCCTACGGCGCGCGCCGGCTGCGGCTCGAGCCGGGCCGCGCGATCGTCGAGTTCTTCCAGTAGGCCCCGGGCCCGGGCGCCCGCGCTCCCGCCCCGGACCCCGTCGGGCCGCGGGCCGTGGCAAGATCCCGGGGCGAGTGGACCTCCAGGCGCCGGTCCAGTACGTGAAGGGCGTGGGCCCGCAGCGCGCGGAAGCCCTCGAGAAGCTCGGCGTCCGCACCGCCTTCGACCTGCTCCTCCACGTGCCGATGCGCTACGAGGACCGGCGGAGCTTCGCGCGCGTCGCCGACCTGCGGCCGGGCATGAAGGTGTCGGTCTCGGGGGAGATCGCGGTCGCCGGCCTGCGCCGGGCGCGGCGGATGACGATCTACGAGGTGCGGCTCGACGATGGGAGCGCGCGCCTCAAGGCCGTCTTCTTCAACCAGCCCTACCTCCGGGAGACCCTCGCCCCCGGGAAGAAGGTCGTCCTCTACGGCCTCGTCGAGCGAGACGCGCTCGGCTCGCGGCTGCTCGTGATGCGCTCGCCGCAGTACGAGGTCGTGGAGGGCGACGAGCACGGGGGGATCCACACCGGCCGCATCGTGCCCGTCTACGAGAAGCTCGGGCCCCTCACCGTCAAGCCGCTGCGCCGCGTGCTTCTCCACCTCGCCGCGCAGGTCCCCCCCTCGCTCGAGGACCCGCTGCCCCCCGACGTGCGCGAGAGGCTCGGAGTCGTCCCGCGCGCCGAGGCGCTGCGACGGGTCCACCTCCCCGGGGACGAGGACTCGCTCGAGCGGCTCAACGCGTTCCGCTCCCCGGGGCACCTGCGGCTCATCCTCGAGGAGCTCTTCCTCTTCCAGCTCGGCCTCGCCCGTCGGCGCAGCGGCGTGCGGAAGGAGCGCCGTCGCGAGGCGTTCGAGGTCACCGCGGCCGCGCGGGAGAGCGTGAAGCGCATCCTGCCCTTCCCCCTCACCGGCGCGCAGCGGCGCGTCCTGCGCGAGATCGCGGACGACCTCCGCTCGGCCCACCCCATGAACCGGCTGGTCCAGGGCGACGTGGGCTCCGGGAAGACGATGGTGGCCCTGCTCGCGATGGTGATCGTCCTCGAGAACGGCCACCAGGCGGCGTTCATGGCGCCGACCGAGATCCTGGCCGAGCAGCACTTCCTGACGCTGCGACGGCTCCTCCGGCGCTGTGCGTACCGCGTCGAGCTGCTCACCGCCGCGGTCAAGGGGAGGGAGCGCGCGGCGGCCCTCGCCCGGATCGCCTCCGGCGAGGCGCAGATCGTGATCGGCACCCACGCCCTCATCCAGGAAGGGGTCGCCTTCCACCGCCTCGGCCTCGCCGTCGTGGACGAGCAGCACCGCTTCGGAGTGCTCCAGCGGGACGACCTGCGCCGGAAGGGCTACGACGCCGACGTCCTCGTGATGACCGCGACGCCCATCCCCCGCACGCTCGCCCTCACCGCCTACGGCGACCTCGACGTGTCGATCGTCGACGAGAAGCCGCCGGGGCGGACGCCGATCCGCACCGAGCTGCGCGCGGCGTCCGAGCGGCGATCGGTCGTCGAGCTCGTGCGCCGCGCGGTCGGCGAGGGCCGCCAGGCCTACGTCGTGTACCCGCTCGTCGAGGAGTCGGACAAGCTCGAGGACGTCAAGGCCGCGGCCGAGGCTTCCGAGGAGTGGGCGTCGGCCCTGCCCGACGTCCGGGTGGGGCTCCTGCACGGGCGGATGAAGAGCGCGGAGAAGGAAGCCGTGATGGGCGCCTTCTCCCGCGGCGAGACCCAGGTCCTCGTCTCCACGACCGTCATCGAGGTCGGGGTCGACGTCCCGAACGCCACGGTCATGGTGATCGAGCACGCGGAGCGCTTCGGCCTCGCGCAGCTGCACCAGCTGCGCGGCCGGGTGGGCCGGGGCGCGGCGTCTTCGACGTGCGTCCTGCTCGCCTACGGGCGGCTGTCCGACGTGGCCCGGGCCCGGCTCGACGTCATGGTCGCGACCGACGACGGCTTCGCGATCGCGGAGCGGGACCTCGAGATCCGCGGCCCGGGCGACTTCTTCGGCACCCGGCAGTGGGGGATGCCGGCCTTCCGCGTCGCCCACCTCGTGCGCGACCGGGACCTCCTCGAGAGGGCCCGGGAGGAGGCGTTCCGCCTCGTGGCGGAGGGCGCCCTGCCCGCGGCCCTCACGCACTTCCTCGAGAAGGGGGGCTGGGAGCGGCGCTTCGGCCTGGCGAGGGTGGGGTGAGGCGGTCCGCCCGACCGGCACGGCCGGCTCGGAACGACAAGCCGTTCAAACGGACCATTTGCTCTGAGCCGATTGGCTCTACCGAGGGCCTTCGCCCCGGCGTAGCCTCCCTCGGTCGGAGTGTCGGTTCCCGCGGATCGGGCCGGCGTTCCCCTGCGAAAGGACAGTGATGCCATGAGCGTCAGCCAGCTCGCGAGGTCCATCAAGGCCTCGGCCACCCTGAAGCTCAACGAGACGGCGGCGAGGCTGCGGGAGAAGGGCGAGCCCGTCATCCACCTCGGCGGCGGCGAGCCGAAGAGCAAGGCCCCGCTCGACGCCGTGCTCAACTGCGCGAGCCAGCTCAACACCGGCGAGATCCGCTACGCGCCGGCCGACGGCCTGCCCGCGCTCAAGAAGGCGATCCTGCGCTACACCGAGGAGCACTACGGGCGGCTGCTCGCCCCGCCGAACGTGATCGTCTCGAGCGGGGCGAAGCAGTCGATCATGACGCTGCTCTACGCGGTCCTCGAGCCCAAGGACGAGGTCGTCTTCCCCGCGCCCTACTGGGTGAGCTACCCCGAGATGGTGAAGCTCGCGGGCGGCGTCCCGGTCGCGGTCACGCCGGAGGACGGGACGTTCGTCCCGACCGTGCCCGACATCGCGGACAAGGTCGGGTCGTACACGAAGGCGATCGTCCTCAACAGCCCCAACAACCCCTCGGGCGTGATGTACCCGCGGGACTTCATCGCGGAGATGGTCGAGTTCTGCGAGAAGAAGAACCTCTGGCTGGTGATGGACGACCTCTACAACCGGCTGGTGTTCGACGGCCAGAAGGCCCCGAACCCCTACGACTTCGCGAAGCTGCCGGTCGAGCAGTCGCGCCTCGTGGTCGTCCAGGGCGTCTCGAAGATGTACGCGATGACCGGCTTCCGCATCGGCTGGGCCCTCGGGAACCGCGAGCTCGTCGAGGCGATGACGAACATCCAGGGCCACCAGACGTCCGGCCCGGTCACGGTGTCGCAGTGGGCGGCGATCGGCGCCCTCTCCGGGGTCCAGACCTCGATCGAGTCGCTCCGCCTGACCCTCGAGAACCAGCGCAACGTCCTCGTGGAGAGGCTGCAGACGATCCCCGGCGTGCACGTGACGAAGCCGAACGGGACCTTCTACTGCTTCCCGGACTTCTCCGCCTACGGCAAGGACTCGGTGAAGCTCGCCGAGTCCCTCCTCGACCGGGTGCGGGTCGTGACCGTGCCGGGGAAGGAGTTCGGCATGGACGGCCACCTGCGGATCAGCTACTGCGGGACGGTCAAGGAGATCATGGACGGGGTCGACCGCATCAAGTGGGCCCTCGACCCGAACGCCCCCAACGAGCTCTTCCTCGGCGACCGCAAGCTGGTGAGGGACTGGGCATGAACCTCTTCCTCGACGTCGTCTCCCCGGCGGTGGGGCAGGCGGGCGCCTTCGCCAGCCTCTACGGCCTCGAGCACCACGGCCTCACCAACCTGCGCCGCGTGTACTGGAACCTGCCCACGGCCGCGCTCTACGAGGAAGCCATCCACCGCTCCGAGGGCCAGCTCTCCGAGGCGGGCCCCTTCGTCGTCAACACCGGCAAGCACACCGCCCGGGCCGCCGCCGACAAGTTCGTGGTCCGCGAGGCCTCGACCGAGGACGCGGTGTGGTGGGGCCAGTACAACCGGCCGTTCAACCCGGAGAGCTTCTCCGGCCTGCACGCGCGGCTGTGCGGCTACCTCCAGGGCCGCGACGTCTTCGTCCAGGACGTCTGGGGCGGCGCCGACCCCGACCACCGCCTCGCCGTCCGCATCGTCTCGCAGAAGGCCTGGCACAGCCTCTTCGCCCGGACGATGTTCCTCAAGAACCGGACGATCGAGGAGTGCCGCCGCCACGTGCCCGAGTTCACGATCATCGTCGCCCCGGGCTTCCAGGCGAGCCCGATGGCGGACGGGACGCGGACGGAGACGTTCATCGTCCTCAACTTCCGCCAGAAGCTCGCGATCATCGGCGGCTCGGGCTACGCCGGCGAGATCAAGAAGACGGTCTTCACCGTCCTCAACTACCTGCTCCCCACGGACGGCGTCCTCGCGATGCACTGCTCGGCGAACGTCGGGGCGGAGGGGGACGCGGCGATCTTCTTCGGCCTTTCCGGCACCGGGAAGACCACACTCTCCGCCGACCCCGGGCGGCGTCTCGTGGGCGACGACGAGCACGGCTGGGGCCCCTCCGGCGTCTTCAACTTCGAGGACGGCTGCTACGCCAAGATGATCCGCCTCTCGCCGGAGGCCGAGCCCCAGATCTTCGCGACCACCCGGCGCTTCGGGACGATCCTCGAGAACGTCGTCTACGACCCCGTCTCCCGCGTCCTCGACCTCAACGACGAGAAGCTCACCGAGAACACCCGCGGCGCCTACCCGCTCGACTTCGTCGCGAACGCCGTTCCGGACCGGCGGGCGGGCCACCCGAAGCACGTCGTGTTCCTCACCTGCGACGCCTCCGGCGTCATGCCGCCGATCTCGCGCCTCAGCCCCGACCAGGCCATCTACCACTTCATCTCGGGCTACACGAGCAAGATCGCCGGCACCGAGATCGGCCTCGGCATCGAGCCCGAGATCACGTTCAGCGCCTGCTTCGGCGGTCCGTTCATGGTCCACCACCCCTACGTCTACGCCGACCTCCTGAAGAAGAAGATGCTCCAGCACGGCGCCACCTGCTGGCTCGTGAACACCGGCTGGACCGGCGGACCGTTCGGGATCGGCAAGCGCATCAGCATCGGCCACACGCGACGGCTGCTGAACGCGGCGCTGCGAGGTGCGCTGGAGGCGGTGAGCTACCGGAAGGACCCGGTCTTCGGCTTCGACGTACCCGAGAGCTGCGAAGGCGTGCCGTCGGAGATCCTCGAG
The DNA here is from genome assembly GCA_964561785.1 of uncultured Acidobacteriota bacterium. Lineage (GTDB taxonomy): Bacteria > Acidobacteriota > Vicinamibacteria > Fen-336 > Fen-336 > DATBSL01. The sequence continues at coordinate 11,214 of CAZLRF010000054.1, read as the reverse complement.
CCGGCCAACACCTGGGGCAGCCGCGAGGAGTACTACCGCAAGTACGACGCCCTCGCCGCCCGCTTCATCGAGAACTTCAAGGTCATGGCCGCGGGCTGCCCGCCGGAGGTCGCCGACCACGGCCCGAAGCGGCTGACGGGAGCGCCGGTCAAGGCGTAGGCCCGTAGAGCCGCTCCGACGGGCTTTGACGCCGACCAGCGCCGAGAGCAGAATGGCGCTGAGGGACGCCGACATGACGCGACGACGCACTCTCCGCCGGGACGTCGAGGAGGCCCTCATCCGTCTCGATGTCGCATCCCTCGCCGACGGAGGGTACCTCGCGACCAGTCCCGATGTGCCTGGTCTCGTCGCAGAGGGCAGGACCCTGGCCGAGACCGCCGAGATCGCACAGGACGTCGCGCGCAAGATCCTCGAGTCGTGCGTGGAGCACGGCGATCCCCTTCCTCCTGCCTTCCGCAAGCGCCGAACCCGGGCGCAAGCGCTCACCGTACCGGTCGGTCTCCCCGCGCAGCGGTAGCCTGGGCCGGCTCGCGGGCTTCAGCTACTCTGAGGTCGCGAGCCGACTCCGCCGCCTCGGCTTCGAGTTCGACCGCCAGGCGAAGGGCAGCCACGAGATCTGGCGGCACGCCCACGACGGTCGCAAGACCACAGTCCCGCGTCACCCGGGCGATATCGCCGAGGGGACGCGGCGGGCCGTGTTGCGACAGGCGGCGGTCACCCCCGCCGAATTCCTCGACGCCTGAGTCCCGGTCCGGCGGCGGCCGTCAGAACGGCCGACGCCAGCGCAGGCCGGGGAACCGGGCGAAGTCGCCGTCCGTCGTGATCCACTCGCAGCCCGATTCCAGGGCGAGCGCGGCGAACCAGGCGTCTTGAACCAGGTTGCCGGTGGCGGCGGCCCTGCGGCAGAGGTCCTCGAAGAGCGAGAAGTGACGGGCGCCGGGCTGCACAACGGTGCAGGTGGGCTGCTCCAGCAGGACCCTCGCGAAGGCGAGCGCGTCCTCGAGCCGGGCGGGGGCCACGTAGATGCGCGGGTGCGTCGCGATCCGGACCACGGAGGAGAGAACCTGGGGCGACATGCCGTAGGCCTCGTCGCCGTTCACCAAGCCGTCGAGCCACGCCCGGTAGCGGGGATGGTCGACGCTGTCGTCCCGGAAGGCGTAGAGCAGGACGGTGATGTCCGGGAGGATCACCGGCGGCCCTCGACGGTGTCGAGCAGGGCCGCCCCGTCGTCGAGATCGACCCCGGGAAGGGTGCCCCCACCCTCCCGGCAGACTGGGATCTCGACGTGGGGCCGCTTCGGGCGCTTCTCCGGGTTGGCCAGCACCAGCCTGAGCCCGCGTTCGATGAGGGACGTGAGCGTTTCGCCTCGGCGCTCGGCCTCGCGCTTCGCCCGGTCGAGCAGGGCGTCGTCCAGTCGGACCGTGGTCCGCATATGTCTGGACATATCAAGCCAGCACCCAGACGTCAACCATGCGAAGAGCAGCTCCCGTAAGGCTTCGTCTAACATGCACCCGCCATGTCGCGCATCATCGCGGGGGCGGGGAAGGGGCGGCGGCTGAAGGCGGCGGCGGGGGACTCCACACGGCCGACCGGCGCGCGGGTGCGGCAGTGCCTGTTCGACATCCTGGCCCCCGTCGTCCCCGGCAGCCGGTTCCTCGACGCCTTCGCCGGGAACGGGGGGGTGGGGCTCGAGGCGCTGTCGAGAGGCGCCTCGAAGGTCGTCCTCGTGGACCGCAGCGCGGGCGCCGTGGAGGCCGCCCAGGCGAACGCGAAGGCCCTCGCGCGCGCCGGGGGCGAGGTGCAGGTCTTCAGGCAGGACGCGCGCACGGCGATCGGCGCCTTCGCCGACCAGGGCTTGCGCTTCGACGTGGTCTACCTCGACCCGCCCTACGACAGCGACCTCTACGAGCCGCTCCTCGAGGCGCTCGGCAGGACGGGGTCGGCGCTCGCCGAGGACGGCGTCGTCGTCGCCGAGCACTTCCACAAGCGGCCCCTCCCGGAGAGAATAGGCCCCCTCGCCCGGGTACGGCTGAAGCGCGTGGGCGACCACTGCCTGAGCTTCTACCGGCGCGGCGACGGCGGGAGTGGCCCTCGAGGCGAGGGGAGCGGGGACGGCACGACGGGCACCGAGGGTGCGGAGCGCGCGGAAGGCGCGAGAGGGGCGACGGCATGAAGAAGAAGCGTCCTGAGGGCTCGCTGGCCGTCTTCCCGGGCTCGTTCGACCCGGTCACGAACGGCCACCTCGACATCGTCGATCGCGGCCTCGCCGTCTTCGACCGCGTCCGGATGGCGATCCTCGTGAACCCCGAGAAGAAACCGCTGTTCACGGTCGAAGAGCGGGTGGCGATCATCCGCGAGGCCTACCGCGACAACCCCCGCGTCGAGGTCGACACGTTCTCCGGGCTCCTCGTGGACTACGCGAGCCGCGTAGGGGCGAGCGTCATCATCCGCGGGCTGCGGGCGATCTCGGACTTCGAGTACGAGTTCCAGATGGCCCTCATGAACCGGCGGCTCGATCCACGGATCGAGACGGTGTTCATGATGCCGGCCGAGAGCTACTCCTACGTCTCCTCCCGCCTCGTGAAGGAGGTCTTCCAGCTCGGGGGCACCGTGAGGGGCCTCGTGCCGCCCGTCGTCGAGCGCCGGCTGCGGGACAAGTACGGCGCAAGGGTCCGGCCCGCCGGCCCCCCCCGGCGGGGAGGCGCGAGGTGAGCCGCGCCCCCCTCGCCGCGCGGGCGCGCCGCCTCGGGATCTCGCCGACGGTCGCGATGTCCGCCCGGGCCCGGGCGCTGCGGTCGACCGGCGTGCGCGTGCTCGACTTCACGGTGGGGGAGCCCGACCAGCCCACGCCCGCCCACGTGGTCGCGGCCGGCAAGGCGGCCATGGACGCGGGCCGGACGAAGTACGCGCCGGCCTCCGGGCTGCCCGAGCTGCGCGAGGCGATCGCGCGGCGCTACCGCGAGGACTTCCAGGTGTCGTTCGCGCCCGAGGAGGTCACCGTCTGCGTCGGGGGCAAGCAGGCGCTCGCGCTGCTCTACCAGGCGATCCTCGACCGCGGGAACGAGGTCGTGGTGCCGGTCCCGGCGTGGCCGACGTTCGCCGAGGCGGCCACCGTGGCCGGGGCGAAGCCGGTCTTCGTTCGCCTGGGCGAGCGGACGGGCTTCCGCGTGACCGCGCGGGCGGTGGCGGCGGCGCTCTCGCCGAGGACCCGCGCGGTGGTCGTGAACAGCCCGTCGAACCCCACGGGCGCCGTCGTGGACCCCGACGAGCTGCTGAAGCTCGCGCGGCTCGCGCGGACACACGGCTTCTGGCTCGTCTACGACGACACCTACGCCCACCTCGTCTTCCGCCCCGGCGGCCCGCCCGCCCTCCAGGCGGTGAAGGACGAAGCAGGCGGCCTCCTCGTCGTCGTGGGGACGGTGTCCAAGACCTACTGCATGACCGGCTGGCGCGTGGGCTGGGTGATGGGGCCGAAGGCGCTCGCCGAGGCGGCGGCGGCCCTCAACTCCCACTCGGTCCAGGGGCCGGCGACGTTCTCGCAGGTGGCCGCGGCCGAGGCGCTCACCGCCTCGCAGGACGGCGTGCGCGCCATGGCCGAGGAGTACCGGCGGAGGCGCGACCTGGTCCACGACGCCGTGGCCGGGATCCCCGGGATCCGCTGCCCGCTCCCCGAGGGCGGCTTCTACGTGTTCCCCGACGTCACGCGCTGCCTGTCCCGCGACATCCCGGACTCGGCTTCCCTCGCGACGCGGCTCCTCGAGGAGCAGGCGGTGGCCGTGGTGCCCGGCGAGGGCTTCCACGCCCCCGGCTTCTTCCGGCTCTCCTTCGCGTCCGCCGTCGACGACCTGCGGGAGGGCTGCCGCCGCATCGCCGTCTTCCTCGGCGCCCACGCGGGCGGGGGGCGGCGGTGAAGCCGGCCGGCTTCGAGCCGGGAGCACCCGTCCTCCTCTACCTCCACTCGCCCCGCGAGAAGGTCTTCGGCGTGCTGGTGTCGCTCCTGCCCGCGGGCGTCGCGGTGCGCGGGATCGACCTCGTCGCGTTCGAGGACTGGCTGCGCCAGGAGGCGCGCGGGGAGGAGGGGCTCGGCCTCGTGACGCTGTTCTACCCGATGAACCGCGTGGAGCGGCTCGAGCGGGACGAGACGGTCGGCGGTCTCGAGGGGGTTGCCGACCGCTTCCGCCGGGAGACCGGCCGCTCGATCCTCGAGGCGGCGGGCCTCAGTAGCCGAAGAAGGCGCCGCTGATCGGGCCGACGGGAGCGAGGAACGGCACGGCGAGGAACAGGTCGCCGTTCTCGCCGATCGTCCGGCGGTACGGGAGCAGCGGCGCCGCGCGCGGGGCACGGTAGCCGCTCGTCCAGAAGGCCGACCACCCGTACGCTCCGCCCGCGCCGCTCCCCTGGCGCGAGCGGTAGAAGTCGGCGATGCGGTACGAAGGGTCGGCGGGCAGGCCCGCCCACGGCCCGAGCGGCGACTCGCCCGAGCGGTAGAACGAGGAGATCTCGTAGGGGTGCCGCAGGACCCGCAGCGCGGGGCGCGGATCCGCCGTGGCCTCCTCGGTTTCCGTGGCCGCCTGCGGGGCCGGGCTCGCCACCTGCGGCTCCTCGTGGGCCGCCACGGCTGCCGCGGACAGGATCAGGACCGCCGCGAATGCCCTGCTCGTTCCCATCTCCCCCTCCTCCCAGGGTGTTGTACGCGGTCGGCCAAAGCGTTCCCGTGACGCGGATTACAGGCCCGCCCTCGCGCAACACCCATCACGCAAATCACATGCCCTCGTCAGGCTGCTGTCACGAAGTGCAAAGAGTGCTAACGTACTGCAGAACGGCATGTTACATCGATCGCTATAGAGGCTTTCCACAGGCTTTTCCACAGATTGTGTGGAACGTCGGCGGCCCTCGGACCCCCACGGAATCGAACGAGGGAATGAACGGAGAGGGGGAGCCGAGCCCGAGCCAAAGAGGGATAATCCCGGTCCGTCGCCGCGAGTCCGCGTCCATCCGAGAGGAGCCGCCATGAGCCAGCGCATTCTCGTTCTCGAGGGCATCACCGAGCGCGGCGCCGAGATCCTGCGCGCCGAGGGCTTCGGTGTCGACATGGAGAAGGCGCTGCCGCCGTCCGACCTCGTGAAGATCGTCCCGCCCTACCACGCCATCCTCATCCGCAGCGGCAGCCAGATGAACGCGGAGGTCATCGACGCCGCGAAGAGCCTTCGGGTCATCGGCCGCGCCGGGGTGGGGGTCGACAACGTCGACCTCGAGGCGGCGACCCGGCGCGGCGTGCTCGTCATGAACTCGCCCGGCGGGAACACGATCTCGACCGCCGAGCTCGCGGTGGGCCTGATGCTCGCCCTCGCCCGCAACATCGCGCCGGCGGACGCGGCCATGAAGGCCGAGCGGTGGGACCGCAAGTCCTTCGCCGGAGTCGAGCTGTTCGGCAAGCGGCTGGGGGTGCTCGGCCTCGGGCGGATCGGCCGCGAGGTGGCGGCCCGCTGCCGCGCGTTCGGGATGGACGTGCAGGCCTTCGACCCCTTCGTGTCCCCCGCGGTGGCCGAGCAGGCCCACGTCGCGCTGCGCAGCCTGGACGAGGTGCTGCAGACGTCCGACTATCTCACCCTGCACTCGACGCTGACCCCCCAGACGCGGCACCTCCTCGGCAAGGAGGCCCTCGGCAAGGTGAAGCCCGGCGTGCGGATCGTGAACGCCGCCCGCGGTGAGCTGATCGACGACCTCGCCCTCCTCGCCGCGCTCGACGCCGGTCGAGTGGCGGGGGCCGCCCTCGACGTCCACGCCCAGGAGCCGCCCCGGGACTGGCGCCTCGCGAAGCACCCGAGGGTGATCGCCCTGCCCCACCTCGGGGCGTCCACGAAGGAGGCGCAGGAGCGGGTGGGCACCGACATCGCCCGCCAGGTCCGCGACTACCTCAAGGGCGGCGTCATCCAGTCGGCGGTGAACTTCTACTCGCTGGCGGGCGACCTCTACGACCGGGTGCGCCCCGCGATGGACCTCGCGGAGCGGCTGGGCCTGTTCCTCTCCCAGGCCTGCCGGGGCTCGCTCGAGCGGGTCGAGCTCGGGGTGTACGGCGACCTGCGCGAGCTCGACACGAAGCCGATCCTCGCCGCGGCCGTGACCGGCGTCCTGCGGCCCCACCTGGCGGAGGGCGTCACCCTCGTGAACGCGACCGAGGTCGCGCGTGGCCGCGGGGTCGAGATCCTCGAGTCGACCTCCTCGGCGCCGGTGAGCTTCGCCAACCTCGTGGTCCTCCGTCTCAAGACGAGCGAGCAGGACCTGTCGGTCTCCGGGACGGTGTTCGGGGGCGCGCACCTGCGCCTCGTCGACGTCGACGGCGTCGAGGTCGACACGATCCCGCAGGGGAACCTGCTCCTCGTCCGCAACGAGGACACGCCGGGCACCGTGGGCAGGGTCGGGACGGTCCTCGGCGCCCACGGCGTGAACATCGCCCGGATGGGGCTCGGCCGCAAGCCCGGCAGCGGCCGCGCGATCATGCTGATCGAGGTCGACGGCGAGGTCCCCCCCGCCGCCCTCGCCGAGCTCTCCGGGATGCCCGGGATCCGCGAGGCGCGCGTCCTCAAGCTCGGATAGCCCCCCGGCCCCCCGGCCGCGGCGCGTTCGCGAGCGCGTACGGTCTTTCACCCGTTTTCACCCGCGCCCAGAGCGTTTGGCGAGGCCTTCTCCGTCTCGTCTCGTATTCTGAAACGAAGAGGATGGGCCCGCACCCGCGGGCCGGGGAGGAAGTCGATGAGGACGACACGCTGGGCCGCGCTCGCCGTGGCCGTGGCCGCCGGGGCCGTAACCCTGCCGACCCCCGCGAGCGCCGAGCCGGAGACGTTCACCGCCACCGTGCTGCGCAGCCCCGACGTGCGCCAGGCCGGCGGCAGCCGCACCTGGCCGCTCACGCTCACCGTGCAGAGCTGGACGAGCGAGGACGACATCGCCCGTCTCGACGCCATCGTGAAGGAGGGCGGCCCCGACGCGCTCCTGCGGGAGTTCCGGAAGGGCAAGATGCAGGCCGGCTTCGTGATGTCCCCCGCCATGACCCCCGAGCCCTCCTGGCGCGTGGCCGTGGCCACCTCGACCGACACGCCGCGCGGGAGGGTGGTCCGGCTCGTGACCGACCGCCCGGTGGGGTTGGCCGAGACGTGGAGCGGCGCTCGCTCGCTCGACTACGAGTTCGCGGTGTTCGAGTTCACCCTCGATGCGAAGGGACGGGGCCAGGGGATCGCCATCCCCGCCGCGCGCCTGGTGCCGGGCGACGACGAGAAGCTCGTGTTCGAGATGCTGCCGTACACTATGGGACCCGACAGGCTCATGGGGGTCCGGACGTGGGGCAGCGGGAAGGGGAGCGACTAGGACATCGGCCGGCGCTGCTCGCGACGATTCTCGCCGCGGCTCTCGCCGCGGCCGCCTGCGCCCGCGGGCGCGAGTGGAAGCTCGGGGGTCGGACGATGGGGACCACGTACCACGTCACCGTGGTCTCCCCGGCCGAGCCGCGGGCGCTGCAGCGCCTGATCGACGCGCGGCTCGCCGCCCTCAACCGCGTCTTCTCCACGTACGTCGAGGACTCCGAGCTCAACCGCTTCAGCCGGTTCGACCGGGTGGACGAGCCGTTTCCCGCCTCCGCCGACATGCTGGCGGTGATGAGGGCCTCGGCGTACGTCCACGACGTGTCCGGCGGCGCGTGGGACGCAACGGTGAGGCCGCTCGTGGACCTGTGGGGCTTCGGCCCCGCCCCCCCGAGGGGCGAGCCCCCGACGCCCGAGGAGATCGCGGAGGGGCTGCGTCGCGTCGGCTTCGACGCGATCGAGATCCGGCCGGGCGCGCTCGTCAAGCGGCGAGCCGACGTGACCCTCGACCTCTCCTCGATCGCCAAGGGCTTCGGCGTCGACGCCGTGGCCGCCCTCCTGCGCGCCGAGGGCTTTCGCGACGTCCTCGTCGAGATCGGGGGCGAGGTCGTGGGTGCGGGCCGGAAGCCGGACGGGCGGGCCTGGCGCGTCGGGATCAACCGCCCGCGCTCCGAGGCCGCGCCCGACGAGATCCACCGGGTGGCGGAGCTGCGCGACGCGGCCCTCGCCACGAGCGGGGACTACCGGGTCTTCTTCGACAGCGGGGGGACGCGGTACTCGCACGTCCTCGACCCGCGCACGGGCCGCCCGGTGTCGAACGGCGTCGTGAGCGTCTCCGTCCTCGCCCCCGACTGTACGCTCGCCGACGGCCTCGCCACGGCCGTGATGGTGATGGGGAAGGACGCGGGCCTCGCTCTGCTCGAGCGGCTGCCCGAGGTGGAGGGTCTCGTCGTGGTCGCAACCGCCGACGGGCGGCTCCTCGACCACGCGACGAGCGGCTTCCGCTCCGAGCCCGCGCCCTGAGGCCTCTCGCTACGCGAGCCAGCGCCGCGGGCGCGGCTGCGCCTCGCCGAGGGCGGCGACCGCGATGTTCACGTCCTCGACGATCTGGAAGTCGTACATCCCGACGCAGATGAAGTCCGCCCCGTTGCGGAAGGCGTAGGGGAAGCCCTCCTTCGGGTGGATCGCCCCGGCGGCGAGCACCTTGTAGGCGATCCAGGGCTGGGGGAGCGCGCTCATGTAGGCGGCGGTCTCCTCCGGGTTCAGGCACCAGATGTTGTCCTTCTCGACGTCCGTCCGGGCCGACCAGTAGTCGCAGCGGTGCAGGGTCTTCACCCAGAAGTCGGGCTCGAGACCCGCGTCGACGCAGGCCCGCACGGTCTCGAGCCGGTGGGCGCCGATCCCGGCCGGGAGGCCGTTGCGGCGAATGAGGTCGAGGGCCCGGCCGATCGTCTCGACCTTGCCTTCCCGGGCGAGCGCGTCGGAGATCCCGCCGTGGGCGTAGCACGCGGCCGCCCCCACGTCGATCGAGAGCCGGACCCCGGCGAGGAGGTCGTTCTTGTAGCCGCAGTCGGAGATGAACTGGATCGTCCCGCCCTCGCGGCGCCAGTAGGCGTTGATCACGCGGGCGAGCTGCGGGTTCGTCAGGAACGTGTTGATCCCGCACTGCTCGGCGAGGCGCAGGGTGTCGAAGACCTTGCGGTCGGTGTGGTAGGCCTTGACCAGGGTGTCCGCGTAGAGCAGGTCGCGCGCGTGGGCCCAGCCGCCGACGAGATTCCCGCCCATGATCACGCGGCTCACGTCGAGCCGCCCGATGCGGGACAGGGGGACCGGGGCCCTGAGCTCCTTGAGGCTCGCGTGGCGGAAGCTCTTGAGCGTCGCGCTCGACACGGCGTCGACGTCGACGCCGGCCCCGCGGAGGAGCCGCGACTCGTAGCTGTCGAACTCGCGCCGGCGCAGCACGGCCCACGCAAAGCCGCCGAGGACGGGGAGCCCGGCCGCGGCGGCGATCAGCTCGCGGCGCGAGCGGGCGGGGGGCAGGCCGGGGGCGGGGCCCGTCCGCGGGGCAGGGGAGGAGCGCCGGCGGGCGAGGGCGGAGCCGAGCGCGCGCTCGACGCCGAAGAACCCGCGCGAGGGAAACGCGGCGACCACGAGGAGGGCGAGCAGCTCGACGAGGTTCTTGTTGACGATCAGGTAGGCGCCCTCCGCGACCCCGTTCGCCCCGAGCGAGGGCAAGGGCGGGCTCGCGAGGTAGTAGAGCGCGAGGAGCGCGGCGCCGGACAGGGCGGCGAGCCGGGAGAAGGCGCCGAGGACGAGGGCGAGGCCGACGAGCACGAGCCCCCAGACGTTCAGCAGGTCGACCGCCCGTAGGACCGCGGGGTGGGCGGCCATCCAGTGGAAGGCCCCCGCGAGGGGCCCGCGCGCCTCGGCCAGGAAGCCGGCGGCCGTCCAGCCCGGGACGAGGAGCTTGGCGAGCCCCTCGTAGAGGAAGTGCCAGCCGATCCCGATCCGCAGCAGGAGGAGCGCCGCCTCCTGCAACGTGCTCGACTGCGGGGTGTCCTCTTGCGCCATCGCTTCTCTCTCCTGTCGCCCGCCGAGGGTGCCCCCCCTCGCCGGCCGGCGTCAACCGTGCAGATGAGCCATTCCCCGAGGGAGGCGGTTGTCCCGCCGGCCCCGGCTGGGGTACAACCACCGGCTGGAGGAACGATGCTCGTCAACGTCACGGAGATCGCCCGCGGGGACATCCTGGAGATCGACGGGGACCCCTGGCAGGCGACCGAGGTCCAGTCCCAGACCCCCTCCGCCCGCGGGGCCAGCCTGCTCGTCAAGGCCAAGCTCAAGAACCTGCGGACGGGCCAGACCCTCGCGAAGACGTGGCGGGGCGGCGAGACGGTCGCGACCGCGGACGTCGAGTACCGCCAGGCCCAGTTCCTCTACCGCCAGGGCGAGGACTTCGTGTTCATGGACCTCGGCAGCTACGAGCAGATCACCCTCGATGCCGAGGCCGTCGGCGACGCCAAGGGCTACCTGCTCGAGAACCAGGAGATCCGGACCGTCCTCTTCCAGGAGCGGGTGATCGCCCTCAACCTGCCGATCACGGTCGACCTCGAGGTCGAGGACACCGCCCCCGCGATCAAGGGTGCGACTGCCCAGGCCCAGCTCAAGCCCGCCACCGTCGAGACCGGAATCACCGTGCTCGTCCCCTCCTACATCGAGTCGGGGGACAGGATCCGCGTCGACACGCGGGACGGGCGGTTCGTCGAACGGGCCAAGTAGCGCCGCCCGGAACGCCGGCGAGCGCGTTCCGGGCGGATCTGACCGGTCCGTTGGCCTCGTTCTGGGAGGGCCCCGGGAGAGCCGGCCTTCGGAGGGGCCTTCCCAAACGGAGATGGATCAGATTCCCTCGGAATCCGCAGGACCGGGATTCCGAGGGATGCGTTACATGCTCGCGATCACCGCGTCGGCGAACTCGCTGCACTTCACCTCCTTCGCCCCCTCCATGAGGCGGGCGAAGTCGTAGGTGACCGTGCGGGAGCCGATCGCGCCGTCCATGCCCTTGATCACGAGGTCGGCGGCCTCCGTCCAGCCCATGTAGCGCAGCATCATCTCGCCGGAGAGGACGACCGAGCCCGGGTTGACCTTGTCGAGGTCGGCGTACTTCGGGGCCGTGCCGTGGGTCGCCTCGAAGACGGCGTGCCCGGTCGTGTAGTTGATGTTCCCGCCGGGAGCGATGCCGATCCCGCCGACCTGGGCGGCCAGCGCGTCGGAGAGGTAGTCGCCGTTGAGGTTCAGGGTGGCGATGACGTCGAACTCGTCCGGACGGGTGAGGACCTGCTGGAGCGTGATGTCGGCGATG
>CAZLRF010000053.1:26482-34757 GCA_964561785.1 uncultured Acidobacteriota bacterium | reverse complement strand
AGGGTCACGCCCTCGAGGTACTCCATCGAGATGTAGGGCACGCCCTCCGCCTCGCCGAAGTCGTGGGTGCGGAGCACGTTGCGGTGGGTGATCCGCCGCGCGAGCTTGATCTCCTGCTTGAAGCGCTCGAGCAGGGTGGGGTCGGAGGCGAGCGCCTCGGGCCGCAGGAGCTTCAGGGCCACGACCTCGTCGAGCTTGCGGTCGCGCGCCCGGTAGACCACGCCCATGCCGCCCTTGCCGAGCGTGCTCAGGACCTCGTAACGGTCGGCGAAGATCTGGCCGCGCTGCAGGGACGCGGAAGCGCCTGGCGAGAGATGCACGGTCGGCTCGTCGCCCCGCAGCGCGCCCGAGCTCGAGGGAGGAGTCGCCCCCGCCCCGCCCCCCGTGGTCGCCGCGCGCAGAGCGGTCATGCCCTCGCGCAGGAACGTGATCATCTGTTCTTTCTCGCGCAGGTCCGCGAGCAGGCCGTTGAACGCCCGGGCGAGGACGCCGATCTCGTCGCGGCCGGACGTGGTCACGGCGCCCGTGTACGAGCCTTCCCGGATGCGCTCGACGAGGCCGGCCAGCTTGCGCACGGGGCCGGTGATGCGGGCCGCGGCCCCCCACGCCGCCAGGAGGCCCAGGGCCATGACCCCGAGCGACACCAGCACGAGGCTGTTGCGGAACTGGCGGAACGCCGCGGTCTCCGCGGAGAGGCTGCGCAGGGCGAGGGCGGAGCCGATCTCCGTTCCGTCCGCGGACTTCAGGGGGATGCGCACGCCGATGTGGCGCTCGCCGTCGAGGTCGATCTCGAAGGGCGCCGTCTCCGGCCCGGCCGGAAGCGGCCGGCCGAGCGCCGCCTGGAGCGCCCCCTCGCGAGGCCCGAGCGAGGACACGGAGAGCCGCGGCGACTGGCCGGGGTCCTGGACCAGGAACGCGATCTCGCTGTGGGTGAGCCGGCGGACCTGGGCGGCCGCGGCCTCGTCGAGGGCGTAGCCGGCGACGAGCACGCCCACGAGCTCGGGCCCCGTCTGCATGGGGACGGCGACCGCGGTGAAGAGGCGCTCGCCCTGGCGCCACAGGGTGGCCGACTCCTCGCCCTCCAGCACGCGGCGCACGAGCGGGTCGGCGGAGAGGTCGTCGCCCGTCGCCGACGGCCGGTCCGTCCGCGCGACGAGCGCGCCCGCGGCGTCGGTCGCCATCATGAAGCTCGCCCCGAGGTCGGCTCCCCGCTCGCCGAGCGAGTCGAGGGTCGTCGCCTGGTCGCGCTCGCCGAGCGCGGCCTTGAAGTAGGGGTCGTTGGCGAGCACACGAACGCCGAGGCGCAGCTTCTCGAAGCGGTCGGCCTGGACCGTCTGCCACACGTCGCGCGCCTCGCGCAGGCCCTGGTCGATCGTCGCGCGGGCGAGGCGGTCCGCCTGGACGGTGGTGAAGGCGAGCGTGCCTCCGAGGAGGGCGACGACGAGGGCGGCGGTGAACAGGAGGATCTTGCCGGTGAGTCCCATCGCGGCTCCTCAGTACCTCTCCCCGGCCGGATAGTCCTTGCCGAACTTGTTCTTGTGGGGCGCCCGGCGGAAGCGGCTGGCGTCGAGGTCGATCTCGACCTGCGCCGCCCCCTGCTCGGCCACGGCCGCCGCCTGCGCTCCCTCGCCCCCGCGCTCGTGCCAGGCGCGCACCGTCCAGCGCCCGGCGGGCACGCCCTCGATCACGAAGCGGCCGTCCGGCCCCGGGCGCGCCCAGAACGGGTTGTCCCGGACGAGCACGTACGCGCTCATCTGCGGGTGGATGTTGCAGAAGACCCGGACGAGGCCCGGGTGGCGGAAGGTGAAGCTCCGGCTGTTCGGCTTCTTGTACAGGTCGAGGTCGAACCGGTTCTCGCCGGAGACCGAGAACACGTTGTGGAAGATCGGGTCCATGTTCGGGAAGTGCACGGTGCCGCCCACGGGCACCACGGCGACCCTCGGGACGAACGCCTTTCCCTGCATGGTGAGCGTCGAGCTCGAGGGCTGGGGCTTCACGGCCGGCCCCTCGACCCACACGACCGCGTCGGCGACGTCGGCGGCGGCGCGGCCGCCCTTCTCGAGGACGCGCAGCCGCCCCTGCACCGTTCCCGCGCGGGCGGCGGCGGCCGTGACGAAGACGACGAGGGCGCTCGCGAGCGCTCGGCGCATGGGACTCGACCTCCGGGAGTTCCGGGAGTCTAGCAAGTCGGCGGCCCCTCGGCCAGCGCCGCGCTATAATCCCGCCCCTTCATGGTCCCGCTCGCCGGCCTCCTGCTCGCCGCCTCGATCGACGGCGGGGCCGCCCTCCGGCACGCCTCCGCCCTCGCCGCGCTGGGGCCCCACCCCTGGGGCTCGCCGCGCGGCCACGCCGCGGCGGCCTACGTCGCCGCGCAGATGCGCGAGGCCGGGCTCGACACGGTCGAGCTGCAGGCCTTCGAGCGCCACGGCGTGCGGGGGACGAACGTGGTGGGCACCCTGCCCGCGCCCGGCGAGGAGCTCGTCGTCGTCGGCGCCCACCACGACACCGCGCCCGAGGCCCCGGGCGCCTACGACGGCGGGGGAGGAGTCGGGGTCCTGATCGAGCTGGCCCGGGTGCTGGCACGGGACGAGAGGCGGCCGCGCACGGTCGTCTTCGCCTCCTTCGACGGGGAAGAGGCGTGGTCGACGGGGAAGGGCACGACCGCCGGCTCTCGGGCGTTCCTCGAGCGCCTGGGCCCCCGCGCGCGCTCGATGGTCGCGGCGTTCGTCGTGGAGATGTCGGGCTGGAAAGGGGGCGCCCCCGTCGTCCACCCGATCGCCTACGCCGACCCGCGGGAGAAGGGCCGCTCGGTCGTCGCTCCCGCGTGGCTCGTCGCCGCCGTGCTCGAGGGGGCCCGCTCGGAGGGATCCCCCCTCGGCGTGGGCGACCCGGTCCTGTCGTGGCTCTACCAGCCCGCGGTGCGCACCTTCCGCGCCCGCCTGTACGGCGACGACCTCTCCTTTCTCCAGGCCGGGCACCCCGCGCTGTTCGCGTCCGACTCGTCCTTCACGGCCTTCTACCCCGACTACCACCGGCCCTCGGACACCGCCGACAAGCTCGACGCCACCGCCCTCGAGCGCATGGGGCGCGCGGCGCTCGGGGCGGTGCGCGCCCTCGAACGCGTCCCGCGCGGGCCGGCCGAGGAGCCCGCCTGGTTCGCCGCGTTCGGCCGCGTCGTCGGCTGGCCCTGGCTCGCCGCCCTCGGCGTCGCGAGCCTCGTCCCTGGACTCTGGCGCGCCTTCCGCGTGGGCGGCGCGCCCCTCGCCCTGCGGGTCGTTCACGCGCTCGCCGCCGCGGTCGTCCTGTGGCGGCACCCGGTTCCCGGCCTGTGGGTGCTCCTCGTCCCCCACATCCTCCTGCCGTGGCGCCGGACGTGGTGGACGGCCCTTCTCGCCCTCGCCCCGGCCCTCGCCCTCGCCGGGCTGGGCGCCGCCGCGTGGTGGCGCGGGATGGTCGACGGGCTCTGGCTCGCCCCCTGGGAGGCGGCGGCCCTCGCCGTCGCGCTCGCCCTCGCGTTCCTCGGCCTCGGCGGGCGGGCGAAGGCCGGCCGCGGGGGCGGCGGCCGCGGCCGGCGGTCGGCCGGCCTCCCGAAGCGGAGGGGACGCTAGAGGGCACGTGAGCCGCTCGGCGACGGCGACCGTCGGCGAGCTCGTGGGGCCGGCTCCCCAGCCCTTCGAGATCGCGCATCGGGAGGCGAGCCCAACGGCCTTCGATCCCACGCAACTTCCCCGAACTCCTGCCCGCGCGACTCCGTTCCTGCTCCCGAGGCCATGCGGGGATCCATCGCCGTCGCGGCATACGTGGTCCTGCTGGGAGCGAGCCTCGCCCGGCTCGGCCGTCGTCCGGGCTTCGAGAGGGGCGAGGCGGTCGCGGGCCTGATCGTCTTCGGCCTCCTCTTCTCCATGGCCGCGTTCTGGGCCACACGCGGGGCCACGCCCCGTCCCGTCGTCGTGAGGCGAGCCGGCCGCGAGCTGGCGGCGGTCACGGCCTACCTGGTGCTGTTCGCCCTCGTCTTCCTCGGGTGGGGCCTCTCCGCCCTGCGCGCCGCCTTTCCCGCGGAGCCGGTGCAATCGGTCGTGCTGCTGGCCGCCAAGCTCGTGGCCATGGTCCTCCTGCCCGCGGCGCTCCTCGCCGGGATGGGGCACGACTGGCGCGGTCTCCTCCGCTTCGAGAGGCCGAGCCCCGTCGAGCGGCGCGCCCTCCTCGTCATGGGCGCGCTCCTCCTGCTCCTCCAGCTCGTCGCCGGCCGCGGCCCGAAGATGATCGCGGCCCTCCCCCAGCCTGCCTGGGCGATCGTGGTCGCCGTCCCGCTCGCCCTCGCCTGGATGTGCCTCGAGGCGGGCCTGACGGAGGAATTCCTGTTCCGGGTGGCGTTCCAGACGCGCGCTTCGGCCTGGCTGCGCTCGGAGGTGGCGGGGCTCGTGGCGATGGCGGTGCTGTTCGGGCTGGCCCATGCGCCGGGCTACGTCCTGCGGGGGGGCCACGCGATGGAGGGCTTCGCCACGGCGCCCGACCCTCTCACCGCGGCCGCCTACTCGATCGTCGTGGTGTCGCCGATCGGCCTCGCGTTCGGGGTCCTGTGGGCGCGCACGCGGAGCCTCGCGCTCGTCGTGCTTCTCCACGGGTGGACGGACCTGGTGCCGAACCTGGCCGACTTCGTCCGCGCCTTTCGCCCCTGAATCCGGCCGCCAGACCTGCGCCGGTGCAGCAGACCTTGCTGACCTTTCTCCCGAAGCGGAGGGGACGCTAGCCGCTACGCGAGGCCGGTGTCCTCGTGGCCGGCGAAGAACCGCTCCAGCACCACCCGGCGCCCGGCGAGCTGCGCGCGCAGCCGCTCGATCTCGTCGGGCGGGAGCGGCGCCTGAAACGCCTTCGCCGCGGCCGCGTTCGCCTCGAGGTGCTCGAGCTTCGGCATCCCGCACACCGCGGTCGAGATCGGCAGGCTCCAGGCGTAGCGCAGGAGCGACTCGGCGTCGGCCCCGCCGTCCGCCATCAGCTTGTCCTGGCCGGTCACCTTCATCAGGATGACCCCGAGGTTCTTGCGGTTCGCCGCCGTGAGGGCCAGCTCCTCGAACCGGGCGGCGCGCGCGGGGTTCATGGCGAGCTGCACGCAGTCGAGGTCGTTGCGCTCGATGGCCTTCGCCATCACCGCGCCGTCGGTGTGGCTCGTCATCCCGACGAAGCGCGCCACCTTCTGCTCGCGCAGCTCGTAAAGGGCGTGGATCGCCCCGTCCTTCGCCTCGATCGCCGCGAGGTCTCTCTCGTCCCCGAGGCTGTGCAGGTGCAGCACGTCGACGTGGTCGGTCTGGAGGCGCCGCAGGCTCGCCTCGACCTCCCTGAGCGCGAGGTCGCGGGTGCGGGCGCGGCCGGGGATCTTGGTCGCGACGAGGACGTCCTTGCGGCGCGTGGCGAGGAAGCGGCCGAGCCGCGTCTCGCTCTCCCCCTCGCCGTAGCCGACCGCGGTGTCGAGGTAGTTGATCCCGAGGGCGACCGCTCGCTCGAGGACGGCCGTGGCCTCCTCGGCCGGGTACTGCAGGAAGCGGCTGCCGCAGCCCATGGCGAGGATCGAGACGCTCGCCCCGGTCCGGCCGAGCGTGCGGCGGGGCATCGCACCCGTCTTCGCCGGCGAAGGCGCTTCGGGCCGCAGCGGCAACGCGGGAAGCGCGGCCACCGCGCCGACCGTGAGGCCCGTCTTCTCCAGGAACTCGCGGCGGGTCGTCTTCTCGTCGGACATGGGGCTCCTCCGTGCCGCCGGGCTACGCCCTGTAGCCGGCGGCGGCCAGGTACTCCGCCATCGTCTTCGCGTAGTGGGGGAACGCCACCTCGGGCTCCTCGATCTCGGGGTGCCACTTCTTCTCCCACTCGAAGCAGTAGAAGCCCGGGTAGCCGTTCTTCACCAGGACCGCCACCTGCTCCCGGACCGGGACCTCGCCCGCTCCGAGGAGCACGTAGCGGCGCTCGGCGCCGGCCAGCTTCGAGTCCTTGAGGTGGGTGTGGCGGATCCACTTCGAGAGGGCTCCGTAGCTGTCCCTCGGCTGCTCGCCTCCGGCGACGAACGAGTGGTGAGCGTCCCACAGGAGCTGGAAGCTCGGGTGGGCCACGCGGGTCAGGACCTCCACGAGGTCGGGGGACTTCGTGAAGTCCCCGTGCGACTCGATGAGCACGGTGACGCCGGCGGGCTTCGCGTAGTCGGCCATCGTCCGGAAGCCGTCGACGACCCGCTTCATCACCTCTTCCTTGGGCTCGCCCTCGGGGATCTTGTCCCCGAACATCCGCACGTACTTCACCCCCATCGCCTGGGCGAGGTCGATGAAGCGGCGGCCCTCGTCGAGCTGCTTCTCGCGGACCGCGGGGTCCTTCTCGTGCATGCGGGCGGAGGCGCCGAGGTCGCTCACGACGAGGCCGAGCGCCGCGAGGTCCTTCTTCGTCTCGGCGAGGCGGGATCCCTGGAACTCCGGGACCTTCGGCAGGTCCATCTCGCCCGCCACCCCGCGGATCTCGAGGGCGGCGTAGCCCAGGCGGTCCGCGCTCTCGAGGATCTGCTTCCAGCTCCAGGCGGGGCAGCCCAGGGTCGAGAACGCGATCGGCAGGCGCTTCGAGCGCGACTGCGCCCGCAGCAGGCCGGGCGCGGCGAGGCCGGCTCCGAGCGAGGCGAGGAACGACCGGCGGGCGAGGGGCATCGAGGACCTCCGGGGCGGGACGAGCCCGATTATAGGCCGGGCGAAGGCGCTCCGATGGACGTCGGCCGGCCGACTGAGCTCGAGCTACGAGGCAGGAGAGCGGCGGGAGCTCAGCCGGGCCGCACTGTCCTCCGCCACGCGCTCCCGGGCGGCCTGCGCCTCGGCCAGGGTACGGAACCGGAAGACGCCGCGCGGATAGACGCGCGGGGCGATCGCCCAGTACCGCGCGCAGTGGCGAGCGAAGCGCTCGAATCCCTCGCCCGGCGGGACCACCACCGGCGCGGCGGCCATGTCCTCGATCGTCCGGAAGCGTTGCACCGCCACGCCTACTCCTCCTCGAGGTCGAAGCGCCGCCGCAGGGCTTCCGCGTCCTGGCGGTCGAGAGGGCGGACGGTGCCCTTCTTGAGCCGGTAGAGCGCAGAGGGCGTGGCGACGGGCACGCGGATCCCCTGGACCTCCTTCGTCTCCGCCGCCACCGTCTCGTAGCTCGCGACCTCGCCGAGACGCGTCATCACGTCGAAGTAGAGGTCTCCGCTGGGCGGGTAGTACCGGACGGCCGGGTAATCGCCGAGCAGGTCCGCTGCGTTGATCTCGTCGACGCTGGGATCGCCGCCATAGGCGGCCCGGAACGCCCGCTTGAGCCGCTCGACGTTCTCCGGCGTTGCGCGGATGAAGATGTCGAGGTCCTCGGTCGCCCGGACCAGGCCATGAAAGCCCATGGCCGCGGCGCCGATGAGCACGTATTCGAGCGCTTCCTGCTCGAAGGCGCGAAGAGCTCGGAGCATCTCGTCGCGGTCCACGGCCTCTAGCGTACCCCGTCGCCCGGACGCTCACCAGCGCCGGAACGGGTTGACCTTCAGACCTCGAGGGTGGCCGGGCGCATCTAGGCGCAAGGTCAGCCCAGGGTGGCGAGCAAGTCGACCAGTTGCTCGAGCTGCACGGGCATCCCCTCGGTCGCCCCGGAAGGTTAACACGGACTCAGGGACCTGCACGTTGCCCCCCCGCACCCCCCCAACCCCACCACTTGACGGGGCACGACCCGCCAGGAAGATCCACTGCTACTCGGTCGACGTGACGGACGAAACGTCCATTCCCCGGCCCGCGGATGCCAGAACGCTCTCGACCTCGGCACGCAGGACCTCCACCTCAGCCGTGCCCATCCACTCTGGCGGCGGCAGCACTGGCTCGCGCGGCGGCGGCAGCGATCGGGACCTTGCAGGCCAGCTCCGGGCCTCGCGAGGCCTGCTGCCTTGCGCGTGCACGAGCGCCAGCAGCAGCGCGGCGTATGCATCCTGCCGAGCGCCGAGGTCCTCGAAGGCCGTCTCGAGGGTCTTGCGCGCGATGTCCAAGGCACCGCTCCGCAGTTGGGCAGCCGCCAACAGCACTCGCCGGTGAGCGTGCTCGGGCTCCACGCGTACGGCCGCTTCGGCCCAGTTCCGGACGCGGGAGTTCCCGTAGCGCACGAGGACACCGCACTGGGCAAGCCAGCGGGCGCGGTCGGGGTTACCGGTGTGCTCCCATCGGCGGGCGACCTCGTGAAACAGCCTCGTGCTACCCGCGGAATCCTCAAGCTGAAGGAATGACGCTCTTCCTCG
>CAZLRF010000053.1:0-26382 GCA_964561785.1 uncultured Acidobacteriota bacterium | reverse complement strand
CGCCTCGCACCGGCTCAGGGCTGGGAGCTCGTCGTCACCCCGTACGTCCTCGAGGAGGTCTGCACAACCTGCCCTTGCTCCCCGTCGACGCCACCTCGGCCTGGAGCGACCCTCGGGCGGCACTCACGATCCGGGACGACATCCTGACGCTCGACCGAGCGGCTGGTGTTCGGGTGCACGTAGGTTCCGGGACCGACGTGAGGACGGCGATTCGCCGGCGGCTCGCCGCGCTTCCGGTGGCCCTCGACCCGGCCTCCTCGTTCGGGGTGTGCACCCTCGCGCTGCGGTAGGAGCTGGAGCAAGGTCACGTCGGCCTGGCGAGGTGTTGGCTTCGGGGTCGGAAAGTGAATACGGTCACTCGCAAAGGCGCGCCGGAGCGGGAAGAAAGGCACTTTCGTGCCATTGACAGGGACGACGAGCTCCCCGTATGTTCATCGCACATCGACTGTATCCGCACTGGCTGACGCGTTCCGGCGACGTGCCCACGACGCGGGCGGCGGAAGGTGTGATGACTCTTCGGGGGAGGGCGGCGAGTCCGTCGTTGCGGCTCCGGGGCGGCCCCGGGCGCATGGCCGCCTCCGCGCGGGCCGTCTCCTTCCTTCTCGGCGCGCTCGTCCTCTTTGGCGCGGGCGAGCCGCTCCTCGCCCAGACGCGCGAGGAGCTGCGCGCCGCGATGCGCCGGCTCCGACAGGTCGAGGCGTCGCTCGAGCCCCTCCCCGACACGGGGATCACGCGCGACGTCGGGCAGATCGCGATCGTCGAGCACGACGGGTCGAACTACGACGCCCGGATCGACGACGTCCTGAACTACGAGGCTCGCACGCGCGTCGGCCGGAGCTTCTACGAGAACCACGCCGACGCGTACGACTTTCTCGTCGTCTTCACGAACTTCCCCTTCCAGACCGAGGACGCCACCGCCTTCCACCTGTTCGGCCGCAACGACGTCGAGGGCATCGGCAAGCCCGTCAACAACACGGGCGACGTGTTCGGCAGCCCCGCCCGTCTCAAGGGCTGGATCGACATGGCCGACGTCTCCCAGTACCGGGAGAGGCCCTTCTCGCTGACGCCGGGCGACCTGGGGTTCCTGCAGACGCTCAACGTCCTCGCGCACGAGGTGGGACACCAGTGGCTGGCGGAGGCGAAGTACAAGGTCGAGGCGGCCACGCACGACGACCTCCTCGGCGCGGACGGAAACCACTGGAGCTACCTGCTCGACTCCGACGCCTCGCTCTTCTACGGCGCCGACTGGCGCGACAACGGCGACGGCACCTTCACCGCGGCGCACGTCAAGGAGCGCTACTCCGCGCTCGACCTCTACCTGATGGGCCTCCTGCCGCAGGAGAAGGTCCCGCCGCTGCGGCTGCTCCGGAACCCCGCGATCGACACGACCCGCATCAACCGCGAGGGCGAGGTGGTGACGGCGACCGGGATCAGCGAGATCCCCATCGACCAGCTGATCGCGGCCATGGGCCCCCGGATACCCGACTGGCGGCACTCCCAGAAGGAATTCCGGCTCGGCTTCGTCTTCCTGACGAAGCCCGGGACCGAGCCGAGCGAGGAGGACCTCGCGGCCGTCGAGCGCGTCCGCCGGGCCTTCGGGGCGCACTTCTTCGCCCTCACGCACGGCGTCGCCTGGGCGGACACCACGCTCGTCGAGACGCCGGACCCGCCGCGCGCGGCGGCGCCCGACCTGCAGAAGGCGCTCGCCTGGCTGTCGGCGCAGCAGGGCCTCGACGGGAGCTGGACGGACGCGGCGGAGACGCGCCCGCGGGACACCGCCGCGGCGGTGTGGGCGCTCGCCGCCTCCGGAGCGCCGGGGCCCGCGCGGTCCCGCGGCATCGCGTGGCTGCAGCAGGCCCAGCCGGAGAGCCTCGACTTCCGGGCGCGACTCGCGAGCGCCCTCGCGCCGGGGGCCCTGACCGCCGCCGCCCGCACCGCCCGCGCCGCCACCCTCCTCTCCGCCCAGAACGCCGACGGGGGCTTCGGGGCGGGCACGGACTTCGCGAGCGACGCGCTCGACACCGCCCTGGCGCTGCGCGCGTTGAAGGCCCTCGGCCACGCCGCGGACGCCCGCGTCCAACGCGCGGTGAGCGCCCTCTCCGGCCTCGCGAACCCCGACGGCGGATGGCCGGCCGTCGCCGGCGGCGAGACGTCCACGATCGCGACGGCCGAGGTGCTGCTCGCGCTTCTCGACTGGAGCGAGGCCCCCGGATCGGCCGGCCTCCGCGCGACGGGCCTCGCGGCCCTCCTGGCGCGGAGGAACGGCGACGGCGGCTTCGGCAGCAGCCCCAGCACACCCCACGCCACGGCGCTCGCCCTCGAGGTGCTGCTGCGGTCCGGGGCGCCGGCCGACGTCGTCGGGCCGGCGACCGCCTGGCTGGAGGCGAACCAGCTCGCCGACGGAAGCTGGGCGGGAAGCCCCTACCAGACCGCGCTCGTCCTCGCCGCGCTGCGCCAGTCCCTCGGGCCGAACCTCGTCGTGCCGGCCGACACGCTCGTCCTGGCCCCGAACCCCGTTCAGGAGGGGGAGGTCGCCCGCGTCACGGCGCGCGTGCGCAACGCCGGCCGCGAGACCGCGCCGGCGACGGTGGCCCGCCTGTACGACGGCGACCCCTCGTCCTCCCCCGCCCGCGGCGAGAGCCCAGTGCCGGCCCTGGCCCCCGGCGCGGAGGCGGAGGTCGCCTTCGACTACCCGACGCAGGATCGCGCCGGCACGCGCACCTTGTCCGTCGTCGCCGACGCGGCCGGGTCGGTGCGCGAGTCGCGGGAGGACGACAACACCGCGAGCCTCCCCCTGACGGTCCTGGGGAGGCTGGCGGACCTCGTCGTCGGGCCCGCGGACATCGTCGTCAGCCCGGTCGGCCCCGAGGTCGGCGAGAGCGTCGCGATCACCGTCACCGTGCACAACGCCGGCGAGCGCGCGTCCGCCCCCGCCGCCGTCCTCGTGAGCGTGACCGACCCTCTCGACGCGACCGTTCACCTTCCCCTCGCGAGTCTGCCGCCCCTGACGCCGGGACAGGCGGCCCCCGTGTCCGTGGCTTGGACCCCTGGCCTCGCCGGCCAGCATGTCGTTCGTGCCACTGTCGACCCGCGCTACGACGTCCCCGAGTCGGACGAGACGAACAACGCGGCAGAGCGCACCCTGCGTGCCGTCGAGAGCGTTCCAGAGGGCGCTGCGCTCGCCCTGGTGCACGCGAGCGTCGTTCCCTCGTCTCTGAAGGAGCTGCCGCAGCCGATCGAGGTCGAGGCTCTGGTAGAGAACGTCGGCAGGGCGGCTGCGCGCCCGACAGTGGCGGTCATCGACGGGCAGTCGGGCGTCCGGCTGGGTGCAATGTCCGTCGACCTGGAATCGCGATCGACCACTGTCGTGCGGAGCCAGTGCACCGTGACGACGCCCGGCGCCCGCCAGTTGATCGTCGTCGTGGACCCTGACGGCGAGATCCCCGAAGAGGACGAGACCGACAACTCGATCTCCCTCGGTTTCCCCGACGAGCGGACGCGAGAGCTGGAGCTGCCGGCCGCGTCGCTCTCCGCGACCGACGTCGAGGTAGGCGAGCAGGTGACCGTGTCGGCCGAGGTTCGGAACCGCGGCACGGTGGAAGTTCTCACGATCCCCGTCCAGGTCGCGCACGACGTCGCGAACGGGCCCGTGGAGCTCGTGCGGACGACGGTGAGCCTGCCCGCCGGCGAGTCCCGCCTCGTCGAGCTCACGTGGCGTGCGGCCTTCACGGGCGAGGCCGTGCCCCTGCTCGTCCGGGTAGACCCGTTCGACATCGTCGTCGAGAGGCGGGAGGACGACAACGCGGTGCCGCTCACGCTGCGGGTGAGACCCTCCGATCGGCCCAACCTCGCCGTGAGCGGCGCCGACGTGACGCTGGTCCCAGACCCCCTGGTCGAGGGAGAGGCCGCGACGCTCTCCGCCGTCGTCCGCAACACCGGCGTCGTTCCCGCCGGTCCCTTCGTGGTGCGCTTCGTGGTGGGGGATCCGGACGCCGGCGGTACGGCCATAGGGGAGGTGCCGGTCGACGGCCTGGCGGGGGGCGAGGCTCGAAGCGCATCGCTCGAGTGGCCGAGGGTCGACGTGAGTGGGTCGCTGGGCCTGTACGTGATCGCCGATGCCGGTGCGGCGATCGAAGAAGCCAACGAGGAAGACAATCGGGCCTTCCGGTCGTTTTCGGCCGTCGGCCTGCCCGACCTCGTTCTGACCGCCGCCGATGTGACTCTCGACCCCGGCTACCCGCGCGCGGGCGAGCCGGTGACCATCCGCGCAACGGTCCGGAACCTCGGAGACCGAGCGAGCGAAGCCTCCACGACGCTCGCGGTCGCCGAGGGTGAGCCCGACGCGAGGGTCGAGTTGGGCGCCACGCCCGTGCCGGTGCTCGAGCCCGGCGCCTTCGTGACACTGACTCTGCCCTGGAGCCCGGCGGCGCCGCCCGGAGCGCGCCCGCTCTCACTCGTCCTCGACCCCGAAGGGCTCGTGATGGAGCAGGACGAGGGCAACAACGAAGTGACCCGGACGGTGGTCGTGCAGGAGGCGAACCTCTACCTGACGGAGCCCGTCTTCTCGCCAGACGGCGACGGGGTGAAGGACGAGACGACGATCGCCTGGCGTGCGACGGGCCGCGTGAGCGTCGTCGTATCAAACGCACGCGGCGAGGGGGTGCGGACGCTCGTCGAGGATGGGCCAGAGTCAGGCTCGGTGACTTGGGATGGACGGGACTCCCGCGGCGTCGTGGCCTGGGATGGCTCCTACACCGTCTGGGTGACCAGCAGTTCCGGCCAATCGGTGGGCGGCGCGCCGGTCGTCCTCGACACCAACCGGAGTCCGATCCACGACGCCACGCCCGGGCGGACCACGATCCGGAACCTCACCTGCGCGCTGCCCGGTTACCTTCGTGGCCCGGCGTGGACGGGGGGCGACGACGGCGTCCTGTTCATCGTGCCCGATGCCCGGCAGGGCTTCCCCGTGGGCCTCCTGCGCGTCGAGCTGGACGGTGGCTTCTCCTACGTGGCGCAGGACGACTGGTACCGGTACGCCTACTTCGCCTCGGACGCGCCCGTCTCGCCGGACGGGCGCGAGGTGCTCCTGCGCGAGTCGGAGGTCTTCGTCGTCAACCTGATCACGGGAGAGCGGCGATCGCTGGGCTCCAGGAGCTCGAACCTCAAATGGTCACCCGACGGCCGGTTCATCCTGGCGGGAAGCGTCGTCCTGGACCGCGATGGGTCGCCCTCGGCGGACCTCGGATGGGGAGAGTGGGTGTGGTCCCCGGGATCGGATCGGCTGGCCCGGGTCGGCGAGGCGTACGACGAGGATGGAAGAGCGATCAACCAGGTCGAGCTCATCGCCCGAGACGGTACGTACCTCGACGCCATCCCGCTCCCGCTCAAAGAAACGGATAGGGACAAGTACGACTGGGTGACCGTCGAGAAAACGGTGTGGCGCGGGGACGGGAAGATCGTCACGGGCGTGTCCGGCTGCATCCCCGACGGCAGCGGCGAAGGCCAGGAATGCACGACCCACCCGTATCTGGTCGACCCCGACTCGGGCACGGCGACACCGCTGGCGCTCACCTCGATCGATGGAGTGTGGTCGCCGGACGGGGGTCGGATCCTGTTCCCTGATGGCAGCCTGTATCTCGAGAGCGGCACCTGGCTCGGGCCGGTCTTGCCAAGCGGCGCGACCATCTCCCCACGGGCGACCGGTGCGACATTCTGGAAGTCGTCCGGCGACACGTCTCTTCCCGGCTCGGTATGCGCGGGTAAACCCGCGGATACCTTCCTGATCTCCTCGGCGGCGAACCTGGCCACGCAGCTGGACGTGGCCCGCCTGCCCGGGAACAGCGGCCTCGTCGTCCGCGGCACCGCCGCCGACCGCAACCTCGAGCGGTTCCAGCTCGACTACGCGAGCCTGGCCCATCCCGCGACGTGGTACCCGATCGGGGCCGCGCTCGACGTGCCCGTCCTGGACGACGTCCTCACCGTCTGGGTTCCGCCCGGCCCGGGGACGTACGTGATCCGCCTGACGGCGAGCGACCGGGCAGGCCATTCGTCTGTCCGCACGCAGCTCGTGTCGTGGGAGCGAGTCCCGGCCCTCGCGAACTTCACCCAAAGCGACTACTACCTCTCCCCGGACGGGAACCGGATCAAGGACACGGTGCTCTTCCGCTACACGGTCCTGAGCCCGACCCGCGTCGACGTGCGGGTGGTGGGACCCGAGCCGGCCGACACCGACGACCCCGCGGCCCGGGAGGTCTGGCGGACGGCGTTCGAGCACTCGACATGGGGCCCCCAGTCGTTCGCGTGGGGAGGGAGGGACGCGTCCGACCAGGTCGTCCCCGACGGCCGCTACACGGTCTACATCAACGACCTGCCCTTCCGTGTCGAGGTCGACAACACGCCACCCGAGATCGGCCTGCGGTTCGAGAACCCCCGTGCCGCCTCGGCGGAGGTGCAGGCCACGCCGAGATCGGGCGCGCCTGGCCCGTGCTATCCAACCGGCCTGCGCGTGATGGGTAACTGGATCCGGCTCTCGAGTGTCGCGGCCGATCGCCTCTGGCACGTGGTCGACGATCGACTCAAGTCCTGGGTCTTCCGGAGGCCGGAGCGCGTGTTCTTCGGGGACACCGAGCCCGTCTTTGTCCCGGAGCTCACCCCGTGGGGGGCGCCGGTCCTCGACGGCGGGCGACCGCGTGTTCGCCGGGACGAGGGTCGCCCCGTCGACCGCCGCGACTCACAGCTCGTGCTCCACCTCGCGACGGTGAAGGGCATGAGGCTCGAGGCGTGGGACTACGCGGGCAACAACACGGAGGTGCTCGTCGATCCACCTCCCGAGGCCCTCGTCCCGCTCGGCGCCATGTGGTGGCGACGCTGCGAAGTCCTCGCCAGGGCCATCACGCCGGAAGCCAAGGATGAGAACGGTCCGCTGGGCAGGCCGTTGAACGCCCTCCGCCCCGAGAGCGTCGTGATCCAGGCAGGCTCCAGCCTGCACGGGCCGGCTGCCGAGCAGGATGTCCGCTTCGAGTTCGAGCCGAAGGACGGGGGAGCCACGCGGGAGCTGCCGATCAACAGCAGCCACGACGGACACGTGAACGTCGACATCGAGTCGTTCGAGGCTTTGGGCGTCGATCCGAAGCTGACGTATCGCGGACGCTTCGTGGGGCAGGGGGAGGCCGGGGAAGTGTCGTCGGAGACCTTTACCTTCTGCCCGTGCCCTCAATGGGCGGACATGGGTCTCGTGGAGTCCCACGAGCTCCACCCGAAGACGTACCTCGCGGTGCGAGCCCGTCTCGACGCTTCGATCGTCAAGGTGAAAGCGGAGATGGAAAGGGACCCGATCGACGGGAATCCCGAGCGCGTCGGCACGCTCGAACTGACTGCGGTCTCGGCCTCCGAGGCCTGGCTGCGCTTCGGCCTGGCTACCGACCCAGATCGCGAGATCGTCTGGGTCGCGCGGTGGCCGGAGATCGCCGCCGATTGTGCGAATAGGCTCCGTGTGACGGCCGAACTCTGGGACAATGCCGGGAACCGACAGCCCTCCCCCGACGTCGAGTCCGCCTGCAAGAAGCTCAGGATGGAGTTCCCGGACAAGTGCCACTTCGGTGTGAGCCTCCGCCAGAACTTCCTCGGCTGTTCGGCATCCCCGGACGTGCTCCACGTCCGGGCTGGCGGCCTCGCGGACCAGCCGGCGCGCGTCACGATCGAGAGCGGCCCCCCGGAGAGCCCGACGATCGTCGACTCGTTCGACTTCGTGCCGACACCCGAGCATCCAACGTTCGGGCGTGAGTACGAGTTGTCCGTACAGGGGTACTCCGGGGAGACGTACCCGGTGCGCGGCCGGGTGGTGCCCCACGACCCGGTCTTCGGAGAGGGCGCGAGCGCGGCGCTCTTTGCGACAGTTGACCGCGCCCCGCCCGTGGGGGAGATCATTCTGCCGCCGGAAGGTGGCTCGGTTTGTCTGGCCCGCGATAGCGCTGCGCCCCCCCTGAGGACGCTCGCCCGCATCGACGACGCCTCGCCGTACGTCGAGGCCCGAGCCTCGTGGAGGAGCGACAACGGCCCCTGGAAGACGCTGTCGCGTGTCTGCGACGCGGCGTGCCAGAGAGACCCGACCGTGCCGACGAGGCGTCCCTTCGAGCTGGCCTGGAATGCGGGGCAGGTCGCCAGCGGCTGGTACGACATCCGGATGGAGTACTGCGATCGGTCGGGCAACGAAGGCTCCACGAATCGGCGTGTCCTGGTGACGCGCGACCCGCCCACCGTGCTCATCGGTACGGTGCGGCATCCGGTGTTCTCACCTAACCGGGACGGTCGGGCCGACGAGACGAGCGTGACCCTGCGCCTGGTCCAGGCCGGCCACCTCTCGGTCCGGGTGCACGCCGAGAGCCCGGAGGGAGCCGTGGTCCGCACGCTGTGGACCGACGTCCCCCAGACGGCGACGGACGTCGTCGTGCCCTGGGACGGCCGCGCGGACGACGGCACGGCCGTCCCCGACGGCACCTACGTGCTCGTCTTCTCGATCGCCGATGCGTGCGGCGGGGCGAGCGAGAGGTGGACGCGCGTGGAGGTGGACACCGTGCCGCCCGAGGTCGAGATCAGCGAGCCGGCGGGTGGGCAGCGCGTGAGCGCGAGCGTCGACGTGCTCGGGCGCGCGACGGACCTGCACTTCGCCTTGTGGGAGCTCGATCTCAACTGCGGCGCCTCGGCCGAGTGGACGCCTCTGGCGTCGAGGACCCACCCGGTGACTCCGGGCTCCTTCCTGGCGCGGTGGGACACGTCCCGGGCGCCGCCAGGGGAGTGCCGGCTGCGCCTCGCGGCCGAGGACCAGGCCGAGAACCGGTCGCCGGAGGTGTTCGCGACGGCGAACGTGGAGCGGGGCGAGCTACTGGAGGCCCTGTCCGCGACGCCCGAGATCTTCTCGCCCAACGGCGACGGGCGGCGCGAGACGACGACGCTCGGCTACTCGCTCCTCCGAACGGGCCGGGTCCACCTCCAGGTGCGGGACTCCGGAGGGCGCGTCCTGCGGACGTTCGAGACCGGGGAGCTGCGCGAGGGCGGGGCGTGGAGCCACCTCTGGGACGGCCTCGACGACGGCGGCAAGCCGGCGGCGGAGGGCCTGCACACCCTCTGGGTCCGGGCCGAGGACCCCGATGTCGCCACGGTCTACGAGGAGAAGTCGATCCGCGTCGACCTCGACCGGACCCCGCCCAAGGTCGTGATCGCGCGGCCCACGCCGGACGGGTTCGCCTCGCCGGCCTCGGCGGTCCGGGGCTCCGTCACGGACCGCAACCTCGCTCTCTTCACCGTATCGGTGGCGCCGGCCGGGAGCCCTCTCGTCGAGCTCACCCGGAGCTCGCAGGAGGTCTCCTCCGAGCGCGACATCGCGCCGCTCTCCTCGCTCGCGGAGGGGCCCCACGCGCTGCGGGTGACGGCGTCCGACCGGGCGGAGAACGAGACCCGGATCGACCGCCCGTTCCAGATAGACGCGACGCCTCCGCGAGCGGCCATCCAGTCGCCTCCGAACGGCGCCTTCCTGCGGCGCGGGGAGACGCCGCTCCCCGTCACCGGCCTCGCCACCGACGACCACCTGGAGTCGTGGACACTGCGCTTCGGGGCGGGAGCGGAGCCGGCGGCCTTCGTCCCGGTCGCCCGGGGGGAGACGGGCGGCGACGGGATCGCGCTCGGGCCGTGGGACGTCGGGTTCGTTCCCGACGGCGTCTACACGCTGAGCCTGGTCGTCACCGACCGCGCCGGCCTGTCGACGGAGGCGCGGGTCACGGTGACGCTGGACAGCCTCCCGCCCTCGGTCGCGATCTCGCGGCCGGCCGCCGGCGGCTACGTGACGAAGCCCGGGCCGATCGTGGGCACGGCCACCGACGTCAACCTCGCTTCGTGGGAGCTCGAGTCGGCGCCCGGCGAGGCGGCCGCGGCCTACCAGTGGTCCCCGCTCAACTCGGGCACGGCCTCCGTCGCCGGGGGAACCCTCGCCGGCTGGTCGCCGCTGCCCCCCGACGGCGTCTACACGCTGAGGCTGACGGCGCGCGACAAGGTCGAGCTCTCCGCGAGCACGCAGGCGACGGTGACGGTCGACACGACGCCGCCGGCCATGCCCACCGGACTGAAGGCGAAGGTCACGAAGGCGCGCGACGGCTACGGCCTCGTCGTGGTGACCTGGAACCCGAACACCGAGCCCGATCTGGCCGGGTACCGCATCGAGCGGCCGAGGGAGACGTGGACCGACGGCATCCTCGAGAGCCCGGCGTGGGACGACGGCGAGCGGGTCGAAGGCCGCTACACCTACCGGGTCCTCGCCGAGGACAGGGCCGGGAACCAGAGTCCGGCCGCGACGCTGCAGGTGCTCGTCGACCTCACGCCGCCCCTCGTCTCGTTCTCCTTCCCGCCGGAGGACGCCTCGGTCGCGGGTGCCGTCGACGTGCGCGGGACGGCCTGGAGCGCCGACGACTTCGCCGAGTACCGGCTCTTCGTGGGTGAGGGCGAGGCGCCCGCCTCGTGGACGCTGCTCCGGCGGTCCTCGGTCCCCGTCGCCGCGGGGACGCTGGGCGAGTGGCTGGCCCTCGCGGACGGGCGGCACGTCCTCGCCCTCGAGGCCGAGGACACGAACGGCAACGAGGCCCGCGTCACGCGGCGCGTGGTCGTGGACACGCTGCCGCCGGAGCCGCCCGTCCTCATCGCCGTGGCCAAGGAGCCGCCTCCCGCCGACTGGCTCGTGCCGTCCTGGCAGCCGAGCCCCTCGGCCGACGTCATCGGGACCCTCGTCTACCGGAACGGCCGTCTCGCGAACGCCACGTCGGTCGTGCTCGGGGACCGCAAGGGCTTCCTCGTCCCCGGGACCTCGTACGAGGACGAGAAGCTCCCCGACGGCCAGCACTGCTACCGCGTCGCCGCCATGGACGCCGCCGGCAACGAGTCCGTGCCGTCGAACGAGATCTGCCAGTCGCTCGACAACCGCGCGCCGAAGGCCGTCATCGTCCACCCGCCGGACGGCACCCGCTTCTCGTACCCGGTGCGGGTGGTGGCGGAGACGCCGGATCTCGACGTCGCCACCGTCCGCTTCGAGCGCCGGGCGGCGGGGTCCCCCGACTGGATGGTCTTCGGCGACGTCTCCTCACCCCCGTGGGAGACGACCCTCGACCCCGACCCGGTCGGCGGGGAGGAGCTGGCCGCAGGCGCCCACGAGCTGCGGGCGGTGGCGACGGACGAGACCGGGAACACCGATCCGGATCCGGCCCCGATCACCGTCGTGTACGGCGACACGACGCCGCCGTCGGCGCCCGCCGGCCTCGTCGCGCGGGTGGACGGGGCGGACGTCACGCTCACCTGGACGGCGGTCGCCGATCCCGACCTCGCGTCCTACAGCCTGTACCGCGACGGCGAGCGGATCGCGGAGGGCCTGACCGAGCCGCGGCACCTCGATCCCGGCCTCGCTCCCGACACGTACGAGTACGTCGTGACCGCGGTCGACGGCGACGGGAACGAGAGCGCCCCGAGCGCGCCGGCCGAGGCGATCGTCTACCAGGTGAGCCTCGAACAGCCGGTCTGGCCCGTGGTCTCGACGTCCGCCGGCTCGGTGAAGGGCGACGGCTCCCGCGCGGCGACGACGGTGACCGTCCTCCGCGAGGATGCGGGGATCGCGGAGGGAGAGGGGACGGGCGGGGCCTTCACGGTCGACGGCGTGCCTCTCGTGCCGGACGGGAACGTCCTGCGGGCCCGCGGGGAAGACGCGGCCGGGAACCGCAGCATCGTCTCGAACGAGGTCGTCCTCGTCGCCAACTCGCCGCCGGTTGCGGTCACGGGCCTCGAGGCGACCGTCGACGACCGGACGGTCTCGCTGCAGTGGACGCCCGTGGCCGACGCCGACCTCGCCGGTTACGTCGTCCGTCGCGACGGGGAGAGACTCACCCGGGCCGTCCCGCAGCGGGAGGCGGCATCCCTCTCGGCGACGTCGGGGTACTGGCAGTCGGCCGCGCAGGCGTTCGACGGGAATCCCGCGACCGCGTGGATGCCGCACTCTCCCGGCACCGGGACGTGGACGGTCACGTTCCCGGCGCCCGTCCTCGTCGAGACGGTCCGGGTGCGCTTCGCGGCGCCCGACGGGTCGAACCCGGGCACGGCCGCGGACTACACGCTCCTCGCCCGCTGGCAGGACCGCGACCTCCCGATCGTCCGCGGGCGCGGCAACACGGAGCTCGTGGTCGAGCACCGGCTGCCCGCGCCCTTCCTGACGAACGCGCTGAGCGTGGCACTCGACTCCCCGGGCGGCCTCGCCGAGGTCACGGTCGAGCGGCTCGACGTCGTGCCCGCGGGGACCCAGGCGTTCGAGCAGGAAGGTGTTCCCGACGGCCGTCACGCCTACGAGGTCGCCGCCATCGACCGGTACGGGGCGGAGGGTGAGGCGGGCGCGGTCGCCGTGGCCGTGGGCGACGCCGACCCGCCGAGCCGGCCCACCGGCCTCGTGGCGACGCCGATCGTCAGAGACGTGCACCTCACGTGGAACCCGAACCCGGAGCCCGACGTGGTCGGCTACGTCGTCCTGCGCGACGGGGAGCGGATCGGGACGACCTCGACGCCGTCCTGGGTCGATCCCGGTCTCGAGAACGGCACGTACCGGTACACCGTGATCGCGGTGGACGCGGCGGGGCTCGAGAGCGAGCCGTCCGATCCCGCCGACGCCACGATCGACGTCGAGCCGGGGCCGCTCGCCGCCCCGGTGATCCTCGAGCCCACCGACGCCGCGAACCCGATCACGCTCAGCGCCTCGCACACCGACGTGGCCGGGCGCGCCGACCCCGGCTCGTCGGTGGCCCTCGAGGTGAACGGGGAGCCGCGGGGGACGGCGCTCGCCGGCCCCGGATTCCGGCCCGCGCAGCGGGTGGTCCTGCCCACGGGCCACGACGTCGCGGTCTCGCCGGACGGACGGCACGCGGCCTGGAGCGGCCAGGCGGGAGCCATCTCCCTCCAGGACCTCGACACCGGCGAGGTCCGGCTCGTCCCCCACGGCGGGACGGGCTGGGCCGAGCGCTTCGCCTTCTCGCCCGACGGGACGGAGCTGGCCTTCACCCGCGTGCAGCCCGAGCCCCCGTACCTGCGGGAGCTCGTTCTCCTGCGCCTCGCCGACGAGTCGGTCCGAGTGCTGGCGACCGGCAACCCGGCCGGCTACGCGTGGGAGGGCGGCGGGACGCTCCTGGCCGTCTCGCTGCTGGAGACGGAAGGCAGCAGTCTCAGCGTGATCGACGTCGCCACCGGGCAGCGGACGGAGCGCGCCCGCAGCTCCGGAATCGACAGGCACCTGCGGTGGTCGCCCGACGGCAACAGCATCGCGTACATCCGCACGTGGTGGGGCGTCGCCTCCGAGCTGCGCGTCCTCCACTTCCCCTCGGATCGGACGCGGGTTCTGGACCCCGAGCCGTGGCCGGAGGCCCCGCCGAGCTGGTCGCCGGACGGCCGCCGCCTCGCCTGGACGACCGCCGGAGAGCAGCCGCTCCGCGTGCGGGTGCAGGACCTCGGCGGCGATCCACCGTCCGACGTCATGGAGGCGGGCTCGAGCGTCGTGGACGGCCGGTTCTCGCCGGACGGTGACTGGCTGAGCTACGTCCGCCTGACCCCGCTCGACGAGTGGACATCGCTGCGGTCGGTCCACGCGATCCACCAGAAGGCGGGCCTTCGCGTGACGGTGAGCGAGCCGCAGCAGACCGGGAGCATTCCCGACTCCCACGAGTGGTTCGGCGGAACGCTCGGCGTGCGTGCGTACGACCAGATGGACTTCTACGCCTCCGAGGCCGGCCGCTTCCTGGTGCCGGACGTCGCGCTCGCCCCGGGCGAGAACCGGCTGGTGGCTCGGGCCAGTGACCCCGCGACGGGCCGCAACAGCCCCGACTCCGAGACCGTGCTCGTGACCGTTCCCGACGAGGCCTTCCCGGACCTCGCCGTCGTCCCCGCGGGCATCGTGTCCTTGCCCCCGGTGCCCCTCGCGGCGGGCGCGGCCCAGCTTCGGGTGCGCGTCGAGAACCGGGGCGACGTCGACGCGGGCGAGACGGACGTCCGCGTCCGCGTCGTCGGCCCCGACGGAGACACCGTGCTCGACACCCGCGCGACGCTCGCGGCGGTGGCCTCCGGCGGCGAGTCCTCCATCCTGCTGTCCTGGACGCCGGCCGCGGCCGGCACCTACACCGTCCTCGTCGACGTCGACCCCGACGGGCTCGTCGCGGAGATCTCCGAGTCGAACAACGCGGCGGAGCGGGAGGTGATCGTCCTCGCGGAGCAAGGGCTGGGGGCGGAGATCACCTCGGATCGCGCGAGCTACCCGGCCCTGAGCACGGCGCACGTCACGGTGCGCGTGGCCAACGCGGGGACGCCGTTCACGGGTGCCGCCCGGACCACCGTCGAGGACGCGGCCGGCGGCGAGGTGGCCCTCCTCGACGAGCGGCCGGTGTCGCTGGAGTGGGGCAAGAGCGCGTCCTACGCGCTCGACTGGAGCACCGGGACGACGCCGGCGGGACCGTACTCGTTCCGGGTGCGCGTCCGTCCGACCGGGCAGACAGAGCCCTCGGCCGCGGCCGAGCGGCCGTTCGCCATCGAGGCCGGCCTGTCGCTGCTCGCGAAGGTGCTGCCGCAGCCGCTGGTCGTCACCGAGGGGAGCCCGGCCTCGCTCGTCCTGAGCGTGGAGAACCGGAGCGCGAACACGGCGCTGGACGGCGCGACCGCGCGCCTGCGGCTGCGACCCGAGGGCGCGAGCGGGCCGGCCACCTTCGAGACGGTGCGGACCCTCCCGTCGATCCCGGCGGGCGGCGCCTGGGGGGTGACGGACGTCTGGGCGATCGCCCGGCCCGCCGGGCGCTACGCGGTCGCGTTCGAGGTGACGAAGGGCGACGTCGTCCTCGGAAGCTCGGCGGCCATCCTCACGGTCGCGCCGGCCGCGCCGGTCATCCGGGGGACGGTCACCGTCGAGCCCGGGCACGTTCTCGTCGGCGAGACGGCGGAGGCCCTCCTCGTGGTCGGGAACGAGGGGACGGCTGCGGTCTCGGGCTACCCGCTGGCCGTCGAGCTCGTCGCCGGCCCCGAGGCGACGGTCCACCTGTCGGTGCCGGCCACCGTGGACATGGCGGCGGGCGAGTCGAGATCGCTGACGGTCGCGCTCGGGACCGCCGGCGTCGCCCCGGGCCCGTACATCGTCCGCCTGCGCGGCGGCGCGAGCCCGGCCACCCTCGACCGCTCCCGTCTCGTCGTCCACGGCCTCATCGCCCCCCCGAGCCCGCACGCTCCCGCGGAGGGCGCCCGGGTGGCGACGGCGCACCCGTCGCTCGTCGTCAACAACGCCTCGAGCCCGGAGGGCGCCGCGCTCCTCTACGAGTTCGCGCTCTTCGGGGACGAGCAGCTCACGCAGGAGCTCCCCGGGGCCGCGGGTGTCGCGGAGACGGCGTCGCGGACCGCGTGGACCGTGGCGGCGGGCCTCGCCGAGGACACGACCTACTGGTGGCGGGCCCGCGCCACCGACTCCTTCTCGACGAGCGCGTGGAGCGCGGTCGCGTCCTTCACGGTGGACGCGGTGAACCGGCCGCCGACGGCGCCCGTCCCCGACACGCCGCTCCCGGGCGCGCGGGTCGCGTCGCGGCAGCCCGCGCTCGTCGTCCGCAACGCCCAGGACCCCGAGCGGCAGCCGCTCACGTACGAGTTCCGGCTGGCGTCCGACGAGGCGATGACCCAGGTGGTGGCCGGCGAAGCGGGGGTGACGGAAGGCCTCGGGCTCACGGGCTGGGCGGTGACGACGATCCTCGAGGAGGACGCGGTCTACTACTGGTCCGCCCGCGCGAAGACGGCGGGCGACGCGCCGGAGGACGTCTCGCCGTGGAGCGTGCCGGTGTCGTTCCAGGTGGACAGCGCGAACGGATCGCCCACCGCGCCGATCCCTCTCCGCCCGATCGGCGGCGCCGAGGTGGCCACCCACGCGCCCACCCTCGTGGTCCAGAACGCCACCGACCCGGAGGGCGACCCGCTCACGTACCGCTTCGAGATCGACGTGCGGCCCGACCTCGGCTCGGACGAGCGGCAGGCTTCGGAGGAGCTGGGCGAAGGGCCGGGGGAGACGCCGTGGACGCCGCCCGTGGAGCTCCGCGAGAACGCCACCTACTACTGGCGGGCCCACGCGAGCGACGGCCGCACGGCGACGCCGTCGGCCCTGGCGAGCTTCTCCGTCGACGCCGCCAACGAGGCCCCGGGCGCGCCGGTGCTCCTCGACCCGGTGGACGGCCGCACGGTCGGGACGGCGACGCCCACCCTGCGCCTGCGGAACGCGGTCGACCCCGAGGGCGACCCTCTGACCTACGAGATCGAGGTCCGCGACGCGAGCGATGCGGTGGTGGCGAGCCCGGCCGGCATCCCCTCCGGCGCGGGGGAGACGGCGTGGACCGTCACGACACCGCTGGCCGAGGACCAGGACTTCACGTGGACGGCACGCGCCAGTGACGGCGAGCTCTTCGGCCCCTGGAGCGCGCCCGCGGCCTTCCGGGTCGACGCCGTGGCGGAGCCGCCGACGGCACCCGTGCCCATCCTGCCCGCGGACGGGGCCGTCGTGGAGGAGCGTCGCCCGTCGCTCGTGGTCGAGAACGCGACGAGCCCGGGCGGCCTCCCGCTCACCTACACGTTCGAGCTCGAGAACGCCTCGGGCACTCTCGTGGAGCGGGCCGAGGGCATCGCCGAAGGCACGGACACGACGGCCTGGACACCCTCGGCCGACATCGCGGACGGCTCGTACCAGTGGCGCGCGCGCGCCTCCGACCCGCAGCAGGGCGGTCCGTGGTCGTCCACGTCGCGCTTCGACGTCCTCGTCGACCCACCGCCGGCCCCACCCGTCCGGCTGACGGCGGTGGCCGGGGATGCCCGCGTGCGCCTCGACTGGGAGGCGAGCCCCGAGCCCGACGTGACGGGCTACCGTGTCTACCGCTCGACGACCGCGGGCGGGCCGTACGCGTTCGTGGCCGCCGCGGCGACCAACGGCCACGACGACCTCGGTCTCACGAACGGCGTGACCTACTACTACGTGGTCACCGCGCTCGACGCCCGCGCCGAGAGCGATTACTCGAACGAGGCGGCGGCCCGGCCCGAGGCGCCGCAGGCGCTCGTGGCGGAAGTCCGGTACGATCCCGCGGTGATTCGCGGCGAGTGCCTGCTCCCCGGCGGCGGCGGCCATCGGCGCCACCACGCCGTGGATCCCGCCGACCGGTCGTGGCCGCGCACGGAGCGACGCGCGTCCGTCGAGGGCGAGGGCGACGGGGTCGAGACCTCGTGCCACCCGAGCGACTGCCCGGACTGGCTGCGGGCGACGCTCGAGCTGCCGGCCGGGCACGATCCGGCCTCGATCGACGTCGAGTCGCTCCGCCTCTTCGGCTCGGTGCCGGCCGATCCCTCGTACGCGCGGGTCGTGGACGTGGACCGCGACGGGCTCCCCGAGCTGCAGGTGCGGTTCCGCTTCGGCGCCGTCGCCCCGCACCTCTCGATCGGCGTGAACCTCGCCACGGTCGTGGGGCGGGCCGGCGGCTCGGAGCTGCAGGGGACGGGCACGATCGAGGTCCTCCCGCTCGCGACCGACCTGTGGGTGACGCCCCGCACGCTCCAGAGGCGCTCCTGCGGGGAGGACGTGCAGGCGCGGATCACCTTCGCCGAGGGGCTCTACGCCTCGAAGGTGTCCGTCAGCTCGGTCCGGCTCAACGGTGTCGTCCCCGTGAAGCGGGTCGTCCACGCGCACAAGAGGGAGCTCGTGGTGAAGTTCGACCGGGCCGCCGTCATCGGGGTCTTGCCGCTGGGCGACAAGGTCGAGGTGCGGGTCACGGGGACGCTGCAGGGCCTGCCGTTCGTGGGCGTCGACCACATCCGGGTGATCGAATGAGGCAGATGTCGCCGAAAGGCGTCCTGGCCGCCGCCCTCGTGGCGCTCGTGTCGGCCCTCGCGGCGGGGGTCTTCGCGGAGGAGCGCCCGAAGGCCTCCTCCGTGGTCAAGGTGCAGGTCCAGGGGGGAGAGGGCGGCGTCGAGCCCGTGGCGGGCGCGCCCCCGCCCGTCCCGCCCTCGCTGCCGAGCGGACCGGTGGCCGCCACCTTCGGGCCCCTGCCGTCGGTCCCTCGGACCGACACGCTCGGGCAGTCGCTGCGGGCGCTCGCCACGGCCGACGGCGAGGCGACGGTCGAGAGGGACGGCGTCCGCGAGACCCTGCGGCCCGGCTCGCGGCTCGGCCGCGACACCGTGAAGTCGGTGAGCTCCGGGCGGATCGTGCTGGAGCGGGCCGCCGCGGCGAAGGAGCCGGCCGCGCTCGTCATCGTCACGTTCGACGAGGCGGGCCGCGCGACGACGCGCGTCTTCTGGACGAGCGATCCCACCCTCCCGGTGGCGCCGGAGGTGAAGCAGCCGTGAGCTCCCGCCGCCGCCTCGCCTGCGCCGCGCTCGCGCTCGTATTCGCGGCGCGCCCCGCCGCGGCGGGCGACACCGCGCTCGCCCGCGTGGAGAAGACGCTCGCGGCGGCGCGGGCGGGCGAGGCGCCGGCGGGGGACCGTGCGGGCCTGCCATCGCTCGCGGCAGACCTCGAGCAGCAGGCCCGGGCGCAGCGGGCCGAGTTCGACGCCGCGGCGGCGCGGCCGCTGCCGGGGAAGGCCCGGGCCCGCCTCGAGGCGACGCGGCAGGCCTGGGAGGCGGCCCAGGGACGGCTGCCCGGGCTGCTGCGCTCCGGCCGGGTCGAGGAGGCCCTCGCCCTCGTCGAGCGCCTGCGGGCCGCCTCGCGGCCCGCGCCCCTCAGCGCGGGCGAGCTCAAGACGCGCGTTCCCGCCCTGCGGCCGCCGGCGCTCAGCCTCGGGGCCGCGACCGCTGCCGTGCCGAGCGGGGACGCCCCCATCGGCACGATCGCGCCCGAGGTCCGGCAGCAGGCCGAGGCGTTCTCGGGGCCGATCGAGATCTACGAGTGGGTGCGGAACGCGGTCCGTCCGGAGCTCTACCACGGGCTCATGAAGGGCCCGCTCCAGACGCTCCTCGAGTCGAGCGGCAACGACGCCGACACGGCCGGCCTGCTGATCGCCCTGCTGCGGGCGAAGGGCATCCCCGCGCGCTACGTGCGGGGGACGGTGGACCTGCCCGCCGCCGCGGCCGTGGCGGTCACGGGCACGGCGAGCCCGCAGCGGGCGCTGCGGGCCTTCGAGCGCGCCGGGATCCCCGCCGAGCCCCTCCCGGGCCCCGGCAGCATCGCCGCGATCCGGGTCGAGCGTGTCTGGGCCGAGGCCTACCTTCCCTACGCCAACTACCGCGGGGCCCTCCTCGACGCGCACGAGAAGGTGTGGGTCCCGCTCGACCCCGGCTTCAAGCGCCTCGCCCCGCCGGGAGGGATCGACCTCCGGTCCCTCGGCTTCGAGCCCGACGAGGTGTTCGACGGTTACCTGGCCGCGGCCCCGGGAAGGACGCCCCTGGAGGCCTACCGCTCGCGTGCCGAGGACGTCCTCTCGGGCCAGAGGCCGGACCTCGCGTACGAGGAGGCGCTGGCACGGCGCGACGTCGTCGCGCAGAACCTCGGCCTGCTCCCGGGCACCCTGCCGTACACGCTCGTCGCCCGCGCCGAGGTGTCGTACGAGCCCCCCGAGCCCCTCGTCCACACCGCCCGCTTCGTCCTCGAGTCGGACGGCGCCGGGCTGCTCGACGCCACCTTCCCGACGACGGCCCTCCTCGGCCAGCGGCTCACGCTGTCGTACGTGCCCCTCGAGGAGAGCGACGAGGAGGTGGTGCGGCAGTACGGCGGGCTCTTCGCGACGCCGCCGTACCTCGTCGAGGTGCGGCCGGTCCTCAAGCTGGGCGGGCTCGTCCTCGCGAGCGGCACGGGGGGCTCCGGCCTCGGGGTCACCCTCGACTTCCGCATCGAGCTCACGACGCCCGGCGGCCAGGACGCCGTGTCCAACCGCGTGCTCGCCGGCAACCTCACCGCGATCGGCCTCGCCGCGGGGCGGGTGACGGCGGACGAGAGCGAGCAGGACGAGGCGGCGCGCGTCCTCGCCCGCCTCGCCTTCCACTACCTCGACCACTGGAACCGGTCCGACGAGGAGCTCGCGGCCCTCCTCCGCGTGGTGCCGATCCGTCCCTCCGTCTCGACCTGCCTCGTCCAGTCGGCGGTCGAGGTCGACTACGCGGGGGGCGACCCGCTCTACCCGGTCCGCTACGACTGGAAGGGCCTCGCGATCGACGCCGACCGCCGGCCCTCGGCCCCCGCCGGCATCGAGGCCGACGCGGCGGAGCGGGACTTCCTCCTCGCGTCGGGCCTCGAAGGCTCGGTGCTCGAGCACCGGCTCTTCGAGGACGACCTCGACATCGCGAGCGTCTCGACGGCGAAATCCCTCCAGCTCGCGGGCCAGGGGGGCATCGAGGTGCTCGACCTCCGCCCGGAGAACGCGGAGGCCCTTCTGGCCGGGCTCCCCCTCGACGAGCGCGTGAAAGAGGAGATCCGGGCGGGCGTCGCGAGCGGATACCACGCCCGCGTGCCGGCGGCTCCGCTGTCGCTCCTCGCCTGGAGCGGCGTCGGCTACCTGATCTTCGACCCCGCGACGGGGGAGTCGGCCTGGCAGCTCCAGGGCGGCCACTCGGGCGGCGTGACCGCGCCCGCCGTGGTCGACCTGCCGGCCCACCTGGTCGACGTCGTCCGGCGCCAGTCCGAGACGCCGTCGCCGCGCCCCGGGGGCGTCGCGTACCTCCAGAAGTTCGACACGACGGACTATCAGTTCGGCACCGTGGACACCCCGCTGGCGAAGCCCTTCAAGGTCCTCGCCACCGACGAGAACGGCTTCCCGGTCCCCGGCGCGGCCGTGACGTTCAGCGTGATCGGCGGCGGCGGGCTGTTCGTCGATCCCACCACCGGGCGGGCGAGCGCCTCGGAGATCACCGTTCCCTCGTGCGTCGGCGGCGAGAAGGAGGGGCCCTGCGCCTCGCTGAAGCCGGGCGAAGCAGTCGCCACGCTGCAGCTCGGCCGCCTGACCAGCGAGATCCCGTACTACACCTGCGAGTCGCCCTTCACCTGCACGTGCCCGCCCGGGCAGGACGACTGCGACCGCGACAGGAACGGCATCGGCTACGCGACCCAGGTGGGGATGAACCTCGTCACGGTGTCGTCCGGCGCCGTGGTGCTCGCCGAGCCGTTCTCGGCCTTCGGCTTCCCGGAGCGGCCCCCGGTCGAGGGCAAGCCGGGGGAGGTCTGGGTGCACGTGAGCCTGGCTGCCTCGCCCGCGAGCAACCCGGTCAACCTGACCGTGGCCGATCGCTTGTCGCTCCGCGTAACGGATCGATTCGGCAACCCGATCTCCAACAAGATCCTGAAGGTCGCGTACGAGGGCCCGCCCGAATTGATGCCCCTGCCCGCCGGGCACAGCTATCTGCGCACGGCCACGTCGACGCCCGGCCGTGTCTTGCGTGCGTTCGACTACGCGAAGTGCATCGAGTCGACTCCTTCGGTGATCTGGGGCGAGTGCGCGGGTGAGGCGGACGGCGTCCAGGCGCGCTCGTCCAGCGCGGGAGCCTTCTTCTTCCCAGTCGTCGGCGACAGCCCCTTGAGCTACTACAAGTTCAACGTCGGCACCCTGTCCACGCCGGTGGTCGGCTGGGTGAAGTACTCCACGAATGGCGTGTGGTGCCCGAACCCCGACCCGAAATACTGCGCGGACCGGGACGTCCCGGTGACCTGGGTCTGGCAGGGTACGCGGCCGGTTTTGGTGAACGCCCAAGGCAACCTCGTCGAAGCCTACCCGCCGGGCGACACGGCCGAGGCGGGCTTCTGGGCTGACGTCGTCTACGAGGAAGCCCGCGTCGAGAGGAGGGTAGGCGCCGGGGGACGCGAGTACTTCCGGGCGAAGGGCACCAACGTCTGGAAGCGGGAACGGCTGCCGGATTCCGAGCTCAGCCTGCACACTCTGACAGAGGGGACGGGTGTCGCCGGCACCGCGGCCCCTGACGGCAACGGCGGCTACACCGCACCCATGACGATGGGCGCGGTGCCCCAGCTCAACTCGGTCGAGGTCGTCGGCAAGCACTATCCGCCGCTCGTGAAGTACCTCGAGGCGACGGGCGGGGACGTGGACCCGGCGACGGTGGATCCGGTCAACCTCACCCTCACACGGGTCAAGGACCCGCGGCGCCCCATCCAGGTGACCGGTCAGTTCGACCTCTGGGGTGTGGATGCCCGCATCAAGAGGGTCGAGCCGACGCCGGTGCTCCTGAACTCCGGGGGAGTGGTCACGCGCACCTCCTTCGTGAACCACGAGGTGAAGCCTCCCGAGTACTTCTCGCTCCTGACGCCGAGAGAGCTGCGGTTCGAGGTCCGCACAGTGGTCGGCGACAAGGCCGTCCTCGCCGCGAACGGAGGGAGCGATCCCCACTTCGAGGTCCCCGCCGGCCTCGCGTTGCCCGAGGGCCGGTACTACGGCCAGGTCCGGGTGCGCGGCGTGTCCGCAGGCGGCGCCGACATCGTCTCGGACCGCTTCACGCTGCCCGTCTGCTCCCTCCTCGCCCTCGAGACGCCGCAGGTGCGGGTCCACCTGACCCGCGACCCCGTGAACGGGCGCTCGTGCGGGACCGGGGACAGCCTCCGCTTCCACCTGTGCCGCCCGGCGCGCGTCACGCTGACCGTCAAGGGAGAGGCCTTCACGGGATCGATCGACGGGACGGACCCCCGGGCCGTGGCCGACGTCCTCCTCCCGGCCGGCCCCCACGCCGTGCTGGTCCCGGCGGGACTCCTCGAGCTCGAGTCCGACGAGCAGGTGCCCTTCACCCTGGAGGCCCGCGACGCCGAGGATCCCTCCCAGGTCACGGTGGCCCCCGGGGTCATCCTGTCGAACGTCACCAATCGCTCGGTCCTCCCCGTGGGCCACACGTTCGTCAAGGGGGTCGACCTCCTCGACGGGCACCTCGTCCAGCAGTCGACCGACCTGAAGGTGCCCGGCCGGCACCTCGGCCTCGAGCTCACCCGGACCTACTCGAGCGCCGGCTGGAGCAGCGACGGACCGCTCGGAGGCGGGTGGTCGCTCAACTACGCCGGGCGGCTCTTCGAGGACGGCAGCTGCGGCCTCGTCACCGTGGTCACGCCCGACGGCGGCAGCCAGGTCTTCCAGTCGGACGACGGCCTCGTCACCTTCACGCCGCAGAAGGGCTACCACACGCGACTGGAGCGCGACGGCCGCACCTACCGGTTCATCGACAAGGCCGGGAACGTCCACCACTTCGAGTCCCCGGACGCGGACGGCCGCCCCCGCCTCGACTTCATCGAGGAGCCCCACGGCGACCGCCTCGTGTTCACCTACGACGGGGCGAGCCTCCTGACGAAGGTCGCCGAGGTGCAGGCCGAGGCGGGCGAAGTGCGGGCGGTCACCTTCGCCTACCAGACGTTCAACGGGGCCGAGAGGATCGTGAAGGCCGAGATCGCCTCACTCGGCCTCGTCGTCGAGTACGAGTACGACGCGCGCGGCAACCTGGTGAAGGCGACGCGGAGCGGGAGCAACCTGGGAGCGGACCCCGCGGCCGAGCCCCGCGTGGAGAAGTACGGCTACCTGGGCGCGGGCGCGACCACGGGCCTCGACCTGCGCCGCGAGCACCAGCTCGTCGAGACGACCGACCCGAACGGGCTCCGCCGCGAGTACGTGTACTTCGGCGACGACGACCGGCTCCCGGGCGAGGTCGACGGACGGCTGCCCGCCGGCGGGCTGCTCTTCACCGAGCGGTGGGAGCTCGTGAAGCAGGTCGTGGAGCACCCGGAGCCGGCCCTGTCGATCCGGACGGAGTTCTCCTACGACGCCCGGGAGGTCGTCGCGAGGAGCCAGTGGAAGACCACCGTCCGGGACGGGCGGGGGCACGACACCGTCTACGTCCTGAACGGGAACGGGAGCCCGCTCCGTATCGAGGAGCCGCTCGGGAAGACGACCACGATGGCGTGGGCCCCCGACGACATCCTCAAGACGAGCGAGACCGACGCCAACGGCCGCACCACCGAGTTCGGGTACGACACGCGGGGCAACCTGACCCTCGAGCGGATCGTGACCGGCGACCTCGGCCCCGTCGTCACCGAGTACCGCTACGACACGCGGTTCAACAAGCTCACGTGGAAGAAGGACCCGGAAGGCCGGGAGACGGAGTACTCCATCGACTCGGCGACAGGGGACCTTCTGGCGACCGTCGACCCGGTCGGGAACCGCACGAGCTACACGTACGACGAGCACGGCCGCCTGCAGACCGTCACCGACCCCCGGAAGTCGGTCACGCAGCATCGCGCCTGGGACAGCTTCGGCAACGCGGGCGAGATCGTGGACCCGCTCGGCAACGTCACCACCCGCACCTTCGACCTGCGGGGCCGC
The DNA here is from genome assembly GCA_964561785.1 of uncultured Acidobacteriota bacterium. Classification (GTDB taxonomy): domain Bacteria; phylum Acidobacteriota; class Vicinamibacteria; order Fen-336; family Fen-336; genus DATBSL01. The sequence continues at coordinate 2,017 of CAZLRF010000053.1, read as the reverse complement.
CTCCGGCTTCAGTCCGACACGATGGGACGGCAGACAACCCAGACCTGGGACGGCCTCGACCGGCTCATCGAGACCGTGCGGGTGGCCGGGTTCGGGTCGGACGACGAGGTCACGGAGACGGCCTACTACCCCGGCGGCGAGGTCCGCTCCGTCAAGAACGCCAACGGGGCGGAGACGACGTACACCATCGACGGCCTGAGCCGCGTCGTCGCGACGCGGACCCGTTTCGATGGTCTGGACCTGACGACGGCGACGACCTACGACGCGAACGGGAACAAGGAGACCGAGACCGACCGCCGCGGCGTGACGAAGCGCTTCGTCTACGACGAGCTGAACCGCCTGACCGCCATCCAGGTTGCCTCCGGTCTCCCGGGGGAGGGCCCGACGGGGACGATCAGCGAGTACGGCTACGACCTCGTCGGCAACAAGACGTCGGAGACGAACCTGGCGGGCCTGACGACCCGCTTCGAGCTCGACGGCCTCTACCGGGTGAAGGCGAAGGTCCTGCCGGAGACCATGCCCGAGGGCCGGGCGCCGGCAGGACCCCTCACCGAGCGCTTCGCCTACGACAAGGTCGGCAACCGCACGTCGGCAACCGATCCCAACGGCCACACCACGACCTCCGAGTACGACGGCCTCGACAGGCTCATCCGGACGACGAACGCCCTCGACCAGGTCACGACAGTCGCCTACGACGACCCCGAGGGCTCCCACGTCAACAAGTCCGAGGAGCACGACAAGACCCGCGGCCTGCGGACGACCTTCCGGTACGACAGGCTGAACCGGGAGACCGAGCGCGTCGTCCACCTCGAGGGTGAAGGCGGGAACGCGACGGCATACACCACGGCGACGGCCTACGACGACGACAACCACAGCGTGACCGTCACGAACCCTCGTGGCTTCGCGACCGTGACCCGTCTCGACGGCCTGGACCGGCCTTACGAGCAGGTGGTCGATCCGGGCGGCCTGGGCCTCGTCACCCGCACGACCTACGACGGCCTCGGCAACAAGAAGACCGTCACCGACCCGAACGACCACACCACCCGGTACCGCCACGACGGCCTCGGGCGGCTGGTCGAAGTCATCGACGCGGCGGGGAAGCCGACCGCCAGCACCTACGACGGCGAGGGCCTGAGGACGGGCGAGAAGGACCGCCGGGGGATCGAGAAGGTCTTCACCTACGACAACCTGGGCCGGCCGCGCCGGGAGGCGCTCGCCGCCGCGCCGTTGAGCGGCAAAGGCTGGAGCCGCGAGACGCGGTACCGGGACAGGGAACGCCACCGGATCGAGATCGACGCCCTGGGCCGCGCCACCAGGTTCGACCTCGACGGTCTCGACCGTGTCGTTCGCGAGACCGACGCCCTGGGCCACTACCGGACCTTCACGTGGGACGGCGTCAATCGCGTCGCGGAGACGGACAAGCGCCCCGCCCACCACCGGACGCTCTTCGAATACGACGAGCTCGACCGTGTCACGAAAGTGACCGATCCGCCGCCTCCCGAGGACCCGACGGCACTGAAGACGTACGAGACCGCCTACGAGGACGCGCTCAACAGGGTCACGGAGAAGGACCGCCGCGGGACCCTGAAGCGGACCCAGATGGACCCGCTGGGCCGGGTGCTCGGCGTCACGCGCGCCCTCGGTGAGCCCGAAGAGGCGACCCTCGAGCGGAACACCTACGACGGCGTGGGCAACAAGACGACCCAGGCGGACGCGGAGGGTCGGGTGACTCGCTTCGTCTACGACGCGGCCAACCGGCTGGCGAGCCGGACAGACGGCTTCGGGACCGACGACGCGGCCACGACGACCTTCGTCTACGACAAGGCCGGCAACCTCCTCGAAGAACGTGACGCCCGCGCGGCCGCCCTGGGCGAGCCTTGGTCCGTCAAGCGCACGTGGGACGAGCTGAACCGCCTGGAGACGGAGGCCAACGGCGAGGGCAACGTAACCAGGTACGGCTACGACCCAGAAGGTAATCGCACCTCCATCACCACTCCTAAGAGCAAGACAACCACCT
>CAZLRF010000052.1:16039-34840 GCA_964561785.1 uncultured Acidobacteriota bacterium | reverse complement strand
CCACTACGGCAAGCACCACAAGGCCTACGTGGACAACACCAACAAGCTCATCGAGGGGACGGACCTCGCCTCCGCCTCCCTCGAGGACATCATCAAGGCCGCGGCGGGCAAGCCCGAGAAGAAGGGCCTGTTCAACAACGCGGCGCAGGTGTGGAACCACACCTTCTACTGGAAGAGCCTCCACCCGAAGGGCGGCGGGCAGCCCACCGGAAAGCTGATGGACATGATCAAGTCCGACTTCGGGGACTTCGCGAAGTTCAAGGACGACCTCGCGAAGGCCGCGGTCACGCAGTTCGGCAGCGGGTGGGCGTGGCTCGTCCTCGAGGGTGGCAAGCTCAAGATCGAGCAGACGGCGAACGCCGAGACCCCGCTCACGAACCCGGCCAAGAAGCCCCTGCTCACCATCGACGTCTGGGAGCACGCCTACTACGTCGACTACCGCAACCGCCGGCCCGACTACGTGACGGCCACGATCGACAAGCTGGTCAACTGGGAGTTCGCGGCCCAGAACCTGTAGCCCCCGGGCGAGCTCCGGCGAAGACGAGCTCGCCCGGGACCTCGAAAGCCCCGGTGAAGGCGCTGGGGTCAGGTCTTGACTCAAGATTCAAGATCTGACCCCTTTGCATCCTTTGCATCTCGGGTCGAGGCCCACCACACGTAGGCGCACAGGCCGGCGAACAGCAGCGCGGAGACGGTCTGGGAGGCGCCGACGTCGTCGTAGAACGGGCTCTTCAGCCAGTCCTCCGCGTAGCCCGGTACGAGCCGCAGCGCCGCCCCGAACACCCCTCCGAGGGCGCCCCCCGCCATCAGCCCCGAGGCGACCACGATCCCGCGCTCGCGGATCGAGGCGCCCCGCTCGCCGCCGGTGCGCTCGGCCCTGCGGCCCAGGAAGTGGGCGAGGAAGCCGCCCACGAGCGCGGGGGTGTTGAGCTCGAGCGGGAGGTACATGCCGAGGGCAAAGATGAGCGCGGGCACCGCCAGCATCTCCATCGTCACCGCGATCACGGCGCCCGCCCCGAACAGCGCGTAGGCCACCGGCTGCTGGCTCATGAAGCCCTCGACGAGCGACTTCATGATCGCGGCCTGCGGGGCGGGGAGCACGACCCGCCCGTCCCCGGGCGCCGCCTCGCCGAACTGGAACGCCCGGGCCAGCATCACGATCGTGAGCCCCGCCGCCAGCGCCGCCACCGCGACCCCGAGGAACTTCACCTTCTCCTGGGCGGCGGGGGTCGAGCCCAGCCAGTAGCCGGTCTTGAGGTCGGTCACGAACTGGCCGGAGATCGACAGCGCCGTGCACACCACGCCCGCGATCGCCATCACGAAGAACATCCCGCTCGTGCCCGACACCCCGAAGCGCAGGAGCACGATCGAGGACACGATGATCGTGAGCATCGTCATCCCCGAGATCGGGTTGCGGGCGGTGGTGGCGATCGCGTTCGCCGCGACCGAGGTGAAGAAGAACGCGAAGAGCAGGGTGAGGAGGAGGCCGACCACGACCGCGACGATCGACTGGCCGAGGGTGGTGAAGAAGGCCCCCGCGGCGAGGGTGGAGACGAGGACCCCGGCGAGGATCGCCGACACCGGCACGTCGCGGTCGGTCCGCACGGCGGCCTGGGGCTCGCCGTGGCGGAAGGTGCGGGCGGCGATCGCGAACGAGCCCGCGATGATCCGGAGCGACTTCAGGATCCCGAAGATGCCCGCGGTCGCGATCGCCCCCACCCCGACGTAGCGGACGTACCCGCGGAAGATCTGGGCCGCGGACATCTCCGCGATGGGCAGGGTGGCGGGATAGACCGCCTCCGGGACGTGGCGGCCGACCATCCAGATGAGCGGCACGAGGACGAAGTTCGAGAGGAACCCGCCCGCGCACAGGATGAGCGAGGAGCGCAGCCCCATGACGTAGCCGAGGCCGAGGATGAACGCCACCGCGTCGAAGCTCGCCACGACCCTCGCCCGGTCGGCGAGCGCGCGCACCGCGGGCAGGAACTGGAAGTCCACGAACTCGCGCCAGAGCTGGAACGTGGTGGCGAGGAGGTCGTAGACGGCGGCGATCCCGGTGGCCTGGAGGAGGAGCTTCGCCTGCGAGCCGCCCTTCTCCCCGGTCACGAGGACCTCCGTGATCGCGGTGGCCTCGGGGTAGGGGAACTGGCCGTGGGTCTCGCGCACGAAGTAGCGCCGGAGCGGGATCAGGAAGAGCGCCCCGAGGCAGCCCCCGGCGAGCCCGATGAAGACGGTCTGCGCGGGGTGGGGGTCGAGCTGCAGGATGTACAGGGCGGGCAGGGTGAAGATCGCGCCCGCGGCGAGCGAGCCGGAGACGCCCCCGACCCCGGTCACGATCACGTTCTCGAGGAGCGTCGAGCGGCGGCGGGAGGTGCGCGCGAGGCCGATGGTCAGGATCGAGATGGGGATCGCGGCCTCCATCACCTGCCCGACCTTGAGGCCCGAGTAGGCCGAGGCGACCGTGAAGATCACGCAGAGGAAGAGGCCCCAGCCGACCGAGCGCACGGTGGCCTCGGGCATCGTGGCCGCGGCGGGCACGACGGGCTCGTAGGCCTCCCCCGGGGCGAGCGGCAGGTAGGCGTTCTTCTGCAGCGATCGCGTGTCGGGAGCGTCCATGGCGCGGCCCCTCCGGTCCGGGATCGGGGGAGTCTCCTCGCTTCCCGGCGGCATTTCAACCGCATGGGCCGAATGGCCCCTTGCGGACCTCGTCCCCGCCGTCGCATGCTCGGCGGGAGGGATCAGGAGGCCGGACGGATGACGGGACGCACGCTTCTCGCCGCGGCGACGTGGCTCATCGCATCGGTCGCGCTCGCGGAGGAGGGACCCTCCGCACGCCTCACGGCCGCCGCGGCGCGGGGAGACGTCGCGTCCGTGAGGCGGCTCCTCGCGGAGGGCGCGGACCCCGATCGGGGTGACCGGGCCGGCTGGACCGCTCTCCACGAGGCTGTCCGCGCCGGCCACGAGGGCGTGCTGCGCGCGCTGCTCGAGGCCGGGGCGAGCCCGGACCCGCGCTCCCGCGCGCGGGGGACGCCGCTCGACATCGCGGAAGCCGCAGGGCGTCCCGACCTCGTGCGCCTCCTCCGGGCGCACGGGGCCGTCGGCTCGGGCAAGTCGATCGGCGACCTCGTCTGCGTGCGGCCGTGGGCGGGAGACGGCTACTGCGCCGCCGTCGAGGCCCGCGACGCGACGCGCTTCCGCCTGCGCGTCGTGCGCGTGGCAGGCTGCTCGGGCGGCTGCCCGCCCGAGCCCGCGTGCTCCGCCGGCCGACCCGTCGGCCCGGGCGGGCTCTCGCCGGGCGACGTCTTGTGGGTCCCCGCCTCCTGCCTCACCGACACGGGGCGGCGGTGATGCGGCGCGCCACGGTCGTCCCCCTGCTCATGGCCCTCGCCGCCTGCGGCGGCGGAGGCAGCCCGTCCGCCCCGAGCCCGTCCGCGACCCCGTCCCCCGCCGGGGGGGCCTTCGAGGTCCACGGCGTCACCCACGTGTCGTGGTGGCACGACGAGTACGGCTACCCGGCGGGCGCCGACTCGCGGCGCGCCCTCGCCGCGACCGGCGTGCGCTGGGCGGGGCTCCTCGCCACCTGGTACATGGAGCGGAAGGACTCGACCGACATTCGCCCGGTGCCGAACCGCTCGAACGCCGACGACGTCGTCCGCAAGGCGATCGACGAGATGCACGGGCTCGGCCTGAAGGTGATGCTCAAGCCCCACGTGGACGTGGAGGACGGCACGTGGCGCGCCCAGATCGCGCCCCGCGAGGCGTCCCGCTGGTTCGAGAGCTACGCCGCCTTCCTGGACCACTACGCGGCGATCGCGGCCGAGAAGAACGTCGCGATGCTCTGCATCGGCACCGAGCTCGCCTCGATGTCCGGCGCGCGCTACGCGGGCGAGTGGGCGACCCTGATCGCCCGGGTCCGCTCGCGCTACAAGGGCCTCCTCACCTACGCCGCGAACGGGGTCGAGCCCGGCGACGAGTTCACGAGCGTGTCCTTCTGGTCGCAGGTGGACCTGATGGGCGCCGACGTCTACACCCCGCTCACCGACAAGACGAACCCCACCCGGGCCGAGCTCGTGGCCGGCTGGAGGAAGAACCGCTACGGCCACGACATGGTCGCCGCGTTTCGCAACGCCCAGCAGGCCCACGGCAAGCCCTTCGTCTTCACCGAGGTCGGCTACCGCAGCGGCGACGGCGCGAACCGCGCGCCCTGGGACTGGGGCGTCTCGATGTCGGCCGATCCCGGCGAGCAGGCCGACTGCTACGCCGCGCTGTACGAGGTCTTCTCGCGCGAGACCTCGTGGATGAGGGGCTTGCTGTGGTGGGCGTGGGACGTGAGCCCTCCCCCCGCCGGCGACACCGGCTACAACCCGCGCGGAAAGCCCGCCGAGCAGGTGCTGCGCCAGTGGAACTGACGACGACAGGAGAGCCTCGATGAAAGCGACCGCCGCCCTCGTTCTCGCCGTCCTCCTCGCCGCCCCCGCCCTCGCCGGGGAGGGGAAGTGGACGCCCCAGCAGGTGCTGGCCCAGGGGCCGGAGTGGGTGAAGGCCCAGGGCTTCGGCCTGCCGCTCGAGCGGCTGTGGGACGAGGAGGCGGGCGGCGGGCTCCTCGCCAACGCCGTCCAGCTCCCCGGCTGCTCGGGCAGCTTCGTCTCCGCCGAGGGCCTGCTCGTCACGAACCACCACTGCGTGGTCGGCATCCTGCAGGAGCACTCGACGCCGCAGGCGAACCTGTCGCAGGACGGGTACCTCGCACGGACGCGGGCCGAGGAGAGGAGAGCGAGCGCCTACCGCATCCAGGTGCCGCGGGCCTTCCGCGACGTCACCGCCGAGGTGCTGGCCGCCGTGCCCGCGGGGGCGACGGACCTCGAGCGCTTCCGGGCGGTCGAGGCGAAGCAGAAGGCCCTCGTGGCCGAGTGCGAGACGAAGCCCGACACCCGCTGCCAGTTCGCGGAGTTCGACGGGGGCCTCTTCTTCACCCTCACCGAGTTCGAGGAGCTCAAGGACGTGAGGCTCGTCTACGCGCCTGCGGCCGGCGTCGGCAACTACGGCGGCGAGGTCGACAACTGGAGCTGGCCGCGCCACACCGGCGACTTCTCGCTGCTGCGGGCGTACAAGGACGACGAGCCCTACCGCCCGCGCCGCTTCTTCCCGGTCTCGACGAGGGGCGTCCGGGAGGGCGAGGCGGTGGCGGTCCTCGGGTACCCCGGGCGGTCGTACCGGGCGTGGATCGCGGCGGAGATGAAGGAGCGCGAGGAGCGCTGGTTCCCGGCGGTGCTCGGCCTTTACGGCGAGTGGATCCGGATCCTGGAGGAGGAGGCCGCCCGCTCGCCGGAGGTGGGGATCGCGGTGGCGGACGAGCTGCGGGGCCTCGGTAACACCCACAAGAACGCGGCGGGCCAGATCGCCGGCCTGCGCCGCGGCCGGATCGTCGAGAAGCAGCGCTCGGCCGAGCAGCGCGTCCTGGCGTGGGCGGGGGGACGGCCGGACGGGACGGCCGCGACCCAGGCCCACGCGGGCCTCGAGGCGCTCAACGCCGCGCGCCTCGCGACGTGGGACCGCGACTTCCTGCTCGATGCGGTGATGCGGGGCCCGCGCGCCCTGCGCTGGCCGCTCACCCTCGCCCGGCGCGCGACGGAGGGGGCGAAGCCCGACGCCCAGCGCGAGATCGGCTACATGGAGCGCGACCTGCCGCGCCTGCGCGACCAGCTCGAGCGCGACCAGAAGCGCTACGCCGAGGCGGTCGACCGGCGGCTGATGAGGTCGTGGGTGAAGCGGGCCCTCGCCCTCCCCGCGGGCCAGAGGATCGCGGCGGTGGACGCGGCCTTCGGGGGCGCCCCCGACGACGCCGCGCTCGACGCGGCGATCGGCCGGCTCTACGCCAGCTCGCGCGTCTTCGACCTCGCCGCGCGCAAGGCGATGTTCGACGAGACGCCGGAGGCGCTGCGCGCCCGCCGCGACGCGCTCCTCGAGCTCGGCTTCGCCCTCGACGCGGAGCGAAAGGCCCTCAAGGACCGGCGCGACGCGGCCTCGGGCGCGACCCTGCGCCTGCGCCCGGCCTGGCGCAAGGCGGTGATCGCCGAGGCGGGCCGCCCGGTCGCTCCCGACGCCAACGGCTCGCTGCGGGTGACCTTCGGCCGCGTCCGCGGCTACTCGCCACGCGAGGCGGTGACGATGGCCCCGCACACGACGCTGGCCGGCGCGATGGAGAAGCACACCGGCGAGGAGCCGTTCGACCTGCCGGCCCGGGTGCGCGAGGCCTTCGTCGCGGGGCGCTTCGGCCGGTGGGCCGACCCCGCCCACGGCCAGGTCCCGATCGGCATCCTCGCCGACTGCGACACCACCGGCGGCAACTCGGGCAGCCCGACGATCGACGGCGAGGGCCGCCTCGTGGGCGTGAACTTCGACCGCGTGTGGGAGAACGTCGCGAACGACTTCGGCTACAACCCGGACGTGGCCCGCAACGTGAGCGCCGACGTGCGCTACCTGCTCTGGCTCCTCGAAGAGGTCGAGGGGGCGCGGGAGCTGCTGCGGGAGCTGGGGGTCGCGGCGCCGTAGGCCGGGATCACGCCCACTCGAACAGCCGAGGCAGGACCTCGCCGCTCGCTCCCTCCACGAAGTGGTGGAACGCGCGGGCGTTGTCGGGCGCCTCCTTGTTCACGAGCCAGGCCTCCGCCCCCGCGGCCCGGGCCTGGAGCACGAGGCCGGCCGCCGGGTAGACGAGCCCCGAGGTGCCGACGGCGAGGAAGACGAGCCGGCCGGCGCGGGACTGCTCGACGAAGACCGCGATCTGGTGCAGGCGCATCGGGTCGAGCGTCTCGCCGAACCAGACGACCGCCGGGCGCAGGAGACCGGCGTGGCCACGGGCCGCGCACTCGTCGCAGGAGGGCGGCTCGCCGAGGTACTCGCGGTCGTCCGGGAAGCTCTCGCGGCGGCACACCGAGCACCGGGTCTCGAAGAGGCTGCCGTGGATCTCGACGAGGCGCACGCTGCCCGCCCGCCGGTGGAGCCCGTCCACGTTCTGCGTGACGAGCAGGAAGCGGTCGCCCAGGCGCGACTCCGCCTCGGCGAGGGCGGCGTGGCCGGGGTTCGGCTGGACGTGCTTCGCCTTGCGCCGCCGCTCGGAGTAGAAGCGCCAGACGAGGCGGGGGTCCTCCGCGAAGCCCTCGGGTGTCGCGACCTTCTCGATCGGGTGGTTCTCCCACAGGCCGTTCGCGTCGCGGAAGGTCGGGACGCCGCTCTCGGCGGAGACGCCGGCGCCGGTCAGGACGAGGAGCCAGGTCCGGCCGTCGATCCGGAGCTTCACGGCGGGTAATGGTAGCCTTGTCCGAGGCGGGAGGCACGATGAGCCCACAGGTCCCCCTCGTCGAGATGCGGCCGATCGGCTGGGTCCGCAGCCCCTACGCCGACAAGGCCCAGATCCCCAAGGGCCCGGGGGCCGAGCACCGGGCGGAGGGCGTGCTGGAGCTGCGGCCGGACCTCGAGCCCGGACTCCAGGACATCGAGGGCTTCTCGCATCTCTACGTGCTCTGGGTCTTCGACCGCTCGGAGGGGTACGAGCTGGTCTCGAAGGTCCCGCTCGACGAGGAGAGCCCCCACGGCGTCTTCGCCTCGCGCTCCCCGCGCCGGCCGAACCCGATCGCCTTGTCGGTCGTGGAGCTGCTGGGCCGCGACGGGCCGCGGCTGCGCGTGCGGGGCCTCGACATGCTGGACGGCACGCCCATCCTCGACATCAAGCCTTACCTCTCGAGCGTCCCCGCCGAGGTGCTGCGCCGGGGCTGGGTGGCCGAGGCCGAGGCGCGGCGCAAGGCGAAGACGTAGCCCGAGCGTCGTCGTCTCCGGGATCGGCGGCGAGCGCGTCCCGGGCCGACTACGCCGTGGTGTGGGCGGCCCCGGCGGGAGCCTCGGCGCGGTCCCAGTCGGTGTGGGGGGCGCGGTTCTTCACGAACCACTCCCAGGCGATCTCGCGGTACGTGTGGGGCTTGAGCCCGAGCTCGGCGTAGAGCGGCCGCAGGCGCAGGTGGAGCTTGCGGAGGTTGTAAAACGGCACGCTCTGGAAGTAGTGGTGCTCGGCGTGGTAGTTCGAGTAGAGGAACAGGAAGTCCCACAGCCGGCTCGGGGCCATGACGGTCGACCACTTGAGCGGGTGCCCCGGGTCGATGTCGTAGTGCTGGCCGAGGCGGTTGAGCGTGAACGCGACCGGGAAGACGAGGAAGTACGGCACCGCCCACACCCGGGCCATCGCGCCCCACCCGCCGAGGTGGACGAGCAGGGCGGCGGCGCCGAGCTGCACGGCCGCGGTGAGGAGCCGCTCGAGGGCGATCGTGCGGCGCAGGGCGGGCGGGTACGAGCGGGCCTCGCTCGCCGCGGCCCGGAAGTAGATCGGGATGAGCGCGGGCGTGCAGTAGAGCAGCTTGTACCAGCGGGCGTTCCTCCTCGGCGAGAGCCAGTGGCGCTTCGGGTCGTCCTCCCACGAGCCGAGGTTGTCGTGGTGGTCGAGGTGCCACCGCGTGAACTGGCTGGCCGAGATGCCGCTCGTCGTCGCGTAGAGGAGGCCGAGGGCCCGCGTCCAGCCTGCCCGGCGCTTGTCGAAGACCGATCGGTGGACGACCTCGTGGAGCAGCGTCGTCATGTTGAAGAACGTGAACCCCTGGAGGACCGCGAGCGGCAGCCACAGCAGGGGGTTGTGGAGGTGGAACAGGGCGTACGAGCAGCCGGCGATGATCGCGAACTGGCGGGCCGCGTAGGCGAGGTGGCGCGGCCCGCTGCGCTCGTGCAGGGCTTTGAGCTCGTCGTGGGGGACGGCGTCGCGGAGGCGGGCCTTCCAGGTCTCGACGGCCTTCCAGTAGTGGCGGGACTTCACCCGACCATCTTAGCAGCCGGCCGGCGCCGCCCGTGAACGGGCGGCCCCGGCCCCCCTCGGCCCCGGCCCGCGCCTACCAGCGGTGGCGGTCGCCGTCTTCGTACGGCCAGCGCCGGTCTCGGCGATCGTATCGACACGACGCGGCGTACGCGCGGCGGTAACCCTCCTCGTATCCGCGGCGGAAGCCCGCCACGTAGTCCCACCGCGGCCCCATCCAGGGCCTGTAGCCGCGATCGCCGTCCCGGAACTCCCGCTCGCGCCAGTAGCGCGGGTCGCGGCCTCGGCGCGCGTCGTGGCGCCCCTCCTCCGCGCCTTCGCGCCAGCCGCGGTCGTAGCCGTAGCGGAAGGCGGGGCCCCCGCGGGACACGCGCTCGTGACCCCACGACAGGCCGAAGAAGAGCCCGTCCGCGGGCGCGGGCGCGGCCGCGAGGAGCGTCGCCCCGACCAGGACCGCCTCCACGAATCCGAGCTGACTCATGGCACCCCTCCTTCCGCCCCCGTCCTCCCGGTCCCGGAAAGAGCAACGGCTGTGCCTATCCGTGGCCCCCCCGCAAGTCGTTCTGTCGTGGGGCCTGGCGCCAGACGGCTCTCCCTCGGATGACCTCCGCGGAGGACAGCGCACCGCCCTCCCGCGGCGCGGCTATACTCCCCGCTATGAGCGGCCTCTACCTCGGCAAGCAGGTCGACCCCGCCACGGGCGCTCCCGGTGAGCGGTTGGAGCTCGACCCGTCCGACCTCCTGACCCACGGCCTCGTCGTCGGCATGACCGGCTCGGGCAAGACCGGCCTCGCGATCGTCCTCCTCGAGGAGCTGCTGCGAGAGGGCGTCCCCGTCATCGCCATCGACCCGAAGGGCGACCTCGCGAACCTGCTCCTGCTCTTCGAGAGGCTCGACGCCGCCTCGTTCGAGCCCTGGATCGACGCCGACGCGGCGGGCAAGGACAAGAAGGCGGCCGCGGCCGAGGCGGCGGCGGCCTGGAAGAAGGGCCTCGCGGAGTGGGACCTCGCGGAGAAGGACGTCGCGGCCCTGAAGGCCGCACGCGACGCGGTCGTCTTCACCCCCGGCTCCCGCGCCGGCGTCCCGCTGAACGTGCTGCAGTCCCTCGACGCGCCCGAGGGGGACTTCGACGCGGCCGAAGAGGACCTCCGCGACGAGATCCAGGCGATCGTGTCGGGCCTGCTCGGCCTCGTTCGCATGGAGGCCGACCCGCTCCAGTCGCCGCCCGCCGTCTTCCTCGCCAACCTCGTCGAGAAGAGCTGGCGCGCCGGGAAGGGCCTCACCCTCGAGGGCCTCGTCGGCCAGATCGCCGACCCGCCGTTCGACAAGATCGGCGCGCTGCCCCTCGAGACGGCCTTCCCCCGTAAGGACCGCCACGCGCTGCTCAAGGCCCTCAACAACCTGCTCGCCTCGCCGTCGTTCGAGGCGTGGCGGGAGGGCGAGCCCATCGACGTCGGGCGGATGCTGCGCTCCGCCGACGGGCGGCCGCGACTGTCGATCGTCACGACCGCCCACCTCTCCGACGAGGAGCGCCTCTTCGTCACCGCGCTGCTGCTCGACAAGGTCAAGACCTGGATGCGCCGGCAGGGAGGCACCCGGCAGCTGCGAGCCCTCGTCTACATGGACGAGATCTTCGGCTACTTCCCCCCGCACCCGGCCAACCCCCCGACCAAGAAGCCCCTCCTGACCCTGCTCAAGCAGGCGCGCGCCCAGGGCGTGGGCGTGGTGCTCGCCACGCAGAACCCGGTCGACCTCGACTACAAGGGCCTCGCGAACATGGGCACCTGGTTCGTGGGGACGCTCCAGACCGAGCAGGACCGCGAGAGGCTGGCGAGCGGCCTCGCGGGCGCGGGGCTCGAGGCGAAGCAGGCTCAGCGGCTCCTCGGGGCCACGAAGAAGCGGGTCTTCCTCCTCCACGACGTGCACCGGAGCGCTCCGTGCCTGCTGCAGTCGCGCTGGGCGATGTCGTACCTGCGGGGCCCGATGACCCGCGAGGACCTCGCCCGCCTGAAGAAGGCGGCCCCCGCTGAACCGGCCGCGCCGAAGCCGGCCGCGGCGGCGGCCGGCGGACCGCCGGTCCTGCCGTCGCCCTTCCGCAACCTCTACCTGAAGCTGCGGGGCGGCGAGGTGGCGACGCCGTACGTGCTCGTGAAGTACGCGGTGCGCTACAAGGGCGCCGACGAGGCCGTGGGCGTCAAGGCCTGGCCGCTCGGGGGGGCGACCGCCGCCGACACGCTCGAGGCGGAGCCGATCGCGGTCGACGAGTCGGCGGTCGTCGCGGACGCGCCCGCCGGCCTGCGCCACCTCGATCCCCCGGACTGGCTGGCCGAGGCGGGAGCGAAGGGCGTCGAGAAGGCGCTGCGCGGGCGGCTCGACGACAAGCTGACCGTCACCGTGTACCGCGACCCCGCGACGAAGACGACGTCGCTCCCCGGCGAGACCGCGGAGGCGTTCGCCGCCCGGTTGGCGCAGGGCGGAGGCGGCCCGGCGGCGGCGAAGCTGCGCGAGAGGCTCGAGAAGAAGAGGGCCGACCTCGCCGTGAAGGAGCAGGAGGCCTCCGGGCGCAAGCAGGAGAAGTGGCTCGCCATCGGGTCGGCGGTGCTGAGCAACATCGGGCTGCTCACCGGGCGCAAGCGTACGGTGAGCGGCGTGGGCTCCGTCCTGTCCAAGAACCGGATGGAAGGCACCGCGGAGGCGCGCGTCGAGGCGCTCCGGGCGGAAGTCGCGGAGCTCGAGCGGCAGCTCGCCGAGGCGAGCGAGGTCGACGCCGCGCGGCTCGTCGAGGAGACGCTCGCGCCGGTCCGCGGGGGCGTCGAGGTCCTCCGCTACGACATCGTGTGGGTGTACTGAGCCATGGCCCAGGAGTACCTGCTGCACCTGCCCGACGGCGCCGAGTACGGTCCCGTCGACCGCGCCACCCTCGAGTCGTGGGCGCGCGAGGGGCGCCTGCCCGCGGAGACGCTCGTCTGGCCGGAGGGGGCGCCGGAGTGGCTCCCGCTCGCCGCCGCCCTCGCCGCGCCGGAGGCGTCTCCCGCGCCCTCCGCCGCCCCGGCGGCCGCGAGCTCCCTGCGCCCGGCGAAGCCCGCGGCGCCGGGGCCGGTCGAGGACCGCCCGGAGACGCTCCCGTCGATGCGGATGCCCGCCTTCGAGGGCCGTGCGCCTCGGGAGGCGAAGCGTCCCGCTCCGCCGCCCCCCGCGGGCCTCCCGCGCGGCCTCGTCCTCTCGCTCGTCGGCGTGGCCCTGGTGCTGGCCGTGCTCGCGGGGGTGTGGGCGCTCCTGCGCCCCTTCCTCGAGCAGCGCCGCGCGATCGCGGAGGTCGAGCGCCACGCCCTGCCCGACCGCCGCGTCGAGGACGCGCAGGCGGGGCTCGTCGTCGAGCTGCCCCCGGGGTGGGTGGCCCTCGTCCCCGAGAACCCGTTCGTCTCGCGCCCCGGGGCCATCGTCCGCGTGTCGCAGCCCAAGTCGGGCGTGTTCGGGGTGGTGACCGCCGCCGCGCGACCGCGCCTGATGGACGACCTCGACGGCTACCTCGACGAGCTGCTCCGCGAGCGCCTGCCCCGCGTGCCCTCCCAGAGGGAGGGCGAGCGCTCGGAGGTGCAGCTCGGCAAGGGTCGGGGGCGCAGGGTCGAGACGACGTGGGAGGACGGCCTCGTCCCGATGCAGGGGGCGATCGTCGCGTGGGCGGACGGCTACGAGCTGTTCGCGCTCGAGGCGTGGGCCCCCGCCTCCGCGGGCGACGCCTTCGCCGCGGAGCTCGACGCGCTGTGCCGCGGGATCCAGCCCCGCGGCCAGGCGGCGGCCCGGGTCGAGGAGGCGGTCGAGCGCCTCGCGGTGGAGGTGCCGGAACTTTCGAGGGACGCCCTGCGTCTGCTGGTGTCGGAGCGGCTGAGCCAGGGACGGGGCCTCGAGGACGTCCCGTCCGACGCCCTGCGCTCCGTGAGCCGCGGGCTCGACGCGCTCGCGGCGGGGGAGGCGGCCGAGATGCGGACGATCTACCAGCAGGTGTGGGCGCCCGTGCCCGAGGCCGAGCGCGTGCGCCTCGCGGCCCTCCTCGCGGAGATCAAGGCGGGGCGGCCGGTGCGCTCCGAGGACGTGGCGGCGTTGCGCGCGGTCGTCCAGGCGGGGGTCCTCTCCCTGCCCCCGGAGCAGCGGGCGCGGCTGCAGGAGCTGTCCGGCCGCGCCGTGCGCAAGTCGGTCCTCCTTCCGTGACCCGGGGGTCGCTCGGCGACCTCGGCGCCTTCGCCGGAAAGTCGCGCGAGCGCTTCGAGGAGCTGGCCTCGCGGCTCGGGGGCGCCCGCGCGCGGCCGGGAGCGCGCCCGGCCCTCACCGAGGACTACTGGCAGGGCCTGCGCGACCTGTTCACCCGGGACGTGACCCCGGAGGGGCTGAGGCAGCTCGTGCAGCAGGAGGCGCAGGAGACGTTCCGCTTCCTGACCCGCGAGGTCGACGTCTCCGACCTCGAGGGCCTGCCCGCCTGGCGCCGCCACCCGCGGGCGCTGTGGCGCTTCTTCCTCGCGGTGGCGTTCCGCCTCAGCCCGTGGCGGCGGGTCTTCTTCGCCTTCGCCGCGATCGCCGTCCTCCTCGCCTGGCTCGGCTACCTCGCCTACATCCTGGAGGTCGGCCCGTTCTCGCTCGCCCCGGTCTTCGCCTTCCGCACGTGGCTGCTCCTCGCCGCGACGGCCCTGTTCTTCCTCCTCACCCTCGAGCTGCGCGACAAGCTCTCGCTCAAGGGGGACCTCGAGGTCGCCCGCCAGATCCAGTTCGGGCTGCTCCCCTTCGAGCCGTTCGAGAAGGACGGCGTCTCGATCGCGACCGCGATGCGCCCCGCGAACACCGTGGGCGGCGACTACTTCGACGTGATCGAGCTCGGCGAGAGCCGCCTCGCGGTGGCGGTCGGCGACGTGGCGGGGAAGGGCATGCCCGCCGCGCTCCTCATGGCCCTCCTCCAGGGGAGCCTCCGCACGCTGCTCTCCGCGGGCCTGCGGGGGGAGGAGGTCGTCCGCAAGCTCAACGCCCACCTCTGCGCCAACATCCCCTCGAACCGGCTGGTGACGCTGTTCTACGGCGAGCTCGACCCCGCGACGGGCCGCCTCCTGTACGTCAACGCCGGCCACAACCCGCCCTTCCTCCTGGGCGCGAGCGGCGCGCCGATCCGGCTCGCCGCGACCGCGATGGCCCTCGGGATCACGACCGACTACGAGGCGACGTCGATGAGGGTCGAGCTCGAGGCCGGGGACCGGCTCGTGCTCTACACCGACGGCGTGACGGAGGCGGAGGACCCGAGGGACGCCGAGTACGGCGACGAGAGGCTCGGGGCGTGGCTCGCCGCCCACCGTGACGAGCCGGGCAGACGCCTCGTGGACGGCGTCATCGCCGAGGTGCTGGAGCACTGCGGCACCGCGCGCCCCCGCGACGACATGACGCTCATGTGCCTTCGGCGGGCGGGGTAGGCTCCCCTGACGCGGGCACGATCCGCAGCGCGCCCTCCTCGAGCCACTGGGCGAGCGGGCGCAGGATGCGGAGCGAGTCGACCGGCAGCTCGGCCTCCATCTGCCGCAGCGGCACCCGGGCACAGGCCCTCTGCCACAGGGCCACGACGAGGTCGTAGTCGGGCTCGTCCGCGACCGTTCCCGGGGCCGCCCCCGTGGCCTCGAGGGGCAGCTCCTCGGGGACGACCGCGCTCGCCCGGGAGAGCTCGCGCGCGCGGCGCACACCCTCCTTCACGAGCGCGGGGAGGTCGGGGAGGGCCGGCTCGCCCGCGGCGGGGACGGCGGCGGGGTCGAAGGCGTAGCTTCCCGCGATGGGCCGCTCGAACAGCTGGTACGCGGCCGCCTCTCCCTCGCGGTGGCCCCACCGCACGGAGACCACCCGGCCGGCCGCGAAGCCGAGGGTCGCCGGCGCGCCCCCGCCCTCGCGCGGCAGAAGGCTGAGGGTGCCGGTGGCCTTCGCGAGGGCCAGGCGCTCGAGCAGCGCGGGCAGGCCGTAGGGGTCGAGCTCGCCCGACTGCCCGGCGACGGCCGGAGGCGCGGCGGGCGCGGCCTCGAGGGCGCGGGCCGCGGCCTTGCCCGCCTCCTGCGCGGCGAGGCGGCGACGGACCTCCTCCAGCAGGGCGCGCACCTCCGGCGTTCGGGTGCCCGCGAGCGCCTCCACGAGCGCGGGCAGGTCCTGGCTCCTCCGCCCCACCAGGCGGCCGAGCACGCCCCGCGGCAGGCTCTCGCGCACCTCGGCCACCAGCGCCTCGACGACGTCGGGGCACGAGGAGAGGTCGTGGGCGCCGAGCTCGGCGAGCCGCGCCGCCGCGTTCCCGAGGTCGGGCCCGGCCGACAGGGCGTGCTCGACGAGCGTCCGCCACCCCTCGGGGTGGCCCTGGCGGGCGATCGCGGCCGCGACGCGGTCGAGGTTCGCGAGGGCTTCTCGTCGCGCCTCCTCCGGGAGCGCCCCGCCCTCGAGCTCCGCCTCCCACGTGCGAAGGACCGCCATGAGCGCCTTGGCCGCTCGCGCGCTCCGGGTCTGCCCGAGGTGGGTGAGCGCCTCCTTGACGAGGAAGGCGGGGTTGCCGGGAGTCGCGAAGCGGGCGACCGCGTCCGTCTCGAGGTCCCTCGATTCGCCCGGAGGGGGCGACACGAGCCGGAGGAGGTAGATCCAGTTCCGGCGTCCGAAGTCCGACCCCCCTCCCTCGAGCGAGGCGACGAGCCGCTCCCGGGCGAGCGCCCGCGCGCGCTCGCCGTGCACGACCAGCAGGTCGAGCAGCAGCCGGCGCCGGTCGCGTCGCTCCTCGGTCTCGAGCTGGTCGAGCAGCGTCACCGGTCCGAGGCCGGCCTCGAAGAACGCCATGACCGACTGGAGCTGCTCGTGCCGGTCGGGCCTGTCCATGAACTGGCGCAGCCTCGCGGGGTCGAGGGCCTCGTGCCCCTTCTTCAGGACCGGCTCCGTGAAGCCGCCCTCGACCTTCTTCTCGGCCGCGAGCTTCGCCGCCAGCTCGAACATCTGCACCGCCCGGCCGAGGTTGCCCTCGTTGAACTGCTCGGTGGCCGCGCTCACGAGGTGGCGGTAGCGGCGCGCGACCTCGATCGGGTCCTCGGGCAGCGAGACGATCTGCTTCATCGCCCGAACCTCGTCGGCGGGGCCGAGGTCTGCGGTGTCGGAGACGATCTGCCGCGGGAGGGCCCAGTCCGCGAGCTCGTGGCCCAGGTTCCGGAACACCTGGCGGGCCCCGGACTCGACGCCCGTCGCCCGCAGACGCCGCAGGTGGTCCTCGAGCTCCCTCTCGCTGCGCGCCTCGGTGGCGGCGGCGGTGATCGCCTGGGAGGCCATGCGCCGGCGCGCGGCCTGCCCCGCCGGCGTCTGCGCGACGCCCTCGCGGCGCAGCCGCTGCTCGAGGAGCGAGAGGCGGCGCAGCCCGGGCGTCGTCGCCGGGGGCGGCTCGGCCGGCGGGTCCGCCGGCCGCCGCATCATGTCGGCCGGCCCCGTCCGCACCATCTCGGACTCGCCGAGGCGGGAGAGGGCCCGGCGGAAGCGGTCGCGGTCGCTCCCGGGGGGGCACGCCGCGGCGAGCGCGTCGCCCGTCGCGTGCAGGAAGCCGAGCAGCCTCTCGGGGTCGACGAGATGGAACTCCCCGATCACGCTGAGCTTGTGCAGCGCGTGGAAGAGCAGGTCGACGAGGGGCAGCTCGCCCTGCACGGCCTGCTGCCGCTCCGCCCAGCCGAGGATCTCGGCCGCGGCGCTCTCGACCGGCGCCCCCGTCAGCTCCGCCACCGAGTCCGCCACCATGAGCGGCGGCACCCGGTCCGCGAGGTACTGCTCGATCTCCTCGAGGGCGGTGCGCAGGGCGGGCGGCAGGTCGGGCCGCTCGGAGAGCGGCGGACCGAGGGGCTGCGCGGGGGTCTGGTCGCCGGAGGCGGAAGAGGGGAGCGCCGCGTCGTCGCTCTCGCCCCCCGCCCACGCCGCCCGGAAGGCCCGGAGCATCTCGCCGGCGTCGGCGTAGCGCGCCGCGGGGTCCTTGGAGAGGGCGCGGGTCACGACCGCGGCGAGAGCGCCCGGCACGTCGGCCGCCACCTGGGCGAGCGGCTCGGGCTCCTTGTGGACCACCGCGAACAGCACCGCGGGGATCGTCGCCCCCGTGAACGGCCGCCTCCCGGCCAGCATCTCGTAGAACATCGCCCCGACCGAGAACAGGTCGGAGCGCGCTTCCGAGCGCTGACCCTGCGCCTGCTCGGGGGCCATGTAGTACGGGGTGCCCATGATGACCCCGGTCGCGGCCGCGTCCTGCGCCCGGCGGGCGAGGCCGAAGTCCATGATCTTGATCTGGCCGCTCGGGAGCACGTGCACGTTGCCGGGCTTGAGGTCGCGGTGCACCACGTTCTTCGAGTGGGCGAACGCGAGGGCGTCGAGGACCTGGTCGATCACCGCGAGCTTCTCGTCGAGGCTCGCGAGGCGGCCCTTCGCGAGCAGCTCGCGCAGGTCCTCCCCCTCGAGCAGCTCCATGGCCATGTAGGCCATGCCCTGCTCCTCGCCGAAGTCGTAGACGGTGATGATGTTGGGGTGGTTGAGGCCGGCGGCGGCCTTGGCCTCGCGCAGGAAGCGCTCGCGCGCCGCCTCGTCGCCGCTCAGCTTGCCGGAGATGACCTTGATCGCGACCTGCCGCTCGAGCACCGGGTCCTCGGCGCGGAACACCTCGCCCATCGCGCCCTGGCCGAGCTTCTCCAGGATCCGGTACTTGCCGAGCCGGGTCAGCTCCATGCGGTGTCCGCAAATCGTACCACGCGCGGGAGTTGTGGGCGTGCCGGGGAGCGGACGGCCCCGGCTCGGCGCGACTGCGAAGGGGTGCGCGGGGAGCGAAGTCGCTCCCCGCGCGCGCGTCACTTCCGCCGCTTGTAGCTGATCCTCATCATCGGGGTCGTGCCGTCCGGCGCGTACATCGTGAAGACGCGGGTGTCGGCGTCCTTCCACTCCGTCGTCTCCTTCGTCTTCGTCGTCGCGCCGTCGGGCCCCACGCCCTCCATCGTGCCGGTCATGGTCCTCTTCGCGGCGTCGTACGTGGCCTCCACCGTGGAGATCGAAGAGGAGATCGTGTCGACCCAGGTGCCCACGAACTTCTTCTTCGCCGGGTCGTAGCCGGTGATGCCCTTGCCCTCGAAGGGCTGCCCGAACATCTCGGCCTTGAAGTCCCCGACCTGCCAGAACGGGCCGAGCATCGTGACGGTCTCGGTGCCCTTCGACACCATCGGCGGCGCGCCCGGAGGCCCGAACATCTCGACGGTGGCGTCCCAGACGCCCACGTCCTTCCCGAGCATCTCGTGCTCGGGACCGGGCTGCGGGGGCGGGGGCATCTGGGCGAGGGCGGGGACGGCGAGGGACAGAACGGACACGGAGAGAATGGCAAGCGACTTCTTCATGGCTTTCCTCCTGGGCTTTCGGGGGAGCTTAACAGCAACGACAACCACGAACCCCTCGGGTGCGGCCGGGCAGTCACCCGAGGGGTGTCAGGACCACAGCCGGTCCCAGGAGCGCTCCTTGTCCCACTCGGGGGTCGGCTCGAAGTAGCCGGGCTCCTTGAGGTGGGCCTTCACGACCTCGGGGTTCGGCTCGACGCCGAGGCCGGGCCGGTCGGGGACGATCGCGAAGCCCTTGTCGAGGGTGATCGCCGGGGTGACGAGGTCGTTCCACCACGGCACGTCGAGCGAGTGGTGCTCGAGGGCGATGAAGTTCTCGGTGGCCGCCGCGCAGTGGACGTTGGCCATGAAGGAGATGGGCGTGCCCGCGAAGTGCATGGCCATCGGGACGCCGCGCTCCATCGCGTAGTCCCCGATCTTCTTCGTCTCGAGGATGCCGCCGGAGCTCGCGAGGTCGGGGTGGATGGCGTCCACCGCGCCCATGTCGATGAGCCTGACGAAGTCCTCCTTCAGGTAGATGTCCTCCCCGGTCAGGATGGGAACGGTCGTCTCGGC
>CAZLRF010000052.1:0-15939 GCA_964561785.1 uncultured Acidobacteriota bacterium | reverse complement strand
GGCGTAGGTCTTGCTCGCCCCGTCGCGCACCTCGCCGTAGCCCGAGATCCCCTGGTTCGTGTCGATCCGGATGATCGGGCAGGTCATCGGTGCCCCGCCGATCACCGCGACCCGCAGGTCGGTGATCTTCAGGTCGGCCGGGATCGAGCGCGTGTTCACGTTCTGCAGGGCCGCCTCGGCGTCCCGCTCGGTGGCGAGCGAGAAGGCGCCGGCGCCCGCCGCGGCCATCCCCGCCCGCTTGAAGAAGGACCGCCGGCCGACGAGGGACTCGAGGACGGGCTTCATGGAGACCTCCTGGACGCCCGTGAGGGCGCTCACGCGCGCGTCGCGCGGGTTCCGGGCGATGATATGACGGTGCGCAGGGCTGTCAATCGTCCGTTGGCGCCGTCGCGCCCCCGGGGGGCGAGGGCGGCCGCCGCCCTCCTGCTCGTCGCGGCGCTCGTCCCCGCGCTCGCGGGCGCCCAGGCGAAGGAGAAGCGGCGGCTCGAGGCCTGCCGCGAGGTCCTCGAGGAGCTGCTCGGAGGCGAGGAGCGCATCCCGCGCGACCTGCTCGACGAGGCGGAGTGCGTGGCCGTGGTCCCGTCCGCGAAGAAGCTGGCCCTCGGCTTCGGCGGGCGCTGGGGCAAGGGCGCGGTGGTCTGCCGCCGCCCCGGCGGGGGCCAGTGGGGCGCCCCCCTCATGATCTCGATCGGCGGGGGCAGCTTCGGCCTGCAGGTCGGGGGCCAGGCGGCCGACTACGTCTTCCTGGTGATGAACCCGAAGGGCATCGACTACCTGATGCGCTCGAAGTTCTCGCTGGGCGCGGACGCCTCGGTGGCCGCGGGCCCGCTCGGGCGCACGGGCTCGGCGGCCACGGACCTGCGGATGAGGGCCGAGATCCTGAGCTACTCGCGCACCCGCGGCCTGTTCGCCGGGCTCTCCCTCGAGGGCTCGGTGGTGAAGCAGGACCGGGACGGCAACGTCAACGTCTACGGGGAGCGCGTGGACCCGCGGAAGGTCCTGCTCGAGGGGGCGTACCCCGTGCCTCCAGAGGGGCGCGGCCTCGTCGAGCTGCTCGCCACGTCCTCCCCCCGCCGCGACCCGGGCGACTGAGGGCGCGCCGCTACAGGCGCCCGAAGGCCCGCAGCACGCCGAGCGACATCTGCGGCACGTACGTGATCAGCAGCACCGCGACCGCCATGATCAGCAGGAAGGGCAGGACGGTGCGGATCACCGTGGTGAGCGGCTTGCCGAAGCGGGAGGCGGCGAGGAAGAGGTTGAGGCCCACCGGCGGGGTCAGGTAGCCGAGCTCCAGGTTGGCGAGGAAGATGACCCCGAGGTGGATGGGGTGCACGTCGAACGCCACCGCCATCGGCACGAGCAGCGGGGCCAGCACGACGATCGCCGAGAAGATGTCGACGAGGCAGCCCACGACGACCAGGAGGGCGTTCAAGGCGAGGAGGAAGACCCACCGCGACTCGATGTGGGTCTTCACCCAGGTGACGAGCGTGTCCGGGATCTGCGCGTCCACGATGTAGCTCGTGATCCCCATCGCCGCGCTCAGGAGGATGAGGACGGCGCCGGCGAGCACCGACGACTTCACGAGCGCGGGGGGGAGCGTCCGGAAGACGTGGAGGTCGCGGGTGACGAAGCACTCCACGACGATCGCGTAGACGAGGGCGAGGGCCGCGGTCTCGACCATCGAGGTCTTGCCGGTCATGAAGAGGCCGACCACGAACAGGGGCAGGCTGAGCTCCCACTTCGCCTCCCACAGCGCCCGGCCCACCTCGCGGCCCGAGAAGCGCTGCCGGGGGATCCCGAGGGTGTGGCCGTGCCGCACCGCATAGGCCGCCACCATCAGGATCATCAGCAGGCCCGGGACGAGACCGGCCAGGTACAGCGCGTCGGCGGGGACGTTCTGGTCGCGCGTCCCGGCCACGACGCTGTAGAGGATCACCGGCAGGCTGGGCGGGAAGAGGAGGCCGAGGCTCCCGGCCGCGGTCACGAGGCCGAGCGAGAAGCCCTCGGGGTAGCCGTCCTTGCGCAGCATCGGCAGGACGAGGCCGCCGATCGCGATGACCGTGATGCCGGAGCCGCCGGTGAACGTCGTGAACAGCGCACAGACGGCGATCACGATGACGGCGAGGCCGCCCGGCATCCAGCCGAGGAGCGACTTGAAGAAGCGCAGGAGGCGAAGCGAGGCGTCGCTCTCCGCGAGCACGTAGCCGCAGCCGGTGAGGAGCGGGATCGCGGGCAGGGTGGGGGAGGAGATGAGGCGGTAGACCTCGGCGGTGACCGCGGTGACCGGGAGGCCGTCCCGGAAGAAGAAGAACAGGGCGAGGGCGGCCATCGCCACGAAGACCGGGGTGCCGAGGACGAGCGCGGTCAGGACGAGGACGGCCATCGGCCAGCCGGCGGCCGCCATGCGGTCGGGCACGAGGGCGAGGGCGAAGGCGGCGGGGACGGCGGCGAGGGCGATCGCGCGGCCGAGCCAGCCGGAGGAGGCGCCCCAGGCGAAGCGCAGGGCCATGAGGCCGAGGGCGGCCGGCATGACGAGCTCGAGCACCCAGACCCGGACGCCGCCCATGAGCGTCCGGCCCTCCTCGCGGTTCGCGAGGACGAGGCCCACCGCGGCGTAGGCGAGGATCGCCACGGTGGCCGCGGAGACGGCGGCGGCCAGCACCCGCCCGGCGCGCCTGACCGGCGAGCCCTCCGCGAACAGCTCCGCGGTCGAGAGCGAGAGGTGGCGCCGCTCGCGGGTCGCGACGAGGCCGCCGAGGAAGGCGAGCCAGAGCACGAGCTGCTGCAGGTAGTCGGCGCCGGCGGGAACGTGGAGGCCGAGCGGCCGGGCGAGGGTGTCGGCGAGGGGGAGCGCGGCGGCCGCGAGGAGGGCCGCGATCAGGAGGCCGTGCTCGAGGCGGCGGACGAGCCGGCCCGCGAGCGAGGCGGGTGGTGCGGACAGCGTCCCTTCGGCGGGGGCCGCCTCGCTCGTCACTTCCCGGCCGGGGCGCCCCGCTGCTTGCGGTACAGGTCGCGGTAGCGCATCGCCTCGTCGAAGGCCTCGGCGGGGACCACCTTGCCCCGGATCCGCGGGTAGATGCTCTCGGTCAGCTTCTGCCACTCGGCCCGCTGCGCCGCGGAGACCGGGACCACGGTCAGGCCGCGCTTCTTCATGGCCTCCACGTCCTTCGCCTCGGAGTCGCGGATCTCCTTCTGCAGCCGCGCGCCCGCCTCCTGCGAGACCTTCAGCAACTCGGGCCGCACGTCGGCGGGGATCCTCTCCCACGTCGCCTTCGTGATGATCGTCGCGCCCTGGAGCAGCTGCCAGCGCAGGTCGGTCATGTTCCGCGCGTGGTTGAAGAACTGGGAGATCACGGCGACCTGGGGCGGCGAGCCGAGGGCCTCCACGAGGCCGGTCTGGAGCGCGGTCGCGATCTCGGTCGACGGCAGCGGCACCGGGTTGAACCCCGCCGAGCGCCAGACCTCGACCGCCTCCGCGTCGCCCGCCCACGAGAACAGCTTGAGCCGGCGCAGGTCGTCCGGCACCGCCACCGGGCTCTTGGAGAAGAAGCGCACCCATCCCCCGTCGGCCCAGTTGAGCACGACGAAGCCCTTCGCCTCGAGGCTGGCCTCGAGCTTCGCCCGCATCCTCTCGTGGACCCAGTACACCTCGTCGTACGAGTCGTACATGAGCGGGATGCCCATGGCGTAGACCGACTTGTCGATCTCGGCGACGCCCACCGAGGTGAGGACCCCGGCGTTGAGCGTCCCCAGGCGCATCTTGCGCACGACGTCGGGGTCGTCCCCCGCCACTCCGCCGGGGAACAGCCGCACCGTCACCCGGCCGCCCGACACCTGCTTCCACCGCTCCGCGGTCTCCTTGAGGATCAGGTGCCAGGACGACCCGTCGGGAACGAGCGTCGCCATGCGGACGAGGATGGGGGCCTGCGCCTGGGCGGAGGGGGCGCCCGACCAGGCGGCGAGCGCGGCCGCCGCCGCGACGAGGGCGGCGGCGAGGCGCGTGCGACGGAGGTGTCGTGCCTTCATGGATCCTCTCTGCGCGCTCACTCGATGAACAGCTCGTCGAGCCGTCCGAGCTGCCACCGGGCGCGCTTCTGGGCGAGAAGGTTGGCGAGGCGCTGGTCGTCCGGACGGCTCACGTCGACGGCGAGCGCCTTCTCCATGAGCTGCCGGAACTGCTCCTTGTCCTGCTTCGCGACGCTGACGCTCTCCGCGAAGGTCAGGTAGGGAAACGCCCGGCGGCCCCCGGCGCAGGCGAGGGCGGCGTCGAAGTGCTCGCCGGCCCTCTCGAAGGAACCGCCGATCGACGATCGGCCGGCCTCCCAGCTCACGAAGAACTCGTGGATCGAGCCCTTCCCCCAGCACGGGTCGAGCTCGAGGGCGCGCCGGGCGAGCGCCTCGACGAGCGGCTGGTCCGCGCTCACCTCGGAGTCGTTCACCTTGAGCGCCATCGCCCCCGCCCAGCCCATGGCCGTCCAGTACAGGAGCGGCACGTGGTCCTTGCGGGTCCTCGCGAGGGTCGCCTTCGGGTCCCGGGCGAGGGCCGCTTCGAGCCCGGGGAAGTCCGCATCGAGGCCGCGCATCCCGTACCGCTTGGCGCGCAGGTAGAGCTTGCGGGCCCTCTCCCGCAGCTCGGTCGCCCGGGCGAGGTCCCTGGCCTCGACGACGTCGGCCTCCAGCTGGACCCAGCCGTAGGCATACTGGACGAACCCGGACGAGGCGGCGAGCAGCAGCCCCCGGTGCTTCGGGGAGGTCTCGAGCAGGCTCTCCATCGTCTTGAGCCCGAACGGGATCGCGCCGCCGACGAGCTCGGGGTCCTCGTCCGAGGCGAAGCTCGAGCCGGTCTCGGCGAGGGCGTCGCCGATCTTGTTGACGGCGGTCGTCTTGAGAGAGCAGGCGGACAGCAGAACCGCGAGCGGGACGATCAGGACGGGGGTTGTTCGACGCATGGCGTGGCGGGCGCTCCCGAGCGGGGAGCAACCCCTCGATTCTACCACCCGGTCCCGCGACGGCCGCGTGACGCCTCAGCGCGCGTCGCGGGCGGCCGCCTCGGCTTCCCGCGCGAGACGCCGCCCGCGCTCGACGTCGACCCGCGACAGCAGGAACGCGCCGGCGAGGAACAGCACCACCAGGCTGACGATCGCCGGGCGGCTCGAGCCCGTGAGGGCGAGCATGGCGCCGAAGACGAAGGAGCCGATCGCGCCCCCGAAGCGGTCGAAGATCCCGAAGAAGCCGAACATCTCCCCCGCCTTGTGCGGCGGCACGAGCGAGGCGAACAGCGATCGCGACAGGGCCTGGATCCCCCCCATCACCATCGCGACCGTGAACGCGAACGCGAAGAACTGGCCGATCGTGCTCATCGCGTAGGCCAGCACCGTCAGCACCGTGTAGACGGCGAGGGCCAGGTAGATCGACCGCTTCGCGCCGATGCGGTCGGCGAGCAGGCCGAAGGCGAACGCGAACGGGACCCCGACGAACTGGATCATCAGGACGGCGGCGAGGGTCTGGCCGACCGGAAGGCCGATCTCGTCCGCGAACGTCGTGCCCATTCGGATGATCGTGTTGACCCCGTCGTTGTAGACGAGGAAGGCGAGGAGGAGGAAGGCCGCATCCTCGTGCTGGCGCAGCTCGCGGAACGTCGAGCCCAGCCGCCGCAGGGCGATGCGGCCGGCGCTCTCCCCGGCCGGCTCGCCCGGGTCGAGGCGCGGGGCCGGCTCCTTCACGTGGCGGAAGAGGGGGATCGAGAAGAGAACCCACCACGCCGCGACCATCACGCACGAGACCTGGTAGGCCTGGATCGGGCTCGCGAGGCCGAACGTGGCCGGGCTCGCCACCATCCAGAGGTTGAGCGCGAACAGGAGCCCGCCCCCGAGGTAGCCGAGGGCGAATCCGGCGGTGGACACGCGGTCGACCTCGTCCGGCCGGGCGATCCCCGGCAGCAGCGCGTTGTAGAAGGCGAGGGTCGAGGTCACCGCCACGTTGGCGAGGCCGTAGAAGGCGAGGGCGAGCGCCCACTGCCCCTCCCGGACGAAGAACAGCCCGGCGGTCAGGAGGGCCCCCGCCCCGAGGAACGCCGCCATGAAGGCCTTCTTGCGCCCCTTGTAGTCCGCGAGCGCGCCGAGCCAGGGGCCGAGGAGTCCCACCGCGATCACCATCAGCGAGGTGCCGAAGGCGAAGCGCGACCGGGCGACGTCGGGCGGGAGCTGGCTGGCCGCGAACGGCACGAAGAACGCGGGGCTGAACATCTGGAGCATGGTCGTCATCCACGCCGAGTTCGCGACGTCGTAGTACGCCCACGCGCGCAGCTCGCGCCGGTGCAGCCCCAGCCGGTCCAGCCAGGAGGTGTAGGCCATGGGCGACAAGCCTAGCATCGACGGGCTACCATTCGGCTTTCCCGGGGGGCCGTCCGCCGATGAACGCCCGTCTCGCCCGCCTCGCCTGGCTCGCCGCCGCGCCCGACCTCGCCCGGCCGGACTCCTCGAAGGTGGAGCCATGACCCAGGAACGCGCCCCCCGCCCCTCCCACGCGCCGTGGGCCCTCGCCGCGGCGGCGGTGGCGGTGGTGGCGATCGTGACCGGGGGGGCGCTCCTCGTGCTCCGCTCGGCCCGCGAGCTGCCCGCGGACCTCGCCGAGGGCGGGAGGCAGGCCGTGCGGGAGCTGCGCGAGGTGGCGGCGGCGTTCCGCACCGGGACGGTGACGACCTCCTTCCACGCCCACGCGACCGAGGTCGCGGGGACGACCCGGCTGCAGTTCGCCGAGCTGCGGCAGGAGGAAGTGTTCGAGCGACGCGACGGCGAGGCGATCCTGTGGGGTGCGCTCGCCCTGCCCGACGTGGTGGTCGAGGCGCGGGCGCCGGTCACCTACACGTACTTTCTCGACCTCGACAAGGAGTGGCGCTTTCGCCTGGAGGAGCGCGACGTCCTCGTGACGGTGCCCCCGGTCGAGTGGAACCGGCCGGCGGTCGACGTCTCGGCCCTACGCTTCACGGTGCGGGAGGGGAGCGTCCTGCGCGACGAGCAGCTCGCGCTCGACCGGCTGCGCGCGGAGCTCACGCCGCTTCTCGACCGCCGGGCTCGGCAGCACGTGGGCCTCGTCCGCGAGGCCGGGCGGCGCAAGGTCGAGGCGTTCGTCGAGACGTGGCTCGTCCGGGGGTTCAGCGACGGCGGCGGCTACCGCGCGCGCGTCGTGTTCGCCGACGAGCCGGGGGGGGCGCCCGCGCGGCCTCCGGCGCTCCCGAAGTCGGAGGGCTAGGCCGCCGCCCCGGCGCGGGCGCGCGCCTCGGCCGCCCTGATGTTGCGGGCGACCACGACCTTCGCCGCCTGGTGCATCAGCTTGAGCTTGAGCGTCTGGAGGGGGTACGTCCGATCGGACAGCGTGCGGCACTCGTCGGGAAGCAGGACGAGGCTCACGTGGATGTTCGGGGCGACGCCGATCGGCAGCCCCTTCTCCATGCAGGCCTCGTACAGCCGCGCGAAGACGGGGACGAGGGGCTCGGTCTGCGGCGGAGGCACGTCCGCGTAGTCGGTCCCCGCGAGGGGCCGGAAGACGCAGACCGTGGGGATCGCGCCCACCGAGGTGATCCAGTCGATCGCCTTGATCGAGGACTCGGGCGGCTCGAGGCCCACGATGATCTCTCCGTTCGTGACCCAGGGCTCGTTCCGGGGGCCCTTTCTCGAGAGGCCCGCGCAGTACTCGACCGCGTCGAGGTAGCGCTTCAGGCCGTACTGCCGGTCCTTGCCCGGGCAGACCTCCTTGAACACGCAGGGATCGAAGATCTCGAAGCAGAACGAGACACGGTTGACGCCCATCTCGCGCAGGGCGTCGTAGCGCTCGAGGTCGGCGTGCGGCGGGGTCTGCACGCCGACCAGGATCCCGACCTCCCTCTTGATCCGCCGGATGTAGGGCTCGAGGATGTCGAGGTAGGTCTCGCCCTCGTAGTGGCCGGTGTTGAAGTCGACGTAGGTGAGGCCCGATTCCTCGCGGGCGGCGCGGACCACCTCCATCACCTCGTTCACCGACTTGTCGTCGGCGTCGTCGACGCCGAGGTTGAGGCCCACCGAGCAGAACTTGCAGTTCGTCTTCTGCGGCTTCTCCGTCCAGTACTCGCAGACCTTGGCCGGGTAGACCCCGAGGTAGGTGCCCTGGAGGGTGCCGATCCGCGTCATCGGCTTGCCGGTCGAGGTCTTGCGGTCGTACCACGCCGGCCGCGGCGACAGCTCGAGGGTCGTGACCACGTCGTCCCCGAGCCGCAGCTCGTAGGTCCCGTTCCTGCGGTGCAGCACGTAGGGCGAGGTCTGCGCGAACTTCTCCGTGACCGGCACGTTCGTCCACAGGCCGCCGGGGAGAATCACCTCCAGACCGCTCCCGAGGCCCGCGCGGGTGCGGAGGATCTTGCGGCCCCCGTCCTGCTCGACGAGGCAGCTGTCGTCGATGCGCATGCCCTTGCAGTAGAGGTCCAGCTTCAGCAGGGCGGGGTTGCGGCGGACGTCGAGAAGCATCGCGTCTCCTTGAGAGCTCCTAGTATGACCCAGGCGCGCATGACGGCGGTCATGCGGGGGGACCGAAGCGGGCCGAGGGGGCTTTCCTCGGGGCCTTCAGCGGGGCCTTCCATCGAGGCCTTCAGCGGGGCCTTCCAAAAAAAAGAAGCGGGGGGGCGTCGCGCCCCCCCGCACCCCCCGCAGCGTTACTTCTGCTGCAGGTTGAAGTTGATCGTGACCGTGAGGACGAAGCCGGTGGGCTCGCCGTTCAGCAGGAGCGGCTGGTAGCGCCACTGCCGCACCGCCTCCATCGCCGCCTCGTCGAAGAGCGGGTGGCCGCGGAGGATCTTGACGCCCTTCACGTGGCCGCGCGTGTCGACCTCGGCCTCGAGGATCACGAGGGCCGAGACGCGCGACTGGACCGCGAGGTCGGGGTACACGGGCTTGACGTCGCGGATCTTCTTGGGTTCCTTGATCTGGCCGCCGATGCGCACGACCTTGGCCGGCGGCGGAGGGGCCTCGGTGGGCAGGCCGCCCACCACGCCGCCGACGACGCCGCCCGGCACGCCGCCCTCGACGCCGCCCGGCACACCGCCCTCGACCCCCAGGTCGAGGCCCTCCTCGGGCTTGATCTCGCTCGGGACCTCGATGGGGGCGACGAAGCCCTGCGGCTGCTGCACCTGGACGGTCGGGGCCTGCCGCACCACGGCGCGCGCGCCGGCCGGCGGCGGGGGCGGAGGAGGAGGCGGCGGCGCCATCTCGAGCGGCGCCACGAAGAACGCCTTCAGGGCCTCCTGGCTCGGAAGCGCGTCGTAGAACAGCAGCGGCAGGATCGCCACCGAGAGGATCAGCGCCGAGTGCAGCAGGATCGAGATGAAGACGGTCGCGCTGGTCCGGCCGGTGTGCTTCTCGGGCTCGGTCAGGACCAGACTCTGGAACAGGATCGGGGAGCGACCGCTACCGCTGCCGGCGGTCGGGTTGGCGTGGCTCATGGACGTGCCTCCTGCGAAAAACTACACCAAACGTCGTGCCAGCCGCCAGAGTTTTCGGCAGGCGCTGAAAGCTCTCTCTTCCGCCCCGCGGCGGGGGCGCCAGCGGCAGGAATTGCGGACGGCGGGCGCACCGGCGCTCAATTTACGGTCTCGTTTGCCTCGGCCCGGTCGGATCGAGTGCCCTGGCCGATCGTTCTCTCGCGGCACCTGCCTTGCACCTCCACCCTTTGGACGCCCGTTCGGCGCGAAGCGATCCCAGGAGGTGTCCCGTGCCCGACACGTCGGCCGCGGACAGGTACCAGGCCTACAGGGAGGCGATCCGGCGGAGGGTGTGCGCCATCTGCCTCGACGGCGCCGACGACGGGGGCTGCGGGCTCGAGGCGGGCGCGGCGCGCTGCGCCATCGACGAGCACCTGCAGCGCCTCGTGGACGCGATCCTCGACGTGCGGGAGCGCCACGGTGAGACGTACGCCGCGGCCGTCGAGAGCCGCGTTTGCGGCCACTGCTCGCACCGCGACCGGCTCGGCTTCTGCGGCCTGCGCCGCGACGGCCGCTGCGCCGTGAGCGTCTACCTGCCGCTCGTCGTCGAGGCCGTGGCCGAGGTGGAGAGGGGCGGGGCCTGACGCCGGCGTAGTTCCTGCGCACGGGTCCCCGGCATCCGCGAGGGCCGCGCCACCAATTCGCCCAAACCGATCTTTTTGCTTGCACGCCCGCTGCCGGGCGCATAGGCTTGGAGGCGAGGCGAACGTGGTCCATTTGCATTAGCCCACGGGGCTTTACGGGCCGAGGGCTGGTCCGCGAACGTCGACTAAACCCTTGCCTCTGTTGGGGCCGGGGCCTTCGGCACGCGGATTGCTCGGCCGGGGATGGGGAAGATTCGGGGGATACCAATGAACGGACGCGTCCTGGAGAGCCGCCGCTGGGGCAACGAGCAGAGCACCGACATCCTCGACGTCCTCTCCCAGAGCGAGACGCCGGCCCTCGCGGCCGACATCGGCGGGCACATCGTCTTCTGGAACAGGGCCGCGGAGCGCCTGCTCGGGCGCCCCACCAACCAGGTGCTCGGCCGGCGCTGCTACGACGTTCTCGGCGGGCGCGACGTCTTCGGCAACCGCTTCTGCCACGAGAACTGCTCGGTCATCTCGATGTCCCGCAAGGGCGAGGCGGTCCAGGGCTTCGAGATCACTCTCGGCAGCTCCCCCAAGCAGGAGCAGAGCATCAACGTCTCGATCCTCAAGATTCCCGGGTCGCGCCCCGAGCTGTTCACGCTCGTCCACATCCTGCAGCCGATCGACCGCGCCGGGCGGCTCACCCGCGCCCTCGAGCGCCTCGGGGCCCAGCGCCCCGGCCCTGCCCCGGCGAACGCCGACGGCTGGGAGCCGGTGGCCGCCCCCGCCCCGGTGTCGCTCCCCAAGGCCCCGCCCCTCACCGACCGCGAGAAGGAGATCCTGCGCTGGGTCGCGGCGGGCCTGCAGAACAAGGAGATCGCCCACAAGCTCGGCATCTCCCTCGCCACCGTCCGTAACCACATCCACAACATCCTCGAGAAGCTCGACGTCCACTCGAAGCTCGAGGCGGTGTCCCTCGCGTTCCGGCAGGGCTGGGTGAGCGGTCCGAACGGCGAGCTGGGGATCAGCCCCGAGCCGATCACGCGCCAGTAGCCGCTTGGCCGGCCACCCCCAGGGCGTCTCCCGCGGCCCGTCCCCCTTGCGGGCCGTCGACTTCGCGGTCTCCCCGTTCCTCGTCATCTGGGAGACGACGCAGTCGTGCGCGCTCGCCTGCCGGCACTGCCGCGCCTCCGCCCAGCCCGGCCGCGACCCGCGCGAGCTCAGCACCGAGGAGGGCTTCTCCCTCGTCGACCAGGTCGCGGACATGGGCACGCCGATCCTCATCCTGAGCGGAGGCGATCCGGTCAACCGGCCCGACCTCATCGACCTCATCCGCCGCGGCAAGTCGCGCGGGCTGCGGATGGCCACGATCCCCGCCGCCACCGACTGCCTCACCCGCGAGCTCGTCCAGTCGCTGAAGGCGGCGGGCCTCGACCAGATGGCCCTCAGCATCGACTTCCCGCGGGCGGAGCTGCACGACGCCTTCCGCGGCGTGCCCGGCGCGTTCGCGAAGACCATGCAGGCCGTCGAGTGGGCGCACGAGGCCGGGCTTCCCCTGCAGGTGAACACGACCGTCTGCGGCGACACCGCGCCCTTCCTCGAGGAGATGGCCGACTTCGTCCAGGGCCTCGGCATCGTGTTCTGGGAGGTCTTCTTCCTCGTCCCGATGGGGCGGGGCACCGTCCTCGCCGGCCTCTCCGCCTCCGAGTGCGAGCGGCTCTTCGAGGTGATCTACCGGGTGCAGAGGAAGGAGGGCTTCATCGTCAAGGTCACCGAGGCCCCCCACTACCGCCGGCACGTGGCGCAGCGCGAGATGAAGGACGGGGGCCTCCCCTCCGCGCGGCCCGAGGGCCAGGCCGCGATGCCCGCGCGCCTCACGCAGTCCGAGGGCCCCGGCCACAGCGTCGGCCTCGCCCCGCGGGGCGTGAACTCCGGCAACGGCTTCCTCTTCGTCTCGCACCTCGGCGAGATCATGCCGAGCGGCTTCCTCCCGATCCCCGTCGGCAACGTGCGCGAGATGGCGCTCGCCCACGCGTACCGCGAGACCGCCCTGTTCCAGAAGCTGCGCACGCCGTCGCTCTACAAGGGCCGCTGCGGCCGCTGCGAGTTCCGCGACATCTGCGGCGGCTCGCGCTCGCGCGCCTACGGCCTCACCGGCGACCCCTTCGAGACCGACCCCTGGTGCTCGTACGTCCCGGGGGCGCCTGGGGGTGGAGACCCCCCGGTCGGAGGGCTAGGCTAGGAGGCGGAGCGGGGTCCGCACTCCGCTCGCTCCCCGGTCGCGCCCCGTGAGACAGAGACGCCCGGGGCGCTCCCTCATCGCCGCGGGATGCAGAGGTGCCCGTCATCCCGCGGCTCAGTCGCTCGCTCCGGCGACCCCGCTCCTCCCGGGCCTTGAGATGCCTGCTCGTCCGGCCTCCAGCCGCAGGGCTCGCGCCTCCCAGGCCCCCGTCGGCTCACTGTCCGTCGCTACGTCAGGTCGAAGTCCACGATCACCGGCAGGTGGTCGCTCGCCACGCGGGACAGCGCGAGACGGCAGCGCCGGGCCCCGGCGAGGCGGAGCGGTCCCCGGTAGTAGACCCGGTCGAGGGCGCCCTGGGGGAAGAAGGACGGGAAGGTGGGGATCGCCCGCTCGCCCTCCGCGTTGCCCCCGGTGGCCGAGCGGAAGCCGAGGAGGTCGACGAAGAAGGGACGCAGCAGCGAGCGCCAGTCGTTGGTGTCGCCGGCCACGAGGGTGGCGACGCCGAAGGGCAGCGAGGCGAACTCGCGGGAGCGGGCGAGCGCCGTCACCTGCCGGTCGCGCTCGCGCGCGGACAGGCCGAGGTGGAGGTTGAAGACCTCGAGCCGGCGCGTGCGGCCCGCGGGCGTCCTCACCGCGATCCGCGTGTGCTGGCAGCCGCGGGGCCGCAGGAAGCCGACCGTGAGGTCGATGTTGCGCTCGCGCTGGATCGGCCAGCGGCTGAGGGTCGCGTTGCCGTAGCGGCCCCGGCGCAGCCGGACGTTGTGGCCGATCGCGTAGTGCTCGTAGCCGAGCGCCC
Source organism: uncultured Acidobacteriota bacterium (assembly GCA_964561785.1). Taxonomy (GTDB): domain Bacteria; phylum Acidobacteriota; class Vicinamibacteria; order Fen-336; family Fen-336; genus DATBSL01. The sequence goes on along the minus strand of CAZLRF010000052.1, from coordinate 2,824 downwards.
GGGCCAGCTCCCGGCCGAGGTCCATCCCGCGCGAGCGGGGGACGCCGTCGTCGACCTCCTGCAGCATCACGACGTCCGGGTCGTAGTACGAGAGGATCGAGACGATCCGCTCCGGGCGGAAGCGGCGGTCGACGCCGATCGCGCGGTGGATGTTGTACGAGGCGACGCGGAGCCGCACGGGGGCAGCATAGCACCCCCGCTTGACCGGCCGGCGCCCCTCCGCTAGCGTGCCCGGCCATGGCCCGCTTCCGCCTCGACATGGAGTACGTCGGGACGCGCTACTCGGGCTGGCAGGCCCAGAGGAACGCGCGCACCGTCCAGGGCGCGCTCGACGAGGCGGTGCGGGCGGTGGCGAAGCGGACCGACTTCGAGACCTACGGCTCGGGCCGCACCGACGCCGGGGTGCACGCGCTCCACCAGGTGGCCCACCTCGACCTCGAGAGCCGCCTGCCCCCCGAGACGCTGCGCCGCGCCCTCAACGACGAGCTGCCCGCCGACATCCACCTCCTGCGCTTCGCGAAGACCACCCGCCGCTTCCACGCCCGCCACTCGGCCGTCGCGCGCAGCTACCTCTACCAGGTCTCGCGCCGCCGGACCGCGTTCGGCAAGCCCTTCGTGTGGTGGATCCGCGACCCCCTCGACGTCCGCGCGATGGCGGCCGCGGCGCGCGTCTTCGAGGGGATTCACGACTTCCGCTCGTTCGCCGACGCCGACCCCGCCGAGCGCTCGACGCGGGTGAAGGTGGACCGCGTCGAGGTGGCGGAGGCGGGCGACCTCGTGCTCGTGCGCGTCCTCGGCTCGCACTTCCTGTGGAAGATGGTGCGCCGGATGGTCGGGGTGATCGCCGAGGTCGGGCGCGGCGGGCTCGCCGTCGCCGACGCCGAGCGGTTCCTGCGCGAGCCCTCGGGCCGGCCCGCGGAGCTGACCGCGCCGCCGTCGGGCCTCTTCCTCGAGCGCGTCCTCTACGAGGGCGACGCGCCGCCCGGACCGCTGCGCCCCGTCCTCAACCTCTGAGCGCGAGCCAGGCCGCGGCGACGGCCAGCGTCGCGAGGGTCACCGGCACGCCGGCCCGCGCGTGCTCGCGCCAGCCGACGTCGACCCCGAGGGCCTTCGCCTGGTCGACCACGATGATGTTCGCGATGCTGCCCACGATCAGCAGGTTGCCGGCGAGGGTGCTGGACAGCGCGAGGATCGCCCCCGCCTGCGGGTGCGCGGCGTGGGGGAGCAGCAGCATCACCGCCGGCACGTTCGAGACGAGGTTCGACAGCACCGCGGTCGCGGGGAAGAGCCAGCGGGCGTCGGCGAGGTCCACGCCGCCCGCGCGGAGGGCTTCGCTCGCCCGCGCGGCGAGGCCGGCCTCGGCGAAGGCGTGGTTCACCACGAACAGGCCCATGAACAGCACCAGCAGGTGCCAGTCCACGAGACCGATCAGGTCCCGGGAGGCCATGCGGCGGCTCGTCAGGAGCAGCGCCGCCGCCGCGAGGGCGAGGACTTCCCGCGGGACGGGGGCGAAGAGGAAGCCGAGCACGAGGAGGGCGAGGACGAGCAGGCCCTTCGCGGTCTGCCAGCGGTCGAGCGGAGGCGCCTCGACCGGGCCCGTCGGGACGTCCCTCTCCCACCGCCCGCGCACGCTCACGTGGAGGACCGCCCAGACGACGGCGAGGCCCAGGACCGACGGCACCAGCGCGTCGGCGAGGAAGCCGGCGAAGGACAGCCGCAGCGTCTGTCCGATCAGCATGTTCTGCGGGTTGCCGATGAGGGTGGCCGCCGAGCCCACGTTCGATGCGCAGGCGAGGCCGAGCAGGTACGGCACCGGGTCGAGGCGGCGGCGGGCGCAGCCCTCGACGACGAGCGGCGCCACCGCGAGGCAGACGATGTCGTTCGCGAGGAGCGCCGACAGCACGCCCGAGACCGCGACCAGCCCCGCGAGGAGCGCCGACGGGCCGACCGGCGCCGAGACGATCCTGCGCGTCGCCCAGGTGTAGAAGCCGCCGAGGCGGAACTGCGCCGACACGACCATCAGGCCGAAGAGGAGGGCGAGGGTCGGCACGTCGACCGCCGCCCACGCCGCGGCGGGCCTGACCCGGTCGGTCGCGACGAGGGCGAGGGCCCCGAGGAGGGCGACCCCCGTGCGGTCGAGGGCGAGGCCGGGGATCTCCCCGAGGAGCATCCCCAGGTAGACCACCGCGAAGACCGCGAGGACGACGAGGTCCAGGCTCACGCCCGCTTCCCGCGGAGCCGCCGCAGCCGGTGCAGGGCCTCGTCGAGCGTCGCGTCGTCCTTGCAGAAGGCGAAGCGGACGAGGTGACGCAGCCGTTTCTCCGCGGCGAAAGCGCCGAGCGGGATCGCGGCCACCCCGACCTCCTCGACGAGCCGGCGGCAGAAGGCGGAGGCGTCGTCGTGGCCGAGCGGGCGCACGTCGGCGACCGCGAAGTACGCGCCCTCGGGACGCCGCACGTCGAACCCGGCCTCCTCGAGCCCCGAGCAGAGCCGGTCGCGCCGGGCGAGGTAGCCCGCGCGCAGGCCCTCGTAGTACTCGTTTCCCGCGGCGAGCGCGACCGCCGCCGCGTGCTGGAGGGGCGTCGCCACCGCGAACGTCACGAACTGGTGCGCCGTCCTCACCGCCGCGGTCAGCTCCGGCGGCGCGCAGGTCCAGCCGACCTTCCACCCGGTCAGGCTGAACGTCTTGCCCAGCGAGGAGATCGTGACCGTCCGCTCGCGCATCCCGGGCAGCGAGGCGAGCGGCACGTGGCGTCCCTCGAAGACGACGTGTTCGTAGACCTCGTCGGTGACCGCCAGGAGGTCGTGCCGGCGGCAGACCGCG
>CAZLRF010000051.1:29135-34910 GCA_964561785.1 uncultured Acidobacteriota bacterium | reverse complement strand
GTGGTGCGCCCTGCACGATTCGAACGTGCGACCTCCTGGTTCGTAGCCAGACGCTCTATCCAACTGAGCTAAGGGCGCGCGGTACCCGGGGAAATATACCGCGGCCCCGGCCGCGGGGCAAACCCCTCGAGCGGCATCGGCCCCGCGAGGGCGGCCGGGCTGCCCCGTCAGAAGACGAAGGAGAACCCCACCTTCACGAGGACGACGAGCGCGAAGGGGATCCCGACGCCCCACAGCGCGGCGCTCGTCGGCTTGCGGCTCGCGACGCCGAAGCCGGCGGCGAGCAGGAAGACCTGCCAGAAGGAGAACAGGTCGAGGCTCGTCAGGAGCGCCCACAGCGGCTTCGCGGCGGTCGACCTGTCGAGGAGGAGACCCGGGTTGGCCTGGAGGACGTCCTGCGGGTTGAGGTTCCAGTCCCCCTTGAGCCCCATGACGAGGAGCAGCAGCGGGGTGGTGACGAGCCCGACCGCGAAGAAGGTCCAGGCCGCGATCGCGAGGGCCTGCTTGAAGCGGACCTCCGCCGCGTAGAAGAAGCGGAAGACGAACATCAGCGCCGCGCTCACGATCAGCAGCCAGACGAGCCCACCGGCGAGACCCTGGATCCACGCGTACTTCATGCGATCCGCCGTCTGCTCGATCACCTGGGCCCGCTGCTCGGGCGGGATGCGGTCCCAGAAGGCGGACTCCTGGAGCTGCGTCTTCGCGAACTCCATCGGGTCCATGCGGCTCGTCCAGAAGAAGATGAAGCCGAGGGTGAGGGCGACGAAGCCGAGAGTGGGCAGGATCCAGCCCCCGTCGCGCACGATGCGCGTGAAGGCCTCGCGCGGGGCGAAGTAGAGGTCGATCAGGTTCTGGAAGAGCCCGCCCGCCTTCTCGGGCTCGGCCGGGGCGGGGGTGGGGAGGGACTCGCTCATGGCTGACCTCCGGAGGGGGAGATGCTACACCGGGAGGGCCCTCGACGGGGCTTTCAACCGGCTCTCCACGGGGCCTTCCGGAACGACAACTCTCGGGCGCCACCCGCCGGGCGCCCTCGAGAGGCGGGGCACCCTCGAGCGCTACTCGTACCGGAGCGCCTCGATCGGGTCGAGCCGGGCGGCCTTGGCCGCGGGCCACAGGCCGAAGGTGAGGCCGACCGCCATCGAGGTGGAGAAGGCGATGAGGACCCACGTGGGCTGGACGACCGCGGGGAAGGGCGAGAGCGTGTTGATGAGCAACGCGGCGAGGGCGCCGATCAGGATCCCGATGACGCCCCCGGCGCCGGTGAGGGTCATGGCCTCGGTGAGGAACTGCCACAGGATGTCGCGCTTCGTGGCGCCGAGGGCCTTGCGGACGCCGATCTCGCGCGTCCTCTCCGTGACCGAGACGAGCATGATGTTCATGACCCCGACGCCCCCGACGAGGAGGCCGATCGAGGAGATCGCGATCATGACCATGTAGATGCCGCCGGTGATCTGGCGGTAGAGGTCGGAGAGCGTGTCCTGGCTGAAGATGCCGAAGTTGTCCTTCTGCAGGTACTTGAGCTTGCGGTAGCGGCGCATCGCCTCCCGCGTCTGGTCGATCGCGGCCTCCATGTGGCCGGGGGAGATGGGCTTGACGTCCGCCATCATGAAGTTGAAGCGGCGGTCCTGCTTCTGGATCGAGTTCACCGGGACGAGCACGATGTTGTCCATGCTGCGGAAGAGGAACTTTCCCTTCCTCTGCAGCACCCCGATGACGGTGAAGCGCCGGCCGTCGAGCGTGATCTCCTTGTCGACCGGCTCCACGAAGGGGAACAGCGCGTCCGCGATGTCGGTGCCGAGCACGGCCACCGGCGCCGCGCGGTCGACGTCGGTCGCGGAGAGGAAGCGGCCCTTCTCGACGTAGCTGTCGTGGACCTCCTCGTAGGCCGCGGTGGTGCCGAGGACCTGCGCCTCGCGCGCCCGCTCGGTCCCGTACTTGACGTTCTCGATCGGGATGAACTGCAGGGGGGCGATCGCCCGGACCGCCGGCTTCGCCGCGATCATCTCGACCTCGTCCATGGTCAGGCCCTTTCGCCGGCGCCACTCGTCGTCGTCCACGTTCTCGCCGGGGGCCTGGGGACGGATGAAGATGGTGGAGGAGCCGATGCTCGCGATCTGCTTCGCCATCGAGGCGTTGAGCCCGGCCACGATCGCGCTCATCCCGGTGACGGTCATGATGCCCATCACCACGCCCAGGATGGTGAGGAACGCGCGCATCTTGTAGGCGCGGATCCCCTGGAGGCCGAGGCCGATCGCCTCGTTCATCGCCATCAGGATGGGGTGGCGCTCCACGAAGCGGCCGAGGACCCTCAGCATCACTCGTTCCTCAGCGCCTCGACCGGGTCGAGGGCCGCCGCGCGGTTCGCCGGGTAGATGCCGGCCACGAGGCCCACGATCGAGGAGACACCGATCGCGAGGGCGACCGCCCAGGGCCGGACGGGGGCCGAGAAGCTCGCCGACATCATGCTGCCGAGGAGGCTCGCGAGGCCGTAGGAGAAGGCGGCCGCCCCGAGCACGCCGAGGAAGCCCCCGAACCCGGAGAGGATCACGGACTCGACCAGGAACTGCCTCAGGATGTCCCCGCGGCGGGCCCCGAGGGCCTTGCGGACCCCGATCTCCTTGATCCGCTCGGTCACCGAGACGAGCATGATGTTCATGACCACGATCCCGCCCACCAGCAGGCTGATCGCAGTGACGACGAACGTCACCACGTAGATCCCGCGGGTCATGGTCTGCCACAGCTCCATGACCGTCTCCCCGGTCTCGATGTTGAAGTCGTCCGGCTTGTTGTAGGTGAGGTGGCGCCGCGCGCGCATCGCCACCCGGACCTGGTCCTGGGCCGCCTCGAAGACGGCCATCGACGCCGCCTCGGCCTGGATGCTGAAGGAGCGGCGCGAGCCGTAGAGCTTCTGGAACGTGGTGATGGGCATCCAGACGAAGTTGTCCTGGCTCTCCCCGAAGACGGCGCCCTTCTTCTCCGCGACCCCGATGACCTTCAGGGGATGCCCGTCGACGTCGATCGTCTTGCCGAGGGGCTCCATGGTCCCGAAGAAGGCGTCCACGAGGTCCTGGCCGATCACCGCGACCATCGAGGCCTGGTCGACGTCCTGCTGGACGACGTGGCGTCCGGCGGTGAGCTCGCGGATCGTCCCGATGCGGGCGATGTTCTCCGTGACCCCGGCGATCCCCACGTTCTTCTGGATGACGCGCCCGCGCTTGACGTTGCTGCCCGTCCAGACCTGCGCCCCCACCTCCGAGCACAGCGTGCAGGCCTTGCGGATCGCCTCGTAGTCGTCCATGGTCAGGCGCTTGCGCTTCATCATCTCCAGCCACTGCTCGTGGCTGGTGATGATGTCGGGCATGCGCTGGAGGCGAAAGGCCTTGGTCCCGAGCTCGAGCACCTTCTCCGACATGTAGCGGTCGAGGCCCTCGGTGATCGCGACCACCGCGATCACCGAGGAGACCCCGATCAGGATGCCGAGGACGGTGAGGAGCGAGCGCAGCTTGTTCGCCCGCAGGGACGCGACGGCGATCCGGACGGCCTCCCCGAACAGCATGCTCTTCCCGCTCAGGCCCGGACCCGGGCCTCGTCCTTCTCGATCTTCCCGTCGCGGATGTGGATCGTCCGGTGGGCGTGGTCGGCGATGTCCTTCTCGTGCGTGACGAGGATGATGGTGTTGCCCTGCTCGTGCAGCCGCTCGAACAGCCGCATGATCTCCTCGCCGGTCGCGGTGTCGAGGTTCCCGGTCGGCTCGTCGGCGAGCAGGATCGACGGGTTCATGACCAGCGCCCGCGCCACCGCGACCCGCTGGCGCTGCCCGCCCGAGAGCTCGTTCGGCTTGTGGGTCATGCGGTCGGCGAGGTCGACCATCTCGAGGGCGCGCCGCGCCCGCTCGAGGCGCTTGTCCTTGGGGACGCCGGCGTAGACGAGGGGCAGCTCCACGTTGTGCAGGGCGGTGGCCCGGGGGAGCAGGTTGAAGGTCTGGAAGACGAAGCCGATCTCGCGGTTGCGGACGGCGGCGAGCTCGTCGTCGTTCATCTCCGAGACGACCTTGCCGCGCAGGACGTACCGTCCCTTCGTCGGGGTGTCGAGACAGCCGACGAGGTTCATCAGGGTCGACTTGCCCGAGCCCGAGGGGCCCATGACCGCGACGTACTCGCCCCTCTGGATCTCGAAGCTGACCCCCCGGAGGGCGTGGATCTCCTCCGCACCCATCTGGTAGGTACGCCAGAGGTCCTCGGCGTGGATGATGGGCCCGTTCCAGGCCTCGCGCGGGGCGGTGGCGCTCGTCACGACTTCTTCCCCTTCTGCTCCGTCTTGATCTTCGCCTGGTCCTTGAGGTTGCGCAGCGTGCGGTAGGAGCCGATCACGATCTCCTGGCCCTCCGCCAGACCCTCGACGATCTCGATGTCGGTCTCGCCCATGATCCCGGTCTTGACCGGCTTGAAGACGGCCTTGTCTCCCTCGACGACGAACACGCCGTCCTTCTCCTCGCCCTTCTCCCGCGCGCCCTGGGCCAGGGTGTTGCCCTGGCGCTCCGCGCCGGCGGGGGCGGCCATCGCGTCGGGGTCGACGACCTTGCCCTCCTTGTCGACCTCGCGCACGACCACCGCCTGGACGGGCACCGCCAGGACCTTCTGGCGGGTGGCGGTGGTGATGTCGGCGGTGGCGTTGAGGCCGGGCCGCAGGTTCGGCGGCGGGTCCTTGATCGTGATCTTGACCCGGAAGTCCTTGGGCTGGTTCCCGGTGTTGGCGCCGAGCGTCGCCTGGGCCGCGCTCTGGCCGCCCGAGCCGCGGACGAGGGCGGAGGCCCCGATCTCGGTCACCTCGCCCTTCATCTCGAGGCCCTCGAGCGCGTCGACCTTGATCTTGGCCTCCTGGCCGAGCGCGAGGTTGCGGAAGTCGGTCTCGTCGACCATGACCTCGGACTCCATGACCGACAGGTCGGCCACGGTCATGATCACGGTCGGGTTGAAGCTCATCGCGCCGATGACCATCTCGCCGGCCTCCTTGGGCAGGTTGGTCACGACGCCGTCCATCGGGGAGTAGACGGTCGTCTTGTAGAGCTCGTCCTTCGTGGAGTCGAGCTGGGCCTGGAGCTGGGCCACCCGCTTGCGCGCGGCCTCGACGTTGGCCGCTTTCATCTTGAACTCGGCCTCGGCCTGGTCGAAGGCCGACTCCGAGACGAGCCGGTCGTCGCGCATCTTCTTGGTCCGGTCGAAGGCGAGCCTCGAGGCGGCGAGGTCGGCCTCGGCTCGCGCGAGGTCGGCCCGCGCCGCGGCCACGCCGGCCTCGCCCTGCCGCGCCCCGGCCTCGTAGCGCTCGGACTCGACCCGGGCCAGCATCTGGCCCTTCTTCACCGTGTCGCCCTCCCTGACCGCGATCTCCACCAAGCGGCCGGACACGTTGGCGCCGACGTTGACGTAGCGGCGGGGCCGGACCTCGCCGGACGCGGTCACGACCTGGACGAGGTCCTTCCTTTCGACCTTGCCGGTCTGGACGGTGATCTTCTTGCGGTTCTCCCGGCTGACGCTGAAGCCGACGATCGCGCCGATCACGGCGATCGCGGCGACCGTGCCGAGAATCCTCTTCGTCTTGGTCGTCATCGGGCCTCCAAGGTGCTTCAATCATCTAAGTACGGGTGTACCGACCGTTCGGTTCAGCGGAAATCGCTCTGCCGCAAGACGTTAGATTTGTAAGGCTTAGAGTTGTAAAGGGGTCAGATCTTGAATCAGCGCAAACGCCTCAATTCAAGATCTGACCCCCGGAAGGGTC
>CAZLRF010000051.1:0-29035 GCA_964561785.1 uncultured Acidobacteriota bacterium | reverse complement strand
CCCGGAAGGGTCGTAGAGGGCGGCCCACCAGTCCCCGAAGCGGAAGCGCTCGAGGGGGGGGCCGAGGGCGGCCTCGACCTGCGGCGTCTGGACCCTCTCCCAGCGCCGGGCGCTCAGGAGCAGGACGCGCCGGCCGCGAGCGAGCGCGACGTCGCGCACGGTGGCGAGGCGCTGCGGGTCGTCGGGCGCCGCCTTCATGTAGAAGAGGATCCGCTCCCGGTCGCCGAAGAGCTGCGCGACGTAGTACGTCCCCCAGCTCGCGTGGAGCTGCACCGTGTCCCGGTCGAGGCCCTCCGCCCGGACGAAGCGCAGCAGCTCGTCCTTCGCGGGGGCGGACTCCGCCGGGAAGCGGGCCAGGGGCCACCGCGCGGCGAGCGAGACCCAGTAGACGGCGACGAGGACGGCGAAGACGGCCCTCGTGCGCGTCCCGGCGCCGTCCGCGGCGAGCGCGAGGGCGAGGACGAGCGGCACGAGCGGGAAGGCGAAGTGGTGGGGCCACTGGCTGAACGCGCTCGTCGAGGCGAAGGCGAACGTGGCCGCGGCCCCCGCCCCCCAGGCGAGGCTGGCGCGCCGTCGCGCCGCGCCCCGGCGCGAGACGAGGGCGAGCAGCGCGCCCGCGAGAACGAGGGGGAGCGGGTCGAGGGGCGACCGGGGCAGCTCGACGTTGCGCGGGGCGAGACGGGCGCCGTCCACGAGGTACGGCAGGAGCCGCCCCGCCGCGGCCTGCACGCGCTCGGGCTCGGCGGCCATCTTCGCCTGCCGGACGACGAGCAGGTAGGGCCGGCCCTGGCGGTCGACCGAGGCGAGGAGGAGCGCGGCCGGGATGGCGAACGCCAGGACGAGGGCGGCCCCGGCGGAGCGGTGCCGGCGGAGCGCGTCCGGCCAGGAAGAGGAGGCGCCGCGCGCCTCGGCGAGGGCGAAGGCCGCGACCAGAGGCAGCCACCACGCGAAGACGAGCTTGGTCCAGAAGCCGAGGAAGAGGAGCCAGCCCGCGAGGGCGGCCCACCCCGCCGCGCGGACGCGCGAGGACGAGCCGCAGGCGCGCCGCACCGCGAGGAGCGCGCCGAGGAGGAGGACGGCGGAGAGGCCCACGGGCCCCTCGTCCGCGAGGAACGTCGCGAGAAGGAGCGGGTAGACGAGGGCGGCGAGGGCGATACTCGAGGCGCGGAGTCGCAGGAGCCGGGCGGCCAGGGCGAGGAAGAGGAGGAAGAAGACGGCGCCTTGAACGCGGGCGGCGACCGGGTCGTCGAAGGCGAGCCAGAAGGGCAGGAAGGGCAGGGAGGGGAAGCTTCCGACGTACAGGTACGACCGCAGGGGCCACGGCCGGGAGGCGAACGGAGGGCGCAGGTCGTGGTCGAAGCAGCCGTCGCGGACCAGGGGCATCTCCCTTTGGAGCGGCGCGGAGGCGCAGCCGAGGGCGTGGTAGTGGACGAGCTCGTCCATGTTGAAGGGGACGGCGCGCGGGGACAGCCAGGCCGCGAGCAGGAGGAGGGCCCCGCCCGCGACAGAGGCGAGGGTCGTCCGGGAGAGGCCGGCCACGGTGGGCCAAGGTTGACGCGGGCGGCAAAGGAACGCAAGATCCCGCGGTTCCCTGAGCGGAGGATCCCTTGGGCCTTCTCGAGTCGCTGCGCCGCGGCTTCAGCCGCACCTTCTGGGTCGCGAACGTGCTCGAGCTGTTCGAGCGCTTCGCCTACTACGGCAGCAAGGCGATCCTCGCCGTCTACATCGCCGACCAGGTCGGCCTCGGCCCCGAGACCGCGGGGTTCCTCGCGGGCTCGGTCTTCAACACGCTGCTCTACTTCCTCCCCGTCCTCGCGGGCACGGTGGTCGACCGCTACGGCTTCAAGCGCAGCCTCCTCGCCTGCTTCTCCATCTTCGCCGTCGGGTACTTCCTCATCGGCTTCGCCGGGCTGCCGCAGGGCCAGCCGATCGTCCAGGCGGTGGGCCCGAAGGCGTGGATGCTGATGGCCCTCGTGGTCACCGCGATCGGGGGATCGCTCATCAAGCCCTCGATCGTGGGCACGGTGGCGCGCACGACGACGAAGGAGACCTCGGCCCTCGGCTACTCGATCTACTACACGCTCGTGAACATCGGGGGCGCGGTCGGCCCGATGCTCGCGATGCTCGTCCGGGAGAACGCGGGGATCTCCTACGTGCTCGTGATGTCGTCCCTCACGAGCCTCGCTCTCGTCCTCGCCACGCTCCTCTTCTACGAGGAGCCCCCGCGCCCGGCGGACGCCCCGCCCCCGACCTCGATGGCGAAGGTGCTCGGCGACATGGGCACCGTCTTCCGCAACGGGCGCTTCATGACGTTCCTCGTCATCTTCTCGGGCTTCTGGGCGATGTTCTGGCACATCTTCTACGCCCTGCCGTTCTACGTGCGGGACTTCCTGGGGTTCGAGCGCTTCGAGATCATCGAGACGGTGGACGCGTGGACGATCATCCTCGTGACCGTCCCCATCACCGCGCTCGCCCGCAAGCTCGCCCCCCTCACCGCGATGGTGGTGGGCTTCGCCCTCGCCACCGCGTGCTGGTTCGTGATGGCCGGCTTCCCGACCGTCACGATGACGGTGGTCGCGATCGTGCTCTTCGCCCTCGGCGAGGCGCTGCAGTCCCCCCGCTACTACGAGTACGTGGCCGCCCTCGCCCCGAGGGAGCAGGTCGGCACCTACATGGGCTTCGCGTTCCTCCCGATCGCGATCGGGACGTTCATCGCGGGCTGGTCGAGCGGCTTCCTGGTCAAGACCTACGTCGCGGGCGCAAACCCCGACGCGCCGCGGATGTGGCTGTGGGTGGGGGCCTACGGCGTCGTGTCGACGGTCCTCATGGTCCTCTACGACCGCTTCGTGGCCCCGAAGCGCGCCACCGCCTGAGCCCGGCTCGGGAGGCCCCGAGCTACTTCTTTCCGAGGGCCCGGATGTGGGCGACGAGGGCCTTGATCTCCTCGGCCGAGAGCTGCTTCTCGAACGAGGCCATCATGGTGCCCTTCTTGCCCTCGCGGATCGACTTCTCGATCTGCGCGTCGGTCGCGGCTTTCTGCCAGGCCTGGTCCTTGAAGCTGCGGACGCCCTGCTTCGCGAAGACCGCGTTCGGCTCGCCCTCCTTGCCGTGGCAGGGCGCGCAGCTCCTTGCGAAGACCGTCGGAGCGTCCGCCGCCGCGGCGGGGGACGGCGCGAGGGCGGCGGCGATCAGGAGTGCGGGGGCGGCGAGGGCGACGCGGCGTGCGGTCATGGGGCTCGATCCTCCAGGAATGTCCTCATTGTAGAACGTAGCGCCGCCGGCCCGCGTCACCGGGCCGTCTTGACCTCCGTCCACAGCCGGTCGTAGAGGAGCGTCGCGGGGCCGATGTCCCGCAGGAGCTCCGTGCGGGCGAGGACGTCCGGGGGCGGGAAGATCGCGGGGTGGTCCCGGATGGCCGGGGGCAGCAGGGCGAGGGCGGCGCGGTTCGGCGATGTGTAGCGCATCGAGCGGCAGATCTCGGCCGACACCTGGCCCTCCATGACGAAGTCGAGGAAGGCGTGGGCGAGCTCGGGGTGGGGCGCCCCCGCCGGGATGGCGAGGCTGTCGAGGTACGTCGTCGACCCCTCGCGCGGCACGACGTAGGCGATGTCGGGGTCGAGGTCCATGACGCGGGCGAACTCGCCGTTCCAGCCCTGGGCCAGCCACACGTCGCCCGCGAGCAGCGCGTCCTCGAAGCTCGCGGAGTCGTACGCGCGGACGAGCGGCTTCTGCTCGAGCAGCAGCCGCTGGGCCTCGCGGAGCGAGGCCTCGTCGGTCGCGTTGACGCTCTTCCCGAGCCGCTTGAGCGCGGCGCCGAGCGTCTCCCGCGCGTCGTCGAGCATGAGGATGCGCCCCTTCCAACGGGGGTCCCACAACGCGGCCCACGAGTCGACCTCCCCTACCCGGCTCCGGCGGTAGGCGATCCCGCACGTGCCCGTGAAGTAGGGCACCGTGTGGCGGTTTCCGGGGTCGAAGTCGCGGTCGAGCCACGCGGGGTCGACGTTGACGAGGTTTGGCAGGGCGGAGCGGTCGAGCGGCCGCAGCAGGCCCTGCTTCAGCAGGATCTCGACCGCGTAGTTGGACGGGCAGATGACGTCGTAGTTCGCGTTGCCCGCCTGCATCTTCGCGAGCAGCGCCTCGAGCGAGTCGTACAGGTCGAGGTTCACCCGGGCCGCGTGGCGCGCCTCGAAGGCCTTCACCGTCTCCGGCGGGAGGTAGCCCGACCAGATGAAGACGTTGAGGGTTCGCCCGGCGGGGGCGGCGGGAGGGGCGAGGACGAAGGGCGCGGCGAGGATCCCGAGGCCGAGCGCGGCGGGCAACGCCGCGGTGCGGGCCCGGTCGCCCTGCTCGAGCCGCCAGGCGGAGAACAGGATGAGCGCGGTCGCGACGAGGAGCACGGTGGAGACGGCGTTGATCTCGGGGGAGATGCCGCTGCGGACCATGGAGTAGATCTGCAGCGGCAGCGTGGTCGAGCCCACGCCGGCCACGAAGGAGGTGATGACGTAGTCGTCGATCGAGAGGGCGAAGACGAGGAGGGCGGCGGCGAGGACGCCGGGGGCGATGCCGGGGAGCGTGACCTGGAAGAAGGTGCGCCAGGGCCCCGCGCCGAGGTCCATCGCCGCCTCCTCGAGGCTGCGGTCGAACCCGGCGAGCCGCGCGCGCACCACCACCACCGCGTAGGAGACGGCGAAGCCCACGTGGGCGAGGACCACCGTCGCGAAGCCGAGGCGCAGGCCGAGGCCGGCGAAGAGCAGCAGCAGGGAGGACGCCATCACGATCTCGGGGATGACGATCGGGAGCGTGATCAGGGAGTCGAGGGCGGCCTGCCGGCGGAAGCGGTGGCGGAAGAAGGCGAGGGCGGCGGCGGTGGCGATCGCGGTGGCGGCGGCGGTGGCCGCGACCGCGACGAGGAGGCTGTTGCGGAGCGCCTGCAGGATCTGGTCGTTCCCGAGGAGCCGGGCGTACCACTCGAGGGTGAACCCCCGCCACTGCGCGGTCAGCCTCTCCTCGTTGAACGAGAACGCGGCGAGGACGGCGAGCGGCGCGTAGAGGAAGAGGTAGACGAGGAGGCTCCACAGGCCGAGGAGGCGGACGCGGCCGGCCGCGTCCACGTCAGGCCGCCCCGCCCGCCGCGCGCAGCGGGCGGCGGAAGAGCCAGAGGAGAGCGAGCACCACGAGGGTGAGCAGGAAGGACACCGCGGCCCCGAACGGCATGTCGCGGGCCACCGCGAACTGGCTCTGGACGAGGTTGCCGACGTACATGGTGCGGCCGCCGCCGAGGAGGTCGGGGGCGAGGAAGGCCCCGAGCGAGGGGATGAAGACGAGCAGGCACCCCGCCGCCACGCCGGGGGCGGTGAGCGGCAGCGTCACCCGCCAGAGCCGCCGCGCGGGGGTCGCCCCGAGGTCGGCCGCCGCCTCCAGGAGCGAGCGGTCGAGCTTCTCGATCGAGGCGTACAGCGGCAGGATCATGAACGGCAGCTCGCCGTAGACCTGCCCGAGCATCACCGCGAAGTCGTTGTAGAGAAGGGGCAGGGGCGGGATCCCGAGGGCCCCGAGGCCGAGGTTGACGAGCCCCTCCTGCCGGAGGAGGAAGATCCAGGCGTACATGCGGACGAGGAAGCTCGTCCAGAACGGCAGGATCACGAGGACGAGCAGCGCGTTCTTGCAGCGGGGAGCGACGCGCAGGCCCAGCCAGTAGGCGACCGGCCACCCCACCGCGAGGCAGAGCGCGGTGGTCGCCGCGGCGAGACCGAAGCTGCGGACGAGGATCCAGACGTACAGGGGCTCGACCGCCCGCGCGTAGTTGGCGAGCGTCCACTCGCGCACGAGGCCGCCGTAGGGCGAGCGCTGCCACAAGGACGCCACGAGCATCAGGGCCTGGGGCAGGACGAAGAGCCCGCCGAGGACGGTGAGGCACGGCAGGAGGAGCAGGACGGCCGCGCGGCGCGTCCTCACGACTCCTCGAGCCGCAGCACCGCCGCGGGGGGGAACGACGCCTCGACCGGCTCGCCCCGCCGCCGGTCGCGCACCTGCGCCGCCGCCTCGGCCACGGTGAGGACGAGGTCGCCCGCGCGCACGCGCCAGTCGGTCCGGTCGCCGAGGTAGATCTCGTCGTCGAGCGTGCCCGGGAGGCGGTTCTCGCCGTCGCGGGCCCCGTCGAGGCGGATCCGCTCCGGGCGGATGCCCACGATCACCGGCGCCCCGGGCGCGTAGCCGCCGTCGTCCGCGGCGCGGAACACGACGTCGCCGGCGGTGCGCAGGACGGCGACGCCGTCCTCGCGGGCGGCGACCGTGGCCTCGACGAGGTTCCGCACGCCCAGGAAGTCGGCCACGAAGCGGGTGCGGGGCCGCTCGTAGAGCGCCTCCGTGCGCCCGAGCTGCTCGATCCGGCCGCGGCTCATGACCGCGATCCGGTCGCTCATGATGAGCGCCTCCTCCTGGTCGTGGGTCACGAACACGAAGGTCGTGCGGAGGCGCTCCTGGAGGTTCTTGACCTCGACCTGCATCTCCTTGCGCAGCTTGAGGTCGAGGGCGGCCATCGGCTCGTCGAGGAGCAGCACGTCGGGCTCGAGCACGACCGCGCGCGCGAGGGCCACGCGCTGCTTCTGCCCGCCGGAGATCTGGTCGATCCGCCGCTCGGCGAGACCGGTGAGGCGGACCATCTCGAGCGCGCGCGCCACCCTCGCGTCGATCTCGCCCCGGGGCAGATCCCGCGCCTCGAGGCCGAAGGCCACGTTCCCCGCCACCGTGCGGTGGGGGAAGAGGGCGTAGTGCTGGAACACGGTGTTGACGGGCCGCTTGTAGGGCGGCAGCCCCGCGACGTCCCGGCCCGAGATGAGGAGCCGCCCCTCGTCCGGCTGCTCGAAGCCGGCGAGCAGGCGCAGGAGGGTCGTCTTCCCGCACCCCGAGGGGCCGAGGAGAGTCAGGAACTCGCCGGGCTCGACGTCGAGCGACACGCCGTCGAGGGCGACGACGTCGCCGTAGGTCTTGCGGACGGTCTGGAGGGAGACGGCGCCTCGCATGGCCGGGACGCGCGCGATTGTACCCTGCGTCCCCGGGCGCCGGTCGCCCGTAATCGGAGTAGAACAGGCCGCAGCACGGAGGAGGGGCGGTGGATCCGGACCGGGACGACGCCGCGCGGCTGCGCCGGGGCGACACGTCCGGTCTCGCCGGCCTGATGGGCCGGCACCAGGACCGCCTCCTCCGCTACCTGCTGCGCCTCACGGGGGACGAGGCCGTGGCCGAGGACACGTTCCAGCAGGCGTGGGTGCAGGTCGCCGAGCGGATCGGCGGGTACGACGCGAGCCGCCCGTTCGGTCCGTGGCTGTTCCGCGTGGGGCGCAACCTCGCTCTCGACCACCTCCGTCGCGTGCGGCCGGAGAGCCTCGAGGAGCTGCCCGAGCCGAGCGCCCCCGCGGGGGGCGAAGGCGACCCGCTCGCCCGGGCCGTGGCGCGGCAGCGTCGCGGGCGGGTGGCGGAGGCGCTCGCCGGCCTCGCCCCGCTCGACCGGGAGGTGCTCTCGCTGCGCTTCGAGGAGGATCTGGCGCTCCCCGAGCTCGCGCAGACGCTGGGCGTGCCCGTCCCGACGGCGAAGGCGCGTCTCTACCGCGCGCTCGCCCGGCTGCGCGAGCGGCTAGTCGCGGCGGCGCCGGCGGAGGACTGGCGATGATCGGCCACGTGCGCGAGCTCCTGGCCCTGGCCGCGGCGGGGGCGCTCTCGCCCGAGGAGCGGGAGCGACTCGAAGCGCACCGGCGGGACTGCGCGGCGTGCGCGGCGGAGGCCGCGGCGTGGCGAGCCCTCGGCGAGGACCTCAGGGCGCTGCCCGCGCCGAAGGCGTCGCGCACCCTCGTGGCGCGGACGGTGGAGGCGGTCGAGGAGCGGCTGGCCGAGAGGAGCGAGCGCGCCTGGAATCGCGCCGCGCTCGGCTTCCTGGTCGCCTTCGCGTGGACGCTGGCGCTGGTGGCGTGGTTCGTCATCGACCTCGTCGCCGGCGAGCTGACGGTGAGGCTCGCTCGGCCGATCGGAGCGACGGCCGCGTGGTACGCGGCCTACCTGGTCGCGGGCTGGCTGTCGGCGGGGGCGGCCGCGGCGCTTCTCGGCCGCGGCGCGCGGGAAGAAAGGAGGGTCGCATGAGCCGGTTCGATCGGGAGTGGGCGCTGGTGCCGGACGGGGCCCGGTGGACGGCGGCGCTCGTGTGCCTCGCGGTCACGGTCCTCACCGGCAGCATCTTCCTGCTGCCCGGGTTCCTGGAGAGGGACGGCAAGGCGATCGCCCTCGCGTCGCCCCTGTTCCTCCTCACGCTGGTCGGCGTGGCGTTCCTGGGCGCCTACGTGCTCCTCGTGGGCTACGTGTGGGGCGACGCGCGGCGGCGCGGGATGAACCACGTCCTGTGGACGCTGCTCGCGATCTTCATCCCGAACGCGATCGGCATCATCCTGTACTTCATCCTGCGCGACCCGGTCGCGGTCCCGTGCCCGAGCTGCGGCACGCCCGCGAAGAAGGGCCACGCCTACTGCTCGGGCTGCGGAGCGCCGGTGCGCACGGCCTGCCCCTCCTGCCGCCAGCCGGTCGAGCCGGGCTGGCGGAACTGCGCCCGCTGCGGCACGCCGCTCGTCCGTGCGGCCTCGCCCGTCGACGACCGCGTGAGCGTCGGGTAGGCACAGACGCAGGCGGTGGTGGAGCGCCAGGAAGGCGCGCCTTGACGTAAAGACAGATAGTCTTTACACTACAGTATGCCTCTTCTGAACGTGCGGCTGGACGCCGAGGACGCCCGACGCGTGGCCGAGCTGCGTCAGGCCGGCGTCCAGATCTCGGGCCTTCTCCGGAGGGCGATCCGCGCCGAGCACGAGGAGCGGGTCGGGAAGAGGACGGGCGGACGCGCGGCGGCCGAACTGCTCGCGCGCATTTACGCGGAGCTCCCCGACACGCCGGACGTTCGTCCGCGCGGATACGACCTCCGGGATCGGCGAGCGGTTCGGGCTGCCGTCGAGAAGCGTGCGCGGGCGAGGCGCGGGTGATCCTGCTCGACGCCGGTCCGCTCGTCGCGCTGTGCGATCCAGGGGACTCCCTGAACGCCACGGCCGTGCGCCAGCTCCAGCGGCTGGGACGGCGACCCCTCGTGGCCGGCCTGCCGGTCCTGACCGAGGCGTGCGCGCTCCTGCCCTACGCGGTCCAGCGCCGCCGCTTGCGGCGATTCCTCTCCGACTTCGGCGTCACGCCTCACCGGGTCGAGGACGAGCACGTCCTGTGGCTCGAGATCCTCGACTGGATGGAGCGCTACCGGGACCACGATCCGGACTTCGCCGACGGCTACCTCGCCGTGATGTCGGGCCGGGAGACGCGCGCCCGGGTCTGGACGTTCGATCGCGAGTTCCGGGCCATCTGGCGCCGGCCGAACGGCACGGCCATACCCCTCGCGATCGCCTGATCGGGTGGTGTCATGCTTCAGCGCATGCTGACCGGCGGGAGGACGTCCCCGTGAGCGACCCCTACCCCGACTTCGTCGCGCGGTTCTACGACGCGATCTACGCGCAGGTGCGCGACGGCACGGACAACGCCTTCTACCTGGGCCGCATGGCGGCGGCGGGCGGGCCGGTGCTGGAGGTCGGCGTCGGGACCGGCCGGCTCTTCGCCGAGGCGCGGCGGCGCGGGATCGACGCGTGGGGGATCGACGCGAGCCCGGAGATGATCGAGCGGTGCCGGGCGAAGCTCGCCCCGCAGGACCGCGAGCGGGTCGCGGTCGCCGACGCCGTCCGCCTGCGGACCGATCGCCGCTTCGCGCTCGTCTGCGCGCCGTTCCGGGTTCTCTCCCACGTCCACGACACGGCCGACCAGCTGCGGCTCCTCGACGCCGTCCACGACGCGCTCGCGCCGGGGGGGACATTCGTGTTCGACCTCTACGTGCCGAACCTGGAGCTGCTGCTCGAGGGGATGCCCGAGCTCGCCGACTTCGACGGCGAGCACGAGCCGGGACGGAGGCTCCGCCGGGTCGTCTCCTCGCGGCCGGCCGACCTCTCGCGCCAGACGAGCCGCGTCCTCATGCGCTTCCTGTGGGACGAGGCGGACGGAGAGCGCCGCGCGGAGTGGGAGTTCGAGATGCGCTTCTTCTTCCGCTTCGAGATCGAGCACCTCGTGGCGCGCTCGAGGCTCGCGCTCGAGTCGATCCACGGGGACTTCGAGGGAGGGCCGCTCGACGCTGAGTCGAAGGAGTACGTCGTGACCTGCCGCCGGCCGGCCCGATCGACGAGAGACTGAGGAAACCATGCCAAACACGAAGAGTGCAGCCGGCCGCAGCCTGGGCGCGAAGGAACGCGAGGCGCTCCTCGACACGCTCCGGGCGCGCTTCGAGGCGAACACGCACCGTCACGAGGGCATCCGCTGGGAGAAGGTGCGAGAGCGCCTCGTCGAGCGGCCCGACAAGCTGTGGTCGCTCGGCGAGATGGAGCGAACGGGGGGCGAGCCGGACGTGGTCGGCCGCGACGCGAAGACCGGCGAGTACCTCTTCTGCGACTGCTCGGCCGAGAGCCCGGCGGGGCGCAGGAGCCTCTGCTACGACCGCGCGGCGTGGGGCGCGCGGAAGGAGAACAAGCCCAGGGGCGACGCGGTCGGGCTGGCCGCGGCCATGGGAGCCGCGCTTCTCGACGAGGCGCAGTACCGCCGGCTGCAGGCGCTCTCTCCGCTCGACACGAAGACGTCGAGCTGGCTCGAGACGCCGCCCGCCATCCGCAAGCTCGGCGGCGCCATCTTCGGCGACCACCGCTACGGGACCGTCTTCGTCTACCACAACGGAGCCGACTCGTACTACGCGGCCCGCGGCTTCCGCTGCGCGCTGCGGGTCTAGCCGAGCTTCGGGGGCAGCTCCGTCATCGGGCCCATCCACTCGAGCATCCGCTCGATGTCCTGGTGGAGCTGGTAGGTGCGCCTCACGGAGGCGACCTTCTCCCCGCGCAGCTCGATCCCGGCCAGGTCGTAGCGTCCGACCCCCAGCTTCTCGCAGTAGCCGAGGTAGCCCACCCAGTCGGGGTCGATGCCCATGCACTCGACCCCCACCCGGTCCGCGGACACGTAGTCGGTGGAGGCGATCGCCACGCGCGAGGGGACGGGGAGGCCGGAGTTGGGGCCGTTGCCCTCCATGCCCTCGAAGCCGTCGATCACCGTCGCCCCCCAGAACGGCTTCATGCGCTGCGCGGTGAGCATGATGTTGTAGTGCATCTGGCGGATGCCGACGTGGTAGCGGCGCTTGTCGCTCCAGCGCGCGCTCTCCTTCGGCCCGCTGCGCAGCGGCGCGCCGAGGGTCATGTTCTTCACCGAGAGCGTCGCCACCACCGCGTTGTGGGTCTTCATCGGCGTCGCGCAGATGACGTAGGCGTCGGGGTCGAGCAGCCGCGCGGCGAGGCGCACCGGCTGCAGGTGCAGGTGGTCGTCGAGGATCTGCAAGGTCTCGTAGCGGCCCTCGTCGTTGAGATCGACGAGCCGGACCTCGCGCTCCTTCCGCTCCGAGGGGAGCTTGCCGTAGCCGAACTGCTCGAACGCGCCATAGGTGTTCCCCGCCGAGGACTCGGCGATCACCACCGGGCCCTCGAAGCGCGGACCGAGGAAGTCGAGGACCCCGTGGAGCGTGTCGGCGTGGGTCGTGGCGAGCTGCTGGATCGTGGAGACGAGGTTCGGCTTGATCACCACGTACTTCTTCCGCCGGAGCACGGGCAGGATCTCGTCCTCGACGAGGGCGAGCGCCTCGGCCACGATCTTCCGCCGGTCCTCTCCCCGCACGAGGGCGACCGCGCTCTTCGCCGCCGGCGCCGCCTCCGCGCGCACGAGCCGCGGCGAGACGGCGAGCGCCCCCGCCGCCGCGCCCCCCAGCCTCAGAAAGCCCCGACGCGTCAGATCCGCCGCCATGCGCACCTCCCCCGTCCTATACTGCCCCCGTGATGATCGCGATCCTCGCCGTCCTTCTCTCGGCCCCGGCCGCGGCCGGCTCCTTCCCCGAGCCCGACTGCGCCGTCCCCGGCTGGACGCAGCAGGGCGAGACCCGCTCGTTCGACGCCGAGACGCTGTTCGACTACATGAACGGCAACTCCGAGGGCTACTTCGCCTACGGCTTCACCCTGATGAAGGGCGTCACCTGCACGAACACGGCGGGCGACCAGCTCGTCGTCGACGTCTCCGCGATGGGCGACCCCGACCGCGCGTGGGGCTTCTTCGTCGCCAACCGCGACCAGCGCTCGCTCGTCGAGCGCATCGGCTCGGGCGGGCAGGTCCTCCCCCGCCGGGCCACGTTCGCGAAGGGCCTCTACTACGCGGAGATCGCGGCGAGCCCGGACAAGGACCACCGGGAGGCGCTGCGCTCGTTCGTGAACGCCCTCGAGGCGCGCATCCCGGGCGAGGATCGCGTCCCGGACGCGGTCCTGTGGTTCCCGCGCGAGGGGCTCGAAGACGGCTCGATCCGAATGGTGCCGGAGAGCGTCCTCGGCCTGCGGCAGCTCAGGAGCGGCTTCATGGCCCAGTACGCGGGGGGCCGCGCGTTCCTCGTGCCGGAGGCGGACGCGGCGGCGGCCGCGGCCACGATGGAGAAGCTGCGCGCGCGGTTCGCCGGATCGTCCGCCGTGGCCGGCCTCGGCGAGGAGGCTTTCTCCGCGCAGGACCCGTACCTGGGGCGCCTCGTCGTCTTCCGCAAGGGAGCGCACGTGGCGGGGGTCTCGAACGCCGCCGCCGAGGCGGACGGGGCGGCGCTCGCGAAGCGCCTCGCCGCGCGGCTGCCCTAGGGCGTCACGCGAACAGGGTCTGGGCACGGGAGAGCCGCCGGGCCACCTGGACGCCGTTCGGGCAGCGGACCGTGCACTCCGCGCAGTCGGAGCAGCGCACGTCGCGCGCGGCCGCGGGGAGGTCGAGGAAGCGCTCCCGCCCGAGCGCGAACTGCCCGTAGCCCTCGGCGTAGGTCAGATAGCGCAGCACGTCGGCCACGGGCAGGCCCTTCGGGCACGCTCCCTCGCACTGCCCGCACATCGTGCAGTAGTCGGGCCGGATCCTCTCGCGCCAGGCGACGAGCCTCTGCTCGTCGGCCGCCGTCCACGGCTCGGCCATCGCCCGCAGGTTCTCGTCGAGCTGCGCCATGTCCGTGGTGCTGGGGATCGTGGTGTGGACGAAGGGCTTGCGCAGCGTCCACTTGAGGGCGGCGAGCATGCCGCCCTTCGCCGCCAGCCTCTCCCGGGTCGCGACCGCCTCCGGCCCGCGCCCGCCCGCCATCACCTTCATCGCCACCACGCCGACCCCCGCGTCGTGCATCGACTGCATGAGGGCGTCGTTGCGGTCGCCCATCGTGAAGTTGTAGGTGATGAGCACGACGTCCATCTTCTTCTGGATCGCGGCGGGGACGACCACGTCGTGGCCCGCGTGCAGGCTCACTCCCGCGAAGCGGATCTTGCCCTGCTCCTTCGCGATCCGCTGGGCGTCGAGGAGGTCGTCGGTGATCTCCTCGGCCGCCTTCTTGCCGTGCAGGTACCAGATGTCGACGTGGTCGGTGCCGAGCTGGCGCAGGCTCTCCTCGAGGTGGGCGAGGGCCTCCTCCTTCGTCTTGCCGCCCGACTTCGTCGAGATGAAGACCTTGTCCCGCCGCCCCTTGAGCGCCGCGCCCACGAGCCGCTCGTTGTTGCCGCCCTGGTAGCCGCGGGCGGTGTCGAAGAGGTTCACCCCGAGGTCGGCTGCGCGCTCGATGACGCTCTGGTCGGAGGTGATCATGCAGCCGAAGGCCACCTCGGAGACCTCCATCCCCGTCTTCCCCAGCTTTCGCTTGCGGATGGCCGGGGTCGACGAACCGGCGGGCGCCAGCGGGGGCGCGGCCGGCTTCGGCGACTCGATGGCCGCGGCGGCGGGCAGGGCGAGGCCGGTGAGCGCGGTCGCGGTCAGGAACTCGCGGCGAGAGCGGCGGCTGGACATGGGGACGCTCCTCCGATCGTTTCGAATCGCACGAAGTGTCCTCCGAATGCCCGGCGAGCCGCCATGGATCGTTCGGTCTATCGAGGTCGGAAGCGGGCGAGCCAGCCGCCGCCGGGCGCCATGCGGATGAGGAGCCGCTCGCCCGAGGTCACGTCGCGCGTCGTCCGCCGCCAATCGCCGCCGTAGCGGTCGGCGTTCGGGCCGTCCTCGAGCAGATCGGCCTGCCACGCGCCGGGCCCCAGGAAGGAGAGGTCGAGCGGAACCTCGCGGGCCGACCAGTCGGTCATCGCCCCGACCCAGACCTCCCCGTCCGAGGCCCGCCGCTGGGTGACCACGAAGTCCCCGACCGCGCCGTCGAGGACCTGCGTCTGCTCCCACAGGGTGGGGATGCTCGCGAGGATCGCCGTGAACTCCGGCTCGCGGAGGTAGTCCGACACGTTTCCCCCCATCTTCGCCCATGGGCTCTCGTAGACGACGTACATCGCGGCCTGGTGGACTCGCGTGCCCTGGCTCACGGGCTGCGCGCCGAGGACGCGGAAGTCGTCCTTCTGGGCGTTGCGCATGTGCCCCGGCTCGTAGTCCATCGGACCCGCCAGGCCGCGGATGAACGGGAGCGCGACCTCGTACTCGGGGGTGAGGACGTCCGACCACTTGTTCCACTCGGAGGCGACGAGGCCCTCCCGGGTGATCGCGTTGGGGAAGCGCCGCTCGAGGCCGGTCGGCTTGAAGGCGCCGTGGAAGTTCACGAAGAGCCGGCGCCTCGCCGCCGCCTCCACGACACGCCGGTAGAAGCCGACCATCGGCTGGTCGTCGCGGTCCATGAAGTCGACCATGATCCCGGCGACGCCCCACTCCCGGAAGCGGTCGAGCGCCCCTTCCATCTGCCTCGAGAGGGCGAGCGAGGAGGTCCACAGGACCGGTCGGACGCCCTTCGCTCGGGCCTCGGCGACCAGGCCGGGCACGTCGATGTCGCGCGTGAGATCGAAGAGGTCGGTGACGTTCGACCACCCGGCGTCGAAGAACAGGTAGCGGTTCCGGAAGCGCTCCGCGAAGCCGAGGTAGTGCCGGTAGGTCTCGGTGTTGTAGCCGGAGCGGAAGGGGACGTCGTAGAGGATGTTGTCCCAGAGCCACTCGGACTGGCTCTTGCCTCCCTCGATCCAGCTCCAGTCGCCCGCCCCCGTCTCGCCCCCGAGCCTCCACACGACGTCCGTCTCGGCGAGCCGGGCGTCGCGGTCGGCCAGCGCCAGGACGCGCCACGGGTAGCTCCGCCGCCCGCTCGTCACCGCGACGTGCGACGCCCTGCGGGTGACGACGGCCTGGGGGAACTGCGCCCCCATCACGGCCTCCTCGATCGGGTAGCCCGGGAAGAGCCCGTGCAGGGTTGGGGAGCCGTCCGCCGTGCCCGTGACCCACATCCCGGGGTAGTCGTCGAGGTCGGACTCGGTGAGGACGACCTTCGGCCCGCCGGGCACCGCGACGAGGACGGGCAGGAACGCCCGGCGCCCGGGCCCGAGCTCGGCGAGCGGAAGCACGGTGTAGACCTCCTCGAAGCTCGTGTGGAAGCAGTCCTGGTCCCTGCGGCGCGTGCAGTCGGCGATCGGCAGCCAGCCGACCGAGCCCGCCGGGAAGCGGAAGCGGGCCTGCTCCCCGGCCACCCGGACTTCACCGTCGAACGCGGTCGAGAGCCGGTAGGCCACTGCGTCGTCGAACGCGCGGAGCGTCACGGCGAGACCGTCGCGCAGCTCGAGGGCGAGCTCGTGGTGGCGGTCGAGGACCGTGCGACGGCGCACGGGAACGGGCACCGCGTGGCGCTCGTCCGCGGAGCGGCGCCTGGCGGAGCGGAGCCGGGGGGCCCGGCCGAGCGGAGGCCGGCCCTCGATCTCGAGTCCGATGGGCGACGGCTCGAGCACCGCGCGGCCGTGCCGAGCGACCGACCACCGCAGCGCGTCGGCCAGCTCGACCGTGACGACGGTCAGCCCGTCGGGGGAGCGCAGCTCGTGGCGCGCGACCGGCGGCGCGGACGAAGCGAGGGCGAGAGTCAGGACGAGGGCGAGCGGCATGGCACCCCTCCGAGAGGCCGGCATCCTCCCACCGCGCGAGGCCTCCGACAAGCCGGGCTTCGCCGGCCGGCCGTTCCTGCGGTAAGGTGCGGTCGTGAGACTGTCCGTCGCCCTCGACGCCGCGGGAGGGCTCGCCCTCTTTCTCCTCGCGATGCAGATGATGACCGAGGGCCTCAAGGCCTTCGCCGGCGGAGGCCTCAAGCGGCTCCTCGGGCGCTGGACGAGCAGCCCCGCCCGAGGCGTCCTCGCCGGGATCCTCGTCACCGGTCTCGTGCAGTCCTCGAGCGCGGTGACAGTCGCCACGATCGGGTTCGTGAACGCGGGCCTGCTCACCCTGCGCCAGGCGCTGGGAGTCGTGTTCGGGACGAACGTGGGCACCACGATGACCGGGTGGCTGGTGAGCCTCGTCGGCTTCGGCTTCAAGATCGAGTCGTTCGCGCTGCCGATCCTCGCTCTCGGGGTCGTCCTCCGCCTCGCCGCCGCCGGCAAGCGCCCCCGGGGCCTCGGCGAGGCGCTCGCAGGGTTCGGGCTCTTCTTCCTGGGGCTCGGCGTCCTCAAGGGCGCCTTCGCCGGCCTCGCCGACGCGTACGGCGCGTCCGTGGCCGGCGGGGGGGCGGCGGGAAGCGTCGGCACGTTCCTCCTGGTCGGCTTCGTCGCCACGGTGCTGACCCAGTCCTCGAGCGCCGCGATCGCGCTGATCCTGACCGCCGCCGCGGGGGGCGTCGTGGGGCTCCGGCCCGCCGCCGCGGCCGTGATCGGCGCCAACCTCGGCACGACCTCGACGGCGGCCTTTGCCGTGCTCCGGGCGACGCCCGCGGCGAGGCGGCTCGCCCTCGGCCACATCGTGTTCAACCTCGTCACGGCGGTGGTGGCTCTCCTCCTCCTGCCGCTCGTCCTGGGGCTGGTCGACCGCCTGGCCGACGCACTCGACGTCGAGGGCCGCCCCGCCGCGTTCCTCGCGCTGTTCCACACCGTCTTCAACGTTCTCGGGGTCGCCCTCCTCCTGCCGTTCGCCGACCGCCTGGCGTCGGGCCTCGAGAGGCTCTTCCGCGGCACGGAGGAGGACCTCTCCCGCCCCCAGCACCTCGACTCCACGCTGGCCGCGACGCCCGAGCTCGCCGTGCCGGCCCTGCGCGAGGAGCTCGTCCGGCTGCGCGCGCTGGCGGCCGGGATCGTCGGCGAGGCCGCGTCGGGGGGGCCGGCGGACGCGATCGCGCGCAAGGCCGAGGCGGCCCGCGCGCTCGGGGCGTCGGTGAGCGAGTTCGTCGCTTCGGTCCGCACGGAGAGCATGCCGAGGGACGTGGCCGACGAGCTGGCGCGGTCCCTCCGGATCCAGCGCTCCCTCCTCGAGGCGGCTCGACTCGCCGAGCGGGCGGCACGCCTGAGAGAGCCGACAGGTCTGCCCTCCTCCGGGGAGGCGCGGCGGGCGGTCGCGGAGGCGCTGGCCGCCGCCGGAGGCTGCGCTTCGTTCGCCGGCCAGCGGGCGGAGCCGGCGGCGGCCGACGAGGAGCGCGCGGCAGCGGTCGGAGGATTCCGGGAGGCCTACGAGCGGGCCAAGTCGGCGCTGCTGTCGGCGGTCGTCTCCGGGGACCTCTCCGTCGAGAACGCCGGCGCGCTCCTCGACGACCTCTCCGCGACGCGGCGCGCGGTCGAGCAGCTGGTCGAGGCGGACCGGGCCCTGCGCCGACCGGCCGGGAAGAAGGACGTCGAGCCGGAGGACGCCGGGCTCGACCCTCTCGGCCTCGGCGGCGGGTAGAGGTCGGGCAGAGAAGGAGGCTCGCGCCGATCCGCCTCAGCGCGGAGAGGCGAGCCCCTCGAGGAGGGCGAGGGAGAGCCGCGAGAGGAGCAGGAGGCCGTGGTTCTCGGTGTTCCACACGACCTCGGGGAGATCGTCCACCGTGATCGCCATCGCGATCCGCCCGTGCTCGGAGTAGACGATCGCCACGTCGCTGCGCAGGCGGTCGAGCGCCCCCGTCTTGTTCGCGATCTCGACCCCGACGAGGGTGCGGCCCACGCCGTCGCGGTACTGCTGGCGCTTCAGGACGGCAATCATCTCGGCCGAAGCCTCCTTCGAGACGATCTCGCCCCGCTCGAGCCGCTCGAGAAGGCTCACCATCTCCCGCGGCGTCGTCTTGCCGAGCCCGAAGCGCTTGTTGGCGGGATCGAGCCCGGCGCGGCTGTCGCCCCCGCCCATGACCTTGCGCATGAGGCGGGTCTGCGGGAAGCCGAGGGCGTCCATGCGCTCGTTGACCGCGTCGGCGCCGAGGCGGTCGACGACGAGGTTCGTGGCGGTGTTGTCCGAGAGCACGATCATGAGGTGAACGGCGTCGCGAAGGGTGAGGCGGAGCCCCGGCGCGAGCTCGGGCAGGATGCCCGCCCCCGAGACCTTCGACTCGGCGGTGAGAACGAGCGGCTCGTCCCAGCGGGCGGCGCCCCGGGCGACGCGGTCGAACGCCTCGACCATGACCGCGAGCTTGATGGTGCTCGCGGCGCGCACGGGGTCGTCCGCTCCGCGTCCGAACACCGCGCCGGTGTCGAGGTTCTTCGCGAAGAGCCGGACCTCGCAGCGACAGGCGGCGACCGCGGCCTCGACGGCGGCGGCGAGGCCGGGGGCGGGAGGCGGCGCGGCGGGGGGGGACGCCGTCGCGAGGAGAGCGAGCGCGGCGGAAGCGAGCAGGGCCATCGGGGCGGATGCTATCATTCGCCCCCCGCATGGCAGAGGCGAGCAGCACGGCCGGCCGGCCCCGTCGCGCGGCGGCCACCCTGCTCGCGGCAGGACTCCTGGCCGCCGCGTTCGCCCCCCTCGCCTGTGCGCGCCGCACGCCGGAGCGCAGGCTCGTGGCGGTGACGGTGTTCCCGGTCTTCGACCTCACTCGCAGGATCGCCGGCGACCGCCTCGACGTGCGGCTCGTCCTCGCCCCCGGCCTCGACCCGCACGACTACGACCCGCGCCCCAAGGACGTGGCGGGCCTGCAGGACGCGAGCCTCCTCTTCGCGGTGGGCCTCGGCCTCGATCCGTGGGCGCACGGTCTCGCCCGCAGCGCGGGGGCCGGGGAGGCCCGGGTCTTCGAGCTCGGGCCGCTCATGGACCCGATCCTCGCCCCCGCGGGGCTCGTCCGCCCCGAGCCTTTCATCGACCCGCACTTCTGGACCGATCCCCTGCGCGCGCTGCGCGCGGTGGACGTCATCGTGGAGGCCCTCACGAGCCTCGACCCCGAGGGAGGCCCCTTCTACCGCGAGCGCGGGAACGCGGTGAAGAGGCAGGTCCAGGCCCTTCACGAGGAGGTCCGGCGCGCCGCGGAGACCTGGACGCGGAGGCGTCTCGTGACCTTCCACGGGTCGCTCTTCTACTTCGCGGCGCGCTACGGCCTGCAGGTGGTCGGGGTGGTGCAGACGGTGCCCGGCACGGAGCCGACCGCCCAGCACATGGCGGCTCTGGTGGACGTGCTGCGCGGCCCCCCGGGGGCCGTCCTCTTCACCGAGCCGCAGATGGAGTCGCGGGTCGCCGCCGCCCTCGCCCGCGAGGCCGGCGTCGCCACGCACGAGGTGGATGCCCTCGGCGGCGGGCCGGACGCGGCGAGCTACGAGGCGCTCGTGCGGGGGATCGCCCGCGCGATGGACGGGGCGCTGCGGTGAGCGCCGCCCTGCGGGTGCGGGGCGCCACCGTCGAGCACTCGGGCCGCCGCGTGCTCGACGACGTCAGCTTCGATGTGGCGCGGGGCGAGTTCGCCTGCCTGTGCGGCCCGAACGGCGGCGGCAAGACGACTCTCCTGCGGGCCGCGCTCGGCCTCGTGCCGCTCGCCGCGGGGACGATCGAGGTGCTCGGCGCCCCTCCCGGCACCTCGGGCCGCGCGGTCGGCTACCTGCCGCAGGTCAAGGCCTTCAACGCGAGCTTCCCCGCGCGGGTCGTCGACGTGATCGTGGCGAACCGGCGGGGGGCGTGGCCGGTGCGCCTCTCCGCCGCCGACCACGACGCGGCGCGCGAGGCGCTCGCCCGGGTGGACGGGGAGCGGCTCCTCGACGCACGCCTGCGCGGGCTCTCGGGGGGCGAGATGCAGCGGGTCTTCCTCGCGCGCGCCCTCGTGAACGAGCCCGCTCTCCTCCTCCTCGACGAGCCGACGGCGGGCGTCGACGCCCGGGGGAGGGCCGAGTTCCTGGACCTGCTCGAGGGCCTCGCCGCGCGCGACGACCTCGCGGTGGTGCTCGTGACCCACAACGCGGCGGCGGTGCGGCGGCTCGCCCGGAGGGTCGTCTACCTCGACGGCCGCGTGCGGGCCTGGGGTCCGCCGGACGAGGTGCTCGAGCGGGGGTGGGACCGCGCCGCCTTCTCCGGCCACGACCACGCCGCCCCCGCCTCGTCCGCGTGCGAGGACGAGTGATGGAGGGGATCCTCGAGGGCCTCGCCGCGCCCCTCGCCCAGGGCTTCGTGCAGAGGGCCCTCCTCGCGGGGCTCGCCCTCGGCGCGGCGGGGGCGCTGCTCGGCGTGTTCATCGTCCAGCGGGGCCTCGGGCTCCTCTCGGACGGCCTCGCCCACGCCACCTTCGGCGGGCTCGCCCTCGGCCTCCTCCTCGGCGCGACGGCCGACGGCGCCACGTGGGTCGCCCTGCCGTTCACGGTGGCGATCGCCCTCGGCATCCAGTACGTGAGGCGCCGGACGAGCCTCGGCGGCGACGTGGCGACCGGGGTCTTCTTCGCCGTCTCCTTCGCCGCCGGCATCCTGTTCCTGGGCCTGCGCTCGCCCCGCTCCGCGCCGGTGAACGTGGAGGGGCTGCTCTTCGGGAGCCTCCTCGCCGTCTCCCCCGACGCGCTCCTCGTGATCGTCGCCGTGGCCCTGCTCGTGCTCGCGGTGCTCGCGCGGGTGGGCCCCCGCCTCGCCTACGCGACGTTCGACCCGGAGCTCGCCGCGCTCTCGGGGGTGAGAGTGGCGGCCCTCGAGTA
Organism: uncultured Acidobacteriota bacterium; assembly: GCA_964561785.1. Classification (GTDB taxonomy): domain Bacteria; phylum Acidobacteriota; class Vicinamibacteria; order Fen-336; family Fen-336; genus DATBSL01. Next base: position 8,105 of record CAZLRF010000051.1, on the reverse strand, counting down.
CCTGCTGCTCGCCCTCACCGCGCTCGTGGTCGTGGTCGGGGTCAAGACGGTGGGGGTCGTGCTCGTCTCCGCGTTCGTCGTCATCCCCGCCGCCACCGCGAGCCTCGTCGGCCGCACCCTCGGCGGCATCGCGCTCCTCTCGGTCGCGATCGCCACCGCGGGCACCGCGTTCGGCCTCTTCGCCTCGTACCACCTCAACGTGGCGACCGGCGCCACGATCATCCTCACCCTGGGCGCGGCCTTCTTCCTCGCCCTCGTCCTGCATCGAAGGTGAGCGGGCCGGAGGACGGCGGGGCGGCCCGGGAGCGCCTCGCCGCGCTCGTGGAGTCGCTCGGCCTCCAGCCGTCGCCGAGCGCGCCGTGCCCGTACCTGCCCGGGCGCCTCTCGCGGCTCGTGGCCATCCGCCCCGAACGGCTGAGCGCCCACCTCTACCGCCTCTTCCTCGACCTCAACTTCCGGCGCCTCGGGTCGCTCGTCTACCGCCCGGCGTGCGAGGGGTGCCGCCAGTGCCGGCAGCTGCGGGTCGACGCGCGCGGCTTCCGGCCGAGCCGCGCCCAGCGCCGCGCCCTCGCTTGCAACCGCGACGTGGTCGCGACGAGCGGGCCTCCCGAGCCCACCGCCGAGAAGCACGAGGTCTACCGGCGCTACCTCGAGGCACGCCACGACGGCCAGATGACGGGCTCGTGGGAGGAGTACCGCGACTTCCTCCACGAGGCGCCCCCGTTCACCCGCGAGGTGGTCTTCCGCGTGGGGGGGAGGCTCCTCGGGTCGGGGATCTACGACGAGCTGCCCGACGCGCTGTCCGCCGTGTACTTCTCCTTCGACCCCGAGCTGTCCGCACGCTCGCCGGGCACCCTCAACGTGCTCTGGCTGGTCGGGGAGTGCCGGAGGCTCGGCCGGCCCTGGCTCTACCTCGGCTACTACGTCGCCGAGAGCGCGAGCATGGCCTACAAGGCCCGCTTCCGGCCCTGCCACGTCCTCGGCGACGAGGGGGAGTGGCGTTAGAATGGCCCCGATGGCGCTCACCGCCGAGCCCGCGCGGCCCCACGACCTGCGGGGGGCCCTCGACCTCCTGGGCCGCTCGGAGCTGACCGAGCAGGACGTGGCCGAGCGCTGGGGGCACTACTTCGTCGTGCGCGAGGACGACGGGCGGGTCGTGGGCGTCGCCGGCCTCGAGGTGCACGGCGAGGACGGCCTCCTGCGCAGCGTGGCCGTGGACGCCGACTACCGCGGGCAGGGGCTCGCCGCCTCGCTCGTCGAGGCGGCGATGGAGCGGGCGAAGCGCCTCTCCCTGCGTGCCGTCTACCTCCTCACGACCACCGCCCGGGACTACTTCGCGCGCCGCGGCTTCGCCGACTGCCCGCGCGAGGAGGCCCCCGCGGGCATCCGCGAGTCCTGGGAGTACCGCTCGGGGTGCCCCTCGACCGCCGCCTTCATGCGACGGCCCGTCGCCTGAGCGCGGGGGCGACGTGAAGGCGACGATGGACGGGGTCGAGATCGACTACGAAGCGACGGGCGCGGGTCCCGTGCTCCTCCTCCTTCACGCCTTCCCCCTCGGCCGCTTCATGTGGGAGCCCCAGGCCGAGGCCTTCGCCGCAACCTTCCGCGTCGTGCGGTTCGACGCGAGGGGGTTCGGCGGCAGCGCTCCCGGCGCGGGGCCGCTCACCATGGAGCGGATCGCGGACGACGGCGCGGCCCTCCTCGACTGCCTGGGGATCGAGAAGGCCGTGGTGGGCGGTTGCTCGATGGGCGGCTACGCCGCCCTCGCCTTCGTGCGCCGCCACCCGCGACGGCTCGCCGGACTCGTCCTCCAGGACACGCGCGCGGGCGCCGACACCGCGGAAGCGAAGGCGAACCGCGCCGCCCTCGCGGAGAAGGTGCTCGCGGAGGGCGCTTCGGCCGCGGTCGAGGCGTTCCTGCCGAAGCTCCTCGGCGAGACGACACGGCGGGAGCGACCGCACCTCGTCGAGGCCCTGCGCGAGCGGATCCTCGCGACCCCGCCCGCCGCCATCGCGGCCGCGCTCCACGGCCTCGCCGCCCGCGCCGACTCGCGCGAGACGCTGCCCACGATCGACGTGCCGACCCTCGTTCTCGTGGGGGCGGAGGACGTCCTCACCCCGCCCGCCGAGGCGGCCACGATGGCGGCGGCGATCCCGCGGGCGCGATTCGACGTGGTGCCCCGAGCCGGCCATCTGGCCAACCTCGAGAACCCCGGGGCGACGAACGCCGCGCTTCGAGCTTACCTCGACTCGCTCCCGCCGCCGCCCGGGACGTAGGCACCCCTGCCCGTGGACACGGACGCGCCCGCGCCCTCCGTCGTCTTCTGGTTCCGGGTGTACTGCGCGGGGATGCTCACGATGTACGCGATCGTGACGGTCTGCGGGGCCGGGATCCTGGTGTTCTACCCGAGGCTCGCCGCCGAGAGCGGCGGACGGTACGACGCAGTCGTGCTTCTCCTGTACGGGATGCTGATGGCGGCGATCGGGCTCGCCCTCGCCGGGATGTACCTCGCCGGCCTCGTCCTCCGGCCGCGCCCGTGGGTGTGGGTGTACGACATCGTCCTGATCGCGATCGGCCTCAGCTCGCCGTGCTGCCTCCCGGTCTCCCTCCCGCTGCTCGTCTTCTGGGTGAAGCCGGAGACGCAGGCCCACTTCGGGCGCGCGACGCGCTGAGCGGCGCTACCGCGGCCCGCCCGCGGCCAGAAGCGGGAGCCGGTTCTCGTCGCGCTCAGGCGTGCAGGGCCTCGACGCGGGCCTCGAGCGCGTCGAGGGCGGCGCCCTGGCGGGCGAGGTCCGCCCGCGCCCGGTCGAGCCGCTCGCTCTCCCGGCGGACGAAGGCGGCGTAGGGGGCGACGGCCTCGCGCACGCGAAGGGCGGCTCGGTCGCGCTCGCTCTCGAAGCTCGCCCCGAGGGAGGCCATGAGCTTCTCGCGGACGGCGGCGACCTTGGCCGCGAGCTCGCGCCGCGCCTTCTCGCGGCGGGCGGGGAGGAGGAAGAGGCCCACGATCGACAGCAGGCTCGCGGCCAGGATGCCGGTGACGTCGGCCACGGTGGTCGAGGCGAGCGCGGCCACGATCGCCCCGAGGCCGAGGGCCGAGACCTGGAGAAGCGCGGCCTGGGAGACCGACTCGCGCACCTTCTCGGCGAGACGGCGCGCCTCCCCCGGGGCGTCGTAGTGCTCGACCGCCGCGCGCGCCGCCTCGCGCACGCTCTCGAGCAGCCGCGCGCGGTCCCAGGCGAAGCGGTCGTCGACTCGGCCTTCCGAGCCCGCGCGGGCGGCCGGCCGCTCGGAGAGGAGCGCCATCACGTCCTGCCACTGCCGCAGCTCCGCCTCGACCATCCAGTCCACGATGCCGTCGACCCGCCGCTCGACCTCGTACGGCAGCCCCGCCACCGCCTCCGCCTCGAAGTCGCGACGCAGCTTCTCCCGGTCGAACAGCTCGCGGAAGCGGGACAGGCGCAGCCGCTCGTCGAAGAAGGCGTTGCCGCGCTTCTCGAACTCGAGGAGCGCCTTCTCGACGTCGGAGAGGCGGAAGCGGAAGTCGCGCGTCAGGCCGGCGGCCTGCTCGGCGAGTCGCGCCTCGATGGCCTCGAGCGCCGCGAGGTCGCCCCGGAGCACGCCGAGCCGCTGCTCGACCACGGCGAGCGCCGCGCGGTGGGCCCGCCGGGCGACCCCGAGGGGATTCCGGAGCTTGAGGCGGAAGCGCTCCGCCTCGTCGAGCGTCGCGGTGACCTTCGCCTCGAAGGCGGGGAGGCCGCTTCTCTCCCGCGCCGCGCCGTCAGCGCGCTCCGTGGCCCGCAGCGCGTCGCGCGCGGAGAGGGCGAACACCTCGGGGCGGGTGCCGAGCGTCTTCTCCGCCTGCTCCTGCACGAAGGCCACCACCTTCGCCACGTCCCCGGGGCTCTCCAGCAGGTCGCGCTTGTTGAGGACGAGGACGACCTTCTTCCCCCACTCGCGGATCGCCTCGAGGAAGGCCCGCTCGCTCTCGGTGTAGGGCCGGTCGGCCGAGGTCACGAACAGCACGAGGTCGGCCCGCGGCAGGAAGTCGCGGGTCAGGGCCTCGTGCTCGCGCAGGACCGCGTTCGTGCCCGGGGTGTCGACGATCGCCACCGCCTTCAGGATCTCGGCCGGGGCCGTGGTCTCCTCGATCCCGTCCGGGCGCGTCCGCCGCGCCACCGTCTCGCCGTGCTGCAGGACCCCGACCCGCGAGGTGGTCGGCGTCACCCCCTCCTCGAGGATCCGCGCGCCGAGGAGCGCGTTGACGAAGGCGCTCTTGCCGGAGTTGAACTCTCCCACGACCACGAGCAGGAACGGCAGGGCGAGCTGCTCGCCCGAGTCGGCGAGCGCCTTGCGGATCGCCTCGTCGACGCCGATCGCGTCGAGGCCGGCGGCGATCCCGGCGACGAGGCGGCGGGTCTCGTCGAGGAGAGCCTGGCGGGCGGGTTCGAGAGCGCGAGGCACGAGCGGGGAGCCGGCCTACTCGTCCTCGGGAGCAGCCTGGGCCGCGCGCCAGAGCTCCTCGTACTTCTCCCGCACCGAGGCGTCGAGGGCCTTTCCCATGTCGAGGGGAAGCGACAGCGCACGCACGAGCTCGAGCACGTCGGCGAGGTCCTTGAGGCGGTGGGGCGCGCTCATCCCGGACGCGAGCTTCAGCTCGATCAGGGTCGCGAGCGGGAGGAGCGCGACGCGGCGGCCGCGGACGGCGGCGCGCGCCGGATCGGGGAACGCCACGGGCTTGGGTTTCCCGTCGCCCGGGTACTCCCCCGCCAGCACGAAGTCCACGTCGACCCCCGCCTCGGTGTCGCGCAGGCCCCGGCTGCCCGGGAACTTCTCGCGGTAGCCCCGGCCGAGCACCTCCCGTTTCAGCGCTCGCAGGCCCTCGGGCGCGAGGAGGATGTCGACGTCCACGGTCGCACGGCGATACCCCCACTCGTTGAGGGCCAGGGCGCCGATCACGGCGTAGGGGATTCCCGCGTCGTCGAGGATCCGCGCGAGCCGCTCGAGCGCGCGCTGGACGTCCGCCTCGCCCATGAAGAACCTCCTGGCGTGCTCGACGCCCGCCCAGAACGCCTCCTCGCGCTCGACCGGCAGCGGCTCAGACATCCTCGACGGTCATTGTACCAACGGCCCCGTCGCACTCAGGCCTTCGCGGCCGCGACGCCTGCGCCCTGCGGCGCGCCCACGATCGCGTCGATCTCGGCGCGGTCGAGCGTCTCCACCTCGAGGAGCCGCCGGGTCATCCGCTCGAGCACGTTGCGCTTCTCGGTGAGAATCGAGGTGGCCCGCCGGTGCTGGTCCTGCAGGATCGACCGCACCTCGGCGTCGATCGCGCGGGCCGTCTCCTCGGAGTACGTCCTCTCCTCCATCCCCATGCCCTCGAGGAAGCGGGAGCTCTGCTGCCGGCCGAAGGTCATGGCCCCGAGCTTCTCGCTCATGCCGAGGCGGGTCACCATCTGGCGGGCGGTCTCGGTGGCCCGGGCGAGGTCGTCGTGGGCGCCGGTCGAGATGTCGCCGCAGACGAGCTCCTCCGCGACCCGGCCCCCGAACAGCACGCAGATGCGGTCGAGGAGGTCCTCCTTCGTGACCAGGTAGCGGTCCTCGGTCGGCAGCTGCAGAGTCACCCCGAGGGCCCCGATGGACCGCGGGATGATGGTCACCCGGTGAACGGGGTTGGCGTGGTCCACCGAGAGGGCGACGAGCGCGTGGCCCGACTCGTGGTAGGCCACCCGCCGCTTCTCGTCCTCGCTGAGGACCCGGCCCTTCTTCTCGAGGCCGAGCTGGATGCGGTCGATCGCGGCCTCGAAGTCCCTCTGGGCCACGAGCTCGGACCCCCGGCGGGCGGCGGCGAGGGCGGCCTCGTTGACGACCTTCGCGAGGTCGGCGCCGACCATGCCGGGTGTCCTCTGCGCGAGGACGAGGATGTCCGCGTCGTCCGCGAGACGCACCTTGCGCACGTGGACCTTCAGGATGTCCTCGCGTCCGCGCAGGTCGGGGCGGTCCACGACCACCTGGCGGTCGAAGCGGCCGGCCCGCAGGAGGGCCTGGTCGAGCACCTCGGGGCGGTTGGTCGCGGCCATGATGATGACGCCCGCGGTCGCCTCGAAGCCGTCCATCTCGACGAGGAGCTGGTTGAGCGTCTGCTCGCGCTCGTCGTGGGTCGAGAGGGCGGCGACCCCGCCGCGGGACTTGCCGATCGCGTCGAGCTCGTCGATGAACACGATGCAGGGGGCGCGCTTGCGCGCCTCCTCGAAGAGGTCGCGCATCCGCGCCGCCCCGAGCCCCACGAACATCTCCACGAACTCGGAGCCGGAGAGCGAGAAGAACGGCACCCCCGCCTCTCCCGCCACCGCCCGGGCGAGGAGGGTCTTGCCGGTGCCGGGCGGGCCCACGAGCAGCACGCCCTTGGGGATCCGCGCCCCGAGCGCCGTGTACTTCTGGGGGCTCTTCAGGAAGTCCACGACCTCGACGAGCTCGGCCTCCGCCTCGTCCACCCCCGCCACGTCCTCGAACGTGACCTTGGCCGCCTTCGTCGCGTCGTAGATGCGGGCCTTGTTCCGGCCGATCGACAGCGGCCCCCCGCGGCCGCCCTGGAGCCGGCGCATGAGGAAGAACCAGATGGCGGCGAGGACCCCGATCGGGAGGACCCAGGCGAGGAGGAAGGTCTCGAGCCAGGACGTGCGCTCGATGAACCCGGAGAACTTCACGCCCTTCTCCTGCAGCTCCTTCACCAGCGCCGTCTCGTCGATCCCGGGCAGCCGGGTCGCCACGAGGCGCTCGGGCTTCCGGTCCCCCTCGGCCTTGAGGGCGACGACGATGTCAGCGTCCCGGACGAGGACCTCGGCCACGCGGCCCTCGCGCACGTGCTGCAGCAGCTCGCTCATCGGCACCGCCTTCGGCGCCGCGCGCCTCGCCACGACCCCCTGGACGAAGAGGAGCGCGGCGAACGCGAGGAGGAGGTACGCCCCGGAGAACTGCGCCTGCTTCTTCTGCTCCTGGTCCATGGTCGGCCTCGAGGGTGCGGGCGCCCGCCGCCGGGCGCCCCACGACAGCTTACCGCGTCCGCGCCGGCGGGCGGCTCACGACGCGTAGCGGCTCAGGAAGCGGCGCTCCGCCTCGGTGTCCTCCATCAGGACCAGCTCCAACCCTGCGTCGAGCGGCGCGCGGACTTCAGGGTTGGCACCGTCGAGCCCCGCCTCGCGCAGCACCGTGGGCGCGACCGCGTCCCCGAGCGCGTAGCGGGCGGGGTCGCGCACCCGCTCCTTCAGCTTCTCGACGATGCGGTGCTCGATGCCCTCCTCGAGGAGCGCCTGCGCGGCGGCCCGACCCAACCGGCCCCCCCCGATCACGACCAAGCCGATGACCGGTCACATCGGGGGGCCTCCTCGCTGGCGGGATGGGAGATCGTCAGATCCACCTCCAGATTGGGTCTATGGTCCGTTAGGCCCATTGACATGGCGGGAGGCCCTGATACGGTCGGGAGGGACCAGTGGATCGGAACACTGCCAGCAGGCTCGTTGCGCTCTTCACAGTCGCAGTGCTTCTCGTCGTCTCTGCTGTAGTGATAGCCGTGCCCGCAGCTGCCAGCTCTTCGTGCTATGCCGAATGCACGCACCCGTTGACGGGGAAGCACTACAAAAGGTACTGCACGGTCCCGCTCGGCGGATGGTGTGCGATGACGTACCACCAGTGCATCTCGTACTACTCGGAGGACGAAGGTGGCGGTATGGCCGACTGCAAGATCTTCCAGGCGACGAACTGCGTCCTGTACTACTGTAACTGACTCCCCTAGGCCGCAAGCGGCCGGTTGGCTACTTTGACTCGTCACGCGCAGGAACTCCTCCGTTCGCGGCGGGCGGCATTGCCTTGGCTTCTAGTGGTTGCCCTTTCGGTTGCCAACGTCCTCCTGCTCTCTCGGGCCGGCGCCCTCGAAACTCTGAAGCGAGCCGGGCCCCCGCTCCCCGCCGAACGGGCCTTGCGCGTCGGGCAAGTTGTGCGGGCCTTCGAGCTGACGTCTTTTGACGGGAAGACCGTCTCCGTGCCTCATACCGATGGTAGGACGCTGCTGTTCTTCTTCAGCCCGGATTGCGTCCATTGCTGGCGACAGG
>CAZLRF010000050.1:0-35617 GCA_964561785.1 uncultured Acidobacteriota bacterium | reverse complement strand
GATCGACCCGCGCAACCCCGACGTCCTCTACGCCGCGACGTGGCAGCGCCACCGCACGGTGGCCGCGTACGTGGGCGGCGGCCCCGAGTCGGGGCTCCACCGCTCGACGGACGGGGGCGCGACCTGGGAGAAGCTGACGAAGGGACTGCCCGAGGGCCCCCTCGGCAAGATCGGCCTCGCGATCTCCCCGCAGAACCCGGACGTCCTCTACGCGGCGATCGAGACGAACCGACGCACGGGCGCCGTCTACCGCTCGACCGACCGCGGCTCGTCGTGGGAGAAGCGCTCCGAGACCGTCTCCGGGGCGACCGGTCCCCACTACTACCAGGAGCTGTACGCGAGCCCGCACGCCGAGGGGCGGATCTACCTGGTCGACGTGCGGATGTGGGTGTCGGACGACGGGGGGAAGACCTTCCGGCGCATGGAGGAGAGAGACAAGCACTCGGACAACCACGCGATCGCATTCCGCAGGGACGACCCCGACTACCTCCTCGTCGGCACCGACGGCGGGATCTACGAGACCTTCGACCTCGCGCAGACGTGGCGCTTCGTGGCGAACCTGCCGGTCACCCAGTTCTACAAGGTGGCCCTCGACGACGCGGAGCCCTTCTACACCGTCTACGGTGGCACCCAGGACAACAGCACGCAGGGCGGCCCCTCCCGCACGGACAGCGCGAGCGGCATCACGAACGGGGACTGGTTCATCACGCTCTTCGCCGACGGGCACCAGCCGGCCACCGAGCCCGGCAACCCGAAGATCATGTACTCCGAGTGGCAGCAGGGGAACCTGGTGCGGGTCGACCGCACGACGGGGGAGCGGGTCTACATCCAGCCGCAGGGCGAGCCGGGCGACCCCCCCGACCGCTTCAACTGGGACGCCCCCATTCTCGTGAGCCCGCACCAGCCGACCCGCCTCTACTACGCCTCGCAGCGGGTCTGGCGCTCCGACGACCGGGGCGACAGCTGGCGGCCCGTCTCGGGGGACCTCACGCGCAACCAGGACCGCATGACGCTGCCCCTCATGGGGCGGGTCTGGAGCTGGGACTCGCCGTGGGACATGGTCGCGATGTCGAGCTACAACACGATCACGTCCCTCGCCGAGTCCCCGAAGCAGGAGGGGCTCCTCTACGCGGGCACCGACGACGGGATCCTCCAGGTGTCCGAGGACGGCGGGCGCACGTGGAGGAAGATCGAGGTGGGCGCGCTGCCGGGCGTGCCCGCCTCCGCCTTCGTGAACGACGTCAAGGCCGACCTCTTCGACGCGTCGACCGTGTACGTGGCCCTCGACGACCACAAGTCGGGGGACTTCCGGCCCTTTCTCCTCAAGAGCACCGACCGCGGCCGCACCTGGCGCTCGATCGCGGGCGACCTGCCGGACCGGCACCTCGTGTGGCGCGTCGTGCAGGACCACGTGAAGCCCGACCTGCTGTTCGCGGGGACCGAGTTCGGGATCTTCTTCACCACGAACGGGGGAGGCCGCTGGACGAAGCTCGGGGGCGGCGTCCCGACCATCGCGTTCCGCGACCTCGCCATCCAGCGGCGCGAGAACGACCTCGTGGGGGCGTCGTTCGGCCGCGGGTTCTTCGTCCTCGACGACTACTCGGTCCTGCGCGAGGCGACGGAGGCCGCGCTCGCGAAGGAGGCGGCTCTCTTCCCGGTCCGCAAGGCCTGGTGGTACGTCGAGCGCACGCCGCTCGGGGAGGAGGGACGGGCCTCGCAGGGCGCGGCGTTCTTCACCGCGCCCAACCCCCCGTTCGGGGCGGTCTTCACCTACCACCTCGCGGAGGAGCCGAAGAGCCGGGCGAAGCTGCGCCAGGAGAAGGAGAAGCCGCTCGCCGAAGCGGGCAAGGACACGCCCTATCCGGGCTGGGCGGAGGTCGAGGCCGAGCGGCGCGAGCCCAAGCCGGCGGTCGTCCTCACGGTGAAGGACGCCGCGGGCCGCGTGGTCCGCCGGATCGAGGGGAAGACCGACAAGGGCTTCCACCGCGTCGCGTGGGACCTGCGCCTGCCCGCCCCGCAGGCGATCTCCGCCGCGCCGCGCCGCGCTTCGGACGACGACGAGGGCTCCTCTCCCCAGGGCGTCCTCGCCCCCCCGGGGACCTACACCGTCTCCCTCGCGAAGCAGGTCGACGGGAGAACGACCGAGCTCGCGGGAGAGGTCTCCTTCGAGGTCGCACGGCTGCGCCCGGGGGCTCTTCCGGGGGCCGACCCGAAGGACACCGCCGCGTTCCTCGCTCGCCTCTCCGGCGTGAGCCGCGCGGCGAGCGCGGCGACGCAGGCGGTGAGCGAGGCCCTGCGGCGCACGGACACCCTGAAGACCGCCCTCGACCGCTCCCGCACCGGACCCGACGGCCTCGACGCCGAGCTCCACGCCATCCGGCAGGAGCTCCACGCGATCGACGAGACGCTGTCCGGCAACCGGGCCCGCGCGGCGATCGAGGACGACGGCCCGGTCACCGTGACCCGGCGTCTCCAGGTCGCCCACATGGGCACGATGTGGTCCACCTACGGGCCCACCCCGACCCACCGGCGCAGCCTCGACATCGCGGAGAGAGAGCTCGCGGCGGTCCGCGAGCGGCTCAACGCGGTGCTCGAGAAGCGGCTGCCGGCCTTCGAGACGGCGCTCGAGCAGGCGGGAGCGCCATGGACGCCGGGGCGGCCGGTTCCGCCGCTGCCGTGAGCGGCGGGCGGGCGCTCAGGCGGCGAGGAAGGGGTTGACGACGTGCACGGCGCCGTAGCGGCGGCCGTGCGCGAAGTCCTCGGAGAGGAGCTCCGGAACGCCGTAGCGCTCCGCGTAGGCCCACATGTGGGCGTCGAACCAGGAGAGCTGGTAGGCGGCGGCCCCGCGCAGCGCGGTCCGGAGCACCAGCTCGTCGGGCAGGAGGACCGTGAACTGGGCGCACAGCTCCTCGGTCTCCCGCACGGCCTCGGGCAGGGTGAGGAGGGGCCGGCCGCCGGCGAGGGGTCGAGTCACCGCGGCCACGAACTCCACGATCGCCTGGTGCGAGAGCAGGAGCGAGTCGCCCTCGATTCCGGTCCTCAGGATCTCGGTGGCCCGGCGCTGCTTCGCGGGCTGGCGCGGGTCGAAGCGGTAGACGAGGACGTTCGTGTCAACGAGGGCGGCCACGGTCGTAGAGCTCCTCCCGCGTCCAGCCCCGGTCGGCCGTCCCCTCGTGCCGACGCGAACGGTTCCTGGCCTGCTGCCTCGTCGTGGCCTCGTCGAAGGAGAGGAGGCGGGCCGCGATGTCCAGCGACTCGACCGTCTCGGAGCGGGGCCGCACGCGGATCGCGTTGCCCTCCGCGAGCCACTCGATCTCGTGGCCGGGCTTGATGCCGAAGCGCTCGGCGATCACCTTCGGGACGGTCACCTGCAGCTTGCTCGTGACCTTGGCCATGCCCTTACTTTAGCAAGGGCCAAGTCCTTGTCAACGACCTCCGGGTGCCCGTCGGTCGGCGACACCCAGACTGCCGCTGTAACGATCGACGCCGCCTTCGTCTCTTGGTTGCAGCAGGGGGTGAAGCCGTGCGCCTGAAGAACCCGATCTGGCTCCTGGCGGCGAGCGCACACGCGCTGGTTCTCGCGGCGTGCGGGGGATCCTCGAACGGCGGCTGTCCTGACGGCCAGATCTGGGTGGGCAACCTGTACGGCCCGAGCTCGTGCCGCCCCCCGAACGCCTGCCGGTCGTGGTCGATCTTCGTCGCTCCAGCCTACCCGGGGCCGGGAGAGCCGCATCTCGCGCCCGACCGTGCCGTGACGCCCGCCCGCGCCGACCTGCGCGTCGGCGCGCGCATGAACGTGGGGGTCGACTTCGTGGGCCAGGATCCTCCCGGATGCGCCGACGGGGTCCGTCCCGCGGCGCAACCTGGAGAACGAGCGATCCGCGCATCCTGGCCGTCGACAAGGCGGGCGGCTACACCGCCACCTTTCTCGCCGTGTCGCCCGGGATCGTCCGGGTCTACGCCGACGGCCTCAACCAGCCGGCCGGAGGGTCAGGCCCGGTCGAGCTGTCGATCTGCGCGGACCCGGCATCCACCGCGAAGGCCTGTGCACGCGTCCCCCTCGAGATCCGGGTCGTGCCGTGATCGCTCGGGGGTGAGGGGCCGGCCTTCGAGGGGGCTCTGCGGCAACGACGACCTCGGGGAACGCCCTCGACGACCGGGCGTTCCCCGAGGAGCTACACCCCCGCGACCTGGATGCCCTCGAAGACGAGGGTCGGGGTGCGCATCGAGGAGTACGGCCAGGGGTCGTTGCCGACCGCGGTGAGCTTCTTCATCAGGTCGAGCAGGTTGCCGGCGATGTTCATCTCGGAGACGGGCTCGGCGCGCTGGCCGCCGCGGATGCGGAAGCCCTGGATGCCGAACGAGTAGTCGCCGGTGGTCCCGTTCGAGTTGCCGCCGATGAAGCCGGTGACGAGGAGGCCCTCGCCCACGTCCCGGAGGATCTCGGCCTGCGACCTCGTCCCGAGCGTCCAGGAGGCGTTCGAGGGGCCGCCGGTGGTGGGGGCGAGGCCCAGCTTCTTCGCGTAGTAGGTGTCGAGGTAGTAGCTGCGGAGCACGCCCTTCTCGAAGACCGGCATCCTCCTCGCGGCGAGGCCCTCGCCGTCCCACAGCCGCGAGCCGAACGCGCGGGGGACGAGCGGGTCGTCCGCGACGTCGAACAGCGGGCTCCCGATCGGCTGGCCGACCTTGCCCTCGAGGAACGAGCGCTTCTGCTGGAGGGCGGCGCCGGTGAGGGGCTGGACGAGGGCGCCGATCAGCCGGGGCGCGGCGCGGTTGTCGAGGACGAGGGTCATCGCCGCGGACTCGCCCTTCTTCGCGCCGAGGCGCGAGAGCGCGCGCTCGGCCGCGCGGCGGCCGATGTCGGCCGTGCTCGGCACCTCTGAGACGAAGCGGGCGCCGGCGAAGTCGTACTCCTCGGGCCGCCGGCCGTCGGCGTCCTTCACGCTCACCTGGGCCGAGCCGAAGAACACGGTGTCGACCCGGGCGCCCTCGAAGCCGTTCGAGGCGACCCGGAAGCTCTCGGTGCGGGTGTCGCTGAAGCCGGTGCTCACGGAGAGGATCGCCGCGGCGCCCTTCACCGCGCGCGCCGCGTCCTCCATCTCCTTCGCCGCCTGGCGCCGGCGCTCCGGGGTGACCGTCGCGTACGCCGGGTCCTCGAGCTCGAGGTCGACGCTCGCCCGGCCCTGGTAGAGGGCGGGGTCGGGCAGCGCGCGGAACGGGTCCTCCGCGAGCACCCGGGTCATCGCGATCGAGTCGGCGATGAAGGTGTCCAGAGCCTCGGGCCGCAGGTCGGAGGAGGAGACCGACGAGTAGCGGCCGTCCACGTAGAGCTGGAGGCCCAGCGAGCGGCGGGTGGCCTCGTTGATCCGCTCCACCCTGCCGTCGCGCCACTCGACGCTCACCTCGCGGGTGCGGCTGATCGTGGCCGCGGCCTCCCTCGCCCCCCGGGCGAGGGCGGTCTTCATCGCCTGGCGGGCGACGTCCTGGTCGTCCTTCCGGGTCGTGCTCATCGCGTCCTCCCTAGCCCTTCCTCGTGCTGCCGCCCACGGTGATCGACGCGACCCGCACCGTCGGCATGCCCTGGGAGACGGGGACGCCCTGGCCGTCCTTGCCGCAGGTCCAGCCGCCCTCGTCGATCACGAGGTCGTCCGAGACCATGTCCACGAGCTCGAGCACCTTCGGGCCGTTGCCGATGATGTTGACGTCCTTGATCGGGCGGGTGAGCTTCCCGTCCTCGATGAGGAAGCCGTTCTTGACGTAGAACGTGAAGTCGCCGGCCCCGATGTTCACCTGCCCGTTCGTGAAGCGGGTGCAGTAGATGCCCTTCTTCACCGAGGCGAGGATCTCGTCCTTCGTGTGCGGTCCCGGCAGCATGTAGGTCGACCGCATGCGCGGGATGGGTGCGAACTGGTAGCCCTGCCGGCGGCCGTTGCCGGTGGGCGCGACGCCGTAGTGCTTCGCGGAGATGCGGTCGTGGAGGTACGTGGTCAGGATGCCCCCCTGCACCAGCATCGTCTTGCCGGCCACGGTGCCCTCGTCGTCCACGTTGATCGCGCCCCGGGCGTGCTCCTGGGTACCCTCGTCGACGATGTTCACGAAGTCCTTCGCGATCGGCTTGCCGATCTTGTCGGAGTAGATCGAGGTGTTCTTGCGGTTGAAGTCGGCCTCCATGCCGTGGCCGATCGCCTCGTGGAGCAGGATGCCGGAGGAGCCGGCGGCCAGCACCACCGGCATCTCGCCGGCGGGGGCGGGCGTCGCGTCGAAGAGCACCACCGTGTTCTTCACGCACTCGCGCACCATCCGGTCGATCCGCTCGGGGGAGTAGAAGGAGATGTCGTCGCGCGCGGCGACGTTGTAGTAGTTCTCCTCGCGCCTCCCGCCCTCCTCGGCGACGCAGGTGAGGGTCATGCTCGTCATCGGCTGCAGGTCCTCGACGATCCGGCCGTCGGAGTCCGCGATCAGCACCGCGCCCGACTCGTCGTTGAAGAACACCCGCACCTTGCGGACGCGGGGGTCGGCCGCCTGCGCCTTCTCGTTCAGCGCGCGCAGGAGCGGCAGCTTCGCCTCCGGCCGCACGTCCTCCCAGCGGGTGCCGACCGCGTAGCGGGAGGGCACGTCGCCCAGCGGGTTGAACCGCTGCGGGCCGGGGCGGCTGGGGCCGGACGCGATCGCCGCCGCGGTCCTCGCGGCGAGCGTCAGCCCCTCGGGGGTGATGTCCTCGGTGAAGCCGTAGCCCGTCTGGTCGCCCTTCACGACCCGCACGCCGACGCCGAGGTTCACGCTCGTGAAGGCGCGGTTCACCGCCCCGTCCTCGAGGAGGTAGGTGTTGCCCACCTGGTGCTGGCAGTAGACGTCGGCGAAGTCGCCGCCGCTCCCGAGGGCCGCGGCCAGCGTGTCCTGGAGCAGCTTCTCGGTGATGCCGAAGCGGGTGAAGTAGGCGAGACCCGACCGCGTGCCGGCGCCGGAGGCGGCGAGAGCGCGGGCGGGGCCGGCCAGGATCTCGTAGGCGGCCGCCGTGCCGACGGCCGCGGCCCCGAGGCCCAGCGCTCGGCGGCGGGTCATACCACGATCCTCAGACATGCGAAGACATCCAGGGGGCGGAAAGGGGGGGTGAAGACGGACGAATGCACTCCCTGCTTGAGACGAGCGGGACGAGCGAGGGGTTTCACCAAAGATTTGGATCCCGGGCTACTTCGCGGCGGGGGCCGGGATGCGGGTGGACTGCCAGAGGGCCATCTTCCACTGGGCCCCCTGCTTCACGTACAGCTCGGTGAAGTAGAGGTCGATCTCGGTCCTCTGGCCTCCCGGCTCGATGACCACGTGGGCGGGCCCCGAGACGATCGCCGCGTCGCCGTGGACGCGGACCCTGCGGTCCTTCGGGGTGATCTCGCGGTAGAGGTACTTGCCGCTCGTGAGCCCGGCCAGGAACTCCGCCTTCGTCTCCGTGGCCGCGTTCGAGTGGGTGTAGGTCAGGTCCTCCGTCATCATGGCGCCGAGCGCGGCGACGTCCGCGGCGATCGTGAGCGCCATCCGGCGGTCGTGCGCGGCCAGGACGGCCGCCCCCTCGTCGGCGGCCGCCAGGGGAACGGCGCCCGCCAGCACCGTCGCCGCCGCCAGGGCCGTCGCCGCCCATCGCTTCGTCCTCATCGATTCCCTCCGGTTCCTCACGTGTCGAGCGGCGCCCCGCACCCGAGGCAGCGCGAGCCGCGGCGCGTCGGCAGCCGGCCCCCGCAGCTCGGGCACGTCCAGTTGACCATGCGGTGGACGACGGCGGCGAGCGCGACCGCGCCCACCGCCGGGACCCACCACGCCTCGCTCAGGCGCAGCAGCACGCCCGCGGCCACGATCGCCACGAGCACCAGGCCGACGAGCCGCCCGGCGCGCGCCTGGCGCTCGGCGCGGGCGCGCAGCGCCTCGCGGAAGGCGCGCCGCTTCTCGTCCGTCCAATCGTCGGGGGGCAGGGGGTCGGCCATCGGGCTCACCGGCCATTCTACGCGGTACGCTCACTCCGTCGCCGTCACCTTCGTCGCACGCTCGAAGCGGCCGGCCTCCCGGCCGTCGAGCGCGGCCATCGCGAGCGTCACCATCTCCACCGGCAGCAGCTCCACGACCGGGCGGGCGAGGTCGCCGACCGCGGGCAGCCGCAGGGCCGGCTCCGGCGCGTCGTCGGCGGCGAGGAAGGCCCGCGCGCCGGCCGCGCGCGCGTCGGCGACGAGCGCCTCGTTGAGCCCTCTCGTGCGCGGGTCGCCGGCGAAGGCGAGGAGGAAGACGTCGCGGTCGAGCATCTCGACCGGGCCGTGGCGGAACGCGGCGCTGCTCATGCCCTCGGACGGCCGGTGGGTCGCCTCCTTGGTGACGAGGCCGGCCGTGCGCGCGGCGGCGAGCGAGGCGCCGCGGCCGACGTAGAAGACGACGCGGGCGCCGGCGAGCCGCTCCCCCAGCCACTCCACGTGGGCGCGCCACGACGCGAGGTAGGCGGCCGCGCCCGCGACCGTCGCCCCGAGCTCGGCGCGCGCCCTCCCGCGGTCGCCGCCGGCGAGGACCTCGCCCAGCCAGCCGAGCGCCATCTGCGCGGCCAGGTAGGTCTTGCACGAGACGGTCGCCTCCTCGCCGGCGCGGGTGAGGACGACGGCGTCGGCGCCCTCCGCGAGGGGGCTCGTCTCGGTGTTGGTCAGGGCGAGGGTCGTCACCCCGCGCCGCCCTCGCGCGGCGTCCAGCAGGCGCAGGATCTCCGCGCTGCGCCCGGACTGGGAGACGAGCAGCAGGAGCGTGCCCTCGGCGAGCAGCGCGTGCTGATAGTGGAGGAGCTCGGACGACTCGACGACGTGGGGCGCGAGGCCGGCCGCGACGAGGCGCAGCTCGAGCGGCGCCAGGCCGAAGAGGGACGAGCCCATGCCGGTGAGCACGAGGCGCCGGAAGCTCCCCTCCCGCGCCCGGCGCGCGATGTCCTCGAGGGCCGGGGAAGGCTCGAGCGCGGCGAGCGTCGACGCGAGCGTTTCCGGCTGGGCGAGCACGTCGCGGAGGTAGGGTCCCTCGAGGATCCGGAGGCCTGCGGGCATGGCCGCAGTGTAGGCCATTCGTGCTTTGACGAGAAGGAATTGCTGCCCGTGGAGTGATAAGCGCTCGAAATGAGTGGCCGCAACATGTGATGAGAGAAAGAAAAAGTGGTGTCTGTATCGGCCCGGATACGCTGTGATGAACGGGTCGAAGCCACCGATCCCATCGAGGAGGTTCGATCGAGCCATCCTCCTAAGTGACTGAGCAGCAATATCATGTTGTCTCTCGCGAAAAGGCCCCAAGATCTTGTGTTTTTCTCCTTGACACTTCCGCGACCGCTTCCCGATAATCGCCGTCGCCGCTTACGGCACAGCCACCGCGCCGGGCCGGCTGGCGAGGCGATCTCGCCAGTCTCACCGGAGAGTCGTCACCCTGAACGGCCGTCGTTACCGTCGCTGCTGAGAGGTACCTGATGTCGACCCATCCCGTGGAGAACCCCCGAGCCGAGTCCCGTCCTTCGGCGCAGCCGGACAAACGCGCGGGGCTGGCTTTCCGGCGGCACTTCACGAAAGCGGGACGGCACCCCTACGACGAGCTCACCTGGGAGCTGCGCTCCGCGGTCATCAACGACGAGCGCGGGCAGCCGGTGTTCGAGCAGCACGGCATCGAGGTTCCGTCGACCTGGAGCCAGACCGCGACGAACATCGTCGCGTCGAAGTACTTCCGCGGTCAGATCGGGGCGCCCGACCGCGAGCGGAGCGTGCGCGGCCTCATCTCCCGCGTGGTCGACACGATCCGCGGCTGGGCCGAGGCCCAGGGCTACTTCGCGACGCCCGAGGACCTCCACGCGTTCAGCGACGAGCTCACCCACCTGCTCGTGCAGCAGAAGGCGGCGTTCAACAGCCCCGTGTGGTTCAACGTCGGGATCGAGAAGCACCCGCAGTCCTCGGCCTGCTTCATCAACGCCGTCCAGGACACGATGGAGTCGATCCTCGGCCTCGCCCGCACCGAGGGGATGCTCTTCAAGTTCGGCTCGGGCACGGGCTCGAACCTCTCGAACATCCGCTCCTCCCGGGAGCCCCTCGCCGGGGGCGGCACCGCGTCCGGCCCCGTCTCCTTCATGCGCGGGTACGACGCCTTCGCCGGCGTGATCAAGAGCGGGGGCAAGACCCGCCGCGCGGCGAAGATGGTCATCCTCAACGCCGACCACCCCGACATCGTCGAGTTCGTCCACTGCAAGGCCGACGAGGAGAAGAAGGCCTGGGCCCTCATCGACGCCGGCTACGACGGCGCGTTCAACGTGCGGGGCGGGGCCTACGACTCGGTGTTCTTCCAGAACGCGAACCACTCGGTGCGGGTCACGGACGAGTTCATGCGCGCGGTGGTCGAGGACCGGGAGTGGCAGACGCGGTACGTCCTCTCCGGCAACCCGTGCGAGACGATGCGGGCCCGCGACCTCATGAAGCAGATGGCGGAGGCGGCGTGGCAGTGCGGCGACCCCGGCATCCAGTACGACTCGACGATCAACGACTGGCACACCTGCCCGAACACCGCCCGGATCAACGGCAGCAACCCCTGCTCCGAGTACATGTTCCTCGACGACACGGCCTGCAACCTCGCGAGCCTCAACCTCATGAAGTTCGTGGGGGAGGACGGCGAGTTCGACGTCGAGGACTTCCGCGCCGCCTGCCGCACGATGATCACCGCCCAGGAGATCCTCGTCGACAACTCGAGCTACCCGACGCCGGCCATCGACCGCAACAGCCACGACTACCGCCCCCTCGGCCTCGGCTACGCGAACCTCGGCGTCCTCCTGATGGACCGTGGGCTGCCCTACGACTCGGACGAGGGCCGCGCCTACGCGGCGGCGGTGACCGCTCTCATGCACGGCGAGGCCTACGCCCAGTCCGCCCGCCTCGCCGCCGCGATGGGGCCCTTCGCCGGCCACGCGAAGAACGCGGAGCCCATGCTCCGGGTCATCGACAAGCACCGCAAGCACGCCCACATGATCGACGCCGCGGCCGTGCCGAAGCGCCTCCTGCAGTCGGCGTTCGACGTGTGGGACGAGGCCTACGCGCTCGGCGCGCAGCACGGGTACCGCAACAGCCAGGTCACCGTGCTCGCCCCCACCGGCACGATCGGCTTCATGATGGACTGCGACACGACCGGGATCGAGCCCGACATCGCCCTCGTCAAGTACAAGAAGCTCGTGGGCGGCGGGATGATGAAGATCGTCAACCAGTCGGTGCCCGGCGTCCTCAAGAAGCTCGGCTACTCGCCGATCCAGGTCGAGGACATCCTGCGCTTCATCGACGAGCGGGAGACGATCGAGGGCGCGCCCCACCTCAGGGACGAGCACCTCGCGATCTTCGACTGCGCCTTCCCCCCGCGGGACGGCAAGCGCTCCATCCACTGGATGGGCCACGTCAAGATGATGGCGGCGGTCCAGCCGTTCCTCTCGGGCGCCATCTCCAAGACCGTCAACATGCCCACGGACGCCACCCCCGACGACATCCAGCAGGCCTACGTCGAGGGCTGGAGGCTGGGCCTCAAGGCGATCG
This sequence comes from uncultured Acidobacteriota bacterium, assembly GCA_964561785.1. Taxonomy (GTDB): domain Bacteria; phylum Acidobacteriota; class Vicinamibacteria; order Fen-336; family Fen-336; genus DATBSL01. The sequence goes on along the minus strand of CAZLRF010000050.1, from coordinate 24,059 downwards.
CGGTCTACCGCGACGGCTGCAAGCGCTCGCAGCCGCTGTCGACCTCGAAGGAGGAGGCGAAGGGCGTCGCCGAGGCGCCCGCCGCCGCCGCCGCGGCCGGCCCCGCGGTCGAGGGCCGTCCCGCCCGCCGCAAGCTGCCCGACGAGCGCCACGCGATCACCCACAAGTTCCAGATCGCCGGCCACGAGGGCTACATCACGGTCGGGATGTACGAGGACGGCAAGCCGGGCGAGATCTTCCTCGTGATGGCGAAGGAAGGCTCGACGATCTCCGGCCTCATGGACGCCTTCGCGACGTCGATCTCGATGGCCCTGCAGTACGGGGTGCCCCTCGAGGCCCTCGTCGAGAAGTTCTCGCACGTGCGCTTCGAGCCCTCGGGCTTCACCAAGAACCCGGAGATCCCCTACGCGAAGAGCATCACCGACTACATCTTCCGGTGGCTCGCGTCGAAGTTCCTCTCCGCCGAGCACCAGGAGGCGGTGGGCGTGCAGGCGAGCGAGACCTCGCTCAAGCCCCACTCCGGCCCGGTGAACCCGGCCTCCGCGCGGGCCGAGCGCGCCGCGGAGTCGGCGGCCCCCGGCGCGGCGATGAAGGCCCAGACGGACGCCCCGCCCTGCCACTACTGCGGCAGCATCATGATCCGCAACGGCTCCTGCTACCGCTGCGCGAACTGCGGGTCGACGAGCGGCTGCAGCTAGTCCGGGGCGCTCGTTCCAGGGGACCCGGGGCCAGGGCATTGAGCGACACCCTGACCCCGGGCGCCCCGGCGAGGCCCGGTTCATGGCCGGACCGCTCGGACGGCGGCTTGCTCTTCCTCAGCCGGGAGGACGCCCGGGCGGTCCTGACGCACCTGCGCGAGCGCGACGAGCGGATCGCGTGGGTCACCGAGGCCCTCGCCTCCGGTCGCGTGGAGGTCCGCTACCAGCCGGTTGTCGACCTGCGGACCGGCCGTCTGGGCGACGACCCGGCGCTGAGCGTGGCTGCGCGACACGCAGCGGTTCTTCGCCCGGCTCCGGGATCGAGGATCGGCTCGCCGACCGAGGAGACGCCGCTGGCACGCCCAGTCCCGTCGCCGCCGCGCGCGAGTGCCCGGCGGCGGGCCGCCTCGCCGGCACGCCCGCCGCGGAGCCGCACGAGAGGCTCCACGCCGACGCCGAGAGCGTCGCGTTCTCCCTCTCGCACTCCGAGTACGCGGCCGCGTTCCCGATCCTCGAGGGCCTGCCCGGTCGCTTCGCCCGGATGCTCTGAGGAGCGGGGAGGACCGCCTCAGGACGCGGCGGGCGGTCCCGGCCAGGGCGTGTGGTCGAACCTGTACTCGCCGATGACGCGCTCGCTCTCCGGCCCGACCGCGACGAGGCGCAGTCGCTCCACGCTGGCCGGCCGCGCCCGCAGGGAGGCGGCCGGCGGCGCGTAGACGAGCTCGCCGGCCGTCGCGTCGAACGGGAGGTCCACGAGACGGTGCTCGGCGCCCTCGTCGATCCGGGACACGAGGTCGAGGCGGGCGACGTCCCGCAGGTCGGCGGACAGCCGGGACACGACCACGTCGTCGTCGGGCGCCACCGTGCACCGCACGCTCCCGCCCGGGGCGACGCGGTACTCGCGCACGCGCAGGCCCTCTCCCCGGAGCCGTTCGACGACCAGGGGCAGCAGGGCCGCCGGCACCTCGCCCCGCCGCACGAGCTCCCGCGCCCCCAGGACGAGCCGGGCCGTCGCCTCCGCGCGCGCCGCGCACGCCTCGCAGGCGAGGACGTGCTCCTCGAGGCGGCGCCTCGCCGCGCGCGAGAGCTCGCCCGACCACCAGTCGAGCAGGACGTCGTCGCCGAGGGGCGCGGGGCAGGGGGTCACGAGGCGTCTCCGGTCACGCAGAGGCGGAGGCGGCCGAACGCCCGGTGCCGCACCGTGCGGACGTTCTCCGTGCTCAGGCCGAGGCGCGCCGCGATCGCGCCGGAGGGCTCCTCGGCGTAGAACGTCAGCACCAGCACGGCGCGCTCCCGCTCCGCGAGGCGGGCGAGGCAGTCCCGCAGGCGGGCGCGGTCCAGGAGGAGACTGTCCGGCTCGGACCGGCGCGGGAAGGCGGCGGAGAAGCGGTCGAGCAGGGCGTCCCGCCGGCGCCGGCCCCGTCTCAGGTTCCGGACGACCAGGCGGCACGATCCGAGCACGAAGGACGCGAGGCGCTCGGGCTCGCGCACGCGACCCGCCCGGAGGCGCTCGAGGGTCAAGAGGAGCACCTCCTGCACGAGGTCGTCCGCGGCCGCCGCGTCGCGCAGGTGACGCAGCCCGTAGAGGCGCACCCTCGGGGCGAGGCGGCGGACGAGCTCCGCCTCCGCGGCCGGCGCCCCCGCGCCCCCCGCGACGACGCGTGCGGCGAGGACGCCGTCGGACGCCGTCTCGAGGGCGGTCGCATCGTCCATTCCCGGAGGTTAGCACCCATCGCCGTTCCGTGAGGGAGGTGTCACGGCACCGCCCCCCGTGACACTCCCGGTCCGAACCCAGGAGGCAAGGCACATGATCACGAACCCGGGAAGCAAGACGCGCGTCGACGAGGTGACGGCCGGGATCTTCCGGATCTCGACGCCGGTGGCCGACCTGCCCGGCGGCTTCAGCTTCAACCAGTACCTGCTCGCGGACGAGGAGCCCCTCCTCTTCCACACCGGGCCGCGGCGGATGTTCCCGCTCGTGCGCGAGGCGATCGCGGCGGTGATGCCCGTCGAGCGGCTGCGCTGGGTGGCCTTCTCGCACGTCGAGGCCGACGAGTGCGGCGCGCTCAACGAGCTGCTCGCCGCGGCCCCCCGGGCCCGTCCCCTGTGCGGCCAGGTCGCGGCCATGGTGTCGGTGAACGACATCGCCGACCGTCCCCCGCGGGCGCTCGGCGACGGGGAGGCGGTGAGCCTCGGCGCGAAGCGCGTCCGCTGGCTCGACGCGCCGCACCTTCCGCACGGGTGGGACTGCGGCTACCTGCTCGAGGAGACGACCGCCACCCTGCTGTGCGGGGACCTCTTCACCCAGCCCGGCGCCGAGCACCCGCCCGTGACCGGGGGCGACATCCTCGGGCCGAGCGAGGCCATGCGGAAGGGGATGGACTACTTCTCCCACTCGACCGCGACGGGGGCGCTCCTCGAGAAGCTCGCCGCCACCGCCCCGCGCACGCTGGCCTGCATGCACGGCAGCGCGTGGGAGGGCGACGGGGCGCGGCTCCTTCGCGAGCTGGCAGAGGTGCTCTCCCCGGAACGGTCCTCCTGAGGGGGCCCTACGCCCTCCAGGGGCGCTGGCGCCGGGGGAGCCCCGAGCCGAGGGCCGCGAGGGCGACGTTGACGTCTTCGACCATCTGGAAGTCGTACATGCCGGCGCAGACGAAGTCGGCCCCGTTCTCGTAGGCCCACTGGAAGGCCTGCTTCGGGTGGATGGCGCCCGCCGCCATCGTCTTGAAGGCGATCCAGGGCTCGGGCCGCTCGCGCATCCAGGCGGCGGTGTCGGCGGGGTTGTTGCAGTACACGTTGTCGTGCCACTCGGGGTGGCGCGCCGACCAGTAGCCGTGGTGGTGCAGGGTCTTCATCCAGAAGTCGGGAACCATCCCCGCGGCCACGCAGCCCTGGAGCGTCTCGAGGTGGTGGGCGCCGATGCCCACGAGGACCTTGTTCCGCCGGATCGTCTCGACGACCTTCTCCAGGCGGTCCGGCTGGCCCGCCTGGATGTAGTAGTCGGCCGTCTCGCCCTGGATGTAGCAGGCCGCGGCGCCGTAGTCGATCGCGCGCTGCACCTTGTCGAGGTACTTGTCGAAGGGCATGGGGTGCGGGCCCTTCTCGTCGTAGTCGAGGCCGGCGCAGTCCGAGATGAACTGGATCCTGCCGATCCGCCGCTTCCAGTACTCGTCGATGAGCGAGCAGAGGATCGGGTTGGTGAGCAGGGTGTCGATCCCGCACTTCTCGGCCATCAGCAGCGTCGCGAAGATCCGGTCCTTGTTGTGGTACGCCTTGACGAGCTGCGAGACGTAGATGAGGTCGCGGGAGTGGGCCCAGCCGGAGAGGAGGTTCCCGCCGAGGATGAGCCGGCTGAACCGCTTGTCCCCGATCGCGCCCTGGGGCAGCGTCCCCTCGAGCTCCCGCAGGCTGGCCACGTCGAGCGTCTTCGTGCTCGCCGCGGTGACCGCGTCGACGAGGTTGCGCTCCTCGTAGCTCTGCCACTCGCGCTTCTTGACGAGGGCCCACGCGAAGGCGCCGAGGAAGGGCAGGCTCGCGAGGTTCGCGATCATCTCGCGGCGGCCGGGGCCGGGGGGGGCGGGCTTCAGCCGGACGGACGGAGCCTCCGTCGCGGTATCGCCGGGAGCGGCCGCCGGGGCGGGCGCCGCCTCCGCCGCGGCGAGCGCGGCCTGCCGGCGGCGCACGAACCAGCGGTCGACGCCGGGCAGCGCGGCGATCGGCAGCGCGGCGAGCAGCGCCAGCATCAGCAGCTCGATCAGGTTGCGGTCGACCACGAGGAAGTGTCCCTCGCCGGGCAGGTTGAGGCCGAGGCCGGGCAGCGGCGGGTTGGCGACGTAGTAGAGGAGGAGCAGCGCGATGCCGGCGAGGCTCGCCGCGCGGGTCAGGGTGCCGGTGATCAGAAGCAGGCCGATCAGGATCTGGCCGCCGATGTTGACCGCGTCCACGAGGGCGATCACCGCCGGGTGCGAGGCCATCCACTGGAACGCGCCGCCCAGGACCCACCGCGAGGCCTCGAGGTAGCCGGCCGAGGTCCAGCTGCCCAGCATGAACTTCGCGTGGCCCTCGTAGAGGAAGTGCCACCCGATCGCGATCCGCAGGAGAGTCAGCAGCCCCCTGTGCAGCCGCCCCCAGCCGTTCGCCCCCTGGTCCGCCATGGTGCCTCCGCCCGTGCCGGGCGGCATTGTACGCCCCCGGCCGGACGGCGACCTGAGCCGTTCGGATCACGGCCGCTCAATGAGGAAGCCGCTCGGGGCGGGGGAGTGCCCGTTGCCCCCGAGGAACAGGACGGACGGGCGGCTCACGGACGCGCTCGGGCCGCCAGCGCCTCTCGCCACGCCGCTGTGGCCTCGTCCCACCGGCGCCTCGCCCCGGCATGCTCGTGGACGTGGCTCCACGCCATTCGGTCGCCGGCCAGGAGGAACCAGCCCGACATCATCCGCGGATCCCCGACCGGGAGGCCGACGCCGTGCCCTCGCACGGCCGCGGCGGCCCCCGCCTGCCAGACCTGAGGCCCGAAGAGTTGGCCAAGCCCGCCGAGGCCGAAGGTCGCGAAGAGCCGGGCATCGGGGTCGGTGACGGCCCGCGCCTCCGGCCAGCGCGTGCCGAGGAAGCCTCGCCGTCTCCCGGCGAGCCCATATGGACGAGCACCACCGGCGGGAAGGCCCCGCCTCGGCTGCGCTCGCGCAGCTCCTCGAAACGGCCCGGCGCGGGACGGGGTTCCGGACCCGCCGCGTTTGGAACTTGTCTTGACGATCTATCGCACCGTGAGGTGCAGCACCGCGTCGCCGCGGCCGGGCGCGGGCAGGACGACGTAGTCGCCGCCCGCGACCGGCGCGCCGAGCGGCAGCGTCTCGCCGGAGCGGACGACGAGCCACTGGGCGGCGAGCGGCCCTCTCGCGTTGCGCAGGTCGAGAGTGACCGTCCCGCCGCCCGGGGCGAGGACGAGGTACTCCCGGCCGGGATCGGCGAGGCAGTACCGGGTCGAAGCGAGGTCGCCGCGCGGCGTCATGCGGGCGAGGTCGACCTTGCGCGACCAGGCCGCGATCTGGCCCATCGCCCGCCGCAGGGGCTCCCAGTCGGGGTAGTCGGGACGGTTCCACGCGATCCCGTTCTCGACCGTCATCCACGCCGCGACGCGCGGCGAGGGCTCCGGCACCGGCCGCCACGGGTCCATGAAGGCGGGGTGGAGGCCCCGCAGGAAGCTCTTCCACGCCCACGTCTCGTTCCCTCCCAGGCCCCAGAGGTGGTCGGTGTCGGAGACGACGACCTTGGACCCGTCGGAGGCGGGCGGGTCGTCCTTGTAGTCCTGGAGCGGCGTCGAGCCCGGGTGGGTCCACGCCTGCGGCTCGATGGCGACGGCGATCCAGTCGGCCGGGCTCCGCCACAGGTCGGCGTTCGTCATGCCCGCCGTGATCCGGTGGCTCATCCCGACCGGGTGCTGCTTCGGCTTCGTCCGCTCGTACTCCTTGACGAGGCGGATGACGTGGTACTGCCAGTCGACGGCGCCGCCCTCGTTCAGCACCTCGTAGAGCACGTTGTCGAAGCCGTTCACGGCGTCGACGACGTGGCGCACGTAGGCCTCCTGCTTCGCGAGGAGGGCCGGGTTCTTCAGGCTGTGGACCGTGGGCAGGTCGTCGCTGTCGGCCCTTCCGTCCGCGGCGCCGATGCCCTGGACGTTGTTCGCCGGGTTCATCGGGTGGGCGAACCACGGGTCGCCCCGGGGGTTTCCGCTCTTGTCGAGGCTCCAGCCCTGGAAGAGCATCACCGACGCGTAGACGCCCCGCCTCTCCGCCTCCGCGACCCGCGAGCGCAGGCGCTCGAAGTACGCCGGATCGAAGGCGTCGAGGTCGAACTTCGGCTTGCCGTCGCCGGCGCGGCCCGGCCCCGTCCTCTTCCAGGGCAGCGGCGAGACGCTCACCGCCTCGTCGCTCCAGCAGACGCGCTCCGGGTGCTCCCACATCCACAGCCGCACGTAGGTGTGGCCGTGGCCCGCGACCATGTCGAGGAAGGCGGGCCAGTCGAACGGCGCCACGCCCGCGCGCTGGAAGTCCTGGACCGTCTCCCAGGTGTGCGAGCCGGTGAGGACGATCGCCCGGCCCGTGTCGTCCGTGAACCAGCGCGGGTTCTGCGGGTGGGGCCGCAGGGGGCCCTCCGACTCGGCGGCGGCGGCGAGCGAGAGGACGACGGCGGCGAGGGCGAGAGGTTTCATCGGGAGGCTCCTGGTCGACCAGCCGCTGGGGTCCGCCGGTCGGCGCCGCCGGGCATTCTACCGGAGGAGAAGGCGCGGCTCGGCCCGCGCGGTGTCATGGGGGCCGGCCCTCGGGACTGAGCCTATAATCCAGCAGTGGCTCGGCCTGCTCCCGTCGCCAGGATGTCGTACGCCGACTACCTCGCGGCAGAGGCGAAGAGCGACGTCCGTCACGAGTACCTCGGCGGCGAGGTCTGGGCGATGGCAGGGGGGACGCCGGAGCACGGCGCCCTGGCCGCCGCGACCATCGGCCAGCTCCTGCAGGGGTTGCGGGGCAAGCCCTGTCGCACCTTCACCTCGGACGTCCGCGTGCGGATCCCCCAGACCGGGCTTTCGACCTACCCGGACGTCTCCGTCGTGTGCGGGCAGCTCGAGACGGCCGAGGACGACGCGGACGCGATCGTCAACCCCGTCGTGCTCGTCGAGGTGCTGTCCGATTCGACCGAAGGCTACGACCGGGGCGCGAAGTGGGCCCACTACCGACGCATCCCCTCGCTGCGCGAGTACGTCCTCGTGTCGCAGGCCGAGCCTCTCATCGAGGTCTTCCGGCGAGCCGAATCCGGGCGGTGGGAGCTGCTGGAGGGCCGCGCGGGCGAGACCGTCGAGCTCGCCTCGCTGGGGGTGAGGCTCGACGTGAGCGCGGTCTACGCGAACCCCCTCGGAGGCTGACCGCGGAGGAGGCGCGGGTTCGCCGTCATCCCTTCAGCAGGAAGGCGACGCCGACCACGACGCCCACCGCCACGACGACCAGCCGCAGCGTGGCCGGGCGCACGCGGGAGGCCAGGCGGCCGCCGAGGGCGCCCCCCGCGACCGCCCCCGCCGTCATCACCACCGCCGCCGGCCAGTGGACCTGGCCGGAGAAGAGGAAGAGCACGGCCGCTGCGGTGTTCGCGGCGAAGCCGATCGCCTGCTTCGTGGCGTTGAGCCGCGTGAGCGAGTCGTCGATGAGCAGGCCGAGGACGGCGAGGACGATCACGCTCAGGCCCGCCCCGAAGTAGCCGCCGTAGATCGAGGCGGCGAAGACCGCGGGGACGGCGGCGGCGGGGTGGGAACGGTGGGCGTGCGCGCCGAGCCGTCGCTGCAGCCAGGCCCGCACGCGGTCCTGGACGGCGAGCAGCGCCGCGGCGAGCAGGATCAGCCACGGGACGAGCTGCCGGAAGACCCGCTCGCTCAGGAGCAGCAGCAGCAGCCCGCCGGCGAGGCCGCCGAGGAGGGCGGCCGGGACGAGCCTCAGGACGAGCGCGCGCTGGCCGGCGAGGTCTCTCCTCTGGGCGAGGGTCGCCCCGAGGTGGCCGGGGGCGAGGGCGATCGTGTTCGTGACGTTCGCGACGACGGCGGGAAGGCCGAGAGCGGTCAGGGTGGGGAAGGTGAGGAGCGTGCCTCCGCCGGCGAGGGCGTTGACCGCGCCCGCCCCGACCGCGGCGAGGGCGGCGAGCGCGAGGTCGAGGACGGAGAGGTCCGGGGTCACGGGCCCGGATTCTTGCAGGGCGAGCGACGCCCCGCAAACACGCGAGCGTCCTACGACGGCTCCTCGAGTCGCAGCACCCGGTCGACCTTGACGTTCTCGAGGACCTGCGACTTCCCGCTCGGCCAGCGGATCTCGACCCGGCTCACCGCTCCGTCGCCGCCGAGCCCGAAGTGGACCCTCTTGTCGCTCGAGGACATGAAGCCCGAGCTGATCGTCGCGTGGTTGTGGAGCACGCGCCCGCTCGCCGTCGTGACCTTCACCTTCGCCCCGATCGCGTCGCGGTTGCTCTTCTTTCCCACGAGCTCGATCCACAGCCAGTGGTTCTTGTTGTCCCCCGAGTTCAGCAGGATCCGCGGGCGCTTGTTGAGCGACGTCACCACGAGGTCGGGGAAGCCGTTCCCGTCGAGGTCGCCCACGGCGGAGCCGCGCTGGTACCCCTTGGGGGTGAAGTCGGGCCCGAGGCCCTGCGACACGTCGGCGAACAGCTTCCCGTCCACGTTGTGGAACATGGTGTCGTGCTGGGCGGAGTTCGGTCCGATGTAGTCGACGTCCCCGTTGGCGGAGTAGATGTCTTTCCAGCCGTCGTTGTCGTAGTCGATGAAGTTGTTGCTCCAGCCGGAGAAGCGGCGGGACAGCCGCCCCACCCCCGAGCGCGGGGAGGCGTAGCGGAAGTGCTTGCCCCCCTCGTTCTGGAACAGCGCCCAGATCTGGGACTGGAGGTTGTTGTAGAAGATGTCCGGCCAGCCGTCGTTGTCGTAGTCCCGGCTGTCCGCCCCCATGCCGGAGACGACCGCGCCCTGCTCGTCGTAGGCGATGCCCCACGCCCACGACTCCTCGGAGAAGGTCCCGTCGCCCCGGTTCATGTAGAGGAAGTTGGGCTCGGTGTCGTTCGCGATGAAGACGTCCGAGAAGCCGTTGTCGTCGAAGTCCGCGATCGCGATGCCCATCCCCTTGCCCGCCCACTTGCTGAAGCCCGACCTCTCGCTCACGTCCTCGAATCTCCCGTTGCCGAGGTTGCGGTGCAGCGAGTGCGGCACGCTCTTGTACAGCCCGGGGTAGCAGTAGATCTCGCCCTCCTGCGTCGGGCAGCGGCGGTCGACCCGCGGGCTCCAGAACGTGTAGTGGGAGACGACGAGGTCGAGGAGGCCGTCGTTGTCGTAGTCGAAGAAGGCCGCGCAGACCGAGAGGAGGTCCTTCGCCTTCGCGTCGAGGCCCGAGCCGGCCGTGACGTCGGTGAACGTGCCGTCGCCGTTGTTGCGGTAGAGGGCGTTGGGCCCCGCGTTCGCGACGAAGAGGTCCGGGTCGCCGTCGTTGTCGAAGTCCCCGGCCGCCACCCCGAACGAGAAGTCGAGGTTCTTCCCCGCGATGTTCGCCTTCTCGGTGACCTCCTCGAACGTCCCGTCGCCCCGGCCGCGGAGCAGGCACGAGTAGAAGGAGGGGTCCGGCCGGTCGTAGTCGGGCAGGCGGCCCCCGTTCGTGAAGAACACGTCGGTCTTCCCGTCGCCGTCGAAGTCGATGAGGGCGATCCCGCCGCACATCGGCTGCGGGAAGTACTTGCGCTCGCGGAAGTCGTTGTTCGAGGTGTAGGCGAAGGCGGACCTAGAGGCCACGTCGGTGAAGCGGACGGTCGGGGTCACGGTGGGCAGGCCGGTGGGCGCCGGCGGCTCGGGCACCGGCGCCATCCGGCTGCCGCCGGCCCGGGGGTCGGTGACCGGGGCCTGGGCCCGGGCGGCCGAGGCGGCGAGGATCGCCCACCCCGCCGCGGCGAGGACCGCCGCCGCCGCGAGGGCGCGGGCGAGCGGCCTCACGGGGCCGGCTCCTTCACCTCGAGGACCTGGTTCGAGGCGACGTTCTCGAGGACCTGCACCGCCCCGCTCGGCCATCGGACCTCCAGCTTCGTCACCGTCTCGTCCTTCCCGAGGCCGAAGTGGACCCGGATGTCGGAGGCGCCGCCGTAGCCCACCGCGTTGTTCACGTGGCCGCGGCGCACGCCCGAGGGCGTCGTGAGCGTGATCTCGGCCCCGACGGGGTCCCGCGGGCTGCGGGTCCCCACCGCGCGGACGGCCAGCCAGCGGTTCGGCGCCGGGCTGACGTTGCGCCAGACCTCCAACGCCTCGTCGAGGGCGGTCACGATCGCGTCGACGCGGCCGTCGTTGTCGAGGTCCCCGAAGGCCCCCCCGCGGTGGGTGCCCTTCTTGGTGGAGAAGTCCGGCCCCGTCCCCGGGGTCGCGTCGGCGAAGCGGAAGCCGCCGAGGTTCGCCATGACGAGGTTCGTCTGCTTCACCTTCTCGCGGAACTCCCCGTTCGGGTCCATCACGTCGCCTCCGGCCACGAAGAGGTCCTTGTGCCCGTCGTTGTTGAGGTCCACGATGCCGCACGACCAGCCGGCCCGCGAGAGGCTGATCGACGAGACCCCGGAGCGCGCCGTGACCTCGAGGAAGGTGTTCTTGCCCTGGTTGCGGAAGACGGGCATCGTCTCGCTCGACAGCGCGGTGTGGAAGATGTCGATCCGGCCGTCGTCGTCGATGTCCCGGGCGTCGGCGCCCATGCCGGAGAGCGGTCGCCCGACCTCGGGGTAGGCGACGCCGGCCACGAAGCCGATCTCCTCGAACGTCCCGTCGCCCTGGTTGTGGAAGAGGTAGTTGGGCTCGGTGTCGTTGGCCACGAAGACGTCCACGAAGCCGTCGCCGTCGAAGTCGGCGATGCCGAGGCCCATGCCCTTCCCGATCACCTTGCGGATGCCCGACGGCTTCGAGACGTCGGTGAACGTCCCGTCCCCGTCGTTCCGGAACAGCGAGTTCGGCAGCCCCTTGTAGTTGTTGGGGTGGCAGTAGTCGTTCATGCCCTTGGGGCCGCACAGGGGCTCGGTCTTCGGGTCCCACACGCAGTAGTTGGAGACGAACAGGTCGAGGTCCCCGTCCTTGTCGTAGTCGAGGAACGCGGCGGCCACCGCCCACAGCGTCCCGTAGTCCGGGTCGGGCTTCTTGAGGCCGGCCCTCCCGGTCACGTCCTCGAACGTCCCGTCGCCCCGGTTGCGGTAGAGGACGTTCTCGCGCAGCCCGGCCACGAAGAGGTCCGTCCAGCCGTCGTTGTCGTAGTCGGCCGCCGCCACCCCGTTGTCGTAGCCGTGCCCCGTGACGCCCGCCTTCTCGGTCACGTCCTCGAACTTGAAGCCGCCGAGGTTGCGGTAGAGCCGGTTCCAGAAGACGGGGTCGGTCTTGTCGAGGTCGGTCATCCGGGCGCCGTTCGTCAGGAACACGTCGAGCAGCCCGTCGTTGTCGTAGTCGAAGAGGGCCACCCCGGACACCATCGTCTCCGGCTGGTGGCGGTGGGCGGTGCGGCTCGAGTTCGTGACGAACCCCATCCCGTGGTCCTTCACGAGCTCGAAGGCGATCGGATCGAAGGCGGGGAGCGGAGGCTGGGCGAACGCGGGTGCGGCCGCGGCGAGGGCGAGGGCGAGGAGCGGGCAGGAACGGGCCATATGCAGCGAGGGCGCGCCGCAGAGGCGCACCCCTCGGTCACGTTAACACGGCGGGACGGGGCGACAAAGCTGCGGAGGGACCGCGGGCCGCGCGGGTCTTGGGGGGCTACACTGGAGAGGGCGGCGCCCGCCGCCCGGGAGGCCGACCATGACCCGCGCGGAAGACTTCGCCCGCCTCACCCGGACCGAGCGGCTCCGGCTGCTGCGCTTCGTGACCTCGTTCGCGTGGTCGGACCTCGCGGTCACCGTCGGGGAGCGGGCCTACGTCCAGCGCCTCGTGTCCCGGCTGAACCTCGCGCCCGAGGAGGTGCTCGAGGTGCGCCGCTGGATGGAGAGCCCGCCCCTCGAGGACGCCGTCGACCCCACGGACATCCCGAGGCAGCACCGGCAGCTGTTCCTCGACACGGTGCGGGAGATGGTGGCGGCGGACGGGGACGTCTCCCCGGAGGAGAAGGAGAGCCTCGCACTGCTCGAGCAGCTCACGCGCTGAGCCGGCACCCTTGCCGGCGCCGCGGGGCCGCCGTAGAGTCGTCGGCATGAGCGCTCCATCGCGACTCGCCCTCGCCCTCCTCGCCGGGCTCGGGGTCCCCGCCCCCGCCGCGGACCTCGTCGTGGAGCCGGCGGGACCGCCCGCCGTCGTCTCTCCGCTCGACGCCGTCGCCGCGACGGCGAGCGCCCCGGGCTCCCTGTCCGTCCTCGACGGGCGGGGCCGGGAGTACGTCCGCGCGAGCGCCCCCGGCCGCGTCTCGTTCCGTGCCGCGGGCGCGGCGGGAGAGCACGTCGTTCGCCTCCTCGACCGCGCCGGACGGACGCTCGCGGAGTCCCGCTTCCGCCTCGAGCCGCGGACCACGATCGAGGACTCGGGCGGCGCGGGGGCGCTGCTCGCCGTGGCGCGAAGGACCCTCGAGCGGCCGAACGACACCGGCCACTCCACCGGCGTCGGCTCCGTCGAGTGGCGGGGGAGAGCCTATCGCCACTACGTCCCCTGGATCCGGGACCACGTCCACACGCTGAAGGGCTACAAGCACTTCGACGGGAGCGGCGCGGAGGCGATCGACCTGTTCCGCGAGACGCAGCGCGAGGACGGGATGATCTGGGACTTCTTCTCCCGGGCGGGGGAGCCGAGCTTCTTCGAGACGGCCTACGGTCCCCTCGGCTACGCGCGCCGCTACGACGGCCTCGAGATGGTCCGAATGCCGGTGGAGGCCGACGTCGAGTACCTCTTCGTCGAGGGCGTCCACGCCGCCTGGAAGATGAGCGGGGACGACGCGTGGATGGCGCGTCAGCTCGCCGCGGCGGTGCGGGCGATGGACTACAGCTTCACCGACCGGACCCGCTTCTCGACGAAGTACGGCCTCCTGAAGCGCGGCTACACGATCGACACCTGGGACTTCCAGGTCGACCACGAGACGACCCGCATCTTTCCCCGGTGGGGGACCCTCCTCGTCGACCCCGATCGCTCGAAGTTCGGCGTGATGTTCGGCGACAACACCGGCTACGCCGCGTCCTGCGGCTTCCTGGCCGAGATGCTCGATCGGGCGGGGCGGCGGGAGGACGCCGAGCGCTTCCGCCGGCGCGAGAAGGACGTGCGCGAGAGGCTCGACCGGGTGTCGTGGCTCGGCACCCACTTCCGCCACTGGGTCCCCGAGGACGAGACCGTGCGCTACGACCTCGGCGTCGACGAGCGCGCCCAGGTCTCGCTCTCGAACACCTACTCGCTGAACCGCGGCATCTCGCACGCCCAGGCGGCGGCGATCCTGCGGACGTACCAGGGGATCCGCGCCGCGCTCCCGCCCGGCTCGCCCGGCGAGTGGTACGCGATCTACCCGCCGTTCCCAAAGGGCTTCGGCGGCCACTCGGAGACCTGGCAGTACGTCAACGGCGGCGTCTCGCCGATCTTCGCCGGCGAGCTCGCCCGCGGCGCGTTCGCCCACGGCTTCGAGGCCTACGGCGCGGACGTGCTCTCCCGCGTGCTCTCGCTGTCCCGCACCCACGGCGACCACCTCTGGTTCGCGTACACGGGGGCGTACCCGCAGGCGCCGGAGCCGACGTACGCGCCGGTCGACCTCGCCCCGCTCGCGAACATGGACCTCGGGGGCCGAGGGGCGCCCGGGGTCCCGGGCTGGATGGCCGCGAGGCCGGACGACCATCTCGGGAACCTGCCGACGGGCCGGCAGACGTTCGCCGGCGTGCCGTTCCTCGTCGCCGACCCCGCCGCGAACGGCCGTCGCGGCGCGGTCGCGGTGTCGCGCCGTGCCGGCTTCCCCGCGCGCGCGTCGATCCCGGTCGGGCGCAGGGTGGGCTCGCTCTACCTCCTCCACAGCGTCGGCGACGCCGGGAACCTCAAGGTCGCGGGCGCGATCCGCTTCGTCTACGAGGACGGGACCGAGGCGACGCAGTACGCCGTCCAGGACCGCAACGTCTCCGGCTGGTGGTATCCCGCCCTCGAGCCCTCTTGGCCCGGCGGCTACGGCTCCCCGCGCCTGGCTCCCCTCGCGAGGCTCGCCTGGCGCGGTCGCAGCGACGCCTGTCCCAACGTGGGGATCTACTGGTACGGCCTCGACAACCCGCACCCCGAGCGCGGGGTCCGGTCGATCGACCTCGTCGCCGCCGAGGACGGGGCGATCTACGCGGTGGCCGGCCTCACCCTCGCCGACCAGCCGCTCCACCAGCCGCCGCCCCCCGTCTCCTTCGGCGGGCCGGACAACTGGGCCGCGGGCGCGATCGTGTACGCGCTCGTCGAGGGCCTCGCGGGCGTCGTCGACCGCGACACCGCGTACCGCGTGGCCGGCGTGGCCCCACGCTTCCCCGCGGCGGGCACGAACGCGGCGAAGGTCGTCGTCCACTACCCGGCCTCGGACGGCTACGTCGCCTACGACTACCGCCACGACCCGGCGAAGCGCGAGATCGCGCTCACGCTCGCCGGCAGCGGCGAGCGAGCCGAGTGCCACGTGCTGCTGCCGGCGGGCGTCTCCGCGGCGACGGCCGTGACCGAGGGCGGCCGGGCGCTCGCGTTCGCGACCTCGCGGGTCGAGGCCTCCGCCTATGCCGACTTCACGCTGTCGCTCGCCGGCGCGAGGGACGTGGTCGTCCGGTACTGACGCGGAGGCCGCCGGACGCTCAGCGGTAGGCGACGCCCAGGTCCTCCGCCGCGGAGACGAGGTCGCCGTCCACGGACCACAGCGTGGCGCCCGACGCCAGGGCGCTCGCGAGAAGGTGCGCGTCGACCCAGCCGATGCCCCGCCGCACGAGCTTTCGTCGGCGCACGAAGGCCAGCAGCTCGTCGTGCGGCACCACCGCCGCCGCGGGGAGTCGCGCGAACAGCCCCTCCTCCCGCGCCGAGAGGCCGCCCAGGACCAGCTCGCCGACGACGAAGGGGTGAACGAGGACGGCCCCGTCCTCGTCGAGCAGGCCGCCGAGGACCTTCACCGCCGGGGCGCCGGCGAAGTAGCGCCGCCACACGGATGTGTCGACGATGACGGGCGTCAAGGCCGTCGCCGGCGGACCGGCCGGAGGGCCGGGCCCTGGCCGTAGAGGGCCTTGAGCCTCTTGCGCGCCTCCCTCTCGAGCAGCGAGCGCAGGCCCATCTCGATGACCTGCGTCTTGGACCGCGCGCCCGTCTCGTGGAGGGCTCGCCGGACGAGATCCTCGTCGAGGTCGAGTGTGGTTCTCATGCATATAAATATGCACTCGAGGTATGCAGGAGGCAAGTACGGCTCCGCCCACCGGCCACCCGACGAGGTGGCATACTGGACCATGGTCGAGGAGATCGTCGTGGACTGCCCCCACTGCGGCGAGCCGTTCGCCCTCGACGTGGACACGACGGGCGGCGACGAGCAGAGCTACTTCGAGGACTGCCCGGTGTGCTGCCGTCCCGCGGAGGTGTTCGTGCGCTGCCGCCCGGGGGAGGTCCTCTCGATCAGCGTCAGCGCCGAGTGACCCGGCGCGGCTGCTCCCGCGGGCCGCGGCCGGGGACACGGTTGGACTCGCCGCGCCCGGCATCGGAGAATCCGCGTCGGTGACCCGCTCCCGGACGCTCGCCTTCGCGGCCGCCGCGGTCCTCCTCCACGCCCTCGCGCGTGAGGCGGACCGCGGCCTCGGCCTCGTCCTGCGGGCCGAGGTCGAGCCCGCGGGTCTTCTCTCCGAGGTCGCGCGGGCCGCGGCGAGCGACGGCGCGGGGGCGCTCCTGCGGGTGGGGCTCTCGGTCCTCGCGGGGACGGCGCTCCGGCTCGTCTCGCGCGGCGACGCCCGTCTGTTCGCGCCGCTCCTCCTGCGCCCCGTCCTCACGCTCCTCGCGCTGGCGGCGGTCGCCGTCCGGCCCGCCTACCCCTACGGCTTCACGCTCCCGGTGGCCCTCACCCAGGACTGGGGGATCGGCCAGGACGTCGCGGCGCTCGCCGCGATGCTGGCCCTGCGCCTGCCCGCGCCGCGCCTGCCCGCTCCGCGCGCGGGCGAGGTGTTCCTCCTGTCCTTCCTCGTCTATGCCGCGCTCGTCCCCGGCTGGGCGTGGGAGTGGGAGGGCCACCCCGGCAACGAGCCGAAGTACCTGCGGCAGGCGGTGGCCCTCGGCCACGGGCGCACCTTCGACGCGGAGGGCGTGAGCGCCGCGATGGAGGACCTGCCGGTCGAGCCGCTCGCGACGAGCGTGCCCCGCGCGGCGGGCGTGCTCGCCCGCGAGTCGTGGGCGATGGCAAAGGCGGTGCTGCGCGGCGAGGCGGGGAAGGACGCGATCCGCGCCACGCGCATCACGCGCCAGACGATCCGGGGCAAGGACGGCGGCGTCTACTACGTTCTCGCCCCCGGTCCGTCCCTGCTGCTCGCCCCGGCCCTGCGCGCCGACCGCGCGCTGAACCTCGCCCGCGGCGCGCGGGGCCGCGTCGCGGCGAGCGTGCTCCTGTGGTGCGCTCTCGCCGCCGCGCTCGTGACGGCGCTCTTCCTCCTCGTGCGCGACGCAACGTCCCGGGCCGGCCTCGCCGCCGCGCTCGCGTTCGGCTTCGCCCTCGTGCCGCCGTTCCTCTTCTACTTCTTCCAGTTCTACCCGGAGATGGTGGGGGCCCTCGTGCTGGCTCTCGCCTTCCGCACGCTCGCCCTGCGCCCCGAGGGCCTCCTGCGCCACCCCTGGCGGCTCGGGGGGATGCTCGCCATCCTGCCGTGGCTCCACCAGAAGTTCCTGCCGGTGTGGCTGGCGCTGGTGGCGACCGCGGCCTGGGTGTCCCTGCGCGGGGAAGCGCGCTCGCGCCGGGCGACGCTCGCCGGCCTGCTCGTCCCGACCGCGCTCGGCCTGTACCTGACCGCGCTCTACAACTTCGCGATCACCGGCAGCGTGCGGCCGGACGCGCTCTTCCTCGCGTGGGGCCCGGGCGGCGTCACGAGCGCGCGCGTCGGCCAGGGGGTCCTCGGCCTGCTGCTCGACGCGCGCTACGGGATCCTGCCCTACGTGCCGGTGCTGATGCTGGCCGCGGGCGGCCTCGTCCTCGGCGGCGCGCGCCGCTTCGCGGTGGTGATGCCGGCGGCGGCCGTCTACTACCTGACCGTGGCCTCCGCCGACAACTGGGCGGGCGCCGTGTGCAACCTGGGCCGCTACGTCATGCCGGTCCTCCCGCTCGCCGTCACGCTCGTCGCGATCGCGATCGACCGGGCGCCCCGGCGGGGAGTGGTCGCGCTGGCGTCGATCCTCGCGGCGTGGACGGGGCTCGTCGCGCTCGCTCTGTGGCGCGACCCGCACGCGGCGAACGACTCCGCGCTCCTGCTCGCGAAGAGCGCCTTCGCCGACGGCAACCAGTACGTCCCGAACCTCTTCATCCGCCAGTGGTCGGACGGGGCGCCGGGACTCCTGGCGCGGATCGCGGCCTGGGCGGTCGCGCTCGTGGCCCTCGCCGCCTGGTTCCGGCGCGTCCCCCGCGACGGAGAGGACCGCCCCGCGGGCCAGTCTCCCGTCGCGGTCCTGGCCGGCGTCGCGGCGTTCGTCCTCGCCGCGGCCTTCGTCCTGGAGCGGTGGCCGGGCCCGCGGACCGCGCCGCGGTTCCCGGGCGCCCTGCCCCACGCCGACGGGACGCTGTTCCTCGACGGCCCGGCCCCGGTCCGCGGGGACGAGGCCGTGATCGGCCCCGGCGCCGTGCGTCTCGTCCTGCGGGCGCCGTCCGCTCCTCCCTCGATCACGGTGACCCTCGGCGGCTCGGACGGCGTCCTGCGCGCCCTGGGCCTCCCGCCCCTCGTCCTGCGGCCGACCGGGGCGCTCGTGCGGCTGCCTCTCGTCCCGTACCATGAGGTGCGGGGCCGCGACGGGCGGGCCGTCGTCTTTTCTCGCACGACGCTCGACCTCGACGGCGAGGCCGTCCTGAGGGCGGAAATGGAACCCGGCGGGGGCGGGGAACGTTGAGTCAGGCAGTGGGTGACACCGGGGCGACGCTCGTCGAGTTCCACGACCTGGCCGTGTCGTACGGCCTCGTGCAGGCCCTCTCGGGCGTCACCGGGGCGTTCCGGCCCGGCCCCACGGGGCTCCTCGGGCCGAACGGGGCGGGCAAGACGACGCTCCTCAAGACCCTCCTCGGGTTCCTCGAGCCGGACCGCGGGAGGATGACCGCGTTCGGGCTCGACCCGACGAAAGAGCCCCTCGAGGTGCGCCGTCGGCTCGGCTACATGCCCGAGCAGGACTGCCACATCGGCGGGATGAGCGCCTCGGCCTTCGTCGCGTTCGCGGGGGAGCTGTCGGGGTTGCCCCGCGACGAGGCGATCAGCCGCGCCCACGAGGTGCTCTACTACGTCGGCCTCGGCGAGGCCCGCTACCGCAACGTCGACACTTACTCGACCGGCATGAAGCAGCGGGTGAAGCTCGCCCAGGCCCTCGTGCACGACCCCGACCTGCTCCTGCTCGACGAGCCCACGAACGGCCTCGACCCCCAGGGCCGCGAGGAGATGCTCGCGCTCATTCACGACATCGCGACGCGGCGGGGGATGAGCCTCATCCTGTGCTCGCACCTCCTGCGCGACGTCGAGCGGGTCTGCACCAACGTGATCGTCTTCAACCAGGGCCAGGTGGCGAAGGCGGGCACGATCCGCGAGCTGACCGGGGCGCGCCGCCAGGTGTTCGACGTCCGCTTCAAGGGCGACGGGGCGGCCGTCCTCACCGACCTCAAGGACCTCGGCGCCGAGTGGCACGAGAGCGACGACGGGGTGCGGCTGTTCATGCCGGACGGCCACGGGCCGGACACGATCTTCCGCCTCGCGAAGGAGTGCGGCGTGCAGGTGCGCCACCTCACGCCCGGCGCGGAGACCCTCGAGGACGTGTTCCTCCGCGCGCTGGGCCACGAGATCCAGGACTGATGCCGATCTACGACCAGGGCTATCGGCGGTACGAGGCGCGCTCGCCGCTCCACCAGGTCCGCTTCTGGCCGATCACCCGCGAGGCCCTGCGGATGATCCTCGCGAAGCGGGCGTTCCTCGGCCTCCTCGCGGTCGCCTTCGTCCCCTTCGTCGTGCGCGTCATCCAGATCTACATCGTGACCCGCTTTCCCGAGGCCGGCCGGGTGCTGCCGATCGACGGGCGCCTGTTCGGCGACTTCCTGAACCAGCAGATCGGCTTCACGATCCTGCTCTCGATCTTCGGGGCGTCGGGCCTCGTGGCGAACGACCTGCGGACGGGGGCCATCCTCGTCTACCTCTCGCGCCCGCTCACCCGGCGCGACTACGTCGCCGGGAAGCTGCTCGTCCCCCTGCTGCTGAACCTCGCCGTCACTCTCGTCCCGGGCCTCGCGCTCTACCTCGTCGGCCTCGCCCTCGCCCCGGAGCAGTACCTGCGGTGGCACCTGTGGTGGATCGCCCCGGCCGTGGTGCTCCACGCGACCGCGGTGAGCCTGGTGGTGAGCCTCGTGATCCTCGCGATCTCCTCGCTCTCGAGGAGCGCGCGGGTGGCCGGGCTCTCCTTCGTGGGCCTCTTCTTCGGTCTCGAGATGGTCAGGCTCGTCCTCCAGAACGGCTTCCACCGCCGGGAGGCGGTCCTCCTCTCGCTCCAGGCCGACCTCCAGGCCCTCGGCGTCGCGCTCTTCGGTGTCGTCGACCGCGATCCGGACGTGCCCTGGGCCTGGCCGCTGCTCGTGCTCGTCCTCGTCGGCCTCGGCTGCCTCGCCGTCCTGCGCGCCCGCGTGCGCGCGGTGGAGATCGTCACGTGAGCACGAACGGCGCGGCTCCCGTGGCTCCGCTCGCGTTCACCCGCGCCTCGCGCTGGTACGGGCCGGTCATCGCCCTCAACGACGTGACGGTCGAGATCCCCCCCGGCGTGACCGGCCTCCTCGGACCGAACGGCGCGGGCAAGTCCACGTTCCTCAAGCTCGCCTCCGGCCAGCTCCGGCCGAGCCAGGGCGAGGTGCGGCTCCTCGGCCGGCCCGCGTGGGGCTCGCCCGAGGTGTTCCACCGGGTCGGCCTGTGCCCGGAGGCCGACGCCTTCTGGGAGGGCCTCACCGGCCTGCAGTTCGTGACGACGCTGCTGCGCTTCACGGGCTACGACGAGGCCGAGTGCCGCCGGCGGGCCGAGAACGCGCTGCACGAGGTGGCTCTCCTCGACGCCAGGGACCGCAAGATCGGCGGCTACAGCAAGGGCATGCGCCAGCGGGTCAAGCTCGCCCAGGCGATCGCCCACGACCCGCAGGTGCTCCTCCTCGACGAGCCGGTGAGCGGCATGGACCCGGTGAATCGGCGGCGCGTGGTCGAGCTCGTGCGCCGGCTCGGCCGCGAGGGGAAGACGGTCGTGGTCTCGAGCCACATCCTCCACGAGGTGGAGGCGATGACGAAGAGGGTGCTGCTCGTCCACAACGGCCGCATCCTGGCCGAGGGCGAGGTGCGCGAGATCCGGGACCTCCTCGACGAGCACCCCCACACCGTGGCCCTGCGGGCCCGCGAGCCGCGCCGGCTCGCCGCGGCGATCGTCTCCTGGCCGAGCGTGCTCTCGGTCGCGTTCGGCGCGGAGGGGGAGTGGATCACCGTCGAGACCGCCCGCCCCGACGAGTTCTACGGGGCGCTCCACGAGGCGGCGCTCGAGGCGGGGGTGGTCGAGATGTACTCGCCCGACGAGAACCTGGAGTCGGTCTTCAAGTACCTGGTGGGGCGATGAGGGACGAGACGCGGGCGCTGCCGTTCGCGACCGGGGCGCGGGCCGTCTTCGACCTCGCCCTCGAGGGCATGGCGTGGACGCGCCGCACGCTCCTCATGGGCGTCCTCGTCGGCCTGCCCGTCGTCCTCGCCGTCGTGTACCGCGTCGTCCTCGCGACCCGGCCGCAAGCCGAGCTGCTGCCCCCGGCCGACCTCTACGCCCTCGTCGTCGCGGTCTACTGGCTCCGGAACGTGCTGCCGCTCGTGGCCCTCTTCTTCGCGACCGCGCTCGTGGCCGACGAGGTGGAGGGCCGGACGCTCACGTACCTGCTGACTCGGCCCCTCACCCGGGCGTCGATCTTCGCCGGCAAGTTCGCCGCCTACCTCGTGACGACGCTGGCCCTCGCCCTCCCGTCGGCCGTGCTGACGTTCTTCCTCCTCCTGAGCGCCAGGCCGGGCCTCTCTTCGGCCGTCCCCGACCTGCTGCGCGACCTCGCCGTCCTCGCGCTCGGCCTCGTGGCCTACGGCGCTTCGTTCGCTCTGCTCGGCGTCCTCCTGAAGCGGCCGGTGATCCCGGGGCTCCTGTTCCTCTACGGCTGGGAGCTCCTCGCCAACCTCCCGGGCTACCTCCCGCGCTTCACGCTCACCGCCTGGCTGCGGTCGCTCGTCCACCACCGGCCGGCCGAGGAGGGGCTCGCCGGCCTCTTCCAGCAGGTCCTGCCCGCGGGGCCGGCCGTCGCCGTCCTCGTCATCGCCTCCGCGGCGTTCCTCGCCGCCGCGGCCTGGATCTTTTCGACCCGCGAGTACGTTCTCGAACAGTGAAGGGGAGCCCGCCATGACCCGCAGCCGCCTCGCCGTCCTCGTGTCCACCGTCGTCGTCGTCCTCGGGGTGATGGCCGGCCTGGGTGCTCTCTGGCTCGACCCCGCCCGGGCGGCGGTCGGGCCCATGCCCGGCGAGGCGCTCGTGCTCCCCGCCGACGCCCGCTTCGTCATGGGCTTCGACGTCAAGCGCTTCGCCGCGAGCCCGTTCTACGCCCGCTTCGCCGCGCAGCGGGGGATGAAGCCCGAGGCCCTGCGCGAGCTCGAGGAGAAGACCGGCCTCGACCCCGCCCGGGACGTCGACCGCATCGTGATCGCGGGGACGGGGCGGGGGATCGGCCTCGCCCTCGTGACCGGCCGCTTCGACCTGTACAAGCTCGGCCGGGCGCTGGAGACGGGGGGCAAGGCGAAGGGCTACCGCCACGAGGGCCTCTCGCTCTACGCGTTCGGCGAGGAGGGCGGCAGGGCCAGCGCCCTCGCCTTCCTCGACGAGACGAGCCTGCTCTTCGGCGAGAAGGACCGGGTGGAGGCGGCCGCGGCGAGCCGGGTGCGCGGCGACGCCCCGTTCAAGGGGAACGCCGTGCTCGTCGGGCTCCTGGAGAAGGTCCGGCCCGGCTCCACGTTCTGGATGGTGGGCGACCAGAGCCTCCTCGCGGGGATGCCGACCTCGGTGCCCGCGCCGGGGGCGTCGGGCGACGGGGCGACGGTGAGTCTGCCCGCGCTGCAGAGCGTGACCGTGACCGGGGACCTCGACCCCCAGGTCTCGCTCCAGGTCGTGGGCGGGGCCAAGGACGCCCTCGCCGCGAAGAACCTGGCCGACGTCGTGCGCGGCTTCGTGGCCCTCGCGAGCCTGCAGGCCCAGCAGAAGCCCGAGCTTCTGCAGCTCGCGTCGGCGTTCACGGTGGCGACCGAGGAGGACCGGGTGCTCGTCTCGGCCCGGATCCCCTACGAGATGATCGAGGCGCTCGCCCCGAAGCCGAAGGCAGCCCCGGCGCCGTAGGCCCTCAGGCCCGGCCGCCGCTCAGAACCGGACGCGCCACTCGACCCGGTAGCGGGTCACCCACTCCTCACGGGCGGCGGGGTCCGGGCTGTCCTTGAAGCGCTGCCACTGCGCGACGCCGTGGACGGAGCCCGTCCGGCCGGTGCTCGTCCCGAGGTCGGCGCGGTGGCCCTCCCACCCGGTGCCCCAGAAGAAGTCGTCGGAGCTGAAGGCGGCGAGGGTCGCGTCCTTGTCCACCTTCGCGTACGTGTACTCGAGGCGGGCGCGCGAGGAGGGGAGCTCGCCCATCACCGCCGCCAGCCACAGGCCGCGGTTGCCCTCGTCCCTCCCGACGTTCCAGCAGTAGTTGCCGACGAGCTGGAGGGGCACCTGGCCCCCGCGGGTGAGCCGGGCCACGACGTCCACCACCTGGTACTCGCCGAGGAGCAGGCCGTCGAGCCGCGAGTTCTGCCGGCGGATCGCGAGCTGCAGGCCGTCGAGGTCGTCGAACTGCAGGTACGAGCCCACGAGCTGCAGGCCCGAGCCCGAGGCCGAGCCGAACGCCAGCTCGAGCGCCCCCCCGTACATCACCGACTCGTCCTCGAACACGTGGCTGCCGGTGGCGTAGATGCCGTGCAGCGCGAAGCGGTTGAAGGAGCCCTGGGGGGCGAGCTGGAGCGCGACCGCGCCGCCCTGCGGCCGCAGGTCGCGGTCCCAGATCATCTCGGTGAGAGGGAGCGGCATGAGGAAGCGGCCGCCCTGGGCGACCACCGGGCCGGCCGTGATCTTTCCGTAGGCGAGATCGAGCCGCGCGTCCTGCGAGCGGTAGTTGTCGCGGACGAGGAGCGGCTCGCTCAGGCCCGGGGGCGGGAGGTCGTTCTCGTCCGCGCTGTAGTTGAAGGCCCCGCCCACGCCGAGCTCCACCGGGCCGAAGCGCATCTCGACCCGCGGGCGGACCTGGACGAGGTAGCGGTCCTCGTTCACGAGGCCGTCCGCGGTGGGGATCTCGCGCGTCCACTCGTAGCGGGTGAGCCCGTCCCCGGCGAAGGCGAATCCCTTCTTCGGCGCCTGCTGGTAGACGGCGCCCGGCTCCTGGGCGGGCGCGGCGACGGCGAGCGACGCGAGGGCGAGCACGGCGGCGGGGACGGCCAGGCGGTCTCGTCGCATTCCGGGCACGGCTCCTTTCCCGAAGTCGAGCCATTCTACCTGCGCGGCGGGTCCGACTGCTCTAGACTGCCTCTTCAATGGCTGAGCCCCGCATCGTCGTCGTCATCCCCGCCCTC
>CAZLRF010000049.1:28058-38550 GCA_964561785.1 uncultured Acidobacteriota bacterium | reverse complement strand
CCGCGGTGGGCGACTGGCTGAGGTCGCCCTCCGCCTCGAGCAGCGGGTCCTGCCGCGCGAGGCCGAAGTCGAGCAGCTTCACCCGTCCGTCGCTCGTCAGGAAGACGTTCTCGGGCTTGACGTCGCGGTGGACGATGCCCTTCTCGTGGGCCGCGGCCAGGCCCTCCGCCGCCCGCGCCCCGTACTCGGCCGCCTTGCGCGGGCCGAGGGGGCCCTGCCTCAGGCGCGCGCGCAGCGTCTCCCCCTCGAGGAGCTCCGTGACGACGTACACCCGATCGCCCTCTCGACCCGTGTCGAAGATCGACACGATGTTCGGGTGGGAGAGGGCGGCGATCGCCTTTGCCTCGATCTCGAAGCGGCGGAGCGAGTCGGCGTCGTCCGCGAAGTGCTCGGGGAGCACCTTCACCGCCACCTCGCGCCCGAGGCGCGGGTCGCGCGCGCGGTACACCTCGCCCATGCCGCCGGCGCCGATCGGCGCGACGACCTCGTACGGACCGAGACGCTGGCCGGGGGACAGGGCCATGAGCGCTCCTCTGTTCGGGGGTCGACCGGCGGATTCTAACGCGCGTCGAGCAGCGACGGCCAGTCGAGGACGACGTGGAAGCCGACGCTCGAGCGGGCGGTCACCGGCACGTTCAGGAGGAAGCGCCGACCGTCCGGCGTCACGTCCTCGAAGATGGGCGAGTCGCGGTCGGGCCTCTGGGGAAGACGGAGGACTCTCCGCGGCGCCCCCGTCCGGACGGCGGGCCGCGTCTCGATCGACGCCGCCATCAGGTAGCCGTCCGGGGCCACGAAGAACAGCTCCCGGCCGTCGCCCCGCCAGCGGGCCTGGGAGCCGCCGCCCGTCGAGACCTGCCACTGGCCGAAGGACCCCGAGGAGCCCCGGAGCACCACCTCGGATCGCCCGGTCTCGTCCGAGAGGTAGGCGATCCACCGCCCGTCGGGCGAGACCTCCGGGTTGCGCTCGCCGAACGGCGTCTTGAGGACGTCCCGCCTCTGCCGCTCGCCGTCCAGGCCCAGCACGGCGATGTCGTAGTTCGTCTTCGGGTCCTGCTCGGCGAAGACGACGGACCGCCCGTCGGGCATGAAGCCCGGGCCGTGCTTCCAGAAGGGGGACTGGTGGAGGACCTTGGCATCGCCCCCCTCGACGAGCGACCGCACGCAGAGGTCCTTGACCGCGTTCGGCTGGCAGACGAAGACGATGCGGCTCGAGTCGCGCGACCACGCCGGCTCCGAGTAGCGGCCGCTCTGCAGGGTCAGCCGGAGCGGGCGCTCGTACTGGAGGTCCCGGACCCACAGATCGCCCGTGAACTGGCTGGACTCGTTGAGGGCGTACGCGATCTTCCTCCCGTCGGGCGAGATCCGCGGCGTGTGGTAGAAGCCGGGCGGGCCGAGGGGGCCCAGCGCGCGACCCTCCGCGTCGTACCACTGGAGCACCGTCTTCGGCACCGACTCCGGCAGGTAGACGATCGTCCCCGAGTTCGACACCGCGAAGACCGCCAGGTTCTTTGGCTCCCACACGGCCAGCTTCTCCCCGGCGACCGGGAGCGGCTGGCCGACCAGGCGCAGGGCCTTTGCGTCGAATCGCCACGCGAGGAGGTCGCCGGAGCGCGCGTAGAGCAGGTAGCCGGGCTCCACGTAGGCGGCGTTCGTCGCGTCGTCGATCAAGGGCCGGCCCTCGGGAGAGCCGAGCGACGCGACCATGAGCTGTCCGACCTCGGGCCCGCCGGAGGCCTGCCCTCGCGACACGTAGAGGAAGTGCTCGCCGTCGGGCAGGAAGTGGGGCCACCGGTGGGAGATCTGCTCGTCCGGGTCGAAGCGGGTGACCGGCGCGGGGGTTCCCCCGGCGGCGGGGACCCGGTGGATTCCCGTGCGCAGGCTCGGCGAGAACAGGATGACGTCGTCCTGAGACCAGCTGCCGCCGCGCCCGGACGGCGCGTCGGCGATGGCCTGCGGCGACCCTCCACGGAGGTCGACCCGCTTCAGCTTGCCGTCGGCGAAGAACGCGACGTGGCGCCCGTCGGGCGACCAGAACGGGTACCAGGCGCCCGCGGTCTCGGGCAGCGCACGGGCTGACATCGAGGCGAGGTCCCGGATCCAGATCCCCTTGCTGCCGTCCTCCCCGTTCGCGACGAACGCGAGCTGCCGGCCGTCCGGCGAAAGCGCGATGCCCAGCTCGTCGAACGGGATGAGGCTCGTCTCCGGGGGCGGCTCGAGCGTGGCGCGGAACGGCGCGGCGGCCCTCGGTGCGCGCAGCAGGTTCATCGCTCCGAGGACGCCGGTCGCGACGGCGAGCAGGGCGGCGAGGGTCCAGGCGATCCGCTCGCGGGAGCGCCGGCGGACGGAGACGGTGGCGGGGACCCCGGCCTGGGAGCCTGCCTCGGCGATCCACCGGAGCTGGCTCGCCACGTCCTTCGCGCTCTGCCAGCGGTCGTCGGGGTCCTTCTCGAGGCACTTCCTGACCACGTGGTCGAGCGCCGGCGGCATCACCGGCTGCACCGACGAGATGGGCGGGGGCTGCGACGAGAGGATCGCGGCGACGAGGCTCGTTTTCGACCTGCCGTCGAAGGCGCGCCGCGCCGTCGCCATCTCGTACACGAGCGCCCCGAGCGCGAAGATGTCCGTCCGCGCGTCCGCCTCGCGTCCCTCGAGCTGCTCGGGCGCCATGTACTGGAACGTCCCGAGCACCGTCCCCGCCGTAGTGAGCGGCCTCGCCTCGGTCGGCATCTCGGTCGTGCCGGAGAGCGGCTCCTCGGCCGTCGCCGAGCGGGCGAGGCCGAAGTCGAGCAGCTTGGCGCCGGTCTTCGTGATCGTGACGTTGCCGGGCTTGAGGTCGCGGTGGACGATGCCCTGCCGGTGGGCGGCGTCGAGGGCTTCGGCGACCTGCGCTCCGTACCTGACGACCTGCTCGAGCGGGAGGGGGCCCTTCTGCAGGCGGTCGGCGAGCGAGTCGCCCTCGAGGAGCTCCATGACGAGGAAGTGGGCGTCGCCGTCCCGGCCGACGTCGAAGAGGGTGCAGATGTGGGGGTGGTTGAGCGAGGAGATGGCCCTTGCCTCGCGCTCGAAGCGAGCCTGGCGCTCGGCGTCCTCGGCGAAGGCGGGGGGAAGGATCTTGACGGCGACGGAGCGGTCGAGGCGGGTGTCCCTCCCGCGCCAGACCTCGCCCATGCCGCCTGCGCCGATCGGCGCGACGAGCTCGTAGGGCCCGAGACGCTGCCCGGGGGACAGGGCCATGAACGCTCCTCTTGTCGGGGACCGACCGGCGGATTCTACCCCTCTCCGGCCGCGAGAGGCGGGGGGTGCCTCAGAGGGACGCGAACGGCCAGGCCGAGGCGTCCGGGCCGAGGGGCAGGACCTCCTCACCACCGTGGACCACGAAGCCCCGTGCGGCGAGGCCGCCGAGGTCCCGGCGGAAGGCGGCGATGCCGGCCGACATGGCCGGGCGCGGCGTCGCGGAGGCCTTGGCCTCGATCGGCACCAGGCGGCCCGCCTCCTCGACGACGAGGTCCACCTCGGTTCCGGCCGACGTCCGCCAGAAGTGGACGATCGGCTGCCGGCCGCGATGCGTGAGGGCGCGGATCACCTCGGAGACGACGGCGGTCTCGAAGATCGCTCCCGCGAGCGGACCCTGCCGAGCCTGGCTCGCCGTACGGGTCCCCGTGAGGTAGCACAGGAGGCCGACGTCCGCCATGTAGAGCTTGGGCGTCTTCACCAGGCGCTTGCCGACGTTCGCGTGGTACGGCCGGAGGATGAACACCTGGTAGGTGGCCTCGAGGACCGAGAGCCAGGCCTTCGCGGTGTTGACCGCGACGCCCAGCTCGCGCGCGAGGTCGCTCAGATCGAGCAGCTGCGCGCTGCGCGCGGCCACGGCTCTCAGGAAGCGCTGGAACTCCACGAGGTCGCCCACCTGTCGCAGGGACCGAACGTCGCGCTCCAGGTAGGTCTGGACGTAGCTCGCGTGCCACAGCTCGGCGTCGCGTCGCGGGTGAGCCACGACCTCGGGGTAGGTGCCTCGAACGAAGGCCCGCCACAGGGTCTCGATTCCCCTCGTCTCAGGCCCCGAGGGCCTGGGCCCCCGCTCCCACGGGAGCCGCCGGGCCGGATCGCCGTCGATCTCCCGCCACGACATCGGGAGCAGCCGCAGCACGGCCGCCCGCCCGGCGAGAGACTCGGTGACCGCGGCCGACATCCCGAGGTTCTGGGACCCGGTCAGGAGAAACTGTCCGGTGTCCGAGCGGTGCGCGTCGACGAGCTCCTTCACGTACGGAAGGAGGAGCGGGGCGAGCTGGATCTCGTCCAGGATCACCGGGGGGGCGTGCAGGGAGAGGAACCCCCGCGGGTCCGAGAGTGCCGCCTCGCGCACGTCCGGGGCCTCGAGCGAGACGTACCGGTGCTCCTTCCCGAAGACCCGCCGGAGGAGCGTCGTCTTGCCCGACTGGCGCGGGCCGGTGAGCACGACGACCGGGAACTCTCGCGCGGCGCGGCGCAGGGGCGCCTCGAGGGATCGGGGAATGTAGCGGGCCGACGACGTTCGTGTCATTTCTGCAATTTTGCAGTCACAATGCAAAATTGCAAGTTCCGGGCCTTGCCTCGACCCGGGCGCCGCGGTACACTCCGCCGGCGCGATGAGGGGCCCCGCCGTCGTGATCACGCTGTGCGCGGCCCTGCTCCCCGCCTGCCGCGCGAGCGAGCCCCCTCCCCTGCAGCGGCTGATCGCGCAGAGCGCCGGCCCGGACCTCGGGGAGGCGATCCGGCGGCGCAGCAGAGGGAAGCGGTCGCGGCGGGCGAGGCGCGGGCGCGCTGGGAGTTCGACGCCGACGGGCCGGAGCGCGACTGGACCGTGCTCGCCGACGTGCGCGGGCTACGGCGCGAGGGCGGACGGCTCCGTGGGGACGTGACGGGAGGCGACCCGTCGCTCGCGGTCCTGTCGTCCCACCCCGCCGAGAAGGCCGACAGCCTGTGGGTCTCGATCGCCTCCGAGCACGGCGGGAACCTGCAGGTGTTCTGGGCGACGGCGGAAGACCCGGTAATGACGGAGCGCAAGAGCCTCACCGTCTTCGTCCCCGCCTCGAGCGTCCCCGTGGACGTCGTCCTTCCCGTCGGCGCGCACGGCGATTGGACGGGGCGCCTCGCGGCCCTGAGGGTCGACCCGCCGCCCTCGAGCGGCGGGTTCTCGATCGACGCGGTCCGCGTGGTCTCCGCCGCGGCCCTCGCCCCGGCCGTCCTCGGCCCGCTCCTCGAGCGCTCCGGGACCGCGGTCGTCGACGGCGTGGCGCGCCTCGCGCGTCTGTCGCCGCCCCCGGGCCGGATCGCGTGGGACGTGCAGGCCGCGCCGCACAGCGTCCTGCGGCTCGCGTTCGGCCTGCTGCCCGAGTCGTGGCCCTTCGCCTCGAGCGCCACGCGCTTCACCGTGACCGCCGCGTCCTCGCCGGGCGGCGAGCCGCGGACGGTCTTCTCACGGGAGCTGCGCCCGCACGCGCTCGAGGCGGACCGCGCGTGGCACTTCGCGGAGGCGCCGCTCGGCGGTCTCGGGGCCGGCCGAGTGAGCCTGACGCTGGCGACGGAGCCACTCGGCGGACCGGACGGCGCGGCCGAGACCCAGGGGAAGGCGGCGTTCGCCGTGTGGGGCCACCCCGAGGTCGTGACGCCGGTCGCGCCCGAGGGTCCCCGTCCGAACGTCGTGCTGATCGCAGTCGACGCCGCGCGGGCCGACCGCCTCGGGGCCTACGGGTACCCCCGGGGAACGACGCCTGCGATCGACGACTTCGCGTCCGGGGCGACCGTCTTCGAGCAGGCCCGCTCCCAGGCGTCCTGGAGCCTCCCGAGCTACGCGAGCCTCTTCACCTCGCTCTACCCCTCGATGGCCGGCGTGACGCGCATGTCCGACACGCTCCCCGAGGGCGTGCCGACGCTCGCCGGGCTTCTCCGGGACGCCGGATACTCGACGGCGGCGTTCACGGGCGGGGGGTTCGCCGGCCGGGGGTGGGGACTCGGACGCGGGTTCGATGTCTCGTGGGAAGGAGCCGATCCCCGCGCGCAGGTCGAGCGTCTGCAGGAGTGGCTCGGCCGCCGCCCCGCGCAGCCGGCGTTCCTCTATCTCCACACCTTCGAGGCGCACGACTACCTCTTCGAGCGCCCGCACCTCGTCGAGGAGGGCGCGCGCCTCGCGGGACGGCCCCTCCGTCTCCCCGCCGGCGTCGAGAGGAGGGTCGTTCGCGAGGCCGGGGCGGGGCTGAGCCGGGCCGAGCTCCAGGAGATCTCCCTCCTGTACGACGGCGCCCTCCGCGTCGCCGACCGGCAGGTCGGGCATTGGCTGAAGCTCCTCCGCGACGGGGGCGTCCTCGACCACGCGGTCGTCGCCGTGTTCGCCGACCACGGCGAAGCCTTCGGCGAGCACGAGGTCGTCCACCACGGGTTCTCTCTCTTCGAGGAGCTGGTGCGCGTTCCGCTCCTCGTGCGCGTCTTCTCCCCGGCGGGCGGGGAGGCCGCGCCGCGTCGCGTCGTGGAGCCGGTCGAGCTCGTCGACCTCGCGCCCACACTCCTCGAGATCGCCGGCGTCCCCGCCCCCGGCCACTTCCAGGGGCGCTCGCGGGCCGGCCACGTCGTGGGCGGAGGGGCTCCCACGCCGCTCGCGCCGGAGGAGGCGGAGACCCTGAGCGAGGACCTCGCGTTCCTCGCCCACGCCACGGCGGGCACGAAGCTCGTCTACGTCGACGTGCCCGCCGCCCGGCGTCCCGACACCGGAGGGCGAGAGGCCTTTCTCCGGACGCTCCCCGGACGCTCGCCTCTCTACCGGGAGCTGCTCTTCGACCTCGGCGCCGATCCCGGGGAGACGAACGACCTCGCGCCGGCCCGTCCGAAGCGGCTCGCGCGCGCCCGCGAGGCGCTGGTGGCCGCGCTCCTGCGGAGCACGCCCGGCCTGAGGATCCTCGCGCGGGGCGGCGCGGAGCCGGCGACCCTCTCCGTCGATCTCCGCGGGGCCGAGGGCCTCGCCGCTCCCCGCATCCTGTTCCCCGAGCCCGAGGACACCGCGGCGCCGCTCCGGCTCCGTCTCGAGCCGGGCGACCTCGACCTCGTCTCGTGGGGATCGCTCTCCGATGCGGCGGTGGGTTCGCTCGCGCTCCGCTTCGAGGCCTCCCCGGGGCCGCTCGAGGTACGCGTCGGGCCGGGCTGCGCCGCGGCGCCGGGCGAACCCGGCCTCGTCGGCGGTCGTGAGCTTCTCGCCACGGTCGCGAAATCGCCTCCACCGCGGACCGGCCCCGCGTCGACCCCCGACCCCGCGGGGCCATCCGCCTGCGTCGTCTTCACCCCGCCGCGCACCGCGCCCGCGGGGGAGTGGACGCCTTCCGCCGAGGCCCTGGAGCGCCTGCGCGCCCTCGGCTACGTTCGCTGAGGGAGCGCGTCGGGCGGGCTACGGGGCGTGGTGGTGGGCGGCGGGGGCCGGCCTCGGCAGCGGCTCGAGCGGATGCGCCCGGAACCCGGCCTCGCCCTCGCGGATCTCGACGACCTGCCGCAGCGGCAGGTCCCGGAACGTCTGCACCGCGCCCCCCGCGACCGGCCAGCGGACCTCCAGCCGGGCGATGCGCCCCGCGCGGCCGAGGCCCACGTGCTGCGTGAGAGGTCCGGCGCCGAATGCCCCGCCGGGGCCGACCACGCGGTGGATCTCGCGCTGCCCTCCGTTCCTCGTCTCGACGACGAGCGTCAGCCGGGCGCCGAACGCCGCCCGGTTCGATCGGGTCCCGACGAGCCGCAGCCGCACCCAGTCGTTCCCCTGGCCGGGGTTCTCGAAGAGGACCTTGTTGAACGCGTCGCCCTCGACGAACCCGCCGATGTTCTCGAGCAGGTCGGTGTCCCCGTCGTCGTCCACGTCGGCGAACACGACCGCGTGTCCCTTCTGCAGGTGGCCGGTGCCGGTCGAGGTGGTCACGTCCACGAACTCGCGGCCCCCGCGGTTGCGGAACGTGCGGTTGGGCATGAGCGTCGAGTAGGACGGGGCGCCCGTGCCGAGGTGGACGTCGAGCCAGCCGTCGTCGTCGAGGTCGCCGAAGCTCGCCCCCATGGCGGGAACGACCCGCGCGAGGCCCGCCTCGCGCGTGACGTCGACGAAGCGCCCGCCGGTGTTGCGGTACAGGCGCATCGTCTCCGCCTGGGGCGGCATGCCCAGGAAGTCGGCGGCGACCGGGCCCACCGCGTTGATGAAGCTCGCCACGAAGACGTCGAGCCAGCCGTCGTTGTCGTAGTCGAAGAACCAGGCCGGGAAGCCGCGCAGCGGCTTCTCGACCCCGAGCTCGGAGGCCACCTCGCGGAAGCGCCCGCCCCCCTCGTTGTGGTAGAGCAGGTTGGGCGAGGTGAGGTTCGAGACGTAGAGGTCCGGCCGGCCGTCGTTGTCGTAGTCGCCCCACGCCACCGCCTTGGTGAAGTGGCTCTGTGCGACGCCGGCGGCCGCCGACACGTCCTCGAACGTCCCGTCGCCGCGGTTGCGGAACAGCTTGCTCGCCGTCTCCTCGTAGCCCACGAAGACGTCGAGCCACCCGTCGCCGTCGTAGTCCGCCCAGGCCGCGCTCTGCGTCCGGTGCGGCTGGTCGAGACCCGCCCCCGCCGCCGCCGTGACGTCGGTGAAGGTCCCGTCCGCGTTCTGGCGCAGGAGCGAGTCGCGCATGGGCCGCTGCCACCCGCCGCGCGCCACGAAGATGTCGGGCCGGCCGTCGTTGTCGAAGTCCGCCTGCATCGCGTTGATGCCGCCGAGCTGGTCGGCGAGGCCCTTCTGCTCCGCCACATCCTCGAAGGTCCCGTCTCCGCGGCTGCGGTGGAAGCGCATCGGCGCGCAGGGCTCGATGCTGGTGAAGACCACGTCCACCCGGCCGCGGCCCTCGAAGTCCTCGACGATCGCCCCGCCGGCGAGGCCCGGCCCGTCGAGGCCGCGGTCGGGCGCCGTGTCCACGAAGCGGCCGGGGTCGTCGGGGGACGCGAAGGCCGAGGGCGGGATGAGATGCTCGCTCGGCACGCCGGCCGGGTAGGTGCCGAGCGTCATGTGGGCGAGGTTCAGCAGGAAGCGCACCTCGAGGTCGTCGGGGTGGCGGGCGAGCAGCCTCTCGAAGCGCCGGATCGCCTCGGAGGAGCCCGAGCGCAGCTCGTGTTGGCCCGGCGGGCGCAGGGGGAAGAGGCAGCGGTCGACGTTGCGGTGCAGCAGGCAGTTCTCGACCTCGCCGCGGCGCAGGTGCGCGATGCCGAGAATCGTCTCGAGGTACCGCTCGGCCTCGGCCAGGCCGGGGACGCGCGAGGCGTTCTGAGTCACCAGACGCAGCGCGGCCTCGAGGTGGCGCACGCAGTTCGCCATGTCGCCCCGGTAGGAGTGGAGCTGCCCGAGGTCGTGGTGGGCGAGGACGATCTCCGGGATGTTCGTCCCGACGCGCTCGGCCTCGGCGAGGCGCGTCGTGGCCATCGCGAAGGCCAGCTCCTCGGCCTCCTCGCGGACCTCGCACAGCCCCCGCAGGCCACGGGAGGCCGCGGGCTGGACGAGGAAGCGGGCCACCTCCATGCGGCCCGAAAGCTCGGTCGCGTCGGCGTAGCTGCCCCCGCGCGGCCCGCTCGTCCACACGTCGCCCTCGACCGGCCGGCCGAGCCCGCTCACGTCCGCGCGCGGGGTCTCCTGGGCCGCCGTCTGACGCGAGGCGGCGGCGACCCCGAGGACGCCGAGGATCGCGGCCGCGGCGAGCGCCGTTCGGGCCCGTCGCCGGCCACGCACTCGTTCGCCTCGGAACGCTTCGGGGGGCATGGGAGGTGAGCGCTCGATTCTACACGGCCGCTCCGCGCCGGGGGCGGTCGGACGAGCGCACAATGGGCCGAGGTGCTTCGATGACCCGGTCCCCGCGCGTCGCGTCCCTCGCTCTGCTGTCCTTGGTCGCGGTCCCGGGCGCGCTGGGCGCGGTGGGCCCCTCCCCCGACCGCGACCCCTCGCGCCTTCGGCCCGGCCTCTTCCTCTACGCCGCCCCCGGCCTCCCGGAGACGCGCTTCGCCGAGACCGTCGTGCTCCTGATCGAGCACGGGGACGGGGGCTCGATGGGCCTCGTCGTCAACCGGCCGACGGAGCTCCCTCTTCGCGAGGCGCTCGAGGAGATCGAGGAGGCGCGCGCCGCCGAGCTCGCCCTCCACTGGGGCGGGCCGGTCCAGCCCGAGGCGATCCTCGCCCTCGTGCGGACCGAGCGCCCGGGCGCCGGCGCGCGTGCCGTCCTCCCCGGCGTCTACCTCACGGGCGACATGGCCGACGTCCGCGCAGCCCTCAGGGCCCCGGGTCCCCGGGAGACCCTGCGTGTCTACTCCGGCTACTCCGGATGGGCGAAGGGCCAGCTCGCGGAGGAGGTCCGCGCGGGGGTCTGGGTGCTCGACCGGGCCGACGCCGCGTCGGTGTTCGCCCGCGACCCGAAGGCGCTGTGGCAGCGGGTCTTCTGGCTCCTCGACCGGGTGGAGGCGCGGCTCCGCCCGTGACGTCGGA
>CAZLRF010000049.1:20925-27958 GCA_964561785.1 uncultured Acidobacteriota bacterium | reverse complement strand
GCGGGCCTCGCGGCGCTGGGCGCGGCCCCCGACGACGCGTTCGGGCGTGCGTGGATGCTCCCGTGCGCGCCGGCCGGCACCCTGCGGGAGATCGTCGCGCGCTTCTCGAAGGTCCTCGGGCGCGACGTCCCGATCCGGACCCTGCCCCGCTGGCTGATGAGGGCCATGGGGCTCTTCGTGCCGATCCTGCGCGAGCTCGACGAGATGGCCTACCAGTGGGAGGGACCGTTCGTCGTGGACGACTCGCGCTTCCGCGCCCGCTTCGACGTCCGGCCGACGGATCCCGACGAGGCGGCCCGGGCGACCGTGGCCTGGGCCAGGGAGCACTACGCGCGCGCGAAGTGAGCCGGTGGCGTTAGGATCGGCCCCCATGAGCGAACGTCACCCGAGCTTCCCCCTTCTCCTTGCGTCGGCGGCCCTTCTGGCCGCCCTCTCCTCCGGTCCGGTCCTCGCGGGGCCGGTCCCGGCGCCAGCCGCCCAGGCGGCGACGGCCGCCGACCGTTTCGAGATCCCGGCGACCGACGACGGGCTCCCCGGCGTCGGGCCGATCCGCCGTTACGACTGGTTCCGCGGCCTCTGGCGCGAGCGCCGGTCGGAGTGGGCGAAGACGGCGGAGCAGGACCGCCACGCGGTCGTGTTTCTCGGCGACTCGATCACCCAGGGCTGGGGCGGCGGCCTCGGCGCCGCCTTCCCCGGCCTGCACGTCGCGAACCGCGGGATCAGCGGCGACACGACGCGCGGCGTGCTGATCCGCCTCGAGGAGGACGTGCTCGCCCTCCAGCCCGCGGCGGTCGTCCTGCTGATCGGCACGAACGACCTCGAGGAGGGGGCGACCCCCGAGATGGCCGCCTCGAACCTGAAGCTGATCCTCGCCGCCTTCGAGCGCCACCGTCCCGCGATGCCGGTCGTCCTGTGCGAGGTGTTCCCGAGCTCGTCGACGAAGAAGCGCCCGCCGGAGAAGATCAGGGCGCTGAACGCGCTCTACCGGGCGGCGGTGAAGGGCAACGCGCAGGTCACGTACCTCGAGACGTGGCCGCTGTTCGCCGATGCGACGGGCGACGCGAAGCCGTCCGAGTTCCCCGATCTGCTTCACCCCAACGAGATCGGCTACGCGAAGTGGGCGGCGGCGCTGCGGCCGGTGCTGGCGATGCTCGGCCCGGGCGACCGGGGGGAGGACCCCTTCGTTCCCGAGGAGGGGTTCACGAGCCTCTTCAACGGCCGCGACCTGACGGGCTGGGGCTACCGGCGCACGTCCGACGCCGACCGGGAAGCGGCCCGGAAGTGGCAGGCCTCGGACCCGGACGCCGCGGCCTGGCCGTTCGTCGAGGGGCCTGTCTCCTTCGACGGGAAGACGCAGTCGCCCGACGGGCGCTTCGCGGTCGTCGGCGGGCGGCTCGTCGTGAAGACGCCCCCCGAGCACCGCAAGATCCAGCAGCTGTGGACGACGCGCGAGCTCGGGGAGGACTTCGTGCTGCGCCTCGAGTTCCGGGCCACGCCGAACGCGGACAGCGGCATCCACGTCCGCGGCCCGCAGCTGCAGTGCCGCGACTACGCGCTCGCCGGGCCCTACCGGCACCTCGCGCGCTACCGGCCGCAGGAGTGGAACGAGATCGAGGTCACGGTCCGCGGCGGCGTCGCCCGCGCCACGTGCAACGGGGAGCTGCTCGAGGCCGCCCTCGCCGTGCCGCCCTCGGGGCCGATCGGCCTCGAGGGCGACCGCGGACAGGTGGAGTACCGCCGCATCCGTGTCAAGATCGGGAGAAACGGAGGAACGCCATGACCTTCTCCCGCGCCCAGCTCGAGCAGCACGCCGCGAAGGAGCGCGACCGCTTCGAGGAGATGCTGAAGGACTTCGTGGAGGTCCCGAGCATCTCCGCCGACCCCGAGCGCAAGAGGGACGTCGAGCAGGTCGCCGAGCTCGGCGCGGCCACGATCCGCGCGTTCGGCGGCAAGGCCGACATCCACCGCGTCCCGGGCGGCAGCCCCATCGTCCTCGGCTCGTTCGAGTCGGGGAAGGGCCGGCCCACGGTCACCGTCTACAACCACCTCGACGTGCAGCCGGCCTCGAAGGAGACCGAGCCGTGGACGACCGAGCCCTTCGTCCTCACCAGGAAGGGCGACACCTACTTCGGGCGCGGGACGACCGACGACAAGGGGCCGGCGCTCACCGCTCTCTTCGGGGCCCGGGCCGCGATCGACGCCGGCGTCCCCGTCAACGTCAAGTTCCTCTGGGAGACCGAGGAGGAGATCGGCTCGCCCCACTTCGCCGACACCTTGAAGGCGATCGGACCCGCCGCCGCGACCGACGCCGTGGTCGTCTCCGACACCGTTTGGGTGTCGCGCGGGCGGCCGTCCCTCTCGGCCGGCCTGCGCGGCCTCGCGCGGATCACGCTCCACCTCGAGACCGCCGAGACCGACCAGCACTCGGGCACCACCGGCGGCGCCGCCCGCAACCCGGTGGCCGAGCTCGCCCAGCTCGCGGCCGAGATCTTCGACGCGCGGACCGGCCGCGTGAAGATCCCCGGCTTCTACGACGACGTCGAGAAGCTCACCGCGAAGCAGATCGCCGACTTCAAGGCGGCGGGCTTCAGCGTCAAGGGCTTCATGAAGGACCACGGCTTCAAGTCGATCCGCACGAAGGACCCGCTCGAGGTGATGAAGCGGCTGTGGGCGATGCCGACCTTCGAGGTGCACGGGATCGTCGGCGGCTACACGGGCCCCGGCGTCAAGACGGTCGTGCCTCCGAAGGCGGAGCTCAAGGCCTCCGTCCGCCTCGTCCCGAACATGAAGGGCGAGAAGGTGGTGAAGCTCGTGAAGGCGTTCGTGAAGAAGAGGAACCCCGACGTGCGGGTCGAGGGCGGCTCCGCCGCCCCGCCTTACAAGGGGATCACGAGCGGGCCGTGGGTCGACGCGGCGAAGCGCGCGATCAAGTTCGCCTTCGGCAAGGAGCCCGTGTTCGTCCGCGAGGGGGGTACGATCGGGGCCGTGCTCTCGATGGAGCAGATCCTCAAGTGCCCGATCGTCTTCATGGGCCTCTCGCTGCCCGACCACGGCTACCACGCCCCCAACGAGAACTACGACTGGGGCCAGGCCGGCGGCGGCATCGTCGCCTTCGCGAAGTTCTTCGAGGAGGCGGCGGGGGTCAGATCTTGAAATAGCGCGTCCGGCCGCGCTGCCTCAGACGCTCGTCGAGACGACGACCTCGTTCCCCACGATCCGCGTGGGGAACTGCGCCAGCGGGCGCGTGGCCGGGCCGTTCAGCACGGTGCCGTTCGTCGCGAAGCGCGAGCCGTGGCAGGGGCAGTCGAGCGTGCCCCCGGCGGCGCCGGGCAGGGCGACCGTGCAGCCCTGGTGCGTGCAGACTCGCGAGACGGTCACCGCCTCGGCCTGGCTGACGCGGGTGACGGCGAGCGGGGTCACGAGCCCGCCCACGAGGTTCGCCGAGGCGGCCACCGTCTCCCCGACCGCCATGAGCGGCACGCGGACCTCCCCCGCCGGCGCGGGGGTGGGGGTCGGCGCGGGCGTCGAGGGAGTCGACGGCGAGCCCGAGCCGCCCCCGCCGCAGCTCGTCAGGGCGGAGGCGACGGTGGCGCCGGTCGCGGCCACGAACGCGCGACGGGTCCTCCTCACCTCGGGACCCCGAAGCGGAAGACGATCCCCGCCGAGGCGCGGAAGGAGCTCTCCCAGCCGCCCGCCTCCGGGCAGCCGATCGCCGCGCAGGTGACCTCGTCCCCGCCGGCGTCCCACAGGACGTAGTCGCCCTGGGCGCGGAGGGCCAGCGTCTTCGTGACCGGGACGTCGACGCCGCCTCCCGCCATGAAGCCGAACCCCGTCCGCGACTCGCTGACCGTCACGTCGAA
The DNA here is from genome assembly GCA_964561785.1 of uncultured Acidobacteriota bacterium. Taxonomy (GTDB): domain Bacteria; phylum Acidobacteriota; class Vicinamibacteria; order Fen-336; family Fen-336; genus DATBSL01. The sequence continues at coordinate 24,098 of CAZLRF010000049.1, read as the reverse complement.
GATGGAGATCGACGCGCGGTCGCGCAGGATCCCGGCCAGGGCCCGCACGAACAGGATCGTTCCCCCGCGCGTCCCGAAGCGCACGCCGGGGCCCGCCGTGAGCGTGAGGTCGTCGAGGTCGGTGCCCTCCGCGCTGCCCCAGTGGGCGCTCGCGTCGAGGAAACCGTCGACGGGGCCGAAGAGGTCGAAGCCGGCGGCCAGGTTCGCCCCGTGCCGGCTCGCGTCGCCGAGCCTCGCGAACGAGTACCCGGCGAACAGATCGGGGCCCTGGCGCTCGGCGGCGGCGAGGGGCGCGGCGAGGGCGAACAGGACCGGGGCGGCGAGCGGGGCGCGGAAGAGTCTCACGGGGTCTCCTTCGAACGGGGTCTCAGGCGACGACGCCCACGCCTGGTCCCGGCGTGTAGCCGGGGAAGAGCGATTCGGAGATGCCGAGCTGCGCGCGGGCCACCTCCTGGAAGACGTCGCGGAAGTCGGTGGTCGCGGCGAGATCGCGGCCCTCGTGGAGCTGGGCACGGCCGAGGCCGGGCCAGCGCCCGAGGACCCGCCCGCCGCGCACCCGCCCGCCGAGCACCATCATCGCGTAGCCGGTGCCGTGGTCGGTCCCGGCGGCGCCGTTGACGGCGGCGGTGCGGCCGAACTCGGTCGTGACCATCAGGACGACGTCGTCGAGCCGGCCGCCGAGGTCGGTCGCGAAAGCGGCGAGGGCCTGGCCGAGGGGCCGGTAGTCGTTCGTGTTGTTGGCGAGCTGGTTCGAGTGGGTGTCGAACCCGCCGGTCACGTTGACGTAGATGCAGCGGGTGCCGATGCCGGTCTTGACGAGCCCGGCCGCCTGCCGCAGCGCGTTGCCGACGGTCCCGGCCGGGTAGGAGGCGCCGTTCGACGGTGGCGGCGCCGGGGCCCGCAGCAGCGTGTTGATGGCCTCGAAGGTCTCGGTCCCCGTGTCGCCCACCGCGGTGAGGTCGGCCGCGTACATCGCGGTGAGCTTCGCCTCGGCCTCCGCGCGCCAGTTGCGGGCGCGCAGGTCGAAGGCGGCCAGGTTCTGGGCCACCAGCACGGGCTCGGGCCCGAGGAACGAGCGCACGAGCTGCGAGGAGAACGAGACCGCCTGCGTGACCTCGGCGCCCGGGACCCGGGCGATCGCGCGGTCGAGCCAGCCCGTGGCGGTCGTCTTGTCCCCCGGTGTCCCCGACTCCATGAAGTCCTGGGCGTCGAAGTGCGAGCGGGTGAGCTGGGTGTTGCCGACCGCGTGGACGAAGGCGAGGCGGCCGTCGGCGAAGAGCGGCTCGAGGGGAGCGAGCTCGGGGTGCATCCCGAAGTACCCGTCGAGGTTCACGACGCCCCCTCCCGCCCCCGGGCGGGGCAGAGCGATGCCCTGGCGCAGGTTGTAGTACTCGGGCTCGCCGTACGGGACGCAGAGGTTGAGCCCGTCCGCGGCCCCTCGAAGAAAGACCTTCACCAGCACCTTGTCGCCGACGGCGGCGCGGGCGGTGCGGACGAGGAGGGTCGAGGGGGCGATGCCGATGCCGACCGCGGCCAGGCCGGCCCCGCGGAGAAAGACGCGGCGCGAGACGTCGAACGTCATGGCCTCACCTCACCTGCATGTCGGGGCTCGCGAGGAGGAGTCCCGCGACCCGGGTCGCCACCGGGACGCCGCCGGACGTGGCGACGCTCGCCGCTTCGGCGAGCGTCGGGCCCGACAGCGTCCGCCCGAACACCACCTTGTCGATCGCCTGCGCCGCCGAGCCCGGGTCGTCCGGGTTCCCGCCCCCGGCGCGGACGAGGCCGGCCACGTCGGCGGAGACCCCGGCCACCGCCCCCGCCGCGAGGTCGAGGGCGAAGTTCATGCGGTACAGATGGGACGAGGGGTTCAGCCACTCGTCCCCCCGGTTGCTGTACCCGGTGGGCGGGTTGCAGGCGTAGAGCGGCATCCCCATGTCCGCGAGCGCGGCCTTCACCGCGCGCGGCTGGGCGACCTCGGCCCCCGCCCCCCGCAGCACGCTCGCCACGTACTCGAGCGGCGTCTTCGGCTTGCCGACGCCGAAGGCCTCCGCCCAGAACTCGGCGCTGCCGAACAGGCCCTTCACGACCGCCCGGAGGTCTCCGCCCGTCGCCATGTACACGCCGGCGAGCCGCTCGACGAGGGCGGCCGGCGGGTCGTCGGCCACGAAGCGCTGGCAGAGCCGCTTCGACAGGTAGCGCGCCGTCGCCGGGTGGCCGGCCAGGTGGTCGAAGAGGCGCTGGACGTCGGTCTCGCCGCCGCCGGCGGGCACGGACAGCCCGAACACCTGCTTCGCCTCGTTGTCGTGGTTCGCGGCGCGATACTGGTACCCGCCCGAGGTGACGAGGTTGTCGATGCCGTGGCCGGTGAGGCAGCGCGAGGCCTCGATCACGTCCGCCTGCGTGTAGCCCGCGTCGACCCCCACCGTGTGCAGCTCGAGCAGCTCCCGCCCCTGGTTCTCGTTGATCCCGCCGACGACGCGGTTGCCGACCCTCCGCGGCACGGTGTTCAGGTAGTTGTCGAGGTAGAACAGCATCGCCGGGTGGAGCGAGGCGGCCGCGAGCAGGTCCCGGAAGCGGCCGAGGACGTGCGGGCGGATCGCGTCGCGCTCGTAGGACGAGATCGAGTAGCGGTCGAAGCCGTCGTTCACGAACACGTTGAAGTGGTTGAACCAGAAGTCGACCAGGACCTCCTCGAGCTGGTTCCTCGCGTGGACGGCGCGGACCACCTTCGCGTTCGTGAACTCGTCGAGGACGACCCCGATCGACCGGGGGTCGGCGTTGTAGAGCGCGAGGACCCGCGAGGTCGTGTAGGAGAGGGTCGGGTAGCGGGCGAGGCGCTGGTCGAGCTCGGGGTCCGGGCCGGGGTCGAGCTGCTCCTCGATCCATCTCGTGGGGCCCATCCGGAGCACGGTGTCGATGTCGCCCGGCCGGGGGCCGTAGGCCGCCCGGTTCAGCAGGTGCAGCGCGACGCGGGGACCGAGGGTTTCGGGAGCGGGCACGGGGATACCTCTTGGCAACCTTGGACCGGGAGGATGCCCGAACGGTTGAACCGGGGCAAGCCCGTGCGCGGCGGGCCGTGACCTTCGTCACGCGGGGGGCGGGGGGGGGCGGGGGGGGAGGGGATTAAAAATAGAAATGGGCGGCGGGAAGCCACAAATAAAAAAAATAACCCA
>CAZLRF010000049.1:0-20915 GCA_964561785.1 uncultured Acidobacteriota bacterium | reverse complement strand
GGGGGTCAGATCTTGAATCTGCTCATGGGGCGACGAGACGCCTCAATTTCAAGATCTGACCCCTTCACACTTCACATCTACTGGGGGGGGAGGAGGACGGCGTCGATGACGTGGACCATGCCGTTCGAGCAATCCACGTTCGGCTTCACGATCTTGGCCCCGTTGACCGTGAGCGCGCCCGCGGCGGTGCCGAAGGTCACCGGCTTGCCCTGCACGGTGCCGGTCTGCTTCACCAGCTTGATGTCGTCGGTCGTCCACTTCGAGGTCAGCACGTGGTACTTCAGGACCTCGGCGAGCTTCGCCTTGTCCTTGGCGAGGCCGTCGAGCACGTCCTTCGGCACCTTGGCGAAGGCCTCGTCGGTGGGGGCGAAGACCGTGTAGGGCCCGGGTCGCTTCATCACGTCGACGAGGTCGGCCGCGGTCAGCAGCTCGGCGAGGGTCTTGAAGCTGCCGGCGGCCACCGCCGTGTCCACGATGTCCTTCGACTGGGCAGCGGCCGGGGCGGCGAAGGCCAAAGCGCAGGCGGCCACGAGCAGAAGACGCGTCCTCATGGGGTCGCTCCTTTCCGGCCCGCAGGAAGCGGGGGGGTGAACCGAGGCTAACCGCCCCTCGGCCGCGTCCCGTATGACGGCCGTCATGCGCGCCTCCTCGGCCCGACGGAGGTCACGAGCGCAAGGGAGCCCGGGCCGACGTCGCCCGTCAGTCCGGGCGGCCCGCCCCCAGCACCGCGACGATGCGGAAGCCCAGGTCGTCGCTGCTCAGCTCCGGCTGGAACTCCTCCCGGTACGCGAGCTGGAGCCGCACGGCGCTCGCGCTGTACCACGACCCGCCTCGGGTCACCCGCATCCCCGGGTCGTCGTCGTCGTTTCGCTCGTCGTCCCTCCAGGGCCTCTCGACCGAGTAGCGGCGAAAGGCCGACTGGGTCCACTCGCGGGCGTTCCCGGAAGCGTGGAAGACGCCGTAGCGGTTCGGCCGGTACGCCCGCCGGGTGGTCTCGACGTCCACCAGCGTCATCTCCGCACCGGGGTTCTTCCTCCAGTTGTAGAGGGTAGACTGCGGCTCGCTCAGCTCCATCCCGAGGCCGTAGTCGAAGCCGTCCGGGCCCCGTGCCGCCTTCTCCCACTCGGCCTCCGTCGGCATCCGGAACAGCCAGCGGCCCGCGCCGAGCGTCCGCGTGAGCCAGCGGCAGTAGGCGTTCGCCTCGTGCCAGGTGACGAGCACGACCGGGAGGTGGTCCCGTCCGAACCGTGGGTAGCGCTCGTCGCCGGGACGAAGCCGCGCCGTGGCCTGCGAGAGCCCCGTCGTCTTCCACGCCCAGCCGGCGGCCGTCCAGCTCGCACGGTCGTCGTAGCCGCGCGGGTCGGCGAGGAACCGCCGGAACTCGCCGTTCGTGACCTCGAACGCGGCCAGGTGGAACGACGGTACCCAGACGGCGTGAGGCTGTCCCGGATTCGCCCTCTCGCCCAGGACGAACCAGCCCCCCGGGACGAAGACGAAGCCGAGGCCCTTCTCGTCGAGAACGGGCGGGGCCTCGCGCGCCGGCCCCCGGACGGTCACGATCCACGAGCCGCCTTCGTCCGGCCCCTCGCCCGAGCCGTCGACGGTGACGGGGTAGAGCAGCGTCCTTCCCCGGGACGTGGCCTCGAGGAAGTAGCGTCCCTCCTCGAGCCATGTCTCGGCCCCGAGGGGAGCGGACACGGCGCCGTCCAGGTCGTCCGCCGCGCGGTAGAGGGCGAGGGCCGCGCCGGACGGGTTCACGATGTGCAGCTGCGTCTCGCCGCGCGCGGCGTGACGGGCGCGGGCGAGGCGACGGCGCTCCGCGGCGAGGAACGAGAAGGCCCCGCCCGCCGCGGCGAGGAGGGCCGCCGCCACGACCGCCCCCACGACGAGAAGGACGCGACGCTTCAAAGGGGTCACCCGTCCCCGATGCTAGGCCGGTCGCGCGCGACGTCCATGACCGCGGTCATGCCGGGGCCCCCGGGGCCGCCGGCGGGGAGGCAACCCGCCGGCGGCCCCGCCTCGGAGCCTCAGAAGCGGAAGGAGGCGTTCGCGAAGAGGCTCCGTCCGGGTTCCGGCACGCGCGTCCCGCTGCGGAAGGGGTCGCGCTGGTACGAGAGGTGGTCGACGTAGAAGCGGTCGAAGACGTTGGCGACGCCCGCCGCGACGCGGAGGCGGCCCTGGCGGAAGCCGGCGGTCAGGTTCATCACGCCCCAGCCCGGGGTCCGCGTCTCGTTGAGCGAGGCGTCGACACGCTCCTGGTCGGCGGTGAAGACGCCCTCGACGGACCCCGAGAAGCGGCCGTCGTCGTAGCGGGCGGACAGGCGACCCCGCATCGGCGGCATCTCGGCCAGGGGGCCCGGCGCGATCCCGCGCGAGGCGTCGCCGTCCTGGTCGCCCCGGACGTACGAGGCGTCGCCCGAGACGAACACGCGCCCGAACAGGATCGGCAGGCTCCAGCCCAGCTCGCCGCCGGTGAGGGTGGCGTCGACGTTCGCGAACGAGCGGGCCATCGCGTTCATCACGCCGGGCACCATCGAGCGCCGGGCCTGGTCGTAGACGGTGACGTAGTCGGCCACGCGGCTGCGGTAGAGCGCGGCCTCGAGGCGGACGCCGGCCTTCGTGAAGGTGGCCGAGGCGTCGAGCGCCGTGTTCCGGCTGGGCTCGAGGCCCGGGTTGCCGACCCAGTCGGTGCCCATGCGGCGCAAGGCGAGGTAGCGCTCGGTCGCCTCGGCCGCGAGGGCGGCGTGCCCGACGCCGAGCGCGAGGTCCCACGCGCCCCGGTGCCAGGCGAGCCGCGCCTTCGCCGCGGGCAGCGTGTCGTCGGCGGAGAGGGCCGTGGTCCCGTGGTAGGCCTCGTAGAGGGCCGTGTTCGCCCGCGCCGCGTCGGCCTCGCTGCGGGCGAGGTCGAGCCGGCCGCCGGCCGAGAGCGCGAACCCGCGGCCGAGGACCCGCACGTACTCGGCGAAGACCCCGCCCGTCCTCACCGCGACGCCCGGGATCATCGCCTGCGGCGCGTACGCCGAGCCGGCCATCTCGTTGGTCGCGTCCCAGTAGCGCTCGTAGCCCTCGGCCCCGAGGGTGAGCCCGCCGACAACGGCCTCCGCCTTGCCGCCGACGGTGCGCGTCTCGGCCCGCGTCCCCATCGAGTACGGCCGCGGCCGGCCGGCCGAGGACGTTCGCTTCTCGTCGGTCATCCAGTGGTCGACCTGCGTGAGGTAGCCCTGGGCGCGCACGCTCGCCCGCCGCGCGCCGAGGCCCGTCGCCTCGTAGCGGACGTTGAGCCGGTCGGTGTCGTCCCACAGCGCGTCCATGAGCAGGTAGGGGTAGAGCACGGCCCCCGAGTCCTGCCGGGTGTAGGAGACGTCGACCTGGTGGGAGTCGGCCGGGGCCCACACGACGCGGCCCCAGGCGGTGCCGATCGAGAAGGCGCGGTCGCCCTGGTTCTCCGGGCGGTAGTTGGCCACCTCGGTGAAGCGGCGGCCGGAGCCGTCCTCGTAGGCGTCGCCCCGGCGCTCCGAGTAGCCGGCGAGGGCGGAGAGCCGCCGCCCGCCCCGGCTCACGGTGAGCGAGGGGTTGACGAGCCCGAACGAGGCGAAGGCGAGGGTGGGCTCCGCGTGCCAGTCCGGCTCCGGCTTGCGGGTGACCACGTTCACGGTGCCCCCGAGGGCGCCCTGGTTCTTCACGTCGAAGGGCCCCTTGCCCACCTCGACCCGGTCGACCTCGGCGAAGTCCACGTGGAACGCGGCGGGGTCCATGTGGTTGGGGCAGGCGCCGTAGACGCGCTGGCCGTCGATCAGCACGTTGAGGTCCCGGCTCTGCAGGCCGCGCAGGACGACCTCGTTCGCGATCCGCCCCTTGCGCAGCCGCCACAGGCCGGCCCTCCAGCCGAGGGCCTCGCCCACGTCGACCGCCGCGCTCTCGCGCAGCTCGGAGGCCTCGAGCGTCGATCGCGGCGCCTCGCCCACGACGCTCACCGTCTCGCTGAGCCCGGCCACGTCGAGGGCGAGGTCGAGCCGCGTCTCCTGGCCGGCGCGGACCTCGACGCCCTTCGCCGTCCGCTCCGCGAACCCGGGGAGCGACACGCGGACCTCGTAGACCCCGGGCGGGACCTCGGCCGACCGGTACGTGCCGAGCCCTCCGGTGAGGGCGGTCGTGCTCCAGCCGTCCTCTCGCGAGACGACCAGGACGGCGCCGGGTAGCCGCGCCCCGTCGCGCGACGTGACCGAGCCCGCCAGGCGCCCGCGCGGCTCCTCCGCTCGGGCCGCGCCTGCGGCGAGGCCGCAGGCCAGAACGAAAACCATCTTCTTCATGGAAGACCTCTCTTCGGCCGCTTCGGACGCACGGGCGCGCGGCCGCGGCTCGACCCTTCGAAACTCTTCGACTCTGTGGGGGACGTCAGGCGGGCCGCGCGGGTTTCGGCGGGGGGACGGGCGGGGGGTTGGGCCGTGCGAGGGGCCGCACCGAAGCGGCCGGGCCGCCGCCGGCGCGCGGGTCGGGGGAGGCGAGGCGGACCGGTCCCGGCAGGACGGCCTCGATCAGGAGGGGCGCGCCCGCGACGGCGGCCGGTCCCTCCTCGCAGCCACAGCCGCGGCGCAGGCAGGGTCGTTCGTCGCGCCCCGCATCGGGAGAGGCGCAGCAGCAGCGCCCCTTCGCGCAGCACCAGGCGGCGTTCTGTTCGCCCGCGAGGCCCACGAGCGGCAGCGCGAGCCCGCCCGCGAGCGCGAGGAGGGCGAGCGCCGCCACGGCCGCGCGGCCGAGCCTAGACATCCGCCCTCCGCAGCCGGTGCACGGCGAGGGCCGTGGGCGCCACGAGCCAGAAGAGGAGCGACAGGCCCAGGACGAGCGCGGTCCCGCCCGGACCCTTCGTGAAGCGAAAGAGAGCGAGCGAGGCGGCGCCGAACGCGCCCGTGCCCTCGATGCCGAGCAGCGCGCCCGTGCGCACGGCCCCGACCGGGTTGACGATCGCCGAGACCATCAGCACGCGGGAGGCGGTGCCCGAGGGAAGGACCGAGGCGAGGCCGAGCGCGGCGAGGTCGAAGAGGACGACCGCCACGAACCAGACGACGAGGGCCAGGGCGAGCGCGCGGGTCCGCTTGCGGCCGATCGCCCCCGCGGAGAGGAGCGCCGCGAGCCCGAGGAAGACGGCCGTGGTGACGAGGGACGCGGCGACGAGGAGGAGAAACCCCCCGATGCCCTCGGAGCCGGCCTGGCCGTAGACCACGGCCCCGGCCGCCCCGAAGCCCACCGCCTGCGCGGCGGCCAGGGCCTGGAACAGGCCGAGGAGCTTGCCGAGGAGGATCGTCTGACGGGGCACCGGCTGCGAGAACACGAGCTCGGCGGCGCCTCGCTCGGGGGCGAGGGAGAGCACGCCGATGAGCAGCGCGGTGAGGGGAACGAGGAGGAGCACGAGCTGGACCAGGGACACCGCGGTGCGCGCGAAGTCCTGCACGCCGTGGCCCCCGGAAAGCACGTATCCGGCCCCGGCCACGCCGAGCGACAGCAGGCCGAACACCACCGCGAAGATCTGCGTCCACCGCGAGCGGAGGGCGAGCATGAGCTCCTCCCGCGCGAACAGACGCAGCAGCTTCACGACGCACCGCCCAGGGGGGGGCGGGGGGCGCGGCGGCAGAGCGCCCCCCGCATGGCCATGCTTCTCATTCGCCACCCACGGGAGGGCCAGAGGCTCCGAACAGCTCGGCGGCCGCCACGGGCGTGCCCGTCTTCGCGTCCGGGTCCTGGTCGCGCGAGGCGGCGTCGGCGTGGGCGACGACCCCCGAGCCCATCGGCGTCGAGAGGCCGGCCACGCGGGTGTAGACGGCGCGGTCCGCCCGGACCCAGGCCCGCGTCCGGTGGTCGGCCACGAACGCGACCGCGCCCTTCGGGGCCCGGCCCGCCCTCACGTAGCCGCCGAGGCAGCCGAGGTCGTCGAAGAAGCGGGGCACCTCGCCCGGCGCGACGATCTGCGAGGCGAAGGCCGCGCTCGAGACGCTCATCCGGCAGCCCGCGCACTGCTCGTTCCTCGTGTCGAGCGGCGCGGGCTCGGGGCCGCCGCCCCCGCAGGAGACGGCGACGAGGGCCGCCACGACGCCCGCCGCGGCGCGGCCGGAGATCTTCCGAACGATCGACGCGATCATGACGCCTCCTCTCCGTGGTGGGCCTTCTCCCGCTCGCCCACGAGCTCGCGGTAGAGGCCGTCGAGGCGGCCTTCCTCGGCGGTGAGGCCGCGGAGCTCGATCCCCTGCGCCCGCACGGCGTCGAGGACGCGCGGGCGGACCGAGACCGGGCCGGGCACGACGAGCTCGTCCCCCGCCCACGTCGCGGCGGGGGCGAAGGCCCGCACCGCCTCGAGCAGCGCCGCCGGCCTCTCGGCGAGGCGCAGGCGCAGGACGCCTCTCTCGGACAGCCGGTCCTTGAGCTCGCCCGCGCTGAGGTCGGCCACGAGCCGGCCGCCCACCAGGATCGCGAAGCGGTCGGCCAGCCGCTCGGCGTCCCCGAGCTGGTGCGAGGTGAAGAGGACCGCCCGGCCGTCTTCCCGGGCACGCTCGACGAGGCCGTAGAAGGCGCACAGCCCGTCGGGGTCGAGGGCGGCGGTGGGCTCGTCCAGGAGGAAGACCGGCGCCTCGGGGAGCATCGCCACCGCGAGGCCCAGCCTCTGGACCATCCCGCCCGAGTACGTCCCCACCGCGCGCTCGCCGGCCCCGTTGAGCGAGGCGAAGCGCAGCACCGCTCGGCTGCGCTCGGCCGGAGCGCCCCGCAGCTCGCGGTAGAACTCGACGACCTCGCGTCCGGTGAGGGCGTCGGGGAAGGAGACCTTCTGGGGCAGGTAGGACAGGACCCGGCGGGCCTCGGGGTCGCCCGCCTCCCGGGGGGGATCGCCGAGCGACACCGTCCCCGACGTCGGGCGGATGAGCCCTGCCGCGGCCTTGAGGGTCGTGGTCTTGCCCGAGCCGTTCGGCCCGAGCAGAGCCACCACCTCGCCCCTCGCCGCGGCGAGGGTGAGCGACTCGACCGCGACGTGCGCGCCGAACCGCTTGGAGAAGCCCTGGTAAGAGATCATGCCGCCTCCTCGATCTTCTCCCCGGCCGGGGGGCGTGTCGAGGGACGGCGGCCCCGCGAGAGGACCGCGGCGCCGGCGAGGACCAGCGAGAGCGACAGGGCCACGCCGCGGGCGCTCGCGCCGGTCTCTCGCGGGACGGGGCGGGGCACGTCGGGCAGCGCGGGCGGCCGCGCGAGGGGAGAGGGGTCCTCGACCGGCACGAGGCGCAGGACGGGGAAGGCCCGCTCGGCGGCGCCGATCGCCGCCGCGGCGAAGCTGTCGGAGAGAATGTCGGCGGCGGTCAGGTTGCCGCGGAAATGGTCGAACACGCTCGTGAGGCGGTAGGGGCGCTCGGAGCGGCCGTCCCCGTCGAGGTCGGGCTCGGCGTGGCCGGACCAGTAGTTGCCCACGAACTCGGTGTCGGTCCGGCGGGCTACGAGCTGGAGGGGCGACATGTTGCCGACGAAGGAGTTGCCCTCGAAGCGGTGGCCCCCGGCCGGGTCGTAGAGCACCACCGCCACGTCGGAGCCGGCGATCACGTTGCGGCGCAGCGTGACGCGGTGGGAGCCCTCGATGAACACGCCCCGCGCGTTGTCCGCGATCAGGTTGTCCTCGGCCAGCACGTCCTCGCAGCTCTGGAACAGCAACCCCACCGAGGCGAAGCCCCGGTTTCGCAGGAAGCGGTTGCGCCGGAACACGATCCGCTCCGAGTACATGATCGCGGTGCCCGCGTCGCCGTTCTCGAACGTGTTGTCCTCGAAGAGGTTGTCGTCCGAGAACATGTAGTGCAGGCCGTAGCGCACGTCGCGGGCGGTGTTGCGGCGCAGCGTCCCCTTCGATGCGTTCTGCAGATAGAGGCCGTCCCGCACGTCGACGACCTCGTTGTCGTCGAAGCGGAAGCCCTCGAGGTTGTAGGCGTGGATGCCCGACCCCTTCTCCCCGGGGTCCTTGTCCGGGATCCCGCGGATGAAGCAGCGCTCGACGACCGCCCCGTTCGCCTCGCGCAGGTACACGCCGAACAGGGACTCCACGATCTCGAGGTCGCGCAGCGTGGTCCGCCGGGCGGAGGTGTGGACCCCCGCGGAGTCGTGCGAGAGGTCGCCGCCGCGGCGTCCGTCGATCCGGAAGCCCTCCACCACGACGTCGTCGGCTCGCACCCGGACGACGCTGCCCCGGCCCGAGCCGAGCAGCCGCGGGCGCCCGCGCCCGCGGAGACGGAGCGGCTTCTCGACGACGAGGTCGCCCTCGTAAGTGCCCGGCTCCACGTCGACCGTCGCCCCCGGAGCCGCCGCGTCGATCCGGGCCTGGAGCGCTGACGCCTCGGCCGCGGGCGGGCGCCCCTCCAGAGCGCCCGGCAGCACCGGGGCCATCTCCTGCGCCGCGGCGAGCGCGGGCAGGACGAGGGCGAGCGCGGTGGCGGGGCGATGGCTCATCGTTCTTTCGACAGGGCTAGGCCGCCTGCCGCCGGGACTGGCGCCAGGCGACGAGGAGAGCGCCGACGAGGACGAGCGCCGCCGCGGCGAGCGCGTAGGAGCCGAGCTGCGGGTAGGAGTAGACCTCGAAGTTCGCGAGCTTCTTGTAGCCGAACATCGGGGGCATGAAGGGGTCCACGCGCACCGCGGCCTTCGGGTCCAGGTTGTGGCCGTACTGGTACATCTTGTACCCGAAGGACCACAGGGCGAAGGCCCCGAAGTAGACGTAGAGCACCGTCACGTCCACCAGGTGCGAGACCTTGCCGAGCAGGGCCGCGCGGAGGAAGAGCAGGCCGAGTATCCCGATCACGAACGGCAGCCACTTGAACTCGGTGAAGTCCTCCGTGACGAGGTCCCTCATCCCGATGTAGTGGTTGAGGACGTTGATCTCCTTGACGTCCTGGTTGTCGTTCCCGCCCAGGAGCTTGTAGCTGTAGATGTCGAGCCGCAGGCCTTCCGGGTACTGCGGCGCGAACATCGTCATGTTGTAAAGGGGCGAGACGTAGGTCGGGACCAGGAGCAGGAAGGCGAGGGCGAGCAGGGCGCGGGGCGCGAGGTCGAGCGGGGCGTCGAGGAAGCGGTTGACCTTCTCGAGCGTGGTGCGCATGCGATCTCCTGAGGGGCGGGCGATCGGGGACTCGCCAGCCGACGAGCGGGAGCGGGCCTTCACCGAGGCCTTCCCCGGGGAGACGTGGGGGGCGCCTTCCTCGCGCCCCCCACACCCCCTGAGGTGCGTCAGCGGACGATCAGGTAGCCCTGCATCTCCTGGTGGAGCGCCGAGCAGAAGTTGGTGCAGTAGTACGGGTAGACGCCCTTCTTCTTCGCCTTGAAGGTGACCGTCTTCGTCTCCCCGGGGTCGACCACCACGTTGATGTTGTAGTCGAGGATGCCGAGGCCGTGCAGCTCGTCGGTCGTCTGCTCCACGTTGGTGATCGCGATCGTGACCTCGTCGCCTTCCTTGACCTCGAAGTCGGTCGGGGTCAGCGTCGAGCGCACCGCGACCATCTTCACCAGCACCTTGTTGCCGGTCCGGGTGACGCCGGCGTCCTTCACGTCCCAGATCGCGAGGGGGTGCTTGTTCTCCTCCTTCGGGTAGACCTCGATCGGCTTGATCTTGTCGGCCTTCACGATCTGGGCGTAGTGGGGCTCGGGCTCGGTGAAGAAGTCGAGCACGAGCTTCATCTTCTCCTCGGTGATGTCCACGAGCTGGCTGGACTCGGGCTGGGACGGGCCGACCGAGAGGTGCCGCCCGTGGGAGAGCTTGTTGAGGCCGACCAGCCACTTGCCGTCGGGGCTCACGGTGTCGCCCTCGGCCGCGGTCAGGTGGCCGATGGAGTAGGACATCGGGACCTTGTCCACGACCTCCCAGGTCCCGAGCTTCCACTTGGCGATCGCGCTGTCCACGAACAGCGACGTGTAGGCCCAGCCGTCCGGGCCGAACTGGGTGTGGAGCGGCCCGAGCCCGACCGGCACCTCGGCGTCCTTGATCGACTCGTACTTCAGGATCGGGATGCCGTCCTCCTCGCCGCTGAAGTCCTTGTTGCGCATCGCGGTCTGCACCTTCTCCCAGTTGAAGGCGGTCGTGACGCCCTGGAGCTTCCCGGAGCCGATGATGTACTTGCCGTCGGGGGAGACGTCGACGCCGTGGGGGGACTTGCCGCAGGGCATGAGGTAGACGAGGCCGGGGTTCTTGGCGGGGTCGATCACCCTCACCCCCCCGATCATGGTGCCCTCGCCCTTCGCGGCGAGCTGCTCGGCCATCCTCCAGTCGACGGCGGCGATGTAGTCCCGGTCGCGCTGGGCGGAGGTGACCTCCAGCTTGCCGGTGGCGCGCTCGGCGTTGTACGAGGTGAAGAAGACCCAGCCGTCGGAGGCGAGCTTGCCCGCGTCGCCGAGGTCGTAGTTGAAGGGCGGCAGCACGATCTGCCACCCGAACGACATCTCGCCGCTCGTCGGGTCGATCTTGACGCCGGTCACGACGCCCTTGAAGTCGGTCGCGTACTTGTCGACGCCCATCGCGGTTCCCTTCGGGATCGGGATCGAGAAGCGCGAGCCCACGACCGCGTACTCGGTGTTGGGCGTGACGAACGAGGACGCGTGGTTGCCCGAGACGTTGGGGATGGGGCCGATGATCTGCTTCGTCTTGAAGTCGCGCAGGTCGATGCGGGCGACACGGCCGTTCATGTCGTTGATGAACAGCCAGCGGCCGTCGTAGTCGCCCTTCGTCTCGGACAGGGCGGGGTGGTGCGCGTCGCCCCAGGTGAGGTCGCCCAGCATCGCCTTCGACTCGTCGTCGAACCCGTACCCGGTGGCGGGGTAGGGGGTGAAGACCGGGATCGTCGAGATGTGGCGCGCGGAGGGCAGGCCGAACACGTAGATCTGCCCCGAGTGGCCGCCCGACGCGAACAGGTAGTACTCGTCGAGGTCGCCCGGTGCGACGTAGACCTTCATGGCCGCCGTGGCCGTGTCCGACACCGCGGCGCCCTTCTTCGCCCCCTTCGGGGCGCTCGGGGCGCAGCGGCCCGCGAGAAGCCCGAGGGCGACGATTCCGGCCACGGTCGCGAGGACCGTGCCCGTGCTCCTTGTCTTCATACGATTGCCTCCTAGGGTTGCCTCTGCCTCACGAGTGCGTCCATGGACGAGATGCGCGGGTCGGCCTATCGCTGCCGGCTCTCGATGACCTGCCCGGGGTTCTTCTTCTCCTGTCCGGTCCTCTGCGCCCGGGCTTCGGCGAACGCCTCGCGCAGCCTGGCGATCGCCACCTGCTTCTCCTCCGGGGAGAGCACGATCTGCCGCTCGAGCACGACCTGCATCGTGCCGGTGGGCTTCGCGATGAAGTCGTCGAGGGTGCGGCCGAAGCGGGTCTGCACGTCCTCGACCGCGGTCGAGAGGTCGGGCCCGATCTGGGCCGGGCTCTTCACCCCGTAGACCGAGATCGAGTGGCACACGAAGCAGCCGGTCTTGACGAACCACGCCCCCGGCCCCTCGCGCATCTGGCGCTCCTGCTCCTTCTCCTCCGCGGTCTGGGGGTCGGTGCGGGGCAGGCCGGGCACGAAGGCGGCGGGCACGGGCGACTTGCGCCACGACAGCATCAGCATGGACAGGGCCTGCGCGTCCTTGGTGGAGAAGTTGAAGTTCGGCATGACCGTGTCCTGGACGAGGGCCCTCGGGTCCTTGAAGTGCGCGACGTGCCACGCGAACATCGTTCTCTGCCCGGACAGCCGGCCGTACTCGTACTGCTCGGCCGGCTTGTCGCCGACGAAGGTCAGGTCGGGGCCGATCGTGCCCCCGCGGCCGTTGATGACGTGGCAGGCCCGGCAGCCCTTCGCCTGGACGAGGCCCTTGGCGTGGTTGATGAACCCGGCCCCCTTCGTCTCCCGCTCGTAGCGGTGGCAGACGTTGCAGTTCATCTGCACGAGCGCGCCCCGGTTCTCGACGATCGAGTAGGACTCGCCCATGCCCTTGCCGAGGACGGGCTCCTCCCAGAAGCGGACGGGGCCGTGGGCCGGCTCCCTGTCGACCGCGAAGCCCTGGCCGCCGTGGCAGGAGGTGCAGCCGAAGGTCTCGGGCGGGTGGGTCCGCAGGATCTCGGGCGGGTGGGTCCGCCAGGGGTTGTCCGCGGACTCGAAGCCCTTCCAGCTCGTGGCCTGGTGGCAGGTGACGCAGCGGTCCGCCCGGCCCATGGCCGGGACCCAGATCTGCTGCATCCCCCGCGGCACGGTCCGCGCCATGTCCGCCCCGTACTTCTCGGACACCATCTGCCGGAACTGCGCCTGGTACCACCGCCACTCGTGCTCGCGGTCGTTGCGCAGGAAGAGGAGCGTCGAGACCACGAGGACGAGGCCGATGACGGCGAGCACCGGCCGGTCGAGCCGGGGGTAGGGCGAGTCGGTGCGCTTCTCCATGGTCAGATCCTCGTGGGCAGCTCGGGCCACGCCTGCCACGGCCAGAAGAGCTGCCAGGACGGGCCGCGCAGGAACGTGCCGACGACGGTGAGGGCGACGACGACCAGGACCGCGAGGAGGAACACCGCGTTCTGCCGCTTCCGGCTCGCGTGGAACCAGACGCCTGCGGCGCCCGCCGGCGAGCGGTCGAGCCAGGGCCAGGCGGTCAGGACGGCGAGGATGAGCCCGGGCAGGATCACGCCCCCGAAGAAGGCCCCGTTGACGGTGAAGCCGCCCACCGTGAAGGTCGTGTCGGTGACGATCTCCTGCAGCCACAGGAAGTACCACGGCGCCTTGGCCGGGTTCGGGGTGACGAGCGGGTTGGCCGCTTCCTCGAGGGGCGATCGGACGAAGGACGCCAGCACGCTGATCACCGCGAACGTGCCGAGCACGGAGACCGCCGCGCGCCGGACGAGGTCGGGGACGGCGTTCACGGTGAGGTCGCGGGCCTCGAGGCTCGCCGCGCGGATCGTGGGGGCGGTGCCCCGCGCGACGCCGAGCAGCGTGTAGGTCTTCGTCTTCACCGGCTCCTCGGCCAGCTTCTCGCGCAGGGTCGCCGAGCGGTCCACCCGGGCGAGCCCGCCGTCCTTGCGGATCCGCCACATGTGGTAGGCGAAGAGCGCGCCGAGGAGGCCGGGCAGGAGGACGACGTGCAGGACGTAGAAGCGGATGAGGGTCGGCTGGTCGATGTTGCGTCCGCCGATCAGCACCTCCCGGACCTGCGGTCCGACCCAGGGGATCGACGCCGCGATGTTCGTTCCCACCGTGACCGCCCAGAACGCGAGCTGGTCCCAGGGCAGCAGGTACCCCGTGAACGACAGGAACAGCGTGAGGAGGAGCATCCCGACGCCGATCACCCAGTTCCACTCCCGATGCTGGCCGCGCCCCGCCCCGTTCTTGTAGGCGCCGGTGAGGAAGACGCGGACGAGGTGGAGGAAGACCGCGGCGACCATCAGGTGGGCGGACAGGCGGTGGACCGAGCGGATCCAGGAGCCGAACGTCACGACCCACTCGATGTCCTTGACCGAGCCGTAGGCACGCTCGACCGAGGGCACGTACAGGAAGAGCAGGGGCAGCCCGGAGACGACGAGCAGCAGCAGGAGGGCGGCGCTGATCGTCCCGAGCCAGAACGAGTAGGTCCAGTCGAGCGACGGCTTGTAGACCTTGGCCGGGAACCAGTGCAGCGCGAAGTTCGAGACGACCGCGTCGCCCGACTCGCGGTCCGAGCGGGGCTTGAAGCTCCAGAAGGGCTTCGGGTGGACGCCGGGCGCGGCCGGCTCCGGGGCGGGCGGGACCTTGGCGGCGGTGGCCATGGCGGGCTCCTCAGGCGACGGTGAGGCGGAAGTCGCGCCCGACCTCGTTCGCGAGGTCGACCACGAGCTGGCCGTCGTCGGGGGACACCGACAGGTGGTACCAGGCGAGGGGCTTCGGCGCGGGCCCCGAGACGACCTTGCCGTCGCCCGTGTACTTCGAGCCGTGGCAGGGGCAGGCGAAGCGGTGGGTCACCCGCATCGGCGCCCCGCCGACCTCCATCGTCTCGGGCTGGGGCAGGGCCTCCGCGCGCACCGTGCAGCCGAGGTGGGTGCACACGGCCGAGACCGCGTGGAAGACCTTGCCCTCGCGGAACACGAAGAGCCGCTCCTCGGGCAGGAACTTCATCCCGTCCGGGAACTCGGCCGGCAGGCCCAGCTTCACCGTGGTCGGGGCGTCGTAGGAGACGTTCGGCAGCAGCGAGCGCAGCGAGGCCGCGGCCTGCGTCCCGATGCCGACCACGCCGGCCCCGATCCCCATCTTCACGAGGAACTCGCGGCGGTCCGTCTTCTCGTCCTTGCTCGAAGGGTCGTCGCTCATACGGTCTCCGGGGGGGCGAGGGGCGCCAAGCGCTCCCGCACCAGGAACTTCTCCATGGTCATGGCGTCGGTGGGGCAGCGGACGGCGCACAGGCCGCAGCGGATGCAGCGGTCGTCGTCCTTGATCATCGCGCTGAGGGGCAGGCCGTTCGCATCGGCCCGCGCCCGCAGCTCGGCCTTCTCCGCCTCGCCCAGCTCCAGCGACTCGAAGGGCACGATCGCGAGGCAGTACTCGGGGCAGACGTCGACGCACCGGCTGCACAGCACGCACTTCTCGGGGTCGTAGATCGTCTGGACGTGGCAGACGAGGCAGCGGGCGCCCTGCCGCAGCGCGGCCGCGGGAAGGTAGCCCGTCTCCACCTCCGCGATCCCGGTGCGGCGGCCGACGTCGAGGGTCGGCGGCGCCTCGCGGTCGAGCACCTCGAAGCCCGCGATCATCCGGTAGTCGCGGGTCGGGATCTTCTCCACGTCGAGCGTGACCTCGACCCGCGCGCGCTCGGCGGCGAGGTGCTCGTGGATGGAGCGGGCGGCGAGCTTGCCGTTCGCCACCGCCTCGATGAGGTTGCGGGGGCCGAACGCCACGTCGCCCCCCGCGAAGACGCCCTTCGCCGACGTGGCGAGGGTCCGCGGATCGACCCGGATCGTCCCCCCGGGGGCGAGATCGACCCCGTCGCCCGGCTTGAGGAACGCGAGGTCGGGCCTCTGGCCGATGGCGAGGATGCACGCGTCGGCGTCGAGGGTCAGGACGTCCTCGTCGTCGTAGCGGGGGCTGAAGCGGCCGTTCTCGTCGAAGACGGACACGACTCGTCGCAGCTCGACGTGCTGGAGACGGCCCTCGCCGAGGAAGCGCCTCGGCCCCCGGCGGGGCAGGAAGGCGACGCCCTCCTTCTTCGCCTCCTCGAACTCCTCGTGGCCCTGCGTCGTCTGGAGCACCGGCATCTCGGCGAAGCTCTCGAGGGACACGATCGTCACCTCGGCCGCGCCGCCCCGCAGCGCCTCGCGGGCGGAGTCGAAGGCCTCCTTCATCCGCGCGTCGGTCTCGCCGGCCAGCTCGTGCGCCTCGTCCTCGCGGCCCAGGCGCAGCGCGGTCCGGGCGGCGTCGAAGGCCACGAAGCCGCCGCCGATCACCACCACCCGGCGGCCGAGGTTCATCCGGTAGCCCCGGTTGACGTTGAGGAGGTAGTCGACGGCCTTCACGACGCCGTCGAGCTCGACCCCGGGCGCCTGGAGGTCGCGCCCCCGCGAGACGCCCACCGAGAGGAAGACCGCCTCGAAGCCGATCCTGCGCAGCTCGGCGAGGCCGAAGGTCTCGTCGAGGGCGGTCCCCGAGCGCAGGGTCACGCCGAGGGAGAGGATCTTCCGGATCTCGGCCTGGATGAGCGAGCGCGGGAGGCGGTACTCCGGGATGCCGAAGCGCATCATCCCGCCCGGCTCGGGCGAGGCGTCGAAGACGGTCACGCTGTAGCCGAGGAGGGCGAGGTCGTGGGCGGCGGCGAGCCCGGCGGGCCCCGCCCCCACTACCGCGACCTTGCGCCCGCGGCCGCCCCGCGCCGCGGAGAAGGGCGCGACCGGCAGGTGGCCGGGGTAGAGGTTGCCCTCGAGGATCGGGGAGTCGCGGAGCACGTCCTGCGTGCCCGGCCGGACCGACTCCGCCCCGTATCGCTCGGTCACGTAGCGCTTCAGGGCCCGGATCGAGACCGGGGCGTCGACGTTGCCGCGCCGGCAGGCGTCCTCGCACGGCGCGGCGCACACGCGGCCGCACACCGAGGCGAACGGGTTCGGCGCCCGCGCGACGAGGAACGCCTCCTCGTCGCGCCCCTCGGCGATCAGCTGGACGTAGCGCCCGGCGTCGGTCCGCACCGGGCAGCCGGCCTGGCACTTGACCTGCGCCTTCCAGTGCTCGAGGTCCGGAAGCTGCACGCGGACGGGCATCTGTCACCTCGCGTGGGAGGACTCTCCTCCGGGGCGGTTGTCGAGGGTATGACGGCGGTCATGCGCCGGGCGCCGAGGGCGGGGGGGCGGCTTCGTGCGGGTCGATCGGGCCTGACCGTCGTCATAGGCCGTCGGCCCGACCCCGGGCCACGATGGCGATGGGGGCGGGATGCCCGCCGAGAGAGAGGAGAGCGCGTGCACAAGTCGATCGAGGTCCTGATGAACGAGCACCGGCTGATCGAGCAGGTGCTGGGGTCCCTGGAGACGCTCGGCGCGCAGATGGACGACGGTCTGTCTCCGGAGCGGGCGATTCTTCGCGACTACGCCTCGTTCTTCCGCGACTTCGCCGACGCCGCGCACCACGCGAAGGAGGAGGACGTGCTCTTCCAGCGCATGTGCGAGCGGGGCTTCCCCCGGGAGAGCGGACCGATCGCGGTCATGCTCCACGAGCACGTCGTCGGACGCGGCCACGTCTCGGTCCTGCGCCAGACCGGGGCGGGCGAGGGCCCGGTGAGCGCGGTGCAGACGCAGCTCGTCCTCGAGAGCGCACGGGCGTTCGTCCCGCTGCTCCGTGCCCACATCCAGAAGGAGGATCGGATCCTGTACCCGATGGCGCTGCGCCTGCTGACCGGGCCCGAGCTCGACACGATCGAGTCGGCGTTCGAGGCCGCGGACGCTCGCCGCCGGGCGGACGGCTCGCTCGACCGGCTCCACGCCCTCGCCGACCGCCTCACGTCGGCGTTTCGCCCCGACCCCGCGCGCATGGCGGCGGCGGCGGGCCTGGTCGGCTGCGGGGCGTGAGCGATCGGGGGCACGGCAGGCCCTTGAACGGTCCGGCGCACGGTCGTAGGCTGAGCGACGCGAATGCCTGACCACGACCAGGGCGCCGCGGCGAAGTCCCCGGTCGACGTCGGGGGCCGGGTCTTCACCCTCGCCGTCGCCGCCGCGATCGCTCTCGGGGTCCTCGGCGGCCTGGGGGCCTTCACGTTCGGCTACGGGGACGGCACCGCCTACCTCAGGAACGACCCCGCCTCGTGCGCCAACTGCCACGTCATGCAGGGGCAGTACGACTCGTGGACGCACTCGAGCCACCGCAGCGTGGCGACCTGCAACGACTGCCACCTGCCCCACCAATTCCTCGGCAAGTGGCTGACGAAGGCCGACAACGGGTTCTTCCACTCGCTGGCCTTCACCACCGACGACTTCCACGAGCCCATCCAGATCAAGGACCGCAACCGCCGGGTGACGCAGGGGGCGTGCCTGCATTGCCACTCGAGCTACGTCAACCACATGCTCCCCGCCGAGCGGGGCGGGGACATGCTGCGCTGCATCCATTGCCACGCCGACGTCGGACATTCCCGGAAGTGACCACGGCGAAGCCGCACGCCGTGGCGGAGGTTCTCGAGCGATGACGAACGAGCAACTGCGCAGCCGCACGGGGCTGCTGGCCCTGGTCTTCGCCGCGGCCGTGCTCGGCACCCTGCTCGTCACGTGGGTGCTGGTCACGATGTTCGGGCGCAAGCAGGAGGCGCGCCAGGCGTTCGTGCGCGTGGCGGACGTCACCGAGATCAGCACCGACCCCGAGCCGTGGGGACGCAACTGGCCGCACCAGTTCGACGGGTGGAAGGCCACGGCGGGGGACAAGTTCTACGGCGGGGCGAGCGCGCTGCCCCAGAGCAAGCTCGAGAAGCAGCCCTGGCTCAAGCGCCTCTACGCCGGCTACGCCTTCAGCATCGACTACCGCGAGGCCCGCGGCCACGCGTACATGCTCTACGACCAGGGCGTGACCGAGCGCGTGACGAAGAAGCCCCAGGCCGGCGCCTGCCTCCACTGCCACGCCTCGACCACCGTCCTCTATCGCAAGGTGGGCCTCGAGGCGATGGGCCTGCCCGCGGACGACGCCGCCCTCGCCGCCGACTTCGACATGAAGGCGGTGGTCCGCGGCTTCGAGGAGCTGAGCACCCGCCCGTACTCCGAGGTCCTCGGCCTCCTGATGGCGGCCCCGGACGGCACCCCGGGCGAGAACGAACCCGTCGTCCCGCAGCCGCCGCTCGGCGGCTTCTCGGGCGAGATCGCCGGGAAGCCGGTGGCGGGGGAGACGCGGCCGCCTGGCGAGGCCCATCCGGTCGCCTGCATCGACTGCCACGACCCGAAGACGATGGCCCTGCGGATCACCCGGCCCGGCTTCGTGCGGGGCATCGCCGCCCTCGCCGCGAGCGAGGCGCCCGTGCCCCACCTGCCGAGCGTGGAGAAGTGGCGCCGCGGTGACCGCAAGAGGCCTTTCGACGCCAACCGGGACGCCACGCGGGGCGAGATGCGCTCGTTCGTGTGCGGCCAGTGCCACGTCGAGTACTACTGCGCGAGCCGGGACGTCCTGGAGTTCCCCTGGGGCAAGGGGCTCAAGATGGAGCAGCTCGAGGCCCACTGGGACGGCAAGCGGTTCCCCGACGGGTCGGAGTTCCACGACTACGTGCACGGCGAGACCGGCGCCCGCGTCCTCAAGGCCCAGCACCCCGAGTTCGAGATGTGGAGCCAGGGGGTGCACGCCCGCAGCGGCGTCAGCTGCGCCGACTGCCACATGCCCTACGAGCGCGACGGGGCGATGAAGGTGAGCAGCCACGACGTGCGCAGCCCGCTGCTCAACCTCAACAACGCCTGCCAGCAGTGCCACAACGTGCCGGAGGCGGAGCTGCGGGAGAAGGTCGAGACCACCCAGGGACGCGCGGCGGCGCTGCTCGAGCGCTCGGCCGCCGCGATGACCGACATGCTCGACGCCATCCTCGAGGCGAAGGCGGCGGGGGCGACCGAGGCGCAGCTCGCGCCGGTGTTCGCGCTCCAGCGCAAGGCCATGTGGCGCCTCGACTACGTGAGCAGCGAGAACTCCCGCGGCTTCCACGCCGACCAGGAGGCGGCGCGCATCCTGGGCGAGTCGATCGACTACAGCCGCCAGGCCCAGGCCATGGCGCTCCGGCTGCGCGCCCCCGCGGCGCCGAGCACCGCGGGGCTTCCCGTGCGGCCGGTCGAGGGCGTCACGCCGTCGAAGCGCGCGACCGGCCCGTAGCCGTCTCGCGCCGCGGGGCGGGGGGCCGGGACATGGGCCGTCTCAATCGCCGCCGCGTCGACGCTTCTCTTCCCGGCGCATCGGCATCGCGTCGATCGCGGCCCACAGCTCGTCGAGCTCCACCCGCCCCTCGCGCCGCAGCTTGACGCCGCCGTCCTTCCCGACGAGGTGGACGGCGAAGGGTCCCGGGCGGATCACCTCGAGGACGACCACGTCGCGCTCCTCGGCCTCCCCCGCGCGATCGGCGAGCAGCCGGCGCGCCCGCGCGAGCTCCGGGTCCGAGGCCAACGGGGCCGACAGCACGATCACCCGGGAGCGCCAGCGGTGGGCGGAAAGGTCGGGAAGGCCTTCGCCTCGCCACGGATCGGCGCGCGCCGGGCCCGGCCCGGAGAGAAGGGCCGCCACCATGGTGCAGGCGGAGATCGCCTTCACCGGACCTCCCGCTCGCCCGCCTCGTTCTTCGAGGTCAGGGCGTTCCTCCGGGCCTCCTCCCGGTACGCCGGCGCGTAGTACGAAAGGAAGATCCCGGCCGCGACGAGGAAGCTCACGAACACTCCGAAGACGAAGACGACCGCGTCGAGGCTCACTGGCCGCGCTCGCGGTCCGCCAGCGGCCGCAGGAGGCCGGCGAGGGAGAGGATGGAGGGGACCCACAGACCGATGAACAGGCCGACTTGCCGGTCGAGGAGGAACCAGGACCCCACGGAGGCCAGGAAAGACAGGAAGGCCGCGGAGAGCCAGAGCCGAACCGGCCAGTCGAGGCGTCGCATGAATCCCCTCCCGAGCGGCGATCACGTGCCGCTCGAAGAGGGGTACGTCGATCGAGCAACTTTTGTTGCTCGAAATCTACTCAAAAAATTGGCGACAGACCAGCCCTCACGAGCCGAGCGCGATCAGCAGGCACAGGGCGAGCATGGCGAGCGCGGGCAGCGACTTGCGGGCCGGGTCCTTGACCTTGAGGTGCATCAGGACGGCCCCCGCCATGAGGAGGCCGAGCGCCGCCGCGGCCGGCCGAGTCACCGCCGGGAACCAGATCCCGGCGAGGAGGAGCGTCGCGCACAGCAGCTTCAGGGCGCCGATCACCCCCACCGACCATCCGGGGAGCCCGTAGACGCGGAACTCCTCCCTCAGGCTCTTCGCGTCGCCCCCGCGGTAGCCCGTGGCCTTTCCGAAGCGAACGATCCAGACGTTGAAGATACCGAGCGCGGCGACGACCTGGCCGACCAGAATCGCAGTCCTCATGTTCAAGCCCTTCCTTTGTTCGAATCGGCTTCATCGTACTCCAGCCGCAAGCCCGCCTTCCGGCCGGCGCATGGCTCCCGAGCAGGCCGCTCGTACGCCCAAGGGAGGAGGTATTGCACAACTGTGACACTCCCGCAGGGCCCCGGCTGCTAACGTGCGCGAATCGTCCAGACGATCCGAGGGCGGCGGCTCGCCCTCTGGGCCCTTCTGGAAAAGGGGGACGGCTCGAATGCCGATGGCTCTGCCGGACGGCTCGTGGGCGCTCATCCTCGGGGGGTCGAGCGGCTTCGGCCTCGCCACCGCCCACCAGCTCTCCCGCCACGGCGTCCACCTCTGCCTCGTCCACCGCGACCGCAAGGGCGCGATGGCGCGCATCGAG
>CAZLRF010000048.1:25952-39240 GCA_964561785.1 uncultured Acidobacteriota bacterium | reverse complement strand
TACTACGACTACTACCAGCCCGAGGCCTACGTCCCGCAGTCGGACACCTACATCGAGAAGGAGTCCACGATCAACGACGAGATCGACCGGCTCCGCCTCTCCGCGACCCGCAGCCTCTTCGAGCGGCGCGACGTGCTGATCGTCGCCTCCGTCTCCTGCATCTACGGCCTCGGCTCGCCCGAGGCCTACTACGGCATGCTGCTCTTCGTCCGCCAGGGGGACACCCTCGACCGCCGCCACCTGCTCTCCCGCCTCGTGGAGGCCCGCTACGAGCGCAACGACTACGAGCTCAGGCGGGGCACCTTCCGCGTGCGCGGCGACGTGGTCGAGGTCGTCCCCTCCTACGAGGAGAGCGGGATCCGCATCGAGCTGTTCGGCGACGAGGTCGAGAGGATCAGCGGCTTCGACCCGCTCACCGGCAAGGCCACCGGGCGGCTCGCCCAGGTCGCGATCTACCCCTCGAGCCACTACGTGACGCCGCAGCCGCGGCTTCTCGACGCGGTGCGGACGATCGAGGCCGAGCTCCTCGAGGAGAAGGCGAGGCTCGAGGGGCAGGGCAAGCTCCTCGAGGCCCAGCGGCTCTTCCAGCGCACGATGTTCGACCTCGAGATGCTGCGCGAGACCGGCCACTGCCACGGGATCGAGAACTACTCGCGCCACCTCTCCGGGC
Source organism: uncultured Acidobacteriota bacterium (assembly GCA_964561785.1). Taxonomy (GTDB): domain Bacteria; phylum Acidobacteriota; class Vicinamibacteria; order Fen-336; family Fen-336; genus DATBSL01. The sequence goes on along the minus strand of CAZLRF010000048.1, from coordinate 38,570 downwards.
GCAGGCCGGGCGAGCCCCCGCCCACCCTCCTCGACTACCTGCCGAAGGACGCCCTGATGGTGATCGACGAGTCCCACCAGTCGATCCCCCAGGTGCGCGGGATGTACCACGGCGACCGCCAGCGCAAGACGACGCTCGTGGAATACGGCTTTCGCCTGCCCTCCGCCCTCGACAACCGGCCGCTCGGCTTCGAGGAGTTCGAGGCCCGGCTCGGCCAGGTGCTCTACGTCTCCGCGACCCCCGGCCCCTACGAGCTGCAGAAGGCGGGCGGGGTGGTGGTGGAGCAGGTCATCCGCCCGACCGGCCTCATGGACCCGCGGCTCGAGGTGCGCCCGGTGAAGGGGCAGGTGGACGACCTCCTCGCCGAGATCCGCTCGCGCGCCGCGCGGGGCGAGCGCGTGCTCGTCACCACCCTCACCAAGCGCATGGCCGAGGACCTCACCGAGTACTACCACGACCTCGGCGTGCGGGTCCGCTACCTGCACTCCGACATCGAGACCCTCGAGCGCGTGCGCATCCTGCGCGACCTGCGCCGGGGCGAGTTCGACGTGCTGGTCGGGATCAACCTCCTCCGCGAGGGCCTCGACCTGCCCGAGGTGTCGCTGGTGGCGGTCCTCGACGCGGACAAGGAAGGCTTCCTGCGCTCCGCGGGCTCGCTCATCCAGACGATCGGACGGGCCGCGCGCAACGTCGAGGGGACGGCCATCCTCTACGCCGACCAGGTGACCGCCTCGATGAAGGCGGCGATCGACGAGACCACGAGGCGGCGCGCGCGCCAGGAGGAGTACAACCGCGAGAACGGCATCACCCCCGAGTCGATCCGGAAGGGCATCGGCGAGCTGCTCTCGTCGGTCTACGAGCACGACTACGTCGCGGTGCCCGAGGTCGAGGCCGACGAGGAGGCGCGCTACCGCTCGCTCGACGACATCGAGGCCGAGACGAAGGCGCTCGAGAAGCAGATGCGGGAGGCGGCGAAGGCCCTCGAGTTCGAGCGCGCGGCCGAGCTGCGCGACCGCGTCCGGAAGCTGCGCGCGAAGGGGTTCGGCCTGCGCTAGCCGGGCCGCCCGCGGCTCACGCGGCCGCCGCCCCCGCCGCCTTGAGCTGCCGGAGGAAGGCCCGGAAGCGGCGCTGGTGGGCGCGCGGCATGTGGATGATCTGCGTGCCGATCTCGAAGCCGTCCCGGGCCCCCACCACCCGCAGGACCCGCACCGCGCACTCGACCGGCTCGCCGCCGGGCAGCGACAGCTGGAGCTTCACGAAGGCGCCCGTGGGCAGGGGCTCGCTCGCGTGGAAGAGGACGCCGCCCTCGCTCAGGTTGACCGTGGTGAGCGCGTGGCGGTCCTTCTCGAGCACGCTGAACGCGCCCCCGACGCGGGCGTCGAGCCGCGAGTACTCGCGCCGCTCGTCCGAGAAGGGCTTGACGCAGTTCTTGCCCATGCTCTTCGCCACGTACAGGGCCCGGTCCGCGCGGTCGACGAGCTCCTCGGCGCTCCCGGCGTCGCCCGGGAGGCTCGCGACCCCCACGCTCACCGTCAGGGGCCGGCCGCCGTCGCGGCCGATCCCCGCCTTCTCCACCGCCTGGCGCAGCTTCTCCGCGAGCTTCAGCGCGGCGAGCTTCGGGGTGCTCGGGAGGAGGACCGCGAACTCCTCTCCCCCGTAGCGGGCGGGGACGTCCACCTCCCGGATCGACCTGCGGATGGTGGCGGCCAGGCGGCGCAGCGCCACGTTGCCCGCGAGGTGGCCGCGGGTGTCGTTGTAGGCCTTGAAGTCGTCGGCGTCGACCATGAGCAGGGTGAGCGGCGCGTCGTAGCGGGTCGCGCGGCGCACCTCGGAGACGACCCGGTCCTGGAAGTAGCGGTAGTTGTACAGGCGCGTGAGCTCGTCGTAGATGGCCGAGTCCTGGGCCTTGCGCAGGATCTTGATCTCCACGATCGCCGGGTTGTGCAGCTTCCTCTGGCCCCGCAGGAAGTGCTGGAGCACCGCCACCCGCAGGTCCACCTTCCCGGGCACCCTCCGGTTCAGCTCCTCCCACTGGCGCAGGATCCGTCCCCAGTGCTCCTCGGCCCGGGCCGGAGCGAAGTCGAGCTGGGTGAGGACGAACAGCAGCGCCGCGTAGACGCCCGGGCCCGACTCCCGCGCGAGGGCTGACATGGCCTCTCGCCAGCCCGCGGGCGTCCCCGGACCGTCCTCCAGCATCCCGACGATCCGGTCCGCCACCCCGTCGTCCGTCCGGCTCTCCCGTCTCGCCATGTCCGCTTCTCCCCGCGGCTCGTCCCCGCGCCCCGGCTATCCCCGCATCGCCTCGACCGGCGCCGGCCGGCCGAAGTGGTAGCCCTGGGCGTGCGAGAAGCCCGCACGCATGCACGCCGCGGCCTCGTCGGCCGTCTCGACTCCCTCCGCCACGGTCTTCACCAGGAGCTCCCGCGCCGCCGCCACGAGCGAGGCCACGAGGCGCTGGCGCGACGTCGGGGCGTGGTCGAGGCCGGTGATGAAGCGGCGGTCGAACTTCAGGTAGTGGGGCGGCGCCTCGGCCAGCTCGAACAGGCGTGCCTGTCCGGCCCCGAAGTCGTCGTAGGCGAGCGCCACGTTGATCTCCATGAGCCGCCCGCGCAGCCACGAGATGAAGTCCGTCTGGGCGAGCGCGCTCTCGTGGATCTCCAGCACGAGGTCCACCTGGGGAGCGAACGTGCGCAGCTCCTCGAGCGACTCGAGCAGCCCCGGGATCTCGAGCTCCACCGGGTGCGTGTTCAGGAAGAGGAGGGGGGGCTCGGCAAGATCGCGCACGAGCTCCACCGCTCGGCGGCGGAACAGCCGGCTGAGCTCGGCCTGGGCCTCGGCCCCGAGCGCTCCCGCGAGGTCGAACAGCTCGACCGGGCTCTCGGGCAGGCCGGCGAGGCGGCCGCGCCCGAGCGCCTCGTAGGCCGCGACCCGGCCCGAGGGCAGGGTCACGAGCGGCTGGAAGACCATGGTCACCGCTCGCTCGTCGATCAGCCGGCGCACCGCCTCGGCCCCGGAGACGAAGTGGCGCGACAGCGGTGCGGTGCGGACGAGCGTTCCCTCGTCGTCGGCGACGTCCGGCTCGGGCAGGTCGCGGGCCACCCGGAACTCGTAGTCCCCGAAGTGCAGGACGTCGCCCTCGTGCAGTGCGGCGTCCGCCACCTTCTCACGGTTGAGGAACGTCCCGTTCCGGCTGCCGAGGTCCCGCACGCGCAGCGCGAGGCCGTCGGTGTAGATCTCCGCGTGCAGCTTCGAGACGTGGGCCGAGGGCAGCACGAGCTGCAGGCCCGCCGATCGGCCGACGCGGAAGGGGACCGGCTGGACGGGGGTGCGCTGGAGCGAGCCGTCGTCCCCGAGCCGGCACTCGAGGACCCACAGGCCGCTGGCCCCGGCCGCCGCCCGCGCTTCGAGCAGCTGGGCTCGCAGGGCGGCCGTGTCGGGGGCGCCGAAGCTCTGGGTGTCGCGTGGCCTGCCGAAGGTCGGGACGGCTCGGTCGGGGCTCATGCCGCTCTCACGGCACTCCTCGGTTGCAAGTCCCGGGCCGCCCGTAGCGGGCTGAGCGGACTGGACTTGCGCGGACCGTGAGCGCCTCCGTCCGAAAACCGGTCGCCGAAAGACGGCCGTTTCGAGCCTCACTGGTGAGACAGAACGTCGCCTTGGCCCGTATAGTCGGACGAGCCCGGACGACCCGCGATGAACGCCTGCCCCGCCTGCTCCGCCCCGGTCAGAGAGGGCGACCGCTCCTGCCCCGCCTGCGGCGCGGGCCTCGACATCGCGGACAGCCCGACCGGCACCGCGCCGCGCCGGGCGGGAGGAGCGGCGGAATCGCCGTTGGCCGGCGGCTCGCGGAGCGCGGGGACGGCCGCCGCCCGGGTGGTCGAGCGTTTCGCGCCGGGCGCGGTGCTCGCCGGGCGCTATCGTATCGCGGGGCTCATCGGGCGCGGGGGCATGGGAGAGGTCTACCGTGCCGACGACCTCAAGCTCGAGCAGCCCGTCGCCCTCAAGTTCCTGCCCCGGGCCCTCGAGGGCGACACCGAGCGGCTCGAACGCCTGTACGGCGAGGTGCGCATGGCCCGCCAGGTCTCGCACCCCGCGGTGTGCCGCGTGTGGGACGTCGGCGAGGCGGAGGGCCAGCCCTTCCTCTCGATGGAGCTCGTGGACGGCGAGAACCTCGCCTCGCTCCTGCGGCGCATCGGCCGCTTCCCGCAGGACAAGGCGGTCGAGATCGCGCGGCAGGTCGCGGACGGGCTCGCCGCCGCCCACGAGAAGGGCGTGCTGCACCGCGACCTCAAGCCGGCGAACGTCATGCTCGACGCCCAGGGGAAGGTCCGGCTGACCGACTTCGGCCTGGCCGGCCTCGCCGCCGAGATGCGGGGCGGCGACGTGCGCTCCGGCACCCCGGCCTACATGGCGCCCGAGCAGCTGCAGGGCCGCGAGGTCACGGCCCGCAGCGACATCTACTCGCTCGGCCTCGTGCTCTACGAGCTCGTGACCGGCCGCCGCGCGTTCGAGGGCAAGGGCTTCGCCGAGCTGCTGCGCCGGCACCGCGACGAGCGGCCGATCGACCCGTCGACGATCGTCGCCGACCTCGACCCGGCCGTCGAGCGCACGATCCTCGCCTGCCTCGAGAAGGACCCGCGGCGCCGCCCCTCGTCCGCGCTCGTGGTGTCCGCGATGCTCGGGGGCCGGGACCCGCTCGAAGCGGCGATCGCGGCGGGGGAGACCCCCTCGCCCGAGCTCGTGGCGGCGGCCGGGGAGTCGGCGGGCCTGCGCCGGGGGGCGGCCTGGGCGTGCCTCGCCTTCGCGGTCGCGGGCGCGCTCGTCCTGCCCCTCCTCCACGCGCGGACGCACCTGCTCGCCCGCGTGCCCACCGAGAAGGGCCCCGAGGCGCTCGAGGACCGCGCGCGGGACCTCGTCTCCCGGCTGGCCCCCGAGGTGCGGGCGGCGGACCGCGAGGCGGGCTTCAGCTACGACCGCGACTTCGTCGTGTGGACGCAGGAGAGAGATGCGTCCCCGGGGCGCTGGGATGCGCTCGCCGGGGGCGATCCGCCTCTTCTCAAGCTGTGGTACCGGCAGAGCCCTCGCCCGCTCGCCTCCTCCTCGCTCTCGGGGGTCGTCGACTGGAACGAGCCCCCCGCCCTCGCCACCGACATGGCCGGGGCGGCCTACGACCTGCGGGGACGCCTGACATCCTTCTACCGGGTGCCGCCCCAGCGCGAGAGCGGAGACGAGACCGCCGCCACCGTCGACTGGACGCCCCTGTTCGCGGAGGCCCACCTCGACCCCGCGGCCTTCCGCCCGGTGCCGCCCCGGTGGACGCCGCCGTTCTACGCCGACGCGCGGGCGGCGTGGGAGGGGACGTGGCCCCGTCGCCCGGAGATCACGGTCCGGATCGAGGCCGCGGCCTACCGGGGGCGTCCGATCTTCTTCCGGGTGCTGAATCCCTGGACGCGCCCCGAGAGGGACCAGGCCTTCCCGTTCACCGCGGCGCAGCGGGGCATGCAGGCCTTCTACGTCCTCGTGCTGGCGGCCCTCGTCGCGGCGGGCGCCGTCCTCGCGTACCGCAACATCCGCCTCGGCCGCGGCGACCGGCGGGGAGCCTTCCGCCTGGCCCTGACCGTCGCGGCGCTCGCCGCCTCGTCGTGGGCCCTGCGGGCGCACCACGTGGCCGACCCCGGGGCCGAGCTCGTCCTGTTCGCGCGGGGCGCGGGCACCGCCGTCCTCGTCGCCGCGCTCCTGTGGCTCTTCTACCTCGCCCTCGAGCCCGCGGTGCGCCGCCTGCGGCCGTGGACGCTCGTCTCCTGGACGCGCCTCCTCGACGGCGGCGGCCTGCGCGACGCGGTCGTGGGCCGCGACGTCCTCATCGGCGTCGTCGGGGGCGTGGTCCTCGCCCTGGCCGGCCTTCTCGCCCGGGCGTCGGTGGCGTGGCTGGGCCGGCCCGCGCCCGCCCCGGAGCCGCTCGCGATCGACGCCCTGCTCTCGACCCGACTGCTGCTGAGCTATGTGGTCGGCCTCCCGGTGAACGCCACCCTCATCGGCCTCGCCCTGCTTCTGCTCTTCGTGCTCCTGAGGCTGCTCACCCGGCGCGACCTCGTGGCCGCGGGCGTGGTCGTGGGGTTCCTCGTCTCGATGGACGCGTCGGCCTCGAAGGAGAACCTGGCCCTGATGCTGCCCCTCGCGGCCCTGACGTGGGGCTCGTTCGTGGCGGTCATGCTGCGCTTCGGCGTGCTCGCCGCGATCGCCGCGGTCCTCACCGCGAACCTGCTCGTGGCCCCGCCGCTGCTCCTCGCTCCGGGCCACTGGACCGGCGACGTCACGATCCCGGTCCTCGCCCTCGTGGTCGGGATGGCGGTCGCGTCCTTCCGCTCCGCCGTCGGAGGGCACTCCGGCGTGCGCCGCTACGTGGCCGGCGACGCGCCCTCGTCCCGCCCGTCCGCCCGGGCCTGAGCGGGGCGGGTCGCTCCGGCGGCGAGACGGGTCAGTCGCGGGGCGGGCGGGCCCGACGCTCGACGAGGCGCGCGACGGCCGCACGGGTGGTCGGGAACGCGAGATGGGCGGGATCGACGTCCTCGGGCCGGCGCCACAGGACCTCGGCCGCCTCGTGGAGCGGCCGGGCCGCCCGGGCGTCCGGCGTGCGTCCCGTGAAGTAGAGATCGACCACGGAGTAGACGACGCCCCGGAACTCGTACAGGTTGGGCCAGCTGCCGAGGAACGCGAGGTCCTCGACCTCGAGCCCGGTCTCCTCGCGGGCCTCGCGCGCCGCGGCGGCCTCGGCCGACTCGCCGAGCTCCACGAAGCCCCCGGGAACGCCGAGCCGTCCCTTCGCCGGCTCGCGGTCCCGCCGGAGGAAGAGCACCCGGCCCGAGGAGTCCGCGACGAGGACGCCTGCGGCGACCGCCGGGTTGAAGTGGTAGTGGAAGCCGCACGCGACGCAGGTGAAGTGGGGGGCGGGTCCGGGCTCGGACGGGCCGTGGCCGCATCGCGGGCAGTGGCGGAAGAGGGCCGGGACGCGCAGGGGCGGGGCGGGGTCGGACATGGCCGGCCGAGTAGCGTAGCACCGCCGCCGCGGGGCGGGTATCATCCCGCGCGATGCCCGCGGCCACCGTCGAGGAGGCGTTCGCGTACTGCGAGGCGCGCGCGAGGGCCCACTACGAGAACTTCCCGGTGGGGCTCTTCGTCCCGCGCGAGAAGCGGCCCTACGTGTACGCCCTCTACGCCTTCGCCCGGGCGGCCGACGACTTCGCCGACGAGCCGATCTACGAGGGCGTGCGCCGCGAGAAGCTCGACCAGTGGGAGGCGCTCACCCACGCGGCGTACCGCGGGGAGGCCGAGGGCCCGATCTTCGTGGCGCTCGGCGAGACCGTGCGCCGGCTCGGCGTCCCGAAGGAGCTGCTCCTCGACCTGCTGTCGGCCTTCCGCCAGGACACCGAGAAGACCCGCTACGCGAGCTGGGAGGAGCTCGTCGACTACTGCCGGCGCTCCGCGAACCCGGTGGGCCGCCTGGTGCTGCTGGTCTTCGACCAGAGGGACCCCTCCTTCCCCCCGCTCTCGGACGCCGTCTGCACCGGCCTCCAGCTCGCGAACCACTGGCAGGACGCCGCGATCGACTACGCGCGCGGGCGGATCTACGTGCCCGAGGACCTGATGCGCCGCCACGGGGTCTCGACGTGGGACTTCAGCACCGGGCGGGTGAGCGACGGCTGGCGGGGACTCATGGCCGAGCTCATCGCCCGCACCCGGGCGCTCTTCGCGGAGGGCCGCCCCCTGTGCGACCGCGTCGGGCGTGAGCTGCGCTTCGAGATGCGCCTGACCTGGCTCGGGGGCACGTCCATCCTCGACCGCATCGAGGCGACGGGGGGCGACGTCTTCCGACGGCGCCCGCGTCACGGCGTCCTCGACAAGGCCCTGCTCGCCTGGCGGGCGTGGCGGTGGGCGTCGGCGTGAGCGCGACCCTCGGGGCCCGCCTCACCCGGCAGAGCGGGACGAACTTCTACTACGCCTTCCGCGTCCTCCCCGCGGAGAAACGGCGGGCGATCTACGCGCTGTACGCCTTCTGCCGCACGGTGGACGACTGCGTCGACGAAGCCGGCGGGGAGGGGGAGAAGGGCCTCGCGCGCTGGCTGTCCGAGGTGCACCGGGCCTACGCGGGACGGCCCGAGACCGAGCTCGGCCGGGAGCTCGCGGAGACGGTGGCCCGATTCCCGATCCCGCGGGGCTGCTTCGAGGACGTGGTCGCGGGCTGCCGCATGGACCTCACCACCCGCCGCTACGCGACGTTCGCCGACCTGCGCGTCTACTGCGAGCGGGTGGCCTCGGCGGTGGGCCTCGCCTCGATCGAGATCTTCGGCTACGACGACCCCCGCACCCGCGAGTACGCGGCGCAGCTCGGCCTCGCCCTGCAGCTCACCAACATCCTGCGCGACGTGGCGGCCGACGCCGAGCGGGACCGCCTCTACCTGCCCCAGGAGGACCTCGCCCGCTTCGGGGTCGGGGAGGAGGAGCTGCTCGCCGCCGCGCGCGATCCGCGCGCGCCGCGCCCCGGCGGCCTCGGCGCGCTCCTCGCGTTCGAGAGGGATCGCGCGCGCGCGCACTACGCGGCCGCCGCGGAGCGCCTCGCGCCGGCCGACCGCCGCTCGATGCTCGCCGCCGAGATCATGGGCGCGATCTACCGGGCGGTCCTCGAGGAGTGGGCCGCGCGGGGCATGCCGGTCGGGGGGGCGCGGGTGGGCCTCGGCAAGGCGCGCAAGGCGTGGCTCGCCCTGCGCACCGTGCCGCGGGTCTACTGGGGCGTATGAGGGTCGCGGTCGTCGGGGGAGGCTTCGCCGGGCTCGCCGCGGCGGTCGCGCTGCAGGAGCGGCGGCACGACGTGGTCCTCCTCGAGAGGCGCGGTGTCCTCGGGGGTCGCGCCTCGTCCTCGCGCGACGCGGTGACCGGCGAGGACGTCGACAACGGCACCCACCTCATGGTCGGGGCCTACGGCGCCACCCTCGACCTCGTCCGCCGGGCCGGCGCGGGGGACCTCCTGGCGCCCCAGGAGAACCTGCGGATCGAGTGGGTGGACGAGAAGGGGGTGAGCGCCCTCGACTGTCCGCCGCTCGCGGCGCCCTTGCACCTCCTCGCCGGCCTCTTCGGCCTGCGCGTGCCCCTCGCCGTGAAGCTGCAGGCGGTGCGCCTCGGCCTCGCCGTGCGCTTCTCCCGGCCCCCGCACGGGCTGACCCTCGCCGAGTACCTCCGCCGCTGCGGCCAGGGCGAGGCGGCGCGGCGCCTGCTGTGGGACCCCCTCGCCCTCGCGATCCTCAACGAGCCCGTGGAGCGCGCGGCGGCCGTGCTGTTTCACCGCGTCTACCACGAGGCGTTCCTGCGCGACCACCGGGCCTCCCGCCTCGTGTTCCTGCGGCGGGGCTGGGGCGTCCTCCAGGAGCGCCTCGCCGGCTACCTCGAGGGGCGGGGCGGCGAGGTGCGGCGGGGCGCGCGCGCGGTGTCGCTCGTCGTCGAGGGCGGCCGCGTGCGGGGCGTGCGCTACGCGCAGCGGGCCTCGACGCGCGAGGGGGTGGCGGCGGGGCGGCCGCCGGAGGACCGGCTGTGCGAGGCGGACGCCGTCGTCTGTGCGGTGCCTCCGCACGCCCTGCGCGAGGTCCTGCCCGACGAGTGGCGCTCGCGCCCGCCCTTCGACGCCCTCGCCCGTTTCTCCGGATCGCCCATCGTCTCCGTCGACCTGTGGCTCGACCGCGTCGTCGTGGACCGGCCGATGCTGGGCCTGCGCGGGTGCGAGGTGGAGTGGGTGTTCGACAAGGGGCGGCTCTTCGGGCGGCCGGGCGCGCCCCAGCACCTCTCCTTCATCGTGAGCGCGGCGTACCGCACGGCGGGCAAGGCGAACGCCGAGGTCGTGGCCGCGGCGGAGGGGGCCCTGCGCCGCTACTTCCCGGCCATGGCGGAGGCGAGGGTCGAGCGCTCGCTCGTCCTGCGCGAGCCGCTCGCCACCTTCGCCTCGAGCCCCGAGCTCGAGCCGCTGCGCCCGGGGCCGGACACGCCGCTCACCGGCATCTTCCTCGCCGGCGACTGGACGGACACGGGGCTGCCCGCGACGATCGAGGGGGCCGTGCGCAGCGGCCAGCGCGCGGCGCAGCACGCGCGGGCCTTCCTGCTCTCGCGCCGGGGCCACGCGTGAGCGGTCCCTGCTTCCCTCGGCTGCGGTGGGCCGCCGCCGCCTGGCTCGCCCTCTACCTGCCCGCCTACGCCCTCGCCTACGGCTTCGCCAACTTCCTCTTCCTGTGCAACCTCTCCGCGATCCTGGGGGCGGTCGGGATCTGGACCTGCGGCCGGCTGCTCCTCTCGAGCCAGGCGGTGGCGATCCTCCTCGTCGGGGCCGCGTGGACCATCGACGTTCTCTCTCGGCTCGCGACCGGCCGCCACTGGATCGGCGGCACCGAGTACATGTGGGACCCGCAGTGGCCGCTCTTCACGCGGCTGCTCTCGCTCTACCACGTCGCCCTGCCGGTCGTGTTCGTCCTGTGTCTGCGGCGGATCGGCTACGACCGGCGCGGCTACCCGCTGCAGTGCGCCATCGCCTTCGCGGTCGTCGCGATCGGGCGGCTCTTCCCGGCCGAGACGAACCTCAACTTCGCTTACGTCGAGCCCCTCTTCGGCCGCACGTGGGGCGGCCCCGTGACCCAGGTCGTCGCGGTGGCCGGCTTCCTGTCGCTCGTGGCCTACGCGCTCGGTCACCTGCTCCTGCTGCGGCTCTGCCCCTCGCCGTCGGCCGGCATCCGCTCGCCGGCTACAGCGGCCGGGTGACGTCGGGGAAGCTGCGCCAGACCGGCACGCCGCAGAAGTGCTCGCCCTCGGTGCACCGGGGGGTCACGTGGCCGTTGCGCAGCACGCACGGCGGGCCCATGTGCCGGGCGAGGCGGGGGTGCACGGCGCGCACCTGCTCGATCTCGTCCATCGAGGCCCGGTAGATCTCCTCCTGCGCGTTGAAGCAGGTGCGCATGACCCACTTGTGGGCGAGGTAGAGCAGGCTCCCGCTCTCGTGGAAGCGCAGGGCCTTGGCGTTCGGCAGCAGGTAGAGCGCCTTCTCGAGCGGCACGCCCATCTCCAGCAGCCGGTTCTTCGCCGCCCACGCCCGCTCCATCGCCCGCTGGAACTCCTCGAGCGCCGCCGGGTTGCTCGCCACGAGCGGAGGGGTCACGTAGTCGGGGCGACGGGTGTCGGTGAGCGTCATCAGGGGCCGGGAGCCGGGGACCATGCGGTGTCGCTGGTCCTGGCTGTCCGCGGTGTGGGACAGCCTCTTGAGGAACGTGTAGGCCGCGTGGTGCATCGCGCGTCCGAGCGGCGAGTGGACGGAGAGCTGGAGCGTCTCGAGGCGGTAGCGGTTCCGGCCGGGGTGCAGGAGCGTCTCGAGGGCCGCGTCGTCGTCGAGGGCGGCGGGGGACACGCCGAGGACCGCCCGCACCGCCTCCGCGGTCGTCTCCTCCGCGTGCGCCATGTGGTCGACGAGGAGCGACACGCGCGACCCGAGGCGCGCGTCGATCCGCGCCGCCTCGGCGTCGCCGTCCGCGTCGAGGCGGGGCAGCCGCGCCTCGACCACATCGCACTCGCCGAGCGGTCCCTGGCCGATCCGCTCGAAGAAGGCGGGGTCCTGCGCCCGCACGAGGGCGACCATCGCCTCCACCACCGCCCGGGTCTCCGCCGGCGCGTCGCCCGTGCGCATCATCCGGTGCAGCCGGTGGAGCACGATCCCCGACACGGTGTGGACCATCGACGTGAAGGCGGCGACGGGGATGACGTAGCGAGCGGTCTCGATCGCCTTCTTCTCCGCCTCGCGCTCGACCTTCTTCCGCCTCTTCTCCGCCGCGTTCGGGGTCAGGTGCCGCAGCTCGGAGAGGATGCGCAGCGTGTCGGCCCGCAGCAGGGCGGTGAGCCGCCGGTAGCTCTCCCAGGCCGCGAGGACCGCGCCCTCGTAGACCGTGCGCGCTTCGGGCGAGAGGCCCTCCGGCACGTGCGCCCGCGCCTCGTCGAGCCGCACGAAGCGCTGGGAGGACTGCTCGGAGTTGTAGAACGGGTGCGAGTGCAGGAAGGACCAGACGAGCTGCCGGCTGACGTTCTCGAGGCCGAACTCGAAGTGGGCGTGCTGCCAGACCGTGTGGTGGCCGCCCTCGAAGGTGAGCGGCCCGATCGTCTCCCGCTGGACGGGCGTCACCTCGTCGGCGCCGATCACCCGGGGGGCGTAGCACGTGCGGGCGGCCGCGATCGCCCCGTCGTAGGGGCGGGAGGAGCTCTGGCGGAGGGTGACGACGGGAGATCCGGTCAGGACGGACATCAAGACGCGAAGCCTAGCCGACCCCGGGGGAGGCGGCAAACGCCGCGGCGAGACCCGAGGGCGGGCGAGCATGCGCCGTCTCGCACGGCCGGCATCACGTCTTCGTCGCGCGACCGTCGCCGGGGCCCGCGACCCTGCCGCGGTGGAGGCGATCACCCGTCCACGCTCCTTCTGGCCCGCCGCCGAGACGCGGGTGGTCCTCTCGCTGATCGCCGCCGGCGTGGCGCTGCGCCTGCTCCTGGCGAGGCTCGTCGGCCTCACCGTCGACGAGTCGTACGCCGTCGCGATGTCGAGGCACCTCG
>CAZLRF010000048.1:0-25852 GCA_964561785.1 uncultured Acidobacteriota bacterium | reverse complement strand
CTCGGTCGCCGCGGGCGGCTGGGTCCTCCCGGACGGTCCCCTTCTCGCCTTCGGAGTGGGAGCGGCGCTGTGCCTGGCGATGGCCACGCTTCCCGCGAGAGCTGGGGACGTCGAAGCCTTCGAGCCAGGGCAACCCGCGCGGCGGTGGTGGTGGATGGGCTTCGGGGTCCTCGCCGGTCTCGCCCTGCTCTCCAAGTACCACGCCGTGTTCCTGCTCGGGGGGGCCGCGCTCTTCCTCTCGACCGTCCCCGTCCAGAGAGCATGGCTGCGTCGGGTGGAGCCCTGGTTGGCCCTCGCGAGCGTCGTCCTCGTCTTCGTGCCGGTGCTCGCCTGGAACCTCCCGCGGGGCTTCGTCTCCTTCCGCTTCCAGCTCGGCCGTGCCGCGCCGGCGACCGAGCAGGGCACCCCACTCGTCGACTCGCTGGGCGGCCAGGCGGCGTGGCTCCTGCCCTGGATCTGGCTTCCCCTCCTGCTCGTTCTGCTGAGCGCGCTCCGGAGAGGGCCGGGCGCCCCGAGGCACTGGTTCCTCGCCTGTCTCGCGGCGGGTCCGGTGTTCGGCTTCACCTTCCTCACCGCCCTCGGGAGCCGGGGACTCCCGCACTGGCAGGCCCCGGGCTACGCGTTCGCGCTCCCGCTCCTCGGGGCCTGTCTCGACGAACGCCTGCGCCGGGGAGACGTCTGGGCCAGCCGATGGGTGAAGGCCTCGGCGGTCGGATTCGCCCTCGCCCTGCTCGCCCTCGCCGCCCACGCTCGCACGGGCTGGCTCGCGGGCCCGCTTCCCTTCCTCCAGCGCTCCGCCGATCCCACCGCCGACATGGTGGACTGGAGCCCGCTCGTCCCGCGGCTGCGCGCGTGGGGATGGCCGCGCCCTGGGCTCCACGTGGCGGGCGTGCGCTGGGATGACGCCGCGAAGCTCGCGTACACCCTCGGCCCGGGCGAGCAGGTGCGATGCGTGGGACCGGATCCCCGCGGCTTCCACTTCGTGGCGAGCGCGGACGAGATCCTGGGCGAGGATGTCCTCTTGGTCGTGCGGCGACGACCCGGACCCGAGCCGCTCTGGCTCTACCGCCCCCTCTTCGACCGCCTCGTGCCGCTCGGCGTCGTCCCGCTGCGGAGGGAAGCCGAGGGGGTTGGGGCGGTGGCGGTCAGCGTGTACCGCGGTGAGGGCCTGCGTCGGCGTGCCGTGCCCGCGAGACCCCTCTGAGGCGCGGCGGCACTCCGGCCGGAGCGGTCGCCTTGCGCCTGAGTCGCGGGCGCCGCAGAATCGGCGGCCATGCGGATCCTTCAGGCGAAGGGGGAGGACGGGGCGCCGCGGCTCGGCGTGCGGCGCGGGAACGAGGTGCTCGTCCTGCGCCGCGCGCACGACGGCGTCGCGACGGCGCTCGACCTCCTCGAGGGGGTCGAGGAGCGGGGCCTCGTCCCCGAGCGCTGGCTCGAGGAAGCCCAGCGGACCGGGTGCGTCGACGCGGTGGCGGCGGAGGGACTCGCCGGGCGCGGACTGCGCCCCGCGGTCCCCGTCACCCCGCCCGAAGTGTGGGGGGCGGGGGTCACCTACCGGCGCAGCGCCGACTTCCGCGAGGAGGGGACCGGGATCTACGACCGCGTGTACGCGGCGGAGCGGCCGGAGCTGTTCTTCAAGGCGTCCTCGTGGCGCTGCGTGGGGCCGGGCGAGCCGATCGGGAGGCGGCGCGACTCCGCGTTCACCGCCGCCGAGCCCGAGATCGCGATCGTTCTCGGCCGCAGCGGGCGCATTCTCGGTTTCACCCTCGCCAACGACGTCTCCGCCTGGGACATCGAGCGCGAGAACCCCCTCTACCTGCCCCAGTCGAAGATCTACACCGGCTGCTTCGCGTTCGGGCCGGATATCGTGACCCCGGACGAGATCGGCGACCCCTACGCCCTCGAGCTGCGATGCCGTGTCCTGCGCGGGCGGCGCGAGGTCTTCGCCGGCCAGGCGAGCACGGGACAGCTCGAGCGCCGCTTCGAGGAGATCGTCGGCTGGCTCCTGCGGTCGAACACGATCCGCACCGGGACGGTTCTCTCCACCGGGACCGGCATCATCCAGCCGCTCGGCTCCGGGCTGGAGGAGGGGGACGAGGTCGTCCTGTCGAGCCCGGTCCTCGGCGAGCTGCGCAACCCGGTGGCGCTCGTGTGACCCCCGCCGGCTTCGACCCGTACGCCCTGCGGCCGCAGGACGTCGAAGAGCCCCCGTCCTCGGCCGGGCGCGCGCTCCGCCGGCTCGGCCCGGGGATGGTCCTCGCGGCCGCGATCGTCGGCTCGGGTGAGCTGATCGCCACGACGACGCTCGGCGCGCAGGCGGGCTACGCGGCCCTGTGGGTCGTCCTCCTGAGCTGCGCGGTCAAGCCCGCCGTGCAGGCCGAGCTCGGCCGCTACACCGTGGCCACCGGCCGGACCGGCCTCGAGGCCCTCGACCAGATGCCGGGGCCCCGCCTCGGGGTGAGCTGGATCCTCTGGGCGTGGGCGGCGACCGTGCTGCTCTCGATGCTGCAGGTGGGCGGGATGTACGGCGGCCTCTCCCAGCTCATGGCCCTGCTCGTGCCCGCGGTCCCCGCGCCGGCGTGGGCGCTCGCCTTCCTCGTCCTCACCCTCGCCCTTCTCCTCGGCGGAGGCTACGAGCGCATCGAGCGCCTCGCCCTCGTCAAGGTCGCCCTGTTCACGCTGCTCACCCTCCTCGCCGCGCTCGTCCTCACCCGCCAGGGCGGAACCTTCTCGTGGGCGAGCGTCGGCCGGGGCCTGCGATTCCGCCTGCCCGAGGCCGGCTTCGCCACCGCGGTCGCCGTCTTCGGGATCACCGGCGTGGGGGCGACCGAGCTGTTCATGTACCCCTACTGGTGCGTCGAGAAGGGCTACGCCCGCTTCGTGGGTCCCCCGGACGGCAGCCCGGAGCGGCTGCGCCGCGCGCGCGGCTGGATCCGCCTCATGCACGGCGACGTCGCCGCGTCGATGGTGCTGTACACCCTCGCCACCACCGCGTTCTATCTCCTCGGCGCGGGCGTCCTGAGCCCGCTCGGCCTCGTCCCCTCGGCCAACGACATGATCCCGACCCTCTCCCGCCTCTACACCGACACCCTCGGGGGCTGGGTCCTCCCGCTCTTCTACGTCGGGGCCACGGTCACCCTCTACGGGACCATCTTCGCGGCCACGGCCGCGCACTCGCGCCTCTTCGCCGACCTGTGCCGCGTCCTCGGCTTGTTCGACCGCGCCGACCACGCCCGCCGCCTCGCGTGGCGGCGCCGCTTCACCGTTCTCCTCACCATCGTCCCCGTGCTGCTGTACCTGCTCTTCGAGTCACCGGTGAAGATGGTGGTCGCGGGCGGCATCTCCCAGTCGGTCATGCTCCCGATCGCCGGCGCCGGCGCGCTCTTCCTCCGCCACCGCCGTCTGCCCCCCGAGCTCGCCCCCGGCCGCCTCCTGACCGCTGGCCTGTGGACCGCCACGCTCGCCATGGCCGCGGTGACCGCCTCCTCGCTGGCCGCGCTCGCCCTCGGCCGCTGAGCGGCGGAGGAGGGTCCGGTTCCTCTGGGCCTTCCCGCAGACGCTACCCGCGCGGGCCGCTTCGCTGCGATGAACCTGTCTGCCCTCTACCGCACGCCCTCCACGAGGAAGAGGCTCGAGAGCCGGCGTTTGAACGAGTAGACATGGCCGGCGCCGTCCGGCGTGAGGTAGACGAACTGCACGGCCGGGACCCCGGCGGTGTCGGGAGGGCACAGCTCCCGCCAGGGCTCCTTGCGCCCCGTGAGGAGGCTCAGGCGTGCCACCCGGGCGCAGGGCCCGTGGTGTGGGTCCGTCCTCACGAACAGGTGCGTCCCGCGAGAGTCGAACCGGAGGGGCTCCTCTCCCCGCTCCAGGCCGGGGATGGGCCGGGGGGTCCCGCCCGACAGCGGGTAGAGGAGGCAGGGCTCCTTTCGGAAGTCCACCCCCGCCGCGACCCACCGGCCGTCGGGCGACGGGATCGGGTACTCGGAGGCGACACCCTCCGGCGTGACGGGGCGAGGCGGACCGCCGCGCAGGTCCTGGAGGAAGAGCCGTCGGGGCCGGCCCTTCTCGCTCCCCGCGATCACGAGGTGCCGGCCGTCGGACAGCCACCGGACGTCGTAGTAGTGCTCGAGCGAGCCTCGTGGAACCGGCCTCGCCTCGCCGGGGCCGATGGGGAGCAGAGAGAGCGACCCCTCCCGCAGCGTCGCCACCCAGCGCCCGTCGGGCGAGAGGCCGTTGCCCATTCCGTCGCCGAGACGGACCGGCGGCGTGCCGTCGAGCCTCACGAGGTGCGTGGACAGGTTCCGTCCCTGGGGGCGGGCGCTCAGGATGAGCGCCCGCCCGTCCGAGGAGAGCTCGAACGCCTGCGACGACAGGAGCCACGAGACGTCCCGCTCGCGCGCCTCGCCGGCGCCGAGCGCCCGGACCTCGGGCTTGTGCTCTTCCACCGCGAGCAGCAGCCGGCCGCCGGGCAGCATCTCGACCGGCCGGGCGTACTGCGGCGTCGCCATCACCAGCCTCTCCCGGCCCTCGACAGTCACGGCCCGCAGGGCCCACTCGTCCCTCTCCTCGGTGCCGAACCAGATCTCCCGCGAGTCGAGCGACCAGGCCGCCCCGAGGGTGGAGCCGCGGACGGGGCTCAGCCACTCGACCCGGCCCGAACGGTCCACGACCCCCAGCCTCGCCGGCGCGTAGCCCGCGTTGGGCCTCTCGACGAGGGCGACGCGGTCGCCGCGGGCGGAGAGACGGACGTCCGTGATCTCTCCCGTTGTCTCGTAGAGCCTCGTGTCAGGCGGCAGCTCCAGACGAACGCGTCCGCCCGCACGCCGCACGAGCGCCAGGTGAACCCCGTCCCGCGTCACGTCCGCGCACGTCACCCCTTCGGCGATCTCGCGGATCCCCGCCCCCGCGATGGACGCGCGGACGAGCACGTCGTCGCGACGGATGGCGTAGACGTCGCCCCCCCCGACCCCGACGAGCCGTCCCTCGATGCCCAGGTCGACCTCCTCCGGTGCGTCGAGGCGCGTCGAGTAGAGGCGTGACAGGCCGCCGTCCCATGCGGCCGAGTAGACGAAGACGTTCCCGTCGGCCGACGCCGCGGCGCCGGTGATCGTGCCTCGCCGGAAGGTCAGCCGGTGGTAACGGGTGGGGGCCGAAGAAGCGGCCGGATCGCCCAGGCGAAGGGCCGCCGCCGCGAGGAGCGCGCCCAGGAGGAGAGTGACGAGCGGGAGGGCCGCCGCGAGCGAGGAGCGTCGGCTCGGGGGCGAGGGCTCGGGCGGCGGCGAGCCGAACGAGGCGGCCACCGCCTCGAGGCCCAGCGCGACGTCGCGCGCCGTGTCGAAGCGGTCCTCCGGCCGCTTCTCGAGGCAGCGGCGCACGAGGCGGTCGAGCGCGGCCGGGACCCCGGCGCCGATCGCGGTCAGCTCGCGCGGCTCGTCCCGGAGGATGGCCGTCTGGACCTCGGCGGAGGTCTCGCCCGCGAACGGCCGCTGCCGGCCGAGCATCTCGAAGAGCACCACGCCCAGCGAGAAGATGTCGGACCGAGCGTCGACCGGCAGGCCCCGCACCTGCTCCGGCGACATGTAGGCGACGGTCCCCAGCACCGCTCCCGCCCGCGTCACCCGGCTGGCCGTCTCCTCCTCCGGCCGACCGTGGCCCTCGCCCTGCACGCGGGCGAGCCCGAAGTCCAGGACCTTCACCGAGCCGTCTTTGCAGACGAACACGTTCTCGGGCTTGAGGTCCCGGTGGACGATTCCCTTCTCGTGCGCGGCGGCGAGGCCGCGCGCGATCAGGACGGCGATCTCCACGGCCCTGCGGATCGGAAGGGCCTCCCCCGCCATCCGCGCGCGGAGCGTCTCGCCTTCCAGCAGCTCGGTCACCACGTACGGGAGGCCTTCGCTCTGGCCCGTGTCGTGGACGGCGAGGATGTGCGGGTGGTTGAGGGCCGCCAGCGCCCGCGTCTCCCGCTCGAAGCGGCGGCGCCGCTCAGGGTCGCGGACGAAGTCCTCCGGGAGCACCTTCACCGCGACCTCCCGGCCCAGGCGCGGGTCGCGCGCGCGGTAGACCTCCCCCATGCCGCCAGCCCCGAGGGGGGCGACGACCTCGTAGGGACCGAGACGCGTTCCCGGAGCGAGAGGCATCTGCGGGGTCGGGCTGCGGGCGAGTATAGCCTGCCTCGCGCGGCGCCTACTCGCGGCGCCCGGACGCCTCGGTGCGCGTCGAGCCCGCGGGGGCGGTCGTGACCACCGTCAGCACCTGGCCGCCGATGGTGACGACCGAGCCGCCGGTGATCGGCACCGCCCGCTCGACGCGACGCCCGTCCACGAAGGTGCCGTTCTTGCTCCCGAGGTCCTCGATCGTGGCCCTCGCCCCCCGGACCACGACCCGTGCGTGGCGCCGGGAGGCGCTCTCGCTCGACAGCGGGACGCCGACCCCCGGGCCGCGCCCGAGCACGGTCTCGCCCTCCGGCAGGGGGATCTCCCGCGGCCCGCACCTCAGGCTGAAGGCGCTCGAGGCGCTGGCGGGGGCCGGGCCCGCCTCTGCACAGAAGGCGTACCCGTAGCCGAAGACCGTTCGCACGTAGAGCGGCTTCCGTCGCGAGTCGCCGAGCGCCTTGCGCAACTCGGTGACGACCTGCGCGAGGCTCGTGCCCGAGACGAAGGTGTCCGGCCACAGCCTCGCGGCCAGCTCCTGCTTCGACAGCGCTCGTGGCCGCTCGGCCACCAGGAGCGAGAGCAGATCGAGCGCCCGGGGCCCGAGCCTCACCGGCCAGCCCTCCCGCCGCAGCTCGCGCGCCGCGGGATCGAGCTCGAAGGGGCCGAAGCGGACGCTCACGGGGCCCCTCGTTTCAGGACTTTCTCAAGAGGGTCGAAGGACTTCGCCCCCCCGCCCCGCGTCCTTTCCGTCGACCACAGACGGAAGCGCCTGGCCAGGCGGCTCCCGCCGGAAACGGAAAGGAGCCGCCGATGTCCGAGATCCGCTGCGCCCCGCATGCCGCGCTCGCCGCCGCGCTCGCCCTCGCCCCGGCCCCCGCGGCCGCCGGCCCGAAGCAGCCGGCGGCGGAGAGGCCGGCCTTCCCGGTCAACATGAGCCACGACCCGAACACCGCCGGCCTCGTCCGGGAGCTCCTCGTGAACGTCCACGAGCGGCTCGGCGACGCCCGGTGCGCGGCCGTCTTCTCCGACTTCGAAGACCGGGAGGGCCGCCCGCTCTCCGAGGGCCTCCGCCGCCTCGCCCGGGGACCGAGGGACTACCTCGGCCTCGTCGTGTTCCACGACGGCCGGCGGCACCCCCGATGCGGGCGACGGGGCACGCTCGCGGTCGCCTCGCCGGGCAGCCGTCTCGTCCACGTCTGCCCGGACGCCCTGCGCGAGGCCCGGCATCGCATGCCGAAGCTCGCCGAGGCCATCGTGATCCACGAGGTGCTGCATACCCTGGGGCTCGGCGAGAACCCTCCTTCCGGCACGGACATCACCGCCCGCATCCTCAAGCGGTGTTACCGGTAGCACGGCCCCCCGGGCGCCTGGCGGGGGGCCGGACGGTCGTCTTCGTCTGAGTGGACCCGGCATCGATTCTCGATGGGCCCGGGGAGCCGCGTCAACTGAGCGCCCCGGCCGAATCGGCCATCCGGCCCGGGCCTGCCGCGGAGCGGCGGAGCGACGGTTACGACAAGCTTCGAAGGTGCTGCGCCGCCCAGGCGAGGTCCCGGGGCGATCCGCTTCAGGCTGGCTCCCGCCACGTCAGCGGCCGGACGGGGGGACGAGGGTGAGCAGGGCCACCTCGGGCCGGCACGCGAAGCGGACGGGGAGCGTCGAGGTCCCGACGCCCCGGCTCACGTAGAGGCGCGCCCCGCCCCGCGCGTACCAGCCGGCCACGTACCGCCCGCTGCCGGAGGGCAGCCATGCCGGCGGCAGGCCCGGGAGCCGCACCTGGCCGCCGTGCGTGTGGCCGGCCAGCACCAGCGGCAGCGAAGGGGGCAACGAGTCGAAGAAGGCCGGCGAGTGGAGAAGGGTGAGCCGGGCGACGTCGGGCGGGACGCTCCTCTGCGCCGCGGCCGGGTCGGGGACGCCGGAGTCCGCGTCGTCCAGCCCGACCAGCCAGAGGTCGTCCCTGACCCGGGCCGACTCGTTGACCAGCAGGTGCACGCCAGCCGCCGCGTAGAAGGCCCGCTCGTCCCGCACGCGGCGGAGGTTCTCCCAGTTGCCGCGGACCGCCCACACGCCGAGGGGCGCCCGCAGCTTCGCCAGCACCTCCCCCGCCGCGCGGTAGGAAGGATCGTCGGCGAGCCCGAGCGGTGGCGCGAAGGGATCCCCGTTCACGACCGAGTCTCCGGTGACCACGACGAGGTCCGGCCGCTCCCGCTCGAGCAGGGCCACGACCTCCCGCTCGCGCCGCCCCAGCCCGTGGGTGTGCAGGTCGGTGAGGTGGGCGACGGTCACGGGAGCACGGACCGGCGCCTCGACCTCGTGGCGCGTGACCTCGACCCAGAACGGCTCGACGAGGGCCGCGTAGGCGGCGAGCAGCGCGCCGCTCGCGAGGACGAGCGCCGGCCCTCGGCGGGCCAGCCGCTCCCGCCCCTTCACTCCTCCTCGTCCTTCCGGACGTGGTCCTCGAACTCCTTGATGAAGGTCAGGCTGCGCATGTCCTTCATCCGGTCGAGGTAGACGTTGCCGTCGAGGTGGTCGCACTCGTGCTGGAGGACGCGGGCGAAGAAACCCTCCGCCTCGAGCGAGTAGGCCTTGCCCTCGCGGTCCTGGGCCTCGAGGCGCACGCGCTTCCAGCGGGGGACGACGCCGCGCAGGTCCGGGATCGACAGGCAGCCCTCCCAGCCGTTCTCCTTCTCGTCGCCGAGGGGGGTGAGGACGGGGTTCGCGAGGACCATGAACGGGACCTCGGTCTGCGCGCGGTCGTCTGAGCCCGGCACCTCGACGACGGCGAGGCGCAGGGGCTCGTGGACCTGGGGGCCGGCGAGGCCCACGCCCTCGTACTCGTACATGGTCTCGCGCATGTCGTCGACGAGCTTCTGGAAGAGGGGGTTGCGGAAGGCGGCCTTGAGCACGGGCTGGGCCGGCGAGCGCAGGACGGGGTGGGCGATGCGGGCGACCTTCAGGATGGACATGGGCTCCTCAGCGGTAGAACTCGTAGCGGTCTCCGGCCACGACCTCGACGACCCGGATCGACTCCTCGCGCAGGACCTGCATGCCCACGACGTCGCCTGGGCCCTTGCGCCACAGCACGCGGTACAGCTGCCGCAGGGTGGTCACCGGGAGGCCGTCGACGCTCACCAGCAGGTCCCCCCGGTCGAGCCCCGCCGCGTCGGCCGGGCCCCCGGGGACGACGCCCGTGATCGCGACGCCGTCCTCGCTCGCCTGCGGGTAGAAGCCGATCCAGGCGCGGCGCTCCTCCGCGGGGGTGGGCTCCCCGCGCTCGAGACGCTCCCTCCTCTCGTGGAAGAGCGAGACTGGGACGGCCAGGCTGTAGCGACCGACGGCGGCGAGGCCGAGCGTGACGATGCCGACGACTTCCCCGCTCGTGTCGAGGAGGGGTCCGCCGGCGAGGCCGGGGTTCACGATCGTGGTCATGATCGCGCGGTCGAGCATGTACTCCCAGAACGCCTCGAAGGGGCCCACGAACGTGACGTGGCCGCTCGCCCCGCGGCGCTCCTTCTCCCCCGTGCAGGTGAGGAGGAAGACGGGCGCGCCGGGTCCGGGCTCCGGGCCATCGGCGAGCGTGGCCGGCAGGAGGCCGGCGCCTTCCACCGTGAGGAGCGCGAGGCCGCTCTCGTGGTCGAGGGCGACGCGGGAGACCGCGTGCTCGCGGCCGTCGAGCCCCACGATCTCCGCCCGCGAGGCCCCCAGCACGAGGTAGTGCGCGGTGAGGAGATGCTCGGGAGAGACCGCGACGGCGGCTCCCATGCGCTCCTCGCCGAGGATGGCGGCCGAGGGATGGTCCGGGGGGACCTCCGCGCGCAGGTGCGCCACGGAAGCGGCGGCCAGGCGGGGGATGAGGATGGGAGAGTCCGTGACCGCCTCCGCGGGACGAGCGGATTATAGCGACAGGAGGCCGGGCAGCTCGCCGAGGCGGCTCACCCGCCGGGTCGGCCGGCGGCCGGCGACGGGTTGCCCGCGGTCGACCCAGACGAAGCCGACCCCCGCGGCGCGGGCCGCCGCTCCGTCGGTCGTGGGGTCGTCGCCCACGTACACGGCGTGCCTCGGGAGGACGCCCATCGCGTCGAGGGCGACGTGGAGGATGCGCGGGTCGGGCTTCGCGAAGCCGCAGCTCTGCGAGGTGACGACGGTCTCGAACAGCGGCGCGAGGCCGGAGGCGGCGATGCGGGAGCGCTGGACGCGGTCGATGCCGTTGGTGACGACGCCGAGGCGGTAGCGTCGCCCGAGGGCTCTCAGGACGGGCCGGCAGCCGGGGAGGCGGTCGCCGTGCCGCGAGAGGCGGTCGAGGTAGGTCTCGCCGAGGCGGGCCGCGCCGCGCTCGCTCGCGCCGACGGCGCGCAGCAGCCGCGCGAAGCGTTCGCGGGCGAGCGCGTCCTGGGTGATCTCCCCCCGGCGGAAGGCGGCCCACAGCTCGTGGTTGATCCGCTTGTAGGCGGCCACCGTCGACGGGGGGCAGGGGAGGCGCCGGGAGGCGAGGGCCTCGCGCAGGGCCCGTCGCTCGGCCCGGTCGAAGTCGAGGAGGGTGTGGTCGACGTCGAAGAGGACGGCGCGGAGGCGGGACAGGCTACTTGGCGCGGTAGGTGATGAGGCCGCGCTTGAGGTCGTAGGGGGACACGCCCACGGTCACGCGATCGCCCTGGATCACGCGGATGCGGTACTGGCGCATCTTCCCGTTCAGCCGCGCGAGGACCTCGTGGTTGTCGCTGACCTTGATCTTGTAGTTCCCGCCGGCAAGGACCTCGACCACGGTCCCCTGCAGCTCGATGAGATCGTCCTTCGCCATCCACTCTCCTCGGGAGCCGCCGGCCGACCCGGCCGACTCTCCATCAACCTCTCATTATCCGCTCACCGGCCGGTGCGCGTCCAGTCGACGAGGCCGGCGCGGGTGGCCGGCTGGCAGCGCGGGCAGAACCAGGAGTCCATGCCCTTCACACCCGCAGTGCGCAGCTTCGCCCCGCAGCGGGGACAGATCTCCTTCATCCGGACCTTCAGGAAGTCGCGCACCTTCACGTCGATCGGCCCCGCGCGGCGGGCCACCTCGGCCACCGCCTCCGTCATCACGTTCACGATCGCGTCGTGCAGGCGCACGGCGTCCTCGTGGGAGAGCGAGCGGCAGAAGGTCTTCGGGTGGATGCCGGCCGCGAACAGCACCTCGTCGGCGTAGGCGTTGCCGAGGCTGTCGAGGGCCTTCTTGTCGAGGAGGAAGACCCGCACCTGGTCGCGCCGGCGCTTGAGGAGGCTCACGAAGCGCTCGCGGGTGAATTCGGGGGAGAGGATGTCGATCCCGCCCGTCTGCATCCCCGGGACGGCCCTCCAGTCGTCGGTCGCGATGAGGTAGGCCTTGCCCATCTTCTTGTCGTCGAGGTAGCGCAGCTCGACGTCGCCGAAGCCGAGGGCGAAGCCGAGCGAGGCCTCGTCGGGGGCCCCCGGCTCGGCGAGCCTGAAGCGGCCGGCCAGCATCGGGTTGACCGCGAGGTCGAGGCCCTCGAAGCGGAAGACGAGGAAGTGGGACTTGCGGACGACGCCCTCGAGCGGGCGGCCGAGGAGGAGCGAGAGATTCCCGCGGACGGTGAAGCGGAGGACGACCGGGTCGCCGACCCGCTCGGCGCTGACGCGCCGGCCGACGAGCCTCTCCCTCAGGCGATCGAGGACGTACAGGAGGTCCGGGAGCTCCGGCATGCTCGCCCCTCCGCCGACCGGTGATTGTCGTACGGGATCGCGCCGCCGTCCATCCCGGAGCGGGTCCTCTCTCGTGCTAGCATTGCGCTATCAGGAGGAGCGCATGGCGCAGGTGCTGATCCGGGACCTCGACCCCGGCGTCGTCCTTCGGCTCAAGGCCCGAGCCCGCGCGCGGGGGCGCTCGCTCGAGGCGGAGCTGCGGGGGATCCTCGAGGCCGCGGCCGCGGAAGGCCGGGAGGAGGGCCGGGCCCTCGCGGCGAGGATCAGGCGCCGGCTGTCGGGCCGCGCCCACTCCGACTCCGCGGCGCTCGTCGCCGAGGACCGCGCCCGTTGAGCGGGGTCGTCGTCGACGCGTCGGTCGCGGTCAAGTGGTTCGTCCCCGAGGACCTCACGGAACGTGCGGCCGCGCTCCTGGAGGGGCCGCTCCCGCTCCTCGCTCCCGACCTCCTCTTCGCCGAGGCCGGGAACATCCTGTGGAAGAAGGTGGCCCGCGGGGAGATCGAGCCCCGCGACGCGCGGGACGTGCTGGCCGCCCTCGTGCGTCTGCCCCTGTCGGTGGTGCCGTCGAGCGCCCTCGTCGAGGCGGCCCTCGAGATCTCCCTGGCGCACCGCCGGACCGTCTACGACGCCCTGTACGTCGCCCTCGCGGTGGCGCGGGACGCCGTCCTCGTGACGGCCGACGGCCAGCTGGCCGACGCCTTCGAGGGGAGCCCGCTGCGCGGCCACGTGGAGCCCCTCGCGAGCTTCTGACGGCTCATCCCGCCGGGCGGACGAGCTGTCGCAGCTCCTCCTCGAGGAAGGGCACGCAGACGACGGCGTTGCCGCCGTGGATCGACCGGCCGCCGTCGAAGTTGAAGAAGCGCGCGCCGGCCTCCTCGCCGAGGATCATGAGGGGGGCGAGGTCCCAGGCCTTGGCCTCGAGCTCGATCCACGCCTCGGCGCGCCCGGAGGCCACGAGCATGGCGTCCTGGCAGCCGCCCATGCTGCGCACGGCCCAGTAGCCGGCGAGGTAGTCGAGGATGACCGGGTGGAGCGGCGAGCCCTTGAGGTTTCCGAACGCGGTGAGGCTGAGGATCGAGCGGTCCTTGCGGTCGATCGAGGAGACCCGCAGGCGACGGCCGTTCAGCCACGCCCCCTGGCCGCGGACCGCCCAGTAGAGCTCGCCCTGCGCCACGAGGTGGCACGTGCCGACGACGACCTCGCCCTCCTCCTCGAGGGCGATCAGGTTGCTCCAGGTCGGCAAGCCGCGCACGAAGTCGCGTGTGCCGTCGATCGGGTCGACGATCCACCGCCTCCCGCTCGTGCCCGCATCCTCGGCCCCCTCCTCGCCGAGGAAGCCGTCGCCGGGGAAGGCCCGTTGCAGCTCGGAGACGATGAGCCGCTCGCACTCCCGGTCGGCTACCGTCACCGGCGAGTCGTCCGCCTTGTCCTCCCGCTCGACGCCCTGCGCCGCGTAGCGCAGCGCCAGCTCGCCCGCCCGCCGCGCCACGTCGCGGCACACCTCGATCTCGCGTTCCCAGGCCATGTGGGATTCTACCTACGGGACGCGCCCGGGCTCGCGCAGGCCGCGGCCGGTGCGGTCCGTCAGCGCGTCGCCGAGGTCGTCGCGGGCCCGCTCGGCCGCGTCGAGGAGGCGCGCGAGGACGTCGGGGTGTGCGGCCGAGACGTCGGTCGTCTCGCCCACGTCGGCGACGAGGTCGTACAGGGCCTGCGGCACGTCGACCTGCCTGTACGGGCCGGGCGTTCCGCCCGAGCCGGGCGGCCCCGCGAGCGTCTGCGAGCGGTGGGGGAGGACGAGCTTGTATCGCCCGCTGCGCAGGGCCCGCAGTCCCCGGTCGTAGTAGAAGAGGAGCACGTCGTGCGGCGAGCGCGCGCCCGCTTCGGCGAACAGGAGCGCCGAGACGTCCTTGCCGTCGATCGGGCGCTCGGGGAGCGGGGCGCCCGCGATCCGCGCCAGCGTCGGCAGCACGTCGATGGTCATGGCCGGCTCGCGCACGACGCTTCCGGCCGGGATGCGCCCCGGCCAGCGGGCGAGCAGCGGCACGCGCACCCCGCCCTCGAACGCCGTGCCCTTCCCCTCCCGCAGCGGGCCGGCCGAGCCCGCGTGGTCCCCGTAGGACAGCCACGGCCCGTTGTCCGAGGCGAACATCACCAGCGTGTCCCGCTCGAGGCCCAGCCGGCGGAGCGCGGCGAGCACCCGGCCGACCGAGTCGTCGATCTCCTCGACCACGTCGCCGTAGAGGCCCTGCTTCGAGCGGCCGCGGAAGCGCTCGGAGGCGAACAGCGGCACGTGGGGCATCGTGTGGGCGAGGTAGACGAAGAAGGGCCGGTCGCGGTTCGCCTCGATGAAGGCGACCGCGCGGCGGGCGTACTCGCCGGTGAGCTGCGACTGGTCGGGGTTGAGCGTGAGGAGCCCGTCCCGAGAGTACAGTGGCAGCGGCGGGAAGCCCAACTTCTGCGGGTGGTTCGGCCACATGTCGTTCGAGTAGGGCAGGCCCAGGTAGTCGTCGAAGCCGTGGCGCGTGGGGAAGAAGGGCGGCAGGTGCCCGAGGTGCCACTTGCCGTAGATCGCGGTCGCGTAGCCGCGGGCCTTCAGCACCTCCGCGATCGTCGTCTCGCCGTCGGCGAGGCCGTGCGTCGCGGTGGGCATGAGCGCGCCGTGGATGCCGATCCGGTTGGGGTACGTGCCGGCGAGCAGCGCGGCGCGCGAGGCCGAGCAGACCGCCTGCGCGACGTAGAAGTCCGTGAAGCGCACCCCCTCGGCGGCCAGGCGGTCGAGGTGGGGCGTTCGGATGCGCGGGGCGCCGTAGACGCCGAGGTCGCCGTAGCCGAGGTCGTCCGCGTAGACGAGCACGACGTTCGGCGGGCGGGAGGGGGCGGATGACGGCTGGGCCCCGGAGAGGGCCGGCGCGGCGAGGAGAACGGCGAAGGCAACGGCGAGGCTCCCGGAGAGGCGATCCATGGGAGCGATTCTAGTGGCGGCTTGGCGGCGCGCGGCGGTTCGCCCGTACAATCGGCCGGAGACTCCCCGACCGTGGCCCCCTCGATCGTCGTCGGCCTCAACGCGGTGATCGTCGCCGTGACCGACGAGGAGCCGCGCCTCCTCACCCTGGAGCGCGAGGAGCCGGCCCTGCCGTTCGGGCCGCTCGACCCGGCCGGCCACCGTACGCTCGAGCTCGGGCTGCGGTCGTGGGTGCGCGAGCAGGCCGGGCTCGAGCTCGGCTACGTCGAGCAGCTCTACACGTTCGCCGACCGGCACCGCGACCCGCGCGAGCGGGCGGGCGGGCCGCGGGTCGTCTCGATCGCCTACCTCGCCCTGGTGCGCGAAGGGGAGGTGGCGGGGGTGGGGCAGGCGCGGTGGAGGGGCTTTTACGAGTTCCTGCCCTGGGAGGACGCCCGGGCGGGGCGGCCGGCCGTGGTCGAGAGGACGATCGTCCCGGGGCTCGCGCGCTGGGTGGCGGGGGCCGCCGACGCTGCGGCTCGCCGGGCGCGGAGGGAGCGCGCCGACATCGCGTTCGGCCTGCGCGGCGCGACCCCCGACCCGGTGGCCGTCCTCGAGCGCTACGAGCTGCTCTACGAGGCGGGCCTCGTGGGGGAAGCGTCCCGCGACCGCGGGGAGGCGGCGGGGGAGGGGGACGCCTCGGCCCTCGGCGTGCAGATGGCCCTCGACCACCGGCGGCTCATCGCCACCGCCCTCGGCCGGCTGCGGGGGAAGCTCAAGTACCGGCCGGTGGTGTTCGAGCTGCTGCCCTCCACCTTCACGCTCCTGCACCTGCAGCGGGTGGTGGAAGCTCTCGGCGGGGCGCGCCTGCACAAGCAGAACTTCCGCCGCCTCGTCGAGAACGGCCGCCTCGTGGAGGGCACGGGCCGGCGCGAGGGCGGCGGCCCGGGCCGCCCGGCCGAGCTCTTCCGCTTCCGCCGCGAGGTGCTCCGCGAGCGCCGGGCCCCCGGAGTGGGCCTCCCCGGCGCACGGTGACGCGCCGGCCGGCGCCGGGTGAGACAAAAGAATACGGAGAAACACGATGGCCACACGAACCGTGACCCTGCGGCTCGACGAGGAGCTTCGGGCACTCCTCGGTGGCGGCGAAGCTGCGAGCCGTGGTCTACCCGCAGCTCGTGGCCCGACCGCACTTCGGCTCGAACATCCGGAGGCTGAAGGCCTACTCGCCACCGACCTGGCGCTACCGGATCGGGGTGTGGCGGTTCTTCTCCGAGATCGACGAGCGGGAGAAGGTGGTCTCGATGATCGCGGCGGCGCACCGGGGGTCGGCCGACTGAACCAACGGTGGGCTTGACTTTTATGCTCCCGAGTAGCATATTGGTAACGCTTGGGCAGCGTGGCTGCCCTGTTCTTTGACGCTTATTATGCTCACTATGAGTATAATAGTGCGGCGGAGAGCGGAGGAGGAGACGAGATGACGACCGACGCGCCGGCCCCCCGGACGGCTTCCGTGCCCGAGCCCGCCTGGACGCCCGAGGTGGCGCGCCGCACGCGGGACGTGCTCGACAAGGTGCGCCGGGTCGTCCCCGAGGCGGAGTGGCCGGTCCACGCGCCCTACGTGGACGCGATCCGGGAGTGGAAGGCGAAGCGCAACGCGGTCGTGCTCGCCCACAACTACCAGGGGCCCGAGATCTTCCACGGGGTGGCGGACATCACGGGGGACTCGCTCGCCCTCGCCCAGAAGGCCGCGCAGACGGACGCCGACGTGATCGTGATGGCCGGCGTCCACTTCATGGCCGAGACGGCCAAGATCCTCAGCCCGGGGAAGACCGTCCTCATCCCGGACCCCGAGGCCGGCTGCTCGCTCGCCTCCTCGATCACGGGCGCCGACGTGCGCCTGCTGCGCGAGCGCTACCCCGACGCGCCGGTCGTCACCTACGTCAACACCTCGGCCGAGGTGAAGGCGGAGTCCGACGTGTGCTGCACCTCGGCGAACGCGGTCGAGGTGGTCGAGTCGCTCCGGGCGCCGCGCGCGATCTTCCTGCCCGACGAGTATCTCGGGAAGTACGTGGCCTCGAAGGTGAAGACCGAGCTCGTGCTGTGGAAGGGGCACTGCGAGGTCCACGAGCGCTTCACGGGCGACGAGATCCGGCGCTTCCGCGCCCAGCACCCGGACGTCTCGGTCCTCGCCCACCCGGAGTGCCCGCCCGACGTGCTGGCCGCCTCCGACTACGTGGGGTCGACCGCGGGCATGGTGTCGCACCTCGAGGCGGCGCGGCCGGCGAAGGTCGTGCTCGTCACCGAGTGCTCGATGGCCGACAACGTGGCGGTGGCGTTCCCGCACACCGAGTTCGTCCGTCCCTGCAACCTCTGCCCCCACATGAAGCGGATCACCCTGCCCAACATCCTGCGCGCCCTCGTGACGATGGAGCACCGGGTGGAGGTCGACCCGGCGGTGGCGGACCGGGCGCGCCGGGCCGTCGAGCGGATGCTCGCCGTCGGACGCGGGGCGGGCCGATGAGCGCGCGGGTGGACGCCGTCCGCGAGGCGGACGTCGTCGTGCTCGGGGCGGGGGCGGCGGGCCTGTCGGCCGCACTCGGCCTCGGCGGCCGGCGCGTCGACCTCGTGGCGAAGGGACCGCTGCGCCGGACCGGCAACACGCCGTGGGCACAGGGCGGGGTGGCGGGGGCGGTGGGACCGGGCGACACGCCGGCTCTCCACGCCGCGGACACGCTGGCCGTGGCGGGGGAGCTCGGCCTGCCGGCCGCCGTCGAGCGGCTGGCGAGCGAGGGCCGCGACCGCCTCGCGGAGCTCCTCGCCCTCGGCGCCCGCTTCGACCGCGACGCGTCCGGCCAGCTCGACCTCGCCCGCGAGGCGGCGCACTCGCGCGCCCGCGTCCTGCACGCGAAGGACGCGACGGGAGCCGAGGTGGCCCGGGCCCTCGGGGCCGCGCTCGACGGGCGCAGCGGTCTCGCCGTCTTCGAGGAGGCGCGGGCCCTCCACCTCGTCCCGGACGGCGGCCGCGTCGGCGGCGTCCTCGTGCGCCACGCGGACGGCGCGCTCGTCCTCCACCGCGCGCGCGCGGTCGTCCTCGCCACCGGCGGGATCGGGCGCGTGTTCGCCCGCACCACCAACCCGGCCGAGGCCACCGGCGACGGCCTCGCCCTCGCCTGGCGGGCGGGCGCGCGCCTCGCCGACGTCGAGTTCGTCCAGTTCCACCCGACGGCGCTCGACGCCGGCGCCGACCCGATGCCGCTCCTCACCGAGGCGCTGCGCGGCGCGGGCGCCCTGCTCGTGGACGAGGAGGGGCGCCGGGTCCTCGCCGACGCGGGCCCGCAGGCGGAGCTGCTGCCGCGCGACGTGGTGGCGCGGGCGATCTGGGCCGCGCTCGCCGAGGGGAGACGGGTCTTCCTCGACGCGCGCGAGGCGGTGGGGGAGTCGTTCCCCGAGCGCTACCCGACGGTGTTCGCCGCCTGCCGCGAGCACGGCCTCGACCCGCGGAGAGAGCCGATCCCGGTCGCCCCGGCCGCGCACTACCACATGGGCGGCGTCCTGACCGACCTCGACGGGCGGACGTCGGTCCCGGGCCTGTGGGCCGCGGGAGAGGTCGCCTGCACCGGAGTCCACGGGGCCAACCGGCTCGCGAGCAACTCGCTGCTCGAGGCGCTCGTCTTCGGCGCGCGCGTCGCGCGCAGCGTCGCCGAAGCGATCCCGCGCCTGCGGCGCCCGTCGGGCCGGCTCGACGTCCCGGCGGTGGGTCGGAGCTTCGGCGTCGAGGAGGAGGCCGAGGCCGAGGTCCGGCGGCTCATGTGGGACGAGGTCGGGCTCGTGCGCACGGCCGAGGGCCTGCGCGACGCCCTCCGCCGTCTCGAGGGGCTGGCCCTGTCGCTGCCGGTCGGGAGCCAGACGGCCGGCCTCGCCACGGTCGGCCGGCTGGTCGCCACCGCCGCGCTCGCCCGCCCGGAGAGCCGGGGCGCGCACTTCCGCGCGGACCACCCTCTTCCTGATCCGGCATGGCGCCGTCGTCTCCTCCTCTCGCCGGTGCAGGGCGCGGTGCGTCTCGAGAGCGCTCCTTCGTCCGTTGCCGTCGGCGTGGAGGCCTTCGCGTGAGCCAGACGCTTCTGCCGCTTCTCTACGAGGATGTCGTCCGTCGCGCCCTGCTCGAAGATCTCGGGCGGCGCGGGGACGTCACGACCGACGCGATCGTGCCGGAGGACCTCGTCGGCCAGGCCGCGATCCTGGCGCGTTCGGCGGGCCGCGTGGCCGGCCTCGACCCGGCGCTCCTGGCGTTCCGACTCCTCGACCCGGAGTGCCGCGTCGCGGTGCGGCTGGCGGACGGCGCCGACGCGGAGGCGGGGAAGGTGATCGCCCGCGTGACCGGACGGGCCCGCGCGCTCCTCACGGGCGAGCGCACCGCGCTCAACCTGCTCGGCCGCCTGAGCGGGATCGCCAGCGCCACCCGCGACGTCGTGGCGCGGCTCGCGGGCCTCCCGACGCGGGTGGTGTGCACCCGCAAGACCACCCCGGGCCTGCGCGCGCTCGAGAAGCACGCGGTCCGCGTGGGCGGCGGGAGCAGCCACCGCTACGGCCTCGACGACGCGGTCCTCGTCAAGGACAACCACGTCGCGCTCGCGGGCGGGATCGCCGAGGCGGTGCGCCGAGCCCGGGCCTCGGCCGGCCACATGCTGAAGGTCGAGGTCGAGGTGGACACCCTCGACCAGCTCGACGAGGCGCTCGCCCTCGGCGTCGACGCCGTCCTCCTCGACAACATGGACCTGCCGACGCTCGCCGAGGCGGTGCGCCGCTCCCGCGGCCGCGCGGTGACCGAGGCCTCGGGCGGCATCCGCCCCGAGAACGTCCGCGCCGTGGCGGAGACGGGCGTCGACCTCGTCTCCCTCGGCTGGCTCACCCACAGCGCCCCGTCGCTCGACGTCGCCCTCGACGTCGAGGCCTGAGGCCGCCGGGCGCTCACCAGCGGAAGTCGATCCCCCCGGAGTAGACGACAGGGCCGTCGTCGTCGTCGTGGACGGCCCACGACGCGCCCCCCCGGAGCGAGAGGCGGTCGTTCAGGCGGACGACGAGGCCGCCTCCGACACCCCCGACGGCGGAGAAGCCCTCCGGCTCCCAGAGGCTCCCCGCCTCCACGCAGGCATAGGGCGAGAGGAGGGCGCGGCGCAGCGGGAGCACTTCGAAGCCCACGGTGAGGCCGACGTACCCTTCGCCCGAGTGCGAGCCGGAGGGGCCCGCGTCGACGGAGAAGAGCCCTCCCGCGAAGCGGCGCCCGATCCGGACCTCGCCCCAGGTGTCGAAGTCGTCCCACTCGTGGATCTGCGCGCTCCCCAGCTGGACGCGCGCGAGCCAGGGATGCCCCTCGGCCGCGGCCGCCGCCGCGACCAGCCAGAACGACAGCGCGAGCACGAACCGCCTCATGGCCAGCCTCCCGCCCCCTTCACAGGATAGGGGCCCGGGCAGGGGCGTGTCCCGAGGGATTCCCAAGGGAGTTCCAACGACGGCCGGCGGGCTATGATCGGGCCCGCGGTCCCCCGGATTGGCCGCGGCAAGGAGGCTCCATGGGCCGGCAGACCGTCTCGCGTCGGGGCTTCGTGAGGGCGGCGGCCGCGGGGGCGGCGGCCTTCGCCGCGCCGGCGATCGTCCCGTCGAGCGTCTTCGGGGCCTCCGCTCCCGGCAACCGCATCCAGGTGGGCGCCATCGGAGTGGGTCGGATCTCCCGCGAGCACGACCTGCCGGGCATCCTGAAGCACGACGTCGCCCGGGTCGTCGCGGTGTGCGACCTCGACTCGAAGCGGCTCGGCGAGGGGCGGGCGCTCGTCGAGGACTTCTACCGGAGGAAGGGCGAGAGCGCACCGGGCGTCGCGGCGTTCCACGACTACCGGGACCTCCTCGCGAAGGGCGAGGTGGACGCGGTCGTGATCAGCACGCCCGACCACTGGCACGCGAAGCCCGCGATCGACGCCGCCGTCGCCGGCAAGGACGTCTACCTCCAGAAGCCCGCCTCGCTCACGATCGCCGAGGGCCGGCTCATGAGCGACGTGATGCACCGCACGGGCCGGGTCTTCCAGCTCGGCACGCAGCAGCGCTCCTCGGAGCAGTTCCGCAGGGCCTGCGAGCTCGTCCGCAACGGCCGGATCGGCGAGGTCCGCACGATCACGATCGGCCTGCCCGTCGACCCCTCGGGCGACGAAGAGCCGGAGATGCCCGTCCCCAGGAACCTCGACTACGAGATGTGGCTGGGCTCGACGCCCCGGGTCTACTACACCGAGAAGCGCGTCCATCCCCAGGCCGACTACTCGCGCCCGGGGTGGCTGCGCTGCGAGCAGTTCGGGGCGGGGATGATCACCGGCTGGGGCGTCCACCACGTCGACATCGCCCACTGGGGGATGGGCACCGAGCACACCGGGCCCGTCGAGGTGGAGGCCACCGCCGAGTTCCCGACGCGGGGCCTGTGGGACGTCCACGGGCCGTTCCGGGTCGACGCCCGCTACGCGAACGGCGTCACGATGCGCATCTCCGACGCGTTCCCGAACGGCGTGAGGTTCGAGGGCACCGAGGGCTGGATCTTCGTCACCCGGGGCGCCTACGCGGCCACGGCGAGCGACCCGGTGGCGAAGGAGAGGAGCGCCCAGGCCCTGTCCGCGAGCGACCCGCGCGTCCTCGCCTCGGCGACCGGGCCCGGCGAGCTTCACCTGCCGCGCAGCGCGGACCATCACGGCAACTGGCTGGAGGCCGTCCGCTCGCGCCAGGCGCCGATCTCGCCGGCCGAGGTGGGGCACCGCTCGACGAGCGCCTGCCTCGTCGCCCACGTCGCGATGCGGCTCGGCCGGAAGCTGCGGTGGGACCCGCTCCGCGAGCGGTTCCGGGACGACGACGAGGCGAACGCGATGCTCTCGCGCCCGCAGCGCGCGCCGTACGAGGCGAAGCTCTAGCCGCCGACCTCCCTGCCCCCGAGGATCGCCAGGACCGCCGCGTTCCACCCGCGCGGCCCGGGCGCGGGCGCCACGGTGGCGTGGGGGAGCGCGGCGGCGAGGTCGGGGTCTCTCGCGCCTCCCGGGCGCGGGACGATGACCGGCCGGTCCACGATCCGCAGGAACGGCAGGTCGTTGGCCGCGTCGCCGAGGCCGAGGCTGAGCGTGCCGGGGGCGAGCCATCCCTCGCGCTCGAGCAGCACGCGCAGCGCCCGTCCCTTGTCGCTGCCCGCGCCCAGCAGGTGGTGGAACCGCCCGCCGCGGGTCACGGCGAGGCCGCGGCGCGCCGCGGCCTGCTCGAGCGCGCCCAGCGCCTCCTCGTTCGACAGGAGGAACGGCTCGTCCCAGCCGCGCTGCCGGGCCCGCTCGGCATCCTCGCCCCGCAGCCCGGTCAGCTCCTCGACGTCGCGGAGGGAGAGCGAGGAGAAGCCGCGCACGCGGGCGCCCGCCTCGAGCGCGATCTCGGCGAGGGCCGCGACGAGCGCGTCGTAGCGGACGCCGAGCTCGATCACGCCCTCCCCGCCGGGGAGGACCACCGCCCCGCCGTTCTCGACCACCAGGGCGGGCGCGCAGCCCGTGGCCGCGGCGATCCCCTCGGCCTCCGCCCTCGTCTTGCTCGTGACGAGGACGAGCGGGATACCGCCGTCACGGAGCAGCGCGAGAGCCGGGCGGGCCGGCTCGAGGGAGTACGTGTCGTGGTCGAGGAGCGTGCCGTCGAGGTCGGTGGCCACGACCCAGCGGACGGTCACCGCCGGAACGCCTCGCGCGGGCCGGGGGTCGGGGGCGCCATCAGCGGACCGTCCACAGCGGGTCCGGGACGTGGGCCTCGTCCATGTACCGGACGGCCCGCGCCACGAGGTCCGGGCGCGCCGCGGCGAGGTCCTTCGTCTCGCCGACGTCCGTCTCGAGGTCGAAGAGCTCGACCGGGCCCGTCTTCATCGGCGCGCGGATCGCCTTCCACCGGTCGAAGCGCACCGCCTGGCGTCCGCCCTGCTCGTAGAACTCCCAGTACAGGTACGGATGCGACCCCTGCTCGGACGTACGGCCGAGGAGCGTCGGGGCGAGGCTCACGGAGTCGAGCCCCGGGGGCGGGCTCTGACCCAGCAGCTGCGCGAACGTGGCGAAGAGGTCGCCGAAGTAGGCGACGTGGGAGGAGGTCGCGCCCGCCGCGACGCGCCCCGGCCAGCGGGCGATCATCGGCACCCGGATCCCGCCCTCGTAGAGCGCGCGCTTCAGCCCGCGCAGGGGGCCGTTCGCGTCGAAGCGCTCCGGGTCGTTCCCTCCCTCCTCGTGGGGGCCGTTGTCGGACGTGAAGAGAACGAGCGTGTCCTTCGCGATCCCCCGTGCCTCGAGACGGTCGAGCAGGCGGCCGACGTCGCGGTCGAGCCGGGCGATCATCGCGGCCTGGCCCTTGTCCGGGTTCGGCCACGGCTCCTTCGCGTAGTCCCCGTAGTCGGGCACCTCCTGCCCGTCTCCGGTCGCGGCCCGCGCCTCGTTGTTGGCGTGGGGGAGGGTGACGGCGAGGACCAGGAAGAAGGGCTTCGTGCCGAGGCCGTCGACCCAGGCGAGCGCCTCGTCGACGATCCGGTCGTGGGCATACTCGACGCGCGTCCGGGCCCAGCCGGCCCCGTCCGCGTCCTCCTTCTCGGCGACGTTCGGCAGGACCACGCGCTCCTCGTCCCGGTAGAGGAACGTCGGGTAGGAGTTGTGGGCGTGGCGCTGGTTGAGGTAGCCGAAGAACGTCGAGAAGCCCATGCGGTTCGGGTGGCCGGGCGAGCCCGTCTCGCCGAGGCCCCACTTGCCGAAGAGGGCGGTCGCGTAGCCGGCGTCGCGGAACAGGTGCGCGATCGTCCGCTCGCCCGGGCGCAGCGCCTGGACGTGGATGCGGCCGGCTCCGGCGTTGCCCCGCACGCTGGCGTGGCCGGTGTGGCGGCCGGTCATGAGGACGGCGCGCGACGGCGCGCAGACCGTGGAGCCGGCGTAGAAGTCGGTGAAGCGGAGGCCCTCGGCCGCGAGGCGGTCGATGCTCGGCGTGCGGACGAGCTTCTGGCCGTACGCGCCCACGTCTCCGTAGCCGAGGTCGTCGGCGAGGACGAGGACGACGTTCGGGCGGGCGGGGGCGGCCTCGGGAGACGGAGCGGCGACGGCGAGGGCCAGGACGGCGGCGGCGGGCAGGGTGATCATGGCCACGTTCTCATCTCCGGCGGACCACGGCCAGCCAGTCCTCGGACGGGAGCGACGGCGGGGCGCCGAGAGACACGGCTCCGCCCCCCTCGACCGAACGCACCGAGCCGGCCCGGAGCCGGCCGCCCTTGCGCGGGTCGAGCCAGGAGACGGCGAATCGCCCCGGCGCGTCGCGCAGGTCGAGCTCGGCCGTCCCGCCCCGGGGGAGATACGCCAGGTAGACTTCCCCCCTCTTCGCGAAGGCGTAGCGGGAGCCGTCCTCGGCGTCGTTGCCGACGAGAGCGTCGGCCGGCTCCATCTCCCAGAACGGGATGCGCTCCTCCTCGAAGAAGCGGAGCGCCCTCGCGGCGTCGTCCCACGCGCCCTCGCGGCTGCGCCAGTCCTCGCACAGCAGGTCGTTCTGCGGGAGCGAGTAGCCGAAGTAGTACTCGACCCCGGCCCCGCCGGCGAGGAGCGTGCCCCACAGGGTGTGCCGGCGCACGTCGTGCCGGTCGTACTCGCGCCCGTCCCTCTCCTTCGCCTTCCCGGGGAAGCCCTCGTACCCGGCGTCCGGGGGCACGCCGAGCGCGGCGTCGCCCTGCTCGTCGTTCGCGACCACCCAGGGCCGGCCCGCGCGCGCCGACTCGCGCCTCCACTTGAGGACCCTCTGGTGCGCCACGTCCCAGTGGTTCTGGAGCGAGACCCCGCTCAGGCCGGAGGCGGGTCCGAGGAGCGGGGTGTAGACGAGGTCCTGGTCGCCGGGGTGGGTGTGGATGACCACCGGGTGATCGTAGGGGTCGAGCTCGCCGAGCGCCGCCGCCATCGCCCGCTGCTCTTCGGGTGTCTGCGTGTTCTCCTCCCCGAGGTTCCAGTTGAGGGCGAGCAGGTGGGAGAAGCGGGCGACGAGCTCGCGGTAGTAGAGCCGTCGCTCGACGCCGACCCCGCCTCCGTCGAGCGCCTCGGGCACGCGCCCCGGCGAGCGCTCGTGGGACAGGCGCTGGTCGTCGTTCTCGGTCTCCTGGGTCTTGAAGTGGAGGAACAGGCCGAGCGACTGCGCGTGCTCGAAGACGGCGCGCCACTGGTCGAGCTTCGAGCAGTCGTAGTGGAGCTTCGCGCCGCGCTCGACGAACGGCCAGACGTTGTCGCCGTCTCCCCCCGCGTTGTAGGTGAGGAAGGACACCGCGTTCGCACCGCGGCCGGCGAGGTAGCGGAGCGCGCCGGTCAGGCCCTTGCCCTTTCCTCCCTTCCAGGTCGGGTCCCCCGGCCGCCAGTCACGCACGTGAGGCGTCCACGTCTTGAGCGGCCCCTCCTTCTTCGTGGAGACCGTGCCGTCGAAGTCGGCGTACGCGAGGAGCGTTTCCGGCGCGTCCGCCCCCGCCTTCAGGAAGTACCGCCCCGACCCGGCGAAGCGCAGGTAGTGCCCGCCGACGTACCCGAGCCGGCCCTGGGCGCGGAAGTCCCGGCCGGCCTTGTCCGTGGGCAGGACCTCGAACGAGCCCGTGGCGCCGTCCACGCCTTTCACCGGCTCGCCCGGGGCCGCCGCGTCGACCGCGACGTGGGGGCCGCGCACCATCGAGGCGCGCCAGGTCCAGCGGCCCGGCCGGTCGGGGGAGAGGTGTGCCCGCCATTTCGTCCCCGCCTCGGCCGAGGTCTCGCCGGCGTTGCCGTCCGCGGCGAAGTAGCCGGGCACGTCGTAGGCGGGCGTGCCGGACTCGTGGGCGAAGCGGACCGTGAAGCGGTAGTCGAGGAAGGGGTTGGGCGAGGTGTCGCGCTCGCGGGCCGCGGGACCGTCGAGCGTGAGCGTGACCGGGTGCCACTGCCGGATCTCGCCGGTCACGACGGCTCGAGCGGGGGGCGGGGGGGCGGGCGCGCTCGCCCGCGCGACGGGCACGAACGTGGCCCCGGGCGCCATGGAGAGGAGC
>CAZLRF010000047.1:0-40032 GCA_964561785.1 uncultured Acidobacteriota bacterium | reverse complement strand
CGCTCAGAAGGAGACCTGGGTGCGGATGATCGTGCGCTCGAAGCGGACGACCTGCTCGGGCATTCTTTATAAAACCTACGGACGTAATAGACATTAAGCCACGCCATGTCAGTGGCGCCCCGCGGTCTCGCCCCGCCCGGCCAGGACCCGCCGGTCGCGCTCGACGAGATCGGCGAGGCTCGTACGGTCCACGATGGCGGAGGCGGCGTTGCGCACCTCGAGGAACACGTCGAACAGCCCCGGGTGGCGCGTCTCGGTCTTCACGCGGTGCTGCAGCTCCACCACGTCCCCGAACGGGGCCAGGGGGCCGTCGATCAGGCGCACGACGTCCCCGATGAAGAGCTCCCCGGGCGGCTTGCGCAGGCGGTAGCCGCCCTCCCGCCCTCGCTCGCTCGAGACGACCCTCGCGTTCTTCAGGGCCAGCAGGATGCCTTCCAGGAACTTCTCGGGGATGCCCTCCTTCTCGGCGATCGTCCGGGCCGCCACGAGCCCTCCCTCGTAGACCTCGGCCAGGTGGATGAGCGCCTGGAGAGCGTAGAGACCCCGGCGGGAGACCTTCATTCTTATCCTATCGGAGCGATATAGTATTCAAGCGAGACGGCGTCTGTCAAGAGGGCCCCCGCCGGCTCAACGCGGGACGATGAGGGTGCAGCCCGGGCATCCGAGGAGCAGGCGCTCCGTCACGTCCTCCCGGCCGAAGCCGGCCGAGCCCTCGCCGTGGGCGCCGATCACGAGGAGCTGGAACGCCCCGCTCTCGAAGGCGTCGTGGACTTCCTCGACCACGAGCCCGTCGCGCAGCTGGAGGTCTCGCTCGCGGCCGCGCGCCGCGAGGGCCGCGCGCACGGCCTCGACGTCCGAGCCGCCCGGGGCTTCGGGAGGCAGATCGTCGGCCCCGAGCGGGAGCGCCACCTCCGACCTCACGTGCACGAACGCCACGCGAGCGCCCGGGCACTCCTCCCACGCGAGCGCCGCCTCGAGGACCCCGACCGTGGTGTCGCGCCCGGACAGGGCCCCGAGCACGCGGTCGATCCGCGCGGGAGGACGGCGCGCCACGAGGACGGGTGCGCGGGCGAGGCGCACGACGGTCGCGACGCGCGAGCCCTTCAGCATCCGCGCGATCGCTCCCCGGCCGGCGGGAGGCACGACGAGCAGGCCGCACGGCCGCGCGCGGGCTTCCTCGATCACGGCGCGCTCGGCCGGCCCCGGCCGGGTGACGGCCTCGAGCGGCCACGCGGACAGCCGCGCGCGGGCCCGCTCGACGAGCCCCGGGTCGGCCGCGGCGTCCTCGGCGGTCGCGAGGAGCCGGAGCGTCCCCCGCCAGCGCGG
Organism: uncultured Acidobacteriota bacterium; assembly: GCA_964561785.1. GTDB lineage: Bacteria > Acidobacteriota > Vicinamibacteria > Fen-336 > Fen-336 > DATBSL01. The sequence continues at coordinate 38,706 of CAZLRF010000047.1, read as the reverse complement.
GGGCAGCTGGGCGGCCACGGCGAGCGCCCACTCCCCCCGGGGCGACGGGTCGAGGTAGACGAGCACGTCCATGGACAGCCTCCCTCAGAAGAGCGCGACGAGAGCCAGCGGGATCGCGAGGAGCAGCGCGACGAACGCCGCCACCGCCCGGGCGCTCGAGGTGGCGCGGGAGGCCACGCGGTCGAGCGCGCGGGAGAAAGCGCCGGGAACGACGAAGACGAGCGGGAGCGACAGGAGGAGGACGGAGCCCATCAGGAGGGCCACCATGCGGGCCGAGTCGGGGTGGCCGACGAGCGCCCCGGCGAAGAGGGTGTCGACGAGGGTCGTCACGTTCGCCCCGAGCACGTACGGCCAGACGTTCTCGCGGCGCACGAAGCCGCGCGCGGCGAGGGGGACGAGGAGCGAGATCGACACCGACACCGAGAGGGTGAGGGCGGTGGTGGCGAGCCCCACGGCGAACATGAACCACGGGCGGTAAACGACGTGGTCGGCGGGGAGGAGCGGCCCGCGGCCCTTGCCGAGGTCGGGCAGCGCGCGGTCGAAGGCGCGGAAGGCGAGGAGGAGGAGCAGCACGCCCGCCACGAAGAGCAGCCATCGCGGCAGAAGGCCCGCCGCCGACAGCAGGAGGGGGCCGTAGAGCCGCTCCACGAGCCCGGCGAGGTCTCGCCCCTCGAGCCGCAGGCCGGCGAGCGCTCCTCGCTCGAGCGCGACCCACGACAGCGCCATGGCCGGGACGTAGGTCACGGCCGTGGCGACGAGCGCGGTGACGCCGATGTAGGCGCTGCGCGCCTCGCGCCGCCCCGCGCGCAGGTCCTCGAGCGCTCCCACGACCAGCACGACGAACGACGCCCCCAGGCGGGACCCGGAGATCATCCCGAACGTCTCGGCGCCGCCGAGCGCGCCCGAGGCGAGCAGGGTGAGCGCCACCGCCGCGACGGGCGAGCCCGACAGCAGGAGGCACGCGCCGAGCCACCCGGCGCCGATGCCGCCGGCGAGGCCGGAGACGCCGAGCGCGCGCAGCAGCGGTCCCACGCCGGCCGCGCCGAGCTTGAGCACCTCGAGGGCGAGCACGAACAGCGCGAGGCCCGCGGCCGCGGCGAGGAGGCGGCTTGCGACCGCCGCCGCGCGCGAGGGGGCGGGGGCCATCAGAAGAGCTTCCGCGAGTCGAGGAGGATCGTGACCGGGCCCTGGTTGACGAGGGCGACGTCCATCATCGCCCCGAAGACGCCCCGGGCGACGGGCAGGCCCGAGGGCCGGAGGTGCTCGACGAACCGCTCGTAGAGGCGGCGGGCCTCTTCGGGAGGGGCCGCGTCCGAGTACGAGGGCCGCCGCCCCTTGCGGACGTCTCCGAAGAGCGTGAACTGGGAGACGACGAGGACACCGCCGCGCGCGTCGAGGACCGAGCGGTTCATCTGTCCGTCCGCGTCCGGGAAGACCCTGAGGTTCAGGACCTTCTCCGCGAGGTAGGCGGCGTCGGAGTCGGCGTCGCCCCGTCCGACGCCGAGGAGCACGACGAGGCCGGGGCCGATCGCTCCCACGACCGTGCCGCCCGTCCGGACCTCCGCCTCCGAGACGCGTTGCACCACCGCGCGCACGGTCGGGGAGGATATCATTCCCGCCATGACCGCCCCGGCGCGCATCGGCCGGTACCTCATCCTGGGCGAGCTCGGACAGGGCGCGATGGGAACGGTCTACCGGGGGCGGGACGAGACGCTCGACCGCGACGTCGCGGTCAAGGTGATGTCCCGGGGCGCGGCCGACGCCGACGCCCGCGCGCGCTTTCTCCGCGAGGCCCGCGCGGCGGCGAAGCTGCAGCACCCGAACATCGTGGTGATCTACGAGCTCGGGGAGCACGAGGGCGCGCCGTTCATGGTCCTCGAGCTCCTCGAGGGGACCGATCTGCAGCGGGGGATCGACGCCGGCATCCGCCCCGACCCGCGGGCGACGCTCCCCGTCGTCCTGCAGCTGCTCTCCGGCCTCGGTCACGCCCACGAGCACGGCATCGTCCACCGCGACGTGAAGCCCTCGAACGTCTTCCTCCCCGTGGGTCTGCCGGCCAAGATCATGGACTTCGGCGTCGCACGCCTCGGAGGGGTGAGCACCACGACCGCCGGCGTCGTGGTCGGGACCCCGAACTACATGTCGCCCGAGCAGGCCTCGGCGGGCGAGGTCGACGGGCGCAGCGACCTCTTCTCGGCCGGCCTCATCCTCTACGAGCTCGTGACGGGCGAGAAGGCCTACCAGGCCGACAGCCTCGTCGCGATCCTCTACAAGATCCTCCACGAGCCGCCCGACCTGTCGCTCATCCCCGACGGCCGGCAGTGGGACCGCCTGCGCGCGGTCCTCGCGCGGTCGCTCGCCCGGCGGCCCGAGGAGCGCTACCCGGACGCGCGCGCAATGGCCTCGGACCTGGCGTTGGCGCTCGCCGACCTCGGGGGCACGGTCGACGGGACGGCCCCCGCCGACCAGGCGCTCCTCGTACGGCCGAAGGCCGTCCCCCGGCCCGTCCGTCCCGCGCCGCCGACGCGGGAGCCCGAGGCGCCGACGCCTCCGCGCGCGCTCTCCCCGCGCGCGGCGCCCCCGGCGGGGGCGGGACGCCGCCGCGGGCCGCTCGTCGCGGCCGCGGCCGCGCTCCTCGTCGTCGCTTCCCTCGCGACGTGGCTCGTGCGGCGGCCGGGCGCCCTTGCGCCGCCGGGCCGGGAGCCGACGGCCGATGCCTCGGCGACGCCCTCACCGGCGGTCGCCGCGACGGCGACGCCCCCGCTGGTTCCGACGCCCACGGCGCCCCCCGAGGCCGCGGCCTCGCCCACGCCCGGCCCGCCGCCACGTCCGGCCGCGACGCTCACGCCCCTGCCTGCCCCGACCGTGGCGCCCACCCCCGCGCCCGCCACCGGCCTCTCGCCCGAGGCGCGCCTCCTGCGCGCCGAGGACTTCTTCGCCCGCCAGCGGTGGGCGGAGGCCTTCGCCGAGGCCCGCGCGGTGCGGGAGGCGCAGCCCCAGAACGCGCGCGCCTCGGCCCTCGCCCAGCAGGCCGAGGAGGAGCTCGTGGTCGAGGAGTGCCTGAGGAGCGCCCGCTCCGCCCTCGCCGACGGCGACCGCGACCGCGCCCTCGAGGAGGTGCGCCGCGGCTTCCTCGTCCGCAAGAAGGACCCGCGGCTGCTCGCCCTGCACCAGGAGATCGTGCGGGAGTAGGGCGGGACCCCCGTTTTGAGCTAGGATGCCGGGGAGGCCCGGATGGACCGGGAACCACGCCACACCAAGGAGGGTCGTCGATGGCGTACGTGATCGCGGAACCTTGCGTCAACACGAAGGATACGGCCTGCGTCGAGGTGTGCCCGGTCGACTGCATCCACCCGAAGAAGGACGAGGCGGAGTTCGCGGCCGAGACGAAGCTCTACATCGACCCCGAGACCTGCATCGACTGCGGCGCCTGCGTGCCCGTCTGCCCGGTCCAGGCCATCTTCCCCCTCGAGGAGCTGCCCGAGAAGTGGGCGCACTTCGCGAAGATGGACGCGGACTGGTACCAGAGCAAGAAGTAGACGGGCGACGGGAGCCTCCCTCCCCGTCCCCGACCGCGGAGCCAACCGCGTGCCTCCCCCCGACCGGCGCCGAGACCCCCGGATGGGCCTGAGCGTCCCCGTCCGGGTCCTCGGCCACGACCCGGACGGGACGCCCTGGGAGGAGATGACCTCGACCGACGACGCGTCCTACGGCGGAGCGTCGTTCTCGCTGCGACACCCCCACGGCGTCGGACAGGTCCTGCTCCTCTCCGCGCCGATCCCCCGCAACTTCCGCCGGTACGACCTCGCGGAGACCTCTTACAAGACCTACGCCCTCGTGCGCAACACGAGGACGGGGTCAGACGGCGAGAGCGTGGTGGGCGTGCTCTTCCTGGGGCGGGTGCCGCCCAAGGGCTTCGACGCGCGGCCCGGGGGGCGCTTCCGCCTGCCCGACGACCCGAGGACCGGGGCGAGGTCTGGCGGGGAGCGGCGCCGGCACGAGCGTCTGCAGCTCTTCGTCAACCTGCGCCTGCGCCGGCTGGCCGCACCCGGCCCGCTCGAGGAGCAGACGGTGACGGAGAACCTCAGCCCGGGCGGGGCGCGGGTGTTCACCACGCTCCCGGTGGCGGCGGGCGAGACGCTGACGGTGAGCGACATCGCGGACAAGGTCGCGGCGGAGGCACAGGTGCGGCACGTCTTCGCGGGACCCGATCGTGTCACCCGCCTCAACCTCTGCTTCTCCGACGAGGCCGCCTTCGAGCGGCTGCTCCAGGCGGCGGGGGTGCCGCCGCTGCCCCGGGGCGGGGGCACGTGAGCCGGGCGCGACCGCTGCCGTCCTGCGCGGAGCTTCTCTTCGCCCGCGCCTGCGCGGTCCCGCCCGCGGGCACCGTCGCGCTCGAGGACTACGCGCGGGCGGCGGCGCAGGCGGAAGCGGCGGAGGCGGTGCCCGACCCGGACGACCCGTCGCTCGTGCGGGGGGTCCACGTGTGCCGGCCCGGCGCGCCCGAGCCGTGGCGCGAGGACGTCGAGGCCTTCGCGCGCGAGCTCGCGCAGCGCGCGGGGGACGGGCTCGGCTGGTCGTGACGAGGTGAGGAGGGGAGCATGCTGAGAGAGTACGCCCGGCTGGCGAGGCCGTTCTTCGTGATGCTGGGAATCGTCACCGCGGGCCGCTGGCTCCAGGGCACGGCCTTCTCCGTGCCGTACGAGAAGGGGACCCACGTCTTCAGCATCGTCACGCTGTGCCTGTTCGCGTCCGTGTTCTCCGCGGTCTTCACCCGGGCGTGGCTCGGTTTCCGCCTCGGCCAGGCCGCGGGCTTCGCCGCGTTCATGGCGGTCGTGGCCCAGCTGGTCATCCTCTTTTCGACCGTCGCTTCCCATGCCCTCGGCCTTCCGAGCTACTTCTCGCACCCGACCGCGCTCAACCAGGCCGCAGAGGTCGGCCTCGGCCAGGCCCTCGGGATCCGCGCCGGGGGGCTGGTGGTCAACACGATGCTCAACGCCATCGCGGGCGCCCTCGGCTGGGCGCTCGGCGCCCTGCTCCCTCCGCGCCCGGGGCGCTGAGGTCCGACCCCTGCGCGCGTCACCCTTGACGGGGGCGAAGGTCCTTTGCTAGCGTCTCGTCGCCCTGGTGTCCGTCGCTCCGGCGCCCACGAACGGCGCTGCCCACGGTGGGCGGCTCCCGGCCGCGGGCGCGCACGTAGCTGTCGCCAGGCAAGGGCTAGGGAGGCCTATACGTAAATGGTCGAAGGTACGGTGAAGTGGTTCAACGAGTCCAAGGGCTTCGGATTCCTCTCCCGCGAGGGTGGGCCGGACGTGTTCGTCCACCACAGCGAGATCAAGGCGGAGGGATTCCGGACCCTCAACGAGGGTGATCGCGTGCGGTTCGAGGTCGTGGACAGCCCCAAGGGGCCGCGCGCCGCGAACGTCCAGAAGATCGGGTAGGGGTCTCTTTTCGAGCCACTGAACCGAGAGGCGCCCGGGGCCGCGAGGCTCCGGGCGTTTTCCCTTTCCAGGGGGGCTCCGCCCCTCGGCTTGATAGGATCCCAACCGTGAACGACCGCCCCGCGCCGGGCCGCCTCCTCGCCCTCGACGCCTTCCGCGGCCTGACGTGATGGGCGCGGACGAGCCGCTTCCCGCGCCGCCGCGGGCGAAGGTCCTCCCGGTCACGACCGTGGTCCACGGCGAGCGCCGCGTGGACGAGTACGCGTGGCTGCGGCGGAAGGACGACCCGGACGTCCGGGGCTACCTGGAGGCCGAGAACGCCTACGCCGACGCGGTGATGGCGCCGAAGCGAGGCCTCCAGGAGACGCTCTACGCGGAGATGCTCGGTCGCATCCGGGAGACCGACCAGAGCGTCCCCTACCGCAAGGGGGGCTTCTTCCACTACTCGCGCACCGAGCAGGGAAAGCAGTACCCCATCCACTGCCGCAGGCGGGGGAGCCTGGAGGGCCCGGAGGAGGTGGTCCTCGACCTCAACCGCCTCGCCGAGGGGAAGGCCTTCATGGCGCTCGGGGCCTTCGAGCCGAGCGACGACGGCCGCCTCCTCGCCTACTCGACCGACGAGACCGGCTTCCGGCAGTACACCCTCTTCGTGAAGGACCTCCGCACGGGGGAGCTCGTGGAGACGGTCGCGGAGAAGGTCGGCTCCGCGGCGTGGGCCGCCGACGGGAGGACGATCTTCTACACGGTCGAGGAGGAGTCGACCAAGCGGCAGTACCGCCTCCTCCGCCACCGCCTGGGGGAGGCCGCCCACGACCTCGTGTACGAGGAAGCAGACCTCGCCTTCAACGTCGGGGTCTACCGCACGCGCAGCCTCGCCTGGCTGGTGCTGGGCATCGGGAGCCTGACCACGAGCGAGGCCCGCGTCCTGCCCGCGGCGGAGCCCCTCGGGGAGTGGCGCCTCGTGGCGCCCCGCGTGAGCGAGCAGGAGTACGACGTCGACCATCGGGGCGACTTCTTCTACCTCCGCACCAACGACACCGGACGCAACTTCCGGCTCGTGAGGGCGCCCGTCGCCCGCCCGGGGCGCGAGAGCTGGGAGGAAGTCGTGGCCCACCGGGACGAGGTCATGATCGAGGGCGTCGACTGCTTCCGGGGCCACCTGGTGCTCCTCGAGCGGGAGGGCGGGCTGCCCCACCTGCGGGTGATCGACGCCGACACCGGCGAGGGCCACCGCGTCGCCTTCCCCGAGGCCGCCTATTCGGTGTGGCCGGAGGCGAACCCGGAGTTCGACACCACGCTTCTGCGATACACCTACGAGTCGCTCGTCACCCCGCGCTCCGTGCTGGACTACGACATGGCGGCGAGAAAGGCGACGCTCCTCAAGGAGCAGCCCGTCCTCGGCTACGACCGGACGCGCTACGAGACCGAGCGCCTCGCGGCGACCGCGCCCGACGGGGTCAAGGTGCCGGTGAGCGTCGTGTACCGCAAGGGGCTCGCGCGGGACGGCACGGCGCCGATCCTCCTCTACGGCTACGGCGCCTACGGCTTCGCGCTTCCGATCACGTTCTCGTCGAACCGGGTGAGCCTGCTCGACCGCGGCGTCGTCTTCGCGCTCGCCCACGTGCGCGGCGGCGGCGACCTCGGCAAGCCCTGGCACGACGACGGCCGCCTGCTGCGCAAGCGCAACACCTTCACGGACTTCGTCGTCGTCGCCGAGCACCTCGTCCGCGAGGGCTACGGCAGCCGCGAGCGGCTGGTCGCCGAGGGAGCCAGCGCCGGGGGCCTGCTCATGGGCGCGGTCGCGAACATGCGGAGCGACCTGTGGAGAGCGATCGTGTCGAAGGTCCCCTTCGTGGACGTCGTCAACACGATGCTCGACGAGACCCTCCCCCTCACCGTCGGCGAGTACGAGGAGTGGGGCAACCCGAAGGAGGAGGAGGCCTACCGCTCGATCCGCTCCTGGTGCCCCTACTCGAACCTCGAGCCGAAGGCCTACCCGGCGATGCTCGTCAAGACGTCCTTCCACGACAGCCAGGTCATGTACTGGGAGCCGGCCAAGTACGTGGCACGGCTGCGGGCCCTGAAGACGGACGCGAACGTGCTCCTGCTGAAGACGAACATGGCCGCTGGCCACGGGGGGGCCTCGGGTCGCTACGACTCCCTGCGCGAGGTGGCGTTCGACTACGCGTTCATCCTCGGCCAGATGGGGATCACGCGCTAGCCAGCCGGCGCTCGATCACTCTCCCGAGACGGCGGATCCCCTCCACGATGACGTCCGGCGCGGCGTAGGAGAAGTTGAGCCGGCAGGTCCGCTCCCCCCCGCCCCGCGGGAAGAACGAGGCGCCGGGCACGAACGCCACCTTCTCCCGCTCGAGGGCCTGCTGGAGCAGCTCGGTCGAGTCGAAGCCCTCGGGCAGGGTGAGCCAGAGGAACAGCCCCCCCTGCGGCTTCGTCCAGCGGACCTGCGGCGGGAAGTGCCGCTCGAGGGCGGCGAGCATCGCGTTGCGGCGCTCGCCGTAGACCTCGCGGATCCGCTTGACGTGCCGGTCGAGGAAGCCGTCCTTCGCGACCTCGTAGGCCACCATCTGGCAGAAGGTGCTGCTGTGCAGGTCGGCCCCCTGCTTCATCTGCACGAGCCTCGAGATCACGGACTCGGGGGCCACGACCCACGCGATGCGCAGGCCGGGGGCGAGCGTCTTGCTGAGCGTGGAGAGGTAGAGGACGTCGCCGGTGAAGTCGCCGTCCCCCTTGGCGCAGCCGTGGAACTCGGCGTCGATCTGGACGATCGGCGGCAGGTGCTCGCCCTCGTAGCGCAGCTGCCCGTAGGGGTCGTCCTCGACGATCGGGGCGCCGTAGTGGTTGGCGAGCTCGACGAGGCGGCGGCGGCGCCCGAGGGCGAGGGTCACCCCGGCCGGGTTCTGGAAGTTGGGCAGGATGTAGAGGAACTTCGGCCCGCCCCGCAGCTGCGCCTCGAGCCCCTCGACGTCGAGGCCGTCGTCGTCCACCGGAACGGTGAGGTAGTCGGCCTGGTACGCGCTCCACGCCTGCAGCGCGCCGAGGTAGGTGGGCGACTCGGTGAGGACGCGGTCGCCCGGGTTCACGAACAGGCGGCCGATGAGGTCGAGCCCCTGCTGCGAGCCGGAGGTGATCATCACGTTCGCGGGCTCGACCTTGATCCCGTAGCGCGCCATGTGACGCACGAGCAGCTCGCGCAGCGGGAGGTAGCCCTCGGTCGCCGCGTACTGCAGCGCCGTCTTGCCCTGCTCGCGCAGCACGTTCTCGGCGGCGCGCTCCACCTCCGCGAAGGGAAACACCTCGGGCGCGGGCAGGCCGCCGGCGAACGAGATCACGTCCGGCTTTTCCGTGAGCTTCAGCAGCTCGCGGATGACCGAGCTCGTCATGCGTTGGGTGCGCAGGGCGAAGCGCTCGGACCACAGGGTCTGGACCTTCCGGGCCTCGGCGTCCAGGGCTGGGATCGGCATCGCGAGCCTCCGCGAAAGCGTTGCGGGGGAACGGCCCCCCAGAGGGACTCAAGCATCATCCCTGCCACGGCGGGGCATCGCGTGCGCTCATGCCTCGGGCGGCGCGCCGGGGCGCTCGGGAACGGTCAGCTCTTCTTCGGTGGGACCTTGAGGCCGGCGAGCACGGCGAAGGGGTTGTTGAAGGCGGGCCGGCGGGACTCGGGGCGGGGGGCCGCGGCGGGCCGCGGGCGGGGTCCGGCAGGGCGGGGAGCGGGGGGACGCGGTGCGGGCCGTGCCGCCGCGGGCGGGGGGGGCGTGGCCGGCGCGTCTGCCGCCGAGGGGCTGGCCGGGGCCGCGGGCCGTTCGGGATGCGCGGGCCGGCGCGCGGAGGGCGAGCGGGGCGGAGCCTTCTCGCCGGCGACCGCGCGGCGCGCGCGGGCCTCCTCGCCCCGCGACGCTCGCCGCGCGGGCGGAGGGGTGCGCATCGTCAGGGAGATCTGCTTCTTCGCGAGATCCACCTTGAGGACGCGGACGTCGACCCGGTCGCCGGGCTCGAGCGGCCGCTCCCCGTGCCTCGGCCCGAGCTGCGAGACGTGCACGAGGCCGTCGTGGCGGACGCCGATGTCCACGAAGACGCCGAAGCTCGCGACGTGGCTCACGATTCCCGGGCAGACCATCCCCGGCTGGAGGTCCTCGAGCCGCAGGACGTCCTCCCGGAACGCGAAGGGCACGAAGGGCCCGCGGGGGTCGCGCCCCGCGCTCTCGAGCTCCGCGACGACCGCGGGCCACGCGAGCTCGCCGAGAGCCGCGCGGGCCTCGGGCGACTCGCGGACGAGGGCCGCGCCGGGGCCGAGGAGGTCGCCGACGCTCTTGCCGAGCCGCGCGGCGAGGGCCTCGAGAGGGCCCTGCTGCTCGGGGTGGACGCCGGTGCGGTCGAGCGGCTCGTCTCCGTCCATCACCCTCAGGAAGCCCGCCGCCTGCTCGAAGGCCGCCGCAGTCACGCCGGGCACGTCGCGCAGCCCCGCCCGCGAGCGGAACGGCCCGTGCGCCTCTCGCCGCTCCACGACGGCTGCGGCGAGCGCGGGCGAGAGGCCGCTCACCCGCGCGAGCAGCGCGCGGGGGGCGGCGTTGAGGTCGATGCCCGGGCCGTGCACGCAGTCCTCGACGACCGCGTGGAGGGCCTTGCTCAGGACGGCGTGGGGCACGTCGTGCGGGTGTGGCCCCATCCCGATGCCCCGGGGCTCGAGCTTGACCAGCTCGGCCCGCGGGTCCTGGAGCCGCCGTGCGATCGAGACCGCGGCGCGGTCGGGGGGGGCGAGGCCGGGCAGCTCGGCCTGCGCCGCCTCGCTCGCGCTCCAGGCACGCGCCCCCGCCTCGCTCACGAGGACGACGGGGACGGCGAGCCCGGCCTCGCGGAGCGCGCCGCGCGCGAGGACCTCCGCCTCGCGCCCCCCGGCGCCGCTGCCGACGGCGACGGCCTCGAGCGCGTGCTCGCGGACGAGGCGGACGACCGCCTCGCGCGCGGCGGCCTTCTGCTCGTCGGCCTGGAGGTGGACCGTCTCGTTGGCGAGAGGCCTGCCCCCGCCGTCGACCGCGGCCAGCCGGCACCCCTCGCGAGGCGAGGGGTCCATGCCGAGGACCGCCCGCCGTCCGAACGGCGGCTCCAGGAGCCGGCGCCTCACCCCCTCGGCGAAGGCGTGGGCGGCGACGGCGTCGGCCGCGTCCTTGAGGACGCGGTGGACCTCGTTCTCGATCGCGGTGCGCACGTCGTTCTTGAAGGCGATGCGCCCCGCGTGGCGCAGCACCTCGGCCCCCGGGGAGTCGGGGATGGTGCAGGCCGCCTCCTCGAAGGCGGCCACGAGGCGCGCCTCGAACTCCGCGTCGTCGGGCGCACCGCCGAGCGAGACGGTGAGCTCGTCGTCGGCCTGCCCGCGGCGCACGGCGAGGTAGCGGTGGGAGCCCGCCGGCTCGCGCAGCGAGGACACCTTCTCCTGGAACGCGAAGTAGGCTTCGTAGCGGCTCTGGGGCTTCGCCTTCGGGCTCTTCACCGCGCGGAGCCAGCCGCCCTCGAGGTACGCGCGCCGGACCAGGGCGCGCAGGGCGGCATCCCCGGCGAGCCGCTCCACGAGGATGTCGCGGGCCCCTTCGATCGCGGCCTTCGCGTCCTTGACGCCCTTCTCGTCGTTTCGGAACGTGAAGGCCCACAGCTCGAGGGTCTGGCCCTCCTGCGGCGTCTCCTGCCCGTGGCCGCAGGCCCAGATCCAGTCCGCGAGGGGCTCGAGCCCCGCCTCGCGCGCGGCCAGGGCGCGGTTGGCCTTCCTCTGCCGGTAGGGCTGGTAGAGGTCCTCGAGGACGTCGGGATCGAAAGTCGAGAGGATGCGCTCGCGCAGGGCGGGGTCGAGCGTCGCGTGACGCTCGATCGACTCGAGGATGATCGCCTGGCGGGACAGGACCTTCTCGAAGGCCTCCTTCGCCGCCAGGGCGCGACGGACGGCGGGCGCGTCGAGCCCTCCCGTGCGGTCCCGCCGGTAGCGCGCGACGAAGGGGACGCTGGCGCCCGCGCCGAGCAGGTCGATCGCGGCGAGGGCCCCGCGCACCGGGACGTCGGGGCAGCGCTCGGCCAGCCAGGGGGCGAAGGACGGGGGCAGGGTCTCGCTCACCGCGACGCTCAAAGGGCCCCAATGCTCCCATTTTTGGCCCCTCGGGGGGAAGCCCCCGCCGCGTGGCGCGTCCCGCGCGGGCCGTGCTAACGTCGCCCGGGTGAGCCCCGTCGACGACGCGCCCGCTCCCGTCCCCGCCCGACCCGGGAGCGAGATCGAGCCGCGCCTGCGGGCGCTCCCCAAGGTGGAGCTGCACCAGCACGTCGACGGGTCGATCCCGGCCGAGGTGACCTGGGAGCTCATGCGCCACTACCGGCTCCACCCGGCGGAGTCGCTCGAGGACATGCGCCGCTTCCTCGAGATCCAGGACGGCGAGGAGGGCACGCTGCTCGCCTACCTCGACAAGATGCACTACCCGCTGTGGGTGACGCAGTTCTACGAGAACATCTCGAAGGTCGTCGAGGCGATCGGCCACGCCGCGGCCGCGGCCGGGGTGAAGACCCTCGAGCTGCGCTACGCGCCCCTCATCCACACCTACGCCGGCCTCACCCCCCGCCAGTCGATCCGCGCCGCGCTGTCCGGCCTCAACCACGTCCAGCGCAGGCACCCGAAGATGAAGGTCGGGCTCATCGTGATCGCGATGCGCCAGCACGGCCCCCACATCGCGAAGATCCTCGCCCGTCAGGCGCTCGCCGAGGCGCAGCACCTGCACGAGCGGACGGGCGTCGTCGGCTTCGACATCGCGGGGCCGGAGCGGGGCAACCCGCCGCGCCTGTTCCGCAGCGCCTACGAGATCGCGCGGCTCGGGCGGCTCGGGCTGACCGCCCACGCCGGCGAGGACGCCCCCGTCGAGTACGTCTGGCAGGCGGTCGACGAGCTCGGGGTCGACCGCATCGGACACGGCTGCGCCGCCGCCGCGGACCCCGCCCTCGTGAAGCGCCTCGCCCGCGACGGGACCGCGGTCGAGGTCTGCCTCTCGAGCAACTACCACACGGGCGCGGTGAAGCGGGGCACGCGGCATCCCCTGCACGCGTTCCTCGAGGCGGGCGTGAAGGTGGCCCTGTGCTGCGACAACAGCACGGTGTCGCGCACGGACGCGGTGCGCGAGTCGGCGCTCGCCGCCTCCGAGATCGGCGTCGAGGCGGTCGAGCGCATCCACCGGGAAGCCGACGCGCTCACGTTCATCCGGCCCGAGACGGCGCTCGGCAGGGGATCGGACGACTGAGCCCGCCCGGCTACGGACCGACGACCGAGCGCGAGCGCTCGTGCCCCTTCTGTCGCGAGGCCCTCGGCGCGGGGGGCGTCCCCCGCGCCGAGCACCTCGACCCCGAGGTGCTGCTCATCGTCCTCGCGAACAACCCGTGGTGGCGCCCCGAGGCGGGCCTGTGCGCGCCGTGCGCGTCGGGCTTCGCCGCGGCGTTCGAGGAGGCGCGCGGGCTTCACCCGGGCTTCGCCCGCGGCGGGGTGCCGATCCTGCCGACCCCCGTGCGCCTCGGCGCGCCGGAGGACGGCGCCGGGCGGGGCGTGACGATCGCGTTCCTCGACGCCGGCTTCTACGCGCACCCCGACCTCGTCATGCCCCGCGACCGCATCCTGCGCTACGTGGACGTGAACGACCCCGGGGCCCGGCGCGCGGACCTCGAGCGTCCGGACGAGTCGAGCTGGCACGGGATGATGACCTCGGTCGTGGCGTGCGGGAACGGCTGGCTCTCGCGGGGCCTGTTCCGCGGGCTCGCCTCGGAGGCGCGCCTCGTGCTCGTGAAGGTCGGCACCGCCCGGCGGATCAAGCACGACGACATCCGTCGCGGGCTCGACTGGGTGGTGCGTCACCGGCGGCGGTACGGCATAAGGATCGTGAACGTGAGCTGCGGCGGGGACTACGAGGCGAGCTACCTCGACGACGGCCTGTCCCAGGCGGCGGAGCGGGCGACCCGGGCGGGGCTGCTCGTCGTCGCCGCCGCGGGCAACCTCGGGCACAAGGCGGGCCACCCGGTGATCCCGCCCGCCTCGGCGCCGTCGGTCCTGACGGTGGGCGGCCTCGACGACAAGAACCGCCTCGCCTTCTCGGGCTACGAGATGTACCACTCGAGCTACGGGCCGACCGTGGACGGCCTGCAGAAGCCCGAGGTCATCGCCCCCGGCATCTGGGTGGCCGCCCCCATCCTCCCCGGAACGCCGACGGCCGAGCAGGCGGCGCTGCTCGCGAAGCTGGCCTCGGCGAGGGACTCCGAGCTGCGTGCGCTCCTCGCGGAGGGCCGGGGAATCGACTCCGACCTCGACGCCGCCGCCGGGCTCGAGGCGCCCCTCGTGCGCCAGCTCGTGCTCGCCAAGCTGCGGGACAACAACGTGATCTCGGGGGCCTACAAGCACGTCGACGGCACGAGCTTCGCGGCCCCGATCGTGTCCTCGGTCGCGGCGCTCATGCTGGAGAAGAACCCGGCGCTCGCGCCGGGTCAGGTCAAGCGGCTGCTCATGAAGACCGCGCGACGCCTGCCTCACGTCGACCCCGACCGTCAGGGTTTCGGGGTCGTCGACCCGCGCCGCGCCGTCGAGGCGGCCCGCGCGGAACCCGCCGCCCCCAAAAGGCTCGGGGCGCCTTGAAGGCGCCCCGAGCAACGGCCAGGAGGATGGTCCCCTCGTTGGGGGGGTGGGATTCTCTAGACGGGGTCTATGTATAGGTTGGATGAGCCATCAGGAAAGCGCATGAGACTCTGGCCAGCGCAAGAGCAAGCGGCGTGCCAGGGAAGGCGCAAGGACCGACTGGTCAGCCTAACCCAAACAAAACAAAAGGGCCGCAAGGGCGGATCGGCTTTCCGCCGAGGCCATCGGCACATCTCGGGTCCGCAGAGTTTCCCGGATCTGGACCCGCGTGGTGCGGTTTTTGCGCCCCTCAGTGGCCTCCACCGAGGAGCCGCGCCCTCTCGAGCTCCCGCGCGCACGTGTTGCAGATGAAGTCGTAGCCGGAGCACAGGTCGTACACGCGCAGGCACTCGGCGCAGGCGAAGCGCTCGCAGATGTCGCACTGGAGGAGGGCGTGGTTGCGCACGACCTGATCGCCCCGGCGGTACACGAGGCGCCCCTCGGTCACTGCCTGGCGGCAGGACTGGCAGCTTGCGGGGGGCTCCATCGGGGAGACACGCCTCCTTGCGGAAACGGGGGCCGATGGGAGGTACGATACCACAGGGAGTCCCGCCCGGGGATTGGGCCTCGAGGGGGCGCCTCGAGGCCCGGGGGGACGCTATAATGCCCGCCCGCCGGAACCGCAGACCCGAACCGAAGATGCCACCGAAGACGGAGTCTCGCTCATGAAGAGATGTCTCGCCGCCCTCGCCGCCGCCCTGCTCCTCGCGACCCCCGTCCTCGCCCAGTCGAAGCTCGACCAGGCCATCGCCAAGGCCGAGGAGCAGCTGGCGAAGGGCAAGCCCGACGACGCCGTGAAGACGCTCACCAAGGCCGCTGGTGAGGCAGGGGCCGAGGGCCAGCTGGCCCTCGCCCGCTTGCACGAGCGGATCGGCAACCTCGACGCCGCGGCCGACGCCTACGAGCAGGTGAGGGCCTCGGCGAGCGGTCCCGGCCGCGCCGACGCCCTCGCCGCGGTCGCGAACTTCACGCTGCGCCGCGGGAAGGCCGCGGACGCGCTGGCGGTCGCCAAGCAGGCGGTCGAGGCCGGGCCGACCGCGTCGGCGCTCGCCGCCCTCGCCCGCGCCCAGCTGCGCACGGAGGATGCGCCCGCGGCCCTCGCGACCGCCGAGAAGGCGGTGGCGGCCGGGGCGGGCAACGCGCTCGCCCACGTCGCCAAGGGCGAGGCGCTCGTGGCCATGGGCAAGGCGGCGGAGGCGGAGGCCGCCCTGCGCCAGGCGATCCAGCTCGACCCGAAGTCGGCCCTCGCGTACTCGCGCCTCGCCCGCGCCCAGCTGGCCCTCGCCCGCCCCGCGGACGCGGTGGCCTCCGCCAAGAGGGCGACCGAGCTCGACGACAAGTTCGGCGAGGGCTTCGCGATGCTCGGCGTCGCGATGGTCGCCCAGGACCCGAAGACCTGGAGCGACGCGATCGCCCAGGCCCAGCAGGGCGCGTTCCTCGACCCCGACAACCCGAACGTGCAGTCCGCCGTCGGCCGCGTCTTCGAGGCGAACGGCCAGCTCGAGCAGGCGGCGAACGCCTACCGCCGGGCCCTCGCCGTCGACCCGGCGTACGGCCCGGCCCGCTTCGCCCTCATCAAGGCCGAGCTCGACCGCGGCAATCGCGACGCGGCGATCGCCGAGGCGCGCAAGGTCGCGGCCGCGGGCGGGGCCGGCCCCGAGGTCGACAAGCTCATCGGCGAGGACGCCGTGCGCCGCGGGGACTTCGCGAGCGCGATCCCGTTCCTCGAGAAGGCCACGAAGGGCCTGCCCGGCAACCCCGACGGCTGGGCGTTCCTCGGCTACGCCTACCGCGCGAACCGCCAGTACGACGCCGCGGTCGAGGCGTTCGGCAAGGCGGTCGAGCTCGCCCCGCAGAACCTCAACTACCGCTCGACGTACGGCCTCATCCTCGGGCAGGCGGGCGAGCTCGAGCGCGGCCTCGCCGAGCTGCAGAAGGTCACGAGCACCCCCGGCTACAAGGACGCCGCGGGCTGGGCCAACCTCGGGTGGATCTTCCGCAACATGGACAAGCCGGTGGAGTCGATCGCCGCCTACCAGAAGGCGCTCGAGCTCGACCCGAAGCAGGAGCAGGCGGCCCTCGGCCTCGGCTGGGCCTACCAGTACACCAAGGAGTACGACAAGGCCATCGCCGCCTACGAGCAGGCCCTGAAGATCGACCCCAAGGAGGCCGCGGCCGACGCCAACCTCGGCATCGCGTGGTGCCACTTCTTCAAGCGCGAGGTGCCGCAGGCGCGCGCCTTCGCCGACAAGGCGGCCGCCGCCGGGCGCAGCGTCACCCAGCTCAAGGAGAACATCGACAAGCTGGAGAAGGCGCTCGCGAGCGGGGCCATCCTCGACCAGGAGATGATGGAGAGGGCCAAGGCCGAGCAGCAGGCCTACGAGGAGCGCAACCGCAAGATCGAGGCCGCCAACAACCAGCTGCGCTCGAAGAATCCGGCCAACCGCGCCGCCGCCGCGCGCTCGATCGCCGGCCTCGCCGGGCCCGACGCCGTGCCGGCCCTGGTCGTGCTCATGCAGTCCGACCCCAACTACGACGTGCGGATCGCCGCGACGCAGGCGCTCGGCGCGCTCGGCCCGGCGGCACGCTCCGCGATGCCGAACATCGACGGCATGCTGCGGCAGCCCCCCTACGAGCCGCCCATCAACGCCACCGCGGAGCAGCTCGAGGCGCAGATGAAGGACGGCGACTACCGCCGCGCGCTGCGCGACGCGAAGGCCAAGATCCAGCGCTAGCCGGAGAGGCCGCGGCGCGAGAGGCCTCGCCCCGCCGGGGGCGGGGCCTTTCGCGTCTTCAGGCCCAGACGCCCGGGATCGCCCGCCGGCAGCCGGGGCAGCGGCCGTCCGGGCCGATCCGGTTCGAGAGCACGCGGAAGCCCAGGCGCTCCACGAGGACCGAGCGGCAGCCCGGGCAGTGCGTGTTCTCCCAGCCGCGCACGACGCCGGGCAGGTTGCCCGCGTAGACGAAGCGCAGGCCCTCCGCCGCCCCCGTCTCCGCCGCACGGAGCAGCGCGCGGGCGGAGGTGGGCGCGCGGTCGACCATCCGGTAGTCGGGGTGGAACGCGGTCACGTGCCAGGGCACGTCGGGCGAGACGGAGACGAGGAAGCGCGCGATGTCGCGCAGCTCCTCGGGCGAGTCGTTGTGCCCCGGCACCACGAGGGTCACCACCTCGACCCAGAAGCCCTTCTGGTGAAGGGCCCTGATCGTCCACGTCACGCGCTCGAGCGTGCCGCCGAGGTCGCGGTAGGGGCGGTCGCGGAAGCCCTTGAGGTCGACCTTGAAGAGCGACACCCAGGGCCGCAGGTACTCGAGCACCTCCTCGGTCCCGTTGCCGTTGGAGACGTAGGAGCACAGGAGGCCCGCTTCCCTCGCGAGGCGGAACACGGCCGCCGCCCACTCGCTCGTGATGAGCGGCTCGTTGTAGGTCGAGGTCACGACGCGGGCGCCGGTGCGCCGCGCCGCGGCCACGATCTCGGCGGCCGAGGTCTCCTCGACGGGCGCCGTGGCGGCCTCGTCCCGCAGCGCCTGCGAGGTGAGCCAGTTCTGGCAGAAGCCGCAGTGCAGGTCGCAGCCGAGCATCCCGAACGACAGCGCCTTCGTCCCCGGGAGCACGTGGTAGAAGGGCTTCTTCTCGATCGGGTCCGCGTGGCGGCCGGCCACGTAGCCGAACGGGACCCGCAGGACGCCCCCCTCGTTGAAGCGGACGCGGCAGATCCCCTCCCGCCCGGGCGGGATCACGCAGCGGTGGCCGCAGGCGACGCAGCGGACGCGGCCTTGCTCGAGCCTCTCGTAGAGCTCCCCCTCGCGCGTCAGGCGGGCGAGCGTCCGGCCGAGGGTCGCCGTGCCCATCAGGAGAGCTCCCCTCCGATTATACTCGCGCGCATGGGCGGAGCCCGGATCGAGAGGGACGGTGCGCTCGCCGTGCTGCGGCTCGACAAGGCGCGCGGCAACGCGATCGACGAGCCGCTCGTCGAGGAGCTGGCGGCGGCGGCAGCCACGCTGGCGCGGGACGAGGGGGTGCGGGGGGTGCTCCTCGCCTCCGCCCACCCGAAGCTGTTCTCGCCGGGGCTCGACCTCGTCGCCCTCGCGGGGTACGACCGCGCCTCGATGGAGCGCTTCATGAACGCGTTCGCGGTGGCGGTCTGGGCGCTGTACGGCCTGCCGAAGCCGGTGGTGGCGGCGGTGTCGGGGGCCGCGGTGGCCGGGGGCTGCATCCTGGCGCTCACCGCCGACCACCGCGTCCTCAAGCGGGGAGCGCCGATCGGCCTCAACGAGGTCAGGATCGGGGTGCCCCTCCCCTGGTCGGTGACGCGGCTGCTGCGGGCGTCGGTGCGCCCCGAGGCGCTCTCGCGCATCGCCCTGCTCGGGCGCAACTTCACGGACGAGGAGGCGGTCGAGGCGGGCCTCGCGGACGAGGTCGCGGAGGCCGAGGGCTTCGAGGCCACCTGCCTCGCACGGCTCGCGGAGTACGCCGAGAAGGACCCCTCGGCCCTCGCCACCACGAAGGCCTGGCTGCGCGAGGCCGCCCTCGCCGACATGATGGCCCGCGAGCCGGAGCGCGTGCAGGGCTTCCTCGACGGCTGGTTCTCCGCGGGCACGCAGGAGCGCATCCGCGCGAGCGTCGCCGCGCTGCGGTCGAAGGGCTAGGGCCGCGAGCGCGCCGCGCGGCGGGTGCGAAGCCAGAGCCAGGCCGCGCCGGCGACGGCGAGGACGAGGGCGGCGATCCCCAGCGCGCGGTTCGTACCGGCGACGATCGCCTTGACCGCGTCCCAGTTCTGCGCGAGCTCGTAGCCGGCGAAGGCCAGGAACGCGTACCAGAGCAAGGAGGCGCTCGCGGCGGGCAGGAGGGCGCGGGCAGGCGACAGGCCGGCCACGCCCGCGAACGGGGGCACCGCGGCGCGCAGGCCGGGGAGGAAGCGGCTCACGAAGATGCCGGCCGCCCCGTGGCGCTCGTAGGCCTCCTCGAGGGCCTCGAAGACCACGGGCGGCATCACCTTGCGGCCCCAGCCGTCGCGGAAGAAGCCGCGGCCGTGCCGGCGCCCGAGGTGGTAGGTGAAGGCGGCGCTCGCGAGGTTCGCGAGCCAGCACAGCGCGGCGAGGGGCACGACCGAGACCTCCCCCCGGCGGGCGAGGAACGCCCCGAGGGCGACCGCGGTGTCGGCGGGCACCGGGGGAAAGACGTTCTCGAGGGCGGAGAGCCCCATGAGCACGAGGTAGGTGGGGACGAGCGGCAGCGCGGCGAGCGCGTCGAGGACGCGGTCAAGCACGCGAGACGGCCTCGTGCACGAGGTGCAGCAGGGAGCGGAAGGGCCGGCCGACCGCGCGCGACATCCCGATCTCGCACGTGCGGCACGTCGAGTAGCAGCCGGCCCCCGGCTCGCGCTCGAGGATTCGCGCGATCTCGGCGGCCTCCGCCGCGGTCGCGCTCGCGGTCAGCTCCGGCACGAGGAAGCCGCGGTCCCCCGCGAAGCCGCAGCACTCGGCGAACAGCGGCACCTCGACCCTCTCGGCGTGGGCACGGGCCACCGCCAGGAGGTCGCCCGTCCCACCCGACTTGATGAGCGTGCAGGTCGGGTGCAGGATCGCCGTCCCCGCTCGACGCGGCGGCTCGCCGAGGCCCGGCAGCACCTCGCGGGCCCAGAAGCTCGGGAAGTCGAGCATCCTCACCTCGCGGCCGGTCTCCTCCAGCGCCTCGGCCACGAGGTCGGAGAGACTCCCCGCGCACGGCGAGGCGTCGGTCACCACCGGGACCCGGCCCCCGCTCGAGGCCCGCCACAGCGCCTCCGCCGTCCGGCGGGCGACGGCGCGCGCGGCCCCGGGATAGCCCTTGCTCTGGAACGCCATCCCGCAGCAGAGCCCCTCGATCCCGTCGGGAACGCGGACCGACAGCCCCGCGAATCGCAGCACGTCGTGCATCGCACGGGCGGGGGGCGGCGTGTCCTCTCCGGGCAGGGCGCCCACGATCCGCGTGAGGCAGCTCGGGAAGTACACGACGGGCCGCCCCGGCGCGGCGGGGGCGACCGGGGGCAGGGGCGAGGCGGGGAGGGGGAGCTGGAGGTCGGGCGGGACGCGGGGCACGAGGGCGGGGAGGGCCGCGTGGGCCGCCTCCGAGCCGAGCTCGACGAGGGCGGGGCCGAGGGGCAGCGCGCGCAGCGCGGCCACCGTCCCGAGGCCGGCCCGGGCTCCCTCGGCCACGAGGGAGAAGCGCTCGGCCACGGCGAGGGCCGCCCGGTGGGCGGCGTCGGAGTGCAGGGCCGCCTTGAGCTCCTTGACCAGGGCGCCGGTGTCGATCTTGACCGGGCACGCGGCCTGGCACATCGAGTCGCCGGCGCAGGTGTCGATGCCCTCCCAGGCGAAGTCCCGCTCCAGGGCCTCGCGCCACTCGCGGTCCGCGGGGTCTGCGGAGGCCCGCCGCCGCGCGAGCTCGCGGGTCACCACGATCCGCTGGCGGGGGGTGAGGGTGAGGTCGCGCGAGGGACAGCGCGGCTCGCAGAAGCCGCACTCGGTGCAGCGGTCGGCGAGGAGCGAGATGGTCGGGCAGGGCTTGAGGTCCTCGAGGTGGGCCCGGGGGTTCGGGTTGAGGACGACGCCGGGGTTGAGAACGCCGTCGGGGTCGAGGAGCCGCTTCACCCGCTCCATGAGCGCGTAGGCCTTCTCCCCCCACTCCGTCCTCACGAACGGGGCCATGTTGCGCCCCGAGCCGTGCTCGGCCTTGATCGCCCCGTCGTACTTGTGGACGACGAGGTCGACCAGTCCCTGCATGAAGGCCCCGTACCTCTCGATCGACTCGGGGCTGCGCACGTCCTCGGCGAGGACGAAGTGGAGGTTGCCGTCCTTCGCGTGGCCGAAGATCACGGTGTCGGGGACGCCGTGCCGCTCGAAGAGGGCCTGGAAGTCCAGGATCGACTCGGCGAGGCGGGCGACGGGCACCGCCACGTCCTCGATGAGGACTGCGGTCCCGGTCGGGCGCATCGCCCCCGTCCGGGCGGCGAGGCCCTTGCGCAGCTGCCACAGCGCGGCGCGCTCCGCCTCCCCGGTCGTGAAGCGGGGCTCCTCGAGCAGGCGGTGGGCCTTCAGGATGGCCTGCGCGTCCGCGACCGACGCGGCGAGGGCCGCCTCGTCCGCGCGGCGCATCTCCACGAGCAGGGCGGCGTGGCGCCTCTCGACCTCGAACGGCAGGGGGTGCTCGGCCGCGATCGAGCGCAGGGAGGAGGCGTCGAGGATCTCGAGCGCGTCGGCCCCCGCGGCGGCGAGGGACGCCACCGCCGCTCCCGCCCCCTCGAGGTCGGCGAAGAAGGCGAGGGCCGTGGCCCGCGCGGGCGGCTCGGGCACGGTGCGCAGCGTCATCTCGCCGACGAAGCCGAGCGTGCCCTCGGAGCCGACCATCAGGTGGGCGAGGATGTCGACGGGCCGGTCGAAGTCCAGGAAGGCGTTGAGGCTGTACCCGCTCGTGTTCTTGGTGGCGAACTTGTGGCGGATGCGCCCTGCGAGCGCCTCGTCGCGGCGGACCTCGTCGCGCAGGGCAGAGAGCTCGGCGTGGAGGGCCGGCCGCGCGCGGCGCAGCGTCTCGTCGGCGTCGGGCTCGGAGGAGTCGACCTCGGCGCCGTCGGCGAGCAGCAGGCGCAGCGACTCGAGCGTGTGGTAGCTGTTCTGTGTGACCCCGCAGCACATCCCGGAGGAGTTGTTCGCGAGGATGCCCCCGACCATGGCCGCGTCGATCGACGCCGGGTCCGGCCCGAGGCGCGTGCGGTGCGCGGCGAGGAGGCGGTTGAGGTGGGCGCCCACCACGCCGGGCTGGGTCCAGATCCGCCGGCCGTCGTCGAGGACGCGGGCGCCCCGGAAGAAGGGGCCGATCTCCACCAGCACGTCGTCGCTCACCGCCTGGCCGGAGAGCGAGGTCCCCGCCGCTCGGAACGTCAGGTGCCGGCCGCGCCGGCGCGCCCAGGCGAGAAGGTCGCGCACCTCGCCCACGCTGCGCGGGCGCACGATCGCCTCGGGGACGAGGCGGTAGATCGACGCGTCGGCGGAGCGGCCGAGGCGGTCGATCGGGCGGGAGAGCACGCGGTCGGGCGAGAGGAGGCGCTCGAGGTCGCCCACGACGGCGGGGTCGGCAGGACGCATGGTGGCTCCCCTATGGCGACGGCGCGACCGGCACCTGGAAGCGGTACCGGGTCCCGCCCGCGTTGAGCGTGATGACGGCCGGCCGGCGCGCGGTGAGGCGGTCGCGGGTCATCCCCTGCGCATCGGTCACGAGGACCCGCCCCCCCGAGAAGAGCGTGCCCGAGGACGTGGACAGGCGCACCTCGACCCCGGGGAAGCGCTTGCCCCCGCGCTTCTGCACGCGCACGAGGACCTGGACGTGGCCGCCCCCCGCCGGGAGCTGCCTCGGCTCGGTCCAGGCCGCGACCACGATCGGCTCCTCGACGGGCCGGACGACGAGCTCCTCCTCGGAGGGCGCCGGGGCGGGAGGCTCGGGATCGAGCGGCAGGCCGGGGGTCGGCGGAGGAGGGGGCGGAAGCGCGGGGCGGCGCCCGGCGCAGGCCGTGGCGGCCGCCGCGAGAAGGACGAAGGCGAGCAGGCCGAGAGAGGGGCGTCGGAGCATCGGGGCGGGCGGAGCGGAGCCGCGGCGCTATCGTACAACGCGTCACGGAGCCGCGGCGGCCGCGCGCGGGTCGAGCGCCGTATGATGGGGCGTGGGCTACAACCAGGCGCGGCTCCGACGGCTCAACGACGCCCGGATCGCGGCGAACGGGGAGTACGTTCTCTACTGGGCGCAGATCTACCGGAGGCTCGAGCGGAACCACGCCCTCGACTACGCGCTGCGGTGCGCGGACGAGCTCGGCAAGCCGCTCGTGGTCTACGAGGGCCTGCGCATCGACTACCCGTGGGCGAGCCGGCGCCTGCACCGCTTCGTGCTCGAGGGGATGGCGGCGAGCGCGGAGCGGGCGGCGGAGCTGGGCCTCAACTACTGGCCGTTCGTCGAGCGGCACGAGGGCGAGGGGCGGGGGCTCCTGCGGCGGCTGTCGGAGCGCTCCGCGCTCGTCGTCACCGACGACTTCCCGTGCTTCATCGTTCCTCCCCAGGCGGAGGCCCTCGCCCGGCGGACGCCGGTGCCCGTCTTCGCGGTCGACTCGAACTCGGTCGTGCCCCTCTCGCGGCTCGGCCCCGCGGTGGGCGCGGCCGCGCACCTGCGGCCCCGCATCCACAAGGCCTTCGCCGAGGCGTGGCCGCACCGCGCGGCGGCGAAGCCGTGCATCCCCGCCACCGCGACGAAGAGGGTGGAGGCGCCCTTCGAGACCTGGACGACGGAGGACCTCGCCGCGTTCGTGGACGCGCTGCCCATCGACGCCACCGTCCCCCCGGTGCCGCAGACGCCTGGGGGGACGCCGGCCGGGCGCGCGCGGCTGCGGGCGTTCCTGAAGAAGCGCCTGCGCGGCTACGCGGAGGAGCGCTCGGAGCCCCGCTCCCTCGAGGAAGGCCACGCGAGCGGTCTCTCGCCCTACCTGCACTTCGGCCACGTCTCGATCGAGGAGGTCGTGGAGGCGGTGCTCGCCACCACTGGCAGGTGGACACCCGACGAGCTGCGTCTCCACAACCGCGGCAAGCGGGAGGGGTTCTTCTGCGACGATCCCGACGTCAACTCCTTCCTCGACGAGGCGCTCACCTGGCGCGACGTGGGCTTCCAGTGGCACTGGTCGCGCCGCGCGGATGCCGCGAGCCTCGAGACCGCGCTGCCGGGCTGGGCCCTCGCCACGCTCGGGGCCCACGCCGCGGACCCGCGGCCCCACCTGTACTCCGCCGAGGAGCTCGAGGACGGGGCGACCCACGACCCGCTCTGGAACGCCGCGCAGCGCGAGCTGGTGGCGACGGGCACGATCCACAACTACCTGCGGATGCTGTGGGGAAAGAAGGTCCTCGAGTGGTCCCGCTCCCCCGCCGAGGCCTACCGGACCCTCGAGCACCTCAACAACAAGTACGCCCTCGACGGCCGGGACCCGAACTCGTACACCGGCATCCTGTGGTGCTTCGGCCTCTTCGACCGCCCGTGGGCGCCCGAGAGGAAGATCTTCGGCTCCGTCCGCTACATGTCCTCCGACAACACGGCGCGGAAGTTCGACCTCGCGCCGTACTACGCCTACGTCGAGAGGCTCCCGACGATCGCGGAGTCGCGCTCCGGCCGGACGGCCTGACGCCGCCCACGTGGCCTCCTTCTTCGAGACGATCGGCCGCTTCCGCCCGAGGCGAGGACGCGTCCCCCGCCGCTGGGTGCTCGTCCTGTACGACCAGCTGCGCCCCGCGCACCCGCTGCTCGTGGGCCCTCCGGGCGAGACGGGGCTCCTCTACGTCGAGACCTCGGCGAAACCCGCCCGCCGGCCGTACCACAAGCAGAAGCTCGTCCTGCTGCTGTCGGCGATGCGCCACGACGCCCTCGCCCGGGGCCGGGCGGGCCACCCCGTGCTCTACCGCTTCTCCGAGGCGTGGTACGACGTGGCCCTCGCCGAGGCGCGGGAGCGCTTCTCCCTGGACGGGGTCGAGGCGCTCTTGCCCGCGGAGGCCGAGGTGCGAGAGCCGCTCGCCGCGCTGCCCTGGCTCGGGCTGCGGCCCAACACTCTCTTCCCGACCGACGAGGCGTTCTACCGTTCCGTCTTCCCGAGGCCGGGCCGGCGGCTTCTCGAGACGTTCTACCGCGCGGCGCGTCGCAGGACCGGCCTGCTGATGGACGGCGACGCGCCGGCGGGCGGGGTGTGGAACCTCGACGCGGAGAACCGCAGGACCTGGAAGGGCGAGCCGGGCGTGCCGCCGCGGCCCTCGTTCCCACCCGACGCGATCACGCGGGAGGTGATGGACCTCGTCGAGGAGCGCTACCCCGGCTCGTTCGGCTCGCTCGTCGGCTTCGACTGGGCGGTGACCGCCGCGGACGCGGAGCGCTCCGCCGACCACTTCTTCGCCCGGCTCCTGCCGCACTTCGGCCCCTTCGAGGACGCGATGGCCGACGGCCAGCCGGCCCTCTTCCACTCGCTTCTCTCGCCCTCCCTCAACCTCGGTCATCTCGACCCGCTCGCGCTGTGCCGCCGGGCGGAGGCCGCGTGGAGAGGCGGGACGGCTCCGCTCGCGTCGGTCGAGGGCTTCGTCCGGCAGGTCCTCGGGTGGCGGGAGTTCGTGCGCCACGTGTACGAGGAGCACCGCGGGCTCTACGCGGGGGCGAACGCCCTCGGGGCGGACCTGCCGCTCCCCTCCTGGTACTGGGGCGAGCCGTCCGCTCTGCGCTGCCTCGACCTCACCGTCCGGACGGTCCTCGACACCGGCCACAGCCACCACATCACCCGGCTCATGGTCTTGTCGAACCTCGCGACGCTGCTCGGGGTCGACCCGCAGGCCCTCAACCGCTGGTTCTGGGTCGCCTACGTCGACGCCTACGAGTGGGTGGTCTCACCGAACGTCCTCGGCATGGGCACGTTCGCGGACGGTGGGATCTTCGCGACGAAGCCCTACGTCGCTTCGGGGAAGTACATCCAGAAGATGGGGCCGAGCCTCTGTCGGGGCTGCGCCTTCGACCCGAAGCGCACCGACGGCGAGACAGCCTGCCCCTTCAACCACCTCTACTGGGACTTCCTGGAGCGCCACGCGGCGCGCTTCGCCCGCAACCCGCGGATGGCGGTCCCGATGGCGGCGCTACGGAAGCTCTCCCCCGCCGTGCGGGACGACCACCGCCGGCAGGCGCGGCGCTGGCGCGAGAGGGTCCGCGCGGCGACGGGGCCGGGGGAGGGCTCCTAAGAGGCCGGATCCGTCGCCGCGGCTCAGGGGTCGCGCGCGCCGCGCGGCCGCGGCCCCACGTCCGAGAGGTCGATCGGCCGGAAGCCGAGGGCGAAGGCGGGCGAGCCGGGCTGCAGGCGCAGATCGCGCCCCGCGAGGTCCACGAAGCGCGGATCGGCGACCACGGAGTGCCGGTCGAAGCCGAGCGCCCGCCACGCGGCGAGGTCGTAGGCCCTGCGCAGCCCGCCCTGCCCCGCCCCGCGGCCGTCTCCGAGCGCGGGCGGCCCGCCCGAGACGTCCCAGAGGACGTTGAGGTCGCTGAGGAAGGGCCGGCTCGCGGCGTCGGCCCCCTCCCCGGCGAGGTCCGTCGCGAGGATCGGCCGGCCGTCGCCCACGAGGACGTTCCGCTCGAGGGTGAACGCGAGGCTCCCGCGGCCGCCGTTGTGCGCGGGGCCGCGCGAGAGGGCCACCACCCCCTCGCCGCCGAACGCGAAGACGTTGTTGCGGACCGTGTTCTCGTTCCCGTAGTGCTGGTGGAACACGTGGCCGGTGGTGTCGAAGGCCACGTTGTCCTCGATCACGACGTGCGAGCTGCCCTCGTCGGGGTAGATCGCCCAGCCGCCGTACCCCGCCGCGCGCACGCCGTGGACGAGGTTGCCCCGCACCACGCTGCCGGGCTGGATGCCGAGCGTGTAGACGCCCCCCATGTCCGAGAGCATCCCCTGGCCCACGTCGTGGATGCGGTTCTTCTCGATCCTCACCGCGTGGGTCACGCTCGGGGCGTAGCCCCAGACCCAGCCGGCGGAGACCGCGGTGTAGTAGGTGTCGTGGATGTGGTTGTGGGCGATGCGGACGTCGGAGGCGTGGCGGACGAGCACGCCGACCGCGCTCGGGAAGAAGCGGCCGAGCGCGTGGACGTGGTTGTCGGTGATCGCGACCGACGTGGTGCGCAGGCGGGGATCGCCCTCGGCGTCCGACCCGTCCACCTTCACCCCGCCCGCGCCCACGTCGAGGATCTCGTTGCCCACGACGCGCACCTCGCGGCAGCCCGGGGCGATCTCGACCGCGTAGCCGCCGAGGCCGGCCATCCGGGCGTCCTCGATCGCGATTCCCCGCGCCCCGCGCAGGACGAGGGCGCCCGGCGTCGTCCAGGACGCCTGGACCGCGGGCTCGGTCTCGGGGATCGCGGCGTGCTCGAAGGCGATGCCCTCGAAGCGGACCCCTTCGACGAAGCGGCCCTTCTCAGGCTCGCCCGCGAGGCGGAGGAGGGACGGGGTGACGGGCACCTCGACGCGGGTCGTCCCCGGCGACTCCCCGGGCCGGGGGGCGTAGTGGAGGCGTCCCGCCGGGCGGTCGAGGTACCACTCGCCGGGCGCGAGGGCCTCGAAGACGTTCTCGACGAAGTAGCGGGGGTACGTGCGGCCGTCCTCGTCGACGAGGGCCATGAGCGTCTTGCGGCCGGTGCGCACGAGGCGACTGGCGGGGTCGAACGAGGCGAGGGGCAGCCGTTCCTCGATCCAGAAGTGCAGGACGACCACCTCGACGTCGCCGCGGTTGCGCCACGGCGCGACGGTGCCCGGCGCGGCCACGAAGGCGTCGCTGCCCTCGAAGAGGGTCTTCCAGTGGCTCCCGTCGAGGGGGCGAGAGGGGACGGACTCGATCCGCCAGTGGCCGTCCTTCGGCAGGCGCGGCCGGGAGCGGCGCTCGCCGTTCACGAAGAGGGCCCGGAAGGGGCCGTGGGCGCGCACGAGGTCCGCGACGTCGACCGTCCAGACCGCCATCGCGCCGCGACGCTCGACGCGCCACCCCGACACCGCCACCGCGCCGCTGATCACCGCCGGCTCCCCCGGCTCGGCCACCCACCGGGTCGCCGAGTCCTCCGGTGCGAGGACGAGGGGCTCGGCGAGGCGGTAACGCCCGCCGTGCAGACGCACCTCCGCGTCGCGGGAGGCGCGGCCGGCACGCCGGAGCTCACGCAGGAGGTCTCGGGCCCGCACCGGAGTCGCGAGCGGCCCGTCCGTGCGGTCGGCGTTCGGGAGGCGAAGCATCCCCGACCAGCCGTCGTTCCCGGACGGCGACACGTGCAGGACCACGGACGGGCGCCCCTCCGCGGGGGCGGGAGAGACGTCGCGCGCCAGCAGGAGCGCGGCGAGGACGATCGGGACCATCATGGCGTGTCTCCTCCCTCGGCGTCGGAGGGCGATTCCCCCGCGAGAAGGGCGCTCGCCCGTTGCAGGGCGAGCAGGTGCGCGAAGCGGCCGCCCGCTTCGACCAGCTGCACCGCGCGGCCCCGCTCGACGATCCGGCCCTGCTCCATCACCGCCACCTCGTCGAAGGCCTCGAGGCCGACGAGCCGGTGGGTCACGAGCAGCGTCGCGCGCCCCTCGCCCGCGCGGAGGATCGCCGCGAGGACCTCCCGCTCGGTCGTGGGGTCGAGGTGCGACGTCGGCTCGTCGAGGAGGAGGAACGGGGCGCGGGGGCGGAGGAGGGCGCGGGCGAGGGCGAGGCGCTGGCGCTCGCCTCCCGAGAGCTGCTGGCCCTGCTCGCCGATCCAGGTGTCGAGGCCGGCGCTCAGGCGGGCGACGAGGGTGTCGAGGCGGACCTCGGCGAGGACGGCGCGCAGCTCCTCTTCGGAGGCGCCGGGCGCGGCGAGGAGGAGGTTCTCCCGCAGCGACCCGGTGAACACCTGCGCGCGCTGCGCGGCGAACGCGACCGCGGCGCGAACGCGGTCCTGGGGCCACTCCCGGACGTCGCGCCCGTCGAGAAGGACGGCGCCCCCCGGCACGTCCCAGAAGCGCAGGAGCAGGTGCACGAGGGTCGACTTGCCGGAGCCGCTTCGGCCGACCACGGCGACACGGCGGCCGGGCTCGAGGCGCAGGGAGACCTCGTCGAGGACCCGCTTCTCCTCGCCGGGATAGGCAAAGCACAGCCCGCGGACCTCCAGCACGCGGGGCGGGCCGGCCGGTGGCGCCGGCAGCACGGGGTCGCGGACCGCGGGGGCGAGGTCGATCGTCTCGAAGACGCGCCGGGCCGACTCGCCGACCGCGCCGAGGCCCTGCCAGGCCGCGGGGAGGGCCGCCACCGCCTCGAAGGAGGCGAGCGCGAGGAGGGTGACGACGGCGAGGTGAACGCCGTCGAGGGTCCCGGCCCTCACGGCGGGAACCGCGAGGGCGAGGACGCCGAGCGCCGTGAGATCGGTCCCCAGCCCCACGAGGGCGGAGCCGAGCGCCGAGGCGCGCGCGAGCCGCTGCTGCTCGGCGACGGCGCGGCGGCTCAGCCCAGCCACCGCCCGGGCGTGGTCGTCCTCGCCGCCGAAGGCGAGCAGCTCGGCCTGCCCCTGGACGCCGTCGACGAGCCGGGCCCCAAGCTCCCCGCGGAGCGCGGCGAGACGCTGCCCGGGGCCGCGGCCCAGCCGCCAGGCGAGCCACGGCAGGAGAGTGCCGGAGAGGGCGAGCCCGGCGAGGAGCGCGACGGCGAGGTGAGGACCGAAAGGGGCCATCGCGCCAGCGGCGAGCAGGACGAGGACGAGGGCGGCGAGGCTCGGCCCGAGGACGCGCACGTAGAGGGCCTCGAGGGAGGCCACGTCCTCCACGAGACGCGAGAGCAGGTCGCCCGACCGGCGGGACACGAGGCGGGCCGGGGCGAGCGGCACGAGGGCACGAAACACGGCGACGCGCAGCCGGGCGAGGAGCCGGAGGGTCACGTCGTGGGAGGCGAGGCGCTCGAGGTAGCGCAGGAGGGCGCGCGACACGCCGAGACCGCGCACCCCCACCACCGCCACCGAGAGGGCGGCGATCGAGGGCCGGAGGGCGGCCGTCGAGAGGAGCCAGCCGGAGGTGCCGAGGAGCGCGACGCCCGCGGCCACGGTCAGGACGAGGAGAAGGGCGGCGAGGGCGGCGCGCGGGCGCTCCGGCGCGAGGAGCGAGACGAGCCGTGCCCACGGGCCGCTCACCTCGGGCCTTCCTCCACCACGCGCCCCCGCTCGAGACGCGCGACGCGGTCGGCGAGGGCGACGGTCGCGGCGCGATGGGCCACGAGCAGCACCGTGCGCCCCCGCCGGAGCCGGTCGAGCGCGTCCGCCACCGCCGCCTCGCTCTCGGCGTCGAGCTCCGCGGTCGGCTCGTCGAGGACGAGGACGGGCGCGTCCTTCAGGAACGCCCGGGCCAGGGCCATGCGCTGCGCCTGGCCGCCCGAGAGGCGCTCGGCGCCCTCCCCCACCGGCGTCTCCCAGCCGCGGGGCAGCGCGCCGAGCACCGCGTCGAGGTGGGCGCTCGCGGCGGCCGCCTCGAGCGCCGCGGGCGGCGCGCCGGGGCGGCCGAGAAGGACGTTCTGCCTCACCGTCCCGTGGAACAGGCGCGGGCGCTGGGGGACGAACGCCACCCGTGTGCGCCACTGCTCCGGCGAGAGCGACCGCAGCGGGCGGCCGTCCACGAGCAGCCGGCCCCCGTCGGGCTCCAGGAAGCGCAGGAGGAGACGCGCCGCCGTCGTCTTCCCCGCCCCGCTCGCCCCGACGAGGGCCACGGTCTCGCCCGCGGGCAGGACCAGGGAGAAGCCGTCGAGGGCGGGGGGGCGGCCGGGCCCGTAGGCGAAGCGAACGTCCTCGTAGGCGATGGCGGGCGGCGGCGAGGGCGCGACCGGCGGCTCCGCGTCCATCGCCTCGCGCCTGGCGAGCTCGACCGCCGGCGCGGCCCGCGGGCCGTCCTCGGCGAGCACCTCCGCGATCCGCCCCGCGGCCTCCCGTCCCGCCATCCCCGCGTGGAAGGAGGCGCCCAGCCCGCGCAGCGGACGGTAGAACTCGGGCGCGAGGAGCAGGACGAAGAGGGCCTCGCGAAACGCGACCCTCGCGTACAGGAGCCGCAGCCCGAGCTCCACCGCCACCACGGCGGTCCCGAGCGTCGCGAGGGCCTCGAGGACGAGGGCGGAAACGAAGGCGAGGCGCAGGACGCCCATCGTCACCTCGCGGTGGCGCTCGCTCGCCCGCTCGATCGCGACCGCCTCGTCGGCGTCGCGGGAGAACGCCCGCAGCGTGGGGAGCCCCTGGACGGCGTCGAGGAAGCGCGCGGCGAGGCGCGAGAGCGTCACCCACTGCCGGCGTGTGCGCTCGCGGGCGGCCTCGCCGACCAGCCACATGAACAGGGGGACGAGCGGGTAGGTGAGGAGGAGCACGAGCGCCGACAGGGGGTCCGCCCACGCCACGGCGCCGAGGATCGCGAGCGGGACGAGGACGGCGAGCGCCGCCTGCGGGCGGTACTGGGCGAGGTACGGCTCGAGCGCGTCCACGCCGCCGACGAGGGTGTTCGCGAGCTCGCCGGTGCGCTCGCCCGAGGCGAAGCGGGGCCCGAGGGCGAGGATGCGCCGGTGGAGGCGGTCGCGGACGGCGAGCCGGACGGCGCCCGAGTAGCGCTGGGCGAGGGCCTCCTGGGCCCAGGCCGCCGCCGCGCGCAGCGCCGCCGCCCCCGAGAGCCACAGCAGCAGGGGGGCGACGGCCCGGACGTCGTCCCCCTCGAGAAAGACGACCGCGATCGCCGAGGCCAGAAGCCACGCCTGCGCGACGACGAGGAGCCCGGCGAGCGTCCCCAGGGCGACGGAAGGGGCGAGGCCGCCGCGCGGCCCCGCCCCGGAGGGAATGATCCGGGTGATCTCCCGCACCCGGCAACGGTATCAATACTCGAGCCGGGTTTCCGCGGTGATCCGGTGGCGGAACACCCAGTACGTCCACGCCTGGTAGGCGAGCACGATCGGGACGAAGATCCCGGCCACGATCGACATGACCCTGAGGGTGTAGGGCGTCGAGGAGGCGTTGTAGATGGTGAGGCTCCACGCGGGGTCGAGGCTCGAGACCATGACCCGCGGGAACAGCGCGACGAACAGCGTCGCCACCGTGAAGACGATGGTGAGCGTCGTCATCGCGAACGCCCAGCCCATCTTTCCGCGGTGGATCAGGGCGCCGGCGGAGAGCAGGGCGCCGAGCGCGAGCAGCGGCACGAGCCCCGGGTTGAGGCCCAGGCGGGCGTAGACGTCGGTCCAGAGGTAGGTGCCCCCCGCGAAGAGCAGCAGGAGCACCGTCGCGACCGGCCCGACCCGTTTGGTCGCCGCCACCGCGCGCGAGCGGATGGGCTCGGCGCTCTTGAGGTCGAGGAAGATCGCGCCGTGAGTGACGAAGAGCGCAAGCGTCGCGAGCCCGGCGAGGAGCGTGTAGGGGCTCAGCAGGTCGAAGAAGCCGCCGGTGAAGGTCTTCGTGGCGTCGATCGGGGTCCCCTTCAGCAGGTTGGCGAGGGCGACGCCCCAGAGGAGAGCGGGGATCGCGCTGCCGAAGAAGATCGCCCAGTCCCACGTCGCGCGCCAGGCGGGGTGGCGGTCCTTGCTGCGGAACTCGAAGGCCACGCCGCGGACGATGAGCGCGGCCAGCATCAGGAACAGCGCCAGGTAGAAGCCGCTGAAGAGGGTGGCGTACCAGTGGGGAAAGGCGGCGAAGATCGCCCCGCCCGCGGTGAGGATCCACACCTCGTTGCCGTCCCAGACGGGTCCGATGGTGTTGATGATGCGCCGGCGCTCGGCGTCGGTCTTCCCGAGGAAGGGCAGGAGGATCCCGACCCCGTAGTCGAACCCCTCGAGGACGAAGAAGCCGGTGAAGAGGACGCCGACGAGCACGAACCAGAGAGTGTTGAGGTCCATGGTCTCCTCCTGCCTACGCCCGCGCCGGGGCGGCCTCGAGGGCCGCCTCGTCGGTCTTCGGGGCGCGGAGCCCGGCCCGGGCGTACTTGTCGAGCAGGTAGAGGTTCGCGCCCATCAGGACGCCGTACAGCAGGGTGAAGCCCACGAGCGAGAAGAGGACCTCGCCGGCGGTGACGTTCGGCGACACCGCGCTCTCGACCCGCATCACCCCGAACACGATCCAGGGCATGCGACCGATCTCGGTGAAGATCCAGCCCGCCGTGTTGGCGACCCAGGGGAGCACGATGGCCGGCACGAGCAGGGAGAGCAGGCGCGGGCTCGTCAGGATCCGGTCGCGGAGCACCGCGAGGAGGGCCCAGGCGGCGAGGGCGAGCATGAGGATCCCCGCCCCGACCATCGCGCGGAAGTTCCAGTACGACCACTTGACCGGCGGGACGTAGTCCCCCGGCCCGAACCGGGCCTCGTACTCGGCCTGGAGGTCCCGGATGCCGCGCACCTCGCCCTCGAAGCGGTTGTGGGCGAGGAAGCTCAGGAGGCCGGGGACCTTGACCGCCCAGACGTCCCTCCTCCCCTCTTCGTCGCCCCACGTGAACAGCGACATCGCGGCCGGGTTCTCGGTGTTCCACAGCGCCTCGGCCGCCGCCATCTTCATGGGCTGCACGCGGGTCATGTACTGCGCCTGCGTGTGGCCGACCACCATCACCGCGACGGTGGCGGCGAAGGCGTAGACCGCGCCGATGCGGAACGAGCGGGAGAAGGCGTCCTTCGTCTCCTCGTCGCCCGCGCGGAGCAGGTGCCACGCGCTGATCCCGAGAACGAAGAACCCGGCGGTGGCCATGGCCCCGGTGATCACGTGGGGGAACTGGACGAAGACGTGCGGGTTGGAGACGAGCGCCCAGAAGCTCTCCATCTCCGCCCGGCCGTTGCGCAGCGCGTACCCCATCGGCTGCTGCATGAAGGAGTTCGCGACCAGGATCCAGAAGGCGGAGACGTTCGAGCCGATCGCCACGAGCCAGATCGACGCGAGGTGCGCTCTCTTCGGCAGCCGGTCCCAGCCGAAGATCCACAGCCCGAGGAAGGTCGACTCGAGGAAGAACGCGAGCAGCGCCTCGATCGCGAGGGGCGCCCCGAACACGTCGCCGACGAAGCGGGAGTACTCGGACCAGTTCATGCCGAACTGGAACTCCTGGACGATCCCGGTGACGACGCCCATCGCGAAGTTGATGAGGAACAGCTTCCCCCAGAACTTCGTGAGGCGCTTCCAGACGTCCCGGCCGGTGAGGTACCAGGCGGTGTGGAGTCCCGCGACCACCCACGCGAGACCGAGGGTCAGGGGCACGAAGAAGAAGTGGTAGACGGTCGTGACGCCGAACTGCCAGCGAGCGAGGGTCAGCGCATCCATGGGCTCTCCTGACGTGGACTCGGCGAGCGATATGAGCAATTCGTGTGCCCGGCGGCCCGTTTTCGGTCGAGCCCGGGAAGAGTTTGTGGGAGAGCGGGTTACAGGCGGCATCGCCGCCTCGCCTGCCGCCTCCCCCCGCCCCGCGCCGAAAAGAGTGCGCGGGGGCGGGGATCGGACCTAGAATCCCGGGCATATCCTGCCAGTCAGGGGAAGCGACCCTGGGGGGGAGTGGGTGCGATGACGACCATCCGGCAGATCTTGTCCCGCAAGCCCGACGTCTACGCGGTCGATCCGGACGCGACGGTCCTCGAGGCCCTGCGCCTGCTCGACCAGAAGAACGTGGGGGCATTGCTCGTCATGAAGGGCGAGCGGCTGGTGGGGATCTTCTCCGAGCGGGACTACGCGCGGCGGATGATCCTCCACGGCCGATCCTCGAAGGAGACGCTCGTGCGCGAGGTGATGACCACCGAGGTCTTCACGATCGCCCCCGACGCGACCGCCGGCGAGTGCATGGCGCACATGACCGACCGGCACATCCGCCACCTCCCCGTGCTCGAGGGCGGCCGCGTGGTCGGCGTCATCTCGATCGGCGACATCGTGCGGGCGGTGATGGAGGACATGCGCTTCACGATCCGGCAGCTCGAGAGCTACATCCGGAGCGGGGGGTAGTGGGCGAGCGCACCTCCCGCCGCTCGTTTCTCGCGCTCGCCGGCACCGCCGCCCTCGCGCCCGGGGCCGCTCGAGGCGCGGGGCGGGGGGACGCCCGGGGCGGGGATCCGGTCCTCGACACGCGGCGCGAGTTCACCCTCGTCCCCTTCTGGTTCTGGAACGACCGCCTCGAGGAGGGAGAGATCCTCCGCCAGATCGCCGGCTTCCAGGCCCACGGCGTCCACGGCTTCGTGCTCCACCCCCGCGTCGGCCTCCCGCGCGACACCGGCTGGATGACGGAGAAGCTCCTCGGCTTCATGCGGACGGCGATCGAGGAGGCCGCACGACGCGGCATGACGGTCTTCCTCTACGACGAGGGCATGTACCCGAGCGGCTCCTCGAGCGGGCAGGTCGTGGCCGAGAACCCGCTCTTCCGCTGCCGGGGTCTCGACCACCGCCTCCTCGAGGGCGACGCGGCTCCCGCGCTCCGGCCGGGGGAGAACCTCGTGGCGGTCGTCCCGCGGCGCGACGGGCGGAAGCTCGTCGTCTTCGATCGCCCCGTCGACGCCGTGATCCGCGGCCTGCACTACGCCGAGGAGGACCCCCCGCGCTCGCCGGGACCCGACGACCTCTCGCGGCCCGGCTCGCCGCGGAAGGAGCCGCCCGAGGACACGCCGCCCGCCGCCGACCTCCTCAACCCGGAGGCGGTGGCGTGCTTCATCCGCCTCGTCTACGACCGCTACCGCACGGCCTTCGGCACGCACTTCGGCAGGACCGTGAAGGCCATCTTCACCGACGAGCCGGCGCTCCTCGGCCGCCTGCGGGAGCACGCCGCGCTCGCCCCC
This sequence comes from uncultured Acidobacteriota bacterium, assembly GCA_964561785.1. Taxonomy (GTDB): domain Bacteria; phylum Acidobacteriota; class Vicinamibacteria; order Fen-336; family Fen-336; genus DATBSL01. Next base: position 3,240 of record CAZLRF010000047.1, on the reverse strand, counting down.
GGGACGACGGGCATCCTCGCCCACGTGAACGCCCACCTCGGGTACGACTTCACGCCTCACCTGCCCGCGCTGTTCGACGAGGAGGAGCCGGACGCCGCGCGGCGCCGGCGCGACTGGCGCAGGGCCGTCCGCGCCCGTCTCGAGACGACCTACTACGAGCCGCTCCACCGCTGGTGCGAGGCGCACGGCCTCGCGCTCACCGGCCACCCCGAGCAGCCCGACGACATCGGCCCCTTGCGCCACTTCCACATCCCGGGCCAGGACGTCGTGTGGCGGCAGGTCCTGCCGGGCACGCCCTCGGCCCTCGAGGGACCGCAGTCCACCCAGGCGAAGTGCTCCTCGTCGGCCGCGCTCCACCTCGGGCGGCGGCGCAACGCGAACGAGTTCGCCGGGGCCTTCGGTCCTCAGCTCACCTTCGAGGAGCTGAAGTGGCTGGCGGACTGGCTGCTCGTGCGGGGGGTGAACCTCCTCGTCCCCCACGCGTTCTACTATTCGGTCCGCGGCCCCCGCGTCGACGAGCGCCCGCCGGACGTGGGCCCGCACCGCTCGTGGTGGGACGGGTTCCGCACGTTCGCCGACTACGCGGCGCGCCTGTGCGCGCTCAACACGGAGGGGCGCCCCGTGTGCGAGGTCGCGGTGCTCGGGCTCTCCGACGAGCTGCCCTGGCGGGCGGCCAAGGCCCTGTTCGAGGGCCAGGTCGACTTCCAGTACCTCGAGGCGCGCCACCTGTGGGAGGACGCCGTGGTCGACGACGGCGGCGTGCGGATCGCGGGCCTGTGCTACCGCGCCCTCGTCCTCGACGGGATCGACCCTCCGGCGAGAGCGGCCGCGGCCCTCGCGACGCTCGAGCGGGCCGGGCGCGTCGTGCGGTGGCCGGAGCCGGGCCTCGCCGACATCGAACGGCTCGTGGCGCGGGACGTGCGGCTCGCCCCGGCGCTGCCGTCGGTTCGCTACCGCCACGTCGTCCGGGAAGGCGTCGACTACTACCTGTTCTTCAACGAGGGAAGCACCGACGCGAGGGCGGACCTCGACGTCGCCGCCCGGGGCCGGCGCCTCTGGCTCGACCCCTGGCAGGGCCGGGCCCTCGAGGACGCGGACGGACGCCGCCTGGAACTCGCCCCCCACGCGACCCGCGTCCTGCGGGTCGGCTGACCCCTCGGCCACGTTTCCTACGGCACGATGCGAAACCGCCGGCGCCCGGAGATCCGATAGACCGAGAAGTCGCGGCGGTCCGTCGTGAAGACGGTGTCGGCCCCCTCGCGCTCGGCGACGCGCACGAGGACGGCGTCCGTGAAATCCATGGGCTGGTCGGCGTGCTTCGCCATCAGCTCCCTCACCCGCGGAACGTCCCGGCGGTCGAGGGACAGGACGCCGATCGCGCCGCTCTCGAGCTTGGTGGCGAGAGCGGCCTGGGCGTCCGGTCGATCCGAGAGGAGGAACATGGCCTCCGTCACCGCCGGCCAGACGGTGCAGAGGGGATCCCGCAGGCGGCGCAGGGCGGCGACGCACCGGGCGTGGTGCTGGTCCGCCCGGCGGAGCAGCGCCACCATCGGCCCCGCGTCGACCAGGATCACCTTCTGGCCGTGGCGCGGGCCGCCCGCCGGCCCTCGAGCATCGCCCGGAACTTCTGGCCGGTCCGGACGGAGAGGTCCGTCGGACCGCCCCGGACCATGCCGATCACGTCCTGGAGCGCCTCGTACGGTCGTGCGGCGGGAGCGGAAGCGACGTACTCCTCGATCGCCTCCCGCACCACGGCCGACTCGGTGCGACCGCTGGCTCGGGCCAGCCGCGCCACCTCACGGTGGGTCCGGTCGCCGACCCGCACGCTGATCATCCGGCCCATGGATGCCTCGTGTCTGACGCCAGTGTCATACACCTGGGGAGGGTCGTCAAGGCCGCGCGGCGAACGGCGGGAAGACCGACCGCAGCTGGTCGAAGGCCTCCCGGGCGAGCTCGAACGGGGTGAAGGGCGCGGCGGCGGGCTCGGAGCCGCGGTCGTGCGCGCCGAGCGCGGGCGCGGCGCCCGGAGGCACCGACAGCGACGACGCCGTTCCGAAGACGAACGGCGCGAGCGCCACCGGCCGCAGGTTGGTGCCGGCCTGCTCGTTCAGGAACGCGATCCACTCGTTCGCGACGAGGGCATAGCCGGTCACGGTGGGGTGGATGCCGTCCAGGCCGACGAGGCCCCCGGTGAGAAACGAGCCGTCGAGGGTGACGCCCGCGTACGAGCGGCCGTTCGTCAGGAGATCGGTCGTGAACGCGTTGAGGTCGAGCACGGGAACGCCCGCCGCCCCCGCGATCTCGCGGATCGACGCGTTGATGGCGCCCACGCGGTCGCGGATGACCGCGAGCTCGGCCGGATCGAGGACCACCTCGTCGGGCAGGCCCTGCCCGGCGCCGCCGAGCGCGGCCGGGATTCCCACTCCCTGCGCGAGAAGGGACGAGGCCCCGAGCGTGACCTTCGAGTCCGGGGAGAGCAGACCGGCCGGGCCGAGGAGGGGCACTCGCTGCCCGCCGACCAGGACCGGCTGGCCGGTCGAGGGGTTCACCACGTAGGGTGGGATCGTGTTCGCGAACGGGGAGAGGGTGACGTCCGGGATCGTCGCGGTGACGACGGAGGCGCCGGTGCCGCGCAGCCCGGCGACCGCCTGGGCGTAAGCCGCCCGGAAGGCGGGGAGCGGGACCATCGTGACCCCGTCGATGGCGCGCCCGCTCGTGACCGCGCCGAGAACGTCGTTCGAGCCGATCCACAGCGTGACGAAGGTCGGGGCGAGGGAGACGGCCTGCTGGAGCTGGGTGCCCTTGCCGCGCAGGATGGCGTCCTCGAAGGCGCCCGTGGTCCGGGAGACGAGGTCGACGGAGGTCGCGCCCGGCACCGCCAGGTTGTCGTAGGGTCGGTCGAGCGCGAAGTTCGCGGGCAGGCCCGTGCCCGTGGCCTTGGGGGCGATCACGAGCGGGGAGAGCGACACGAGGGCGAGCTCGGCCGGCCCACCGGGCTCGGTGATGTAGGGCTGCTGGAAGCTCGTGATCGGCGTGCCGATCTGCCCGGCGAGGAGGGCCGGCCAGGAGAACTGCTGGTGCGTGAGGACGAGGCTGCCGTTCGTGAAGCCCGCGGTGAGGCTGTCGCCCACCGCCACGTACTTCCGGAACGAGGGCTGGGCGACGAGCGGCGTCGAAGAGACGAGCACGGCGAGCGCCGCAAAGGTGAGCGTCCTGCGGATCATGGTCCTTCCCCCCCTC
>CAZLRF010000046.1:33456-40125 GCA_964561785.1 uncultured Acidobacteriota bacterium | reverse complement strand
CGCAGGGCCGCACCCGCAGCCGCTCCGCTGCCCGCCGGACGCTCTCGCCGGCGCCGCCGAATACGACCTCAGGCACCGCCGCTCAGTAATCCGCCGGATCCGCCAGCGCGCCGAAGCCCTCGGATTCGACCTCGTCAACCGGGATACCGGCGAGGTCCTGGATGGAGTTTCTTAGGAGGAGCCGGTCGGGTTGTCCGCCCGCCCGGGGGCGGGCCATACTCGCCGGGATGGACCTGGGTCCCCTCGAGGAGCGCGTGCTGGAGGTCCTGTGGCAGTCCCCGCGCGAGCTCTCCGTGCGCGAGGTGCGGCGATCCCTCGGCGACGGGCTCGCCTACACCACCGTGATGACGACCCTCGACCGGCTGTACAAGAAGGGCCTCCTGGAGCGTCAGCGGGAGGGAAGGGCCTTCCGCTACGCGGCCCGGGCGACCCGCGAAACCCTCGCCGCGGGGGCCCTCCGGCGTGGGCTCGCCCGGCTTCTCGGCCGGGGGCCGGCGCGGCCCATTCTCGCGTCGCTGGTGGACGCGGTGGACGAGCACGACCGCGCTCTCCTCCCGGAGCTGACTCGACTCGTGAAGGAGAAGGAGCGGGCCGCGCGCCGGAGGGAGACGACATGACCCTGGCCGCGCTCGGCGCCGCGCTCCTCCTGGCCGTCCACCTCGTCGTCTCCACGGCCCTCTCGCTGCTCGTCGCCCTGGCTCTCCCCTGGTTCGAGGCTCGTCCGGGCGGCTTGTCGGCGCGGCGCGCTTCGACGCTTCTCGGCCTCGGCCTCCTGCCCGCGCTCTCCGGCCTCGCCGTGGCCCTGGGCCTCGCGCTGCCCGCGTGGCTCGTTCACGAGCCCCGGGGGACGAACGAGACGGCGGGGCCGGTCCTCGTCGCCCTGGCCGCGGCCGGCGCCGCACTCGTCGCCGGGCGTGTCGGCGCGGCCCTCCTCGACCAGTGGCGGACGTGGCGCCTCGTGCGCCGCTGGTCCGCCACGGGCCGTCCCCTCGCGGGCCTGCCCCTCCCCGCCATGCGGATTCCCCACGAGTTCCCGGTGGCCGCGGTCTTCGGCCTCGCCCGGGCGCGCCTCTTCCTGGCCGAGCGGCTCCTCCTGGCGCTCTCGAAGGACGAGCTCGACGGTGTCGTCGCCCACGAGGCCGCCCACCGCGCGGCCCGCGACAACCTCAAGCGGCTGCTGCTGCGGGCCTCGCCGGACCCCCTCGCCCTCACCAGCGCCGGCGCGCGGCTGCGCCGCGCCTTCGAGGCCGCGGCCGAGGTCGCCGCCGACCGGCGCGCCTGTGCGCGGGTCTCCCCGCTCGTCCTCGCCCGCGCCCTGCTCAAGGTGGCCTCGCTCGTCCCCCCGGGCCAGACGCTCGACGCGGCGGTCGCGGCGGTGCATCGCGACGGCTCTGTCTGCGCGCGCGTGCGGACGCTCGTCGCCGCGCACGAGCAGGCCGTCCGTCCCGCGGCCGCCCTCGCCGACCGCCCGGCCGGGAGCGTTCGCGACACGGCCTTTGCCCTCGCGGCCCTTGCCGCCCTGATCGCCGTCGGCGCCCTGTCGCTGCGTCCCATGCACGGCCTGCTCGAGGCCCTCGTCCACCTCCTGTCGTGAACTGACCCCCGGCGGGGTGGGTCAGCGCCCGCAAACCGGCTCTCTCCGCCGCCGAGGACCGGGCTTCCGCGCCGACGAGCCGGTGACGACGAACCGTGCGCGGCGCCGGTCGATGACCTCGGCCGCCAGCGGGGATGGACCTGCCTCAGGCCGCGGGCCGGTGGTCGGCGCAGTCGATGCGCAGGTGGGCGTCGCCGAAGGGCGCGTCCACGAAGGCGCAGTGGTGCGGTCGCGCCAGGTCGTCGTGGGCGTTCGGGCGGAAGAAGCGGCAGTCGAGGCACATCCGGGAGACCGGGATCTGCCGCTTCTCCTGCAGGCCGCGGATCAGGTCGAGCGCGCCCCGGTAGAGCGCGGCCTGCTCGGCCGGCGAGAGCCGCGCCGCCGCCTCGGCGAGGAACTCGCCGAAGTCGGCGGCGCGACGGGCCTCGCGACGCCCGGCGGGGGTCAGGGTCAGGCACAGGGCCCGGGCGTCGTCGACCGAGCGGACGCGCCGCACGAGGCGCTTCTCCTCGAGGGAGCGGATGGCGTCGCTGGCCGTCGCCGGCGTGACGCCGAGCGCCGCCGCGACCGCGCCCAGCCGGCGCCCCCCCTTCTCCCCGCCCAGGAGCACGAGGACCTGGGCCTGGGTCGGGGTGAGGCCGCGAGCCCGCGCGCGCTGCCAGGACTGGCTGCGCACGGCCAAGGCGATCCTCTCGAGCGCCATGCTCACCCGGTGGGGAAGGGGGGCGGGATCGTCGAAGTGCATCGGACTCCTGAATGATACCTCGGGCTTGACGGGTCCGGCTTCGCGATGATATTTAGGAGTCCTTATTACAAAGGAGGACCCGATGGCCCGTACGCTCCTCGCGCTGCTCGCCGCCGCCCTGGTGGCCTCGCCCGCCCTCGCCCAACCGACGAAGAGCCTCTACGATCGCCTGGGCGGAGAGAGCGCGCTCAGGACCGTGGTGGACGACTTCGTGGCGCTGACCGGCGCCAACCCCAAGGTGGACTTCACCCGGGGGGGCCAGTACCGGATGAGCGACGCCAAGCTGCTGCAGCTCAAGGAGTCGCTCGTGGCGTTCCTGACCCAGGCCTTCGGCGGGCCCGCCCGCTACGCGGGCGGGAGCATGAAGGCCGTCCACGCCGGGATGCGGATCACCCAGGCCCAGTTCGACGCGATGGCGGCCGACCTGCGCCTGGTCCTCGAGAAGCACCGGGTGCCGAAGGCCGAGATCGACGAGGTGATGAAGATCGCCGCATCGACCGCCCCGGACATCGTCGAGGTGAAGTAGCGCGGGGCTCACCGCGTTCGAGTACTCGTGCTTCGGTCCCGGGGCCCGGGCCTCAGCGCTCGTCCGGGTCCCGGGGTTCGCGGCGCCGCCGCCACGTCGTCTCGTTCGTGACGAGCGGGCGCGCCCACAGGCCGACCGAGAGGACGTAGCCGAGGGTGAGGTAGAGCACCACCATCCCTCCGCGCAGGCCGCCGGTCGCGTCCCCCAGCCCGCCGACCACGAGCGGCACCACCGCCCCCCCCACGATGCCGGTGCACAGGATCCCGGAGAAGGCGCCGTGGTGGGAGGGCAGGGAGTTGAGGGCCAGCGAGAAGACGATCGACCACATCACGGAGAGGCAGAAGCCGAGGGCCGGGAAGGCCCAGAGGGCGGCCGTGCCCGGGCCGAACAGCGCGACGGTGAGGGTGGCGATCGCGGCGGCGGCGAAGCCGCGCAGCACGAGGCGGCTGTCGTAGAGCTTGAGGAGGCCCATCCCGAGGAGGCAGCCCACCGTCATCAGGCCCCAGAACCACGAGACCGCGGTCGCGCCGGTCGTGGTCGGGTCGTAGCCGTGGTAGCTGCGCAGGAACTCGGAGATCCAGTTGGCGATCCCCTGCTCGGATCCGACGTAGGCGAAGATCCCGAAGAAGTAGAGGAGAACGACCGGCCGGCGGAGGAGGTCACGGTACGTCTGAAGCGCCCCCGCGCGCTCCTCCTCCTTGAGCTCCACCCGGGGCAGGCGGGTCGCGGCGATGACGAGGACCATGAGCAGCGTGACCGCCGCGAAGACCCAGTACAGCGACACCCACGGCATCTCCCGCGGCACCACGCGGGACAGCACGGCGATGACCGGATGGCCGGGGACGTCCTCCCGCAGCCCCTGCACGAGGTGGGTGTAGACGCGGGGGCTCAGGAACGACGCGAGGCCGAAGACGAGCTGGGCGAACACCGAGTTGAACGCGAAGTGCTCCTCGCCGCCGGCCGTCCGGAGCAGCGGGTTGATCGCCACCTGGAGCACGGCCATCCCCGCCCCGATCACGAACAGCGAGCCGATCGCCACCCGGTAGGTGGGCACGAGGGCGAAGAGGGTGGCCCCCGCGCAGGCCACGGCGAACGCCCCCGCCATCACCGCCCGCTCCCCGCGGCGCTCGACGAGCGTGCCGGCGGGGATGGACATGACGCCGTAGGCCACGAAGAACGAGAAGGGGAGGAAGCCGGCCAGGGTCAGGCTGAGCGAGAACGACGCGATGATGTCGGGCACCAGCGGCCCGAGGATGTTCGTGAGGAACGAGATCACGAAGAAGATCAGGAACACCAGGGCGACGATGGCGCGGCTGCGCTGCATGGTGGATCCTCCCGCGGTCACGAGGACTCGGACACCCGGAGCGTACACCGGCCCGGGTCCCGCCGGGCCGCGATCCCGGGAATGCGCGCGGGTGTGGAGCGATGCAGGCGGCCGGTGGTGTACGCTGTCGCCACCATGGCTCGGCACCCGCCGCCGCTCCTCGTCCTCTCGGCGGCGCTCGGCACGCTGCTCGGGGGCGGGCTCGGACAGGCATTCGCCGAAGAGCCGCCGACCGATCTGCTGGCCGACCTCGAGAGCCAGCTGACGCTGCGATCGGGCACGCCCTGTCCCGATCCCGGCAGCGACTCCCTCGTCCGTCCCGACGCGGCTTCCGGGCCGACCGTGGTCGGCGTCGGGGTCTTCTTCCAGGACGTCGCCTCCCTGAGCGACGTCGACCAGACCCTCGACACGGACCTCTACCTGGTCCTTCGTTGGCGCGACCCGCGGCTGGCCGACCCGTCGCGACGAGACGCCTCGGCGGACTGCCCCATTCTTCTGGGCCGGCTCTGGATGCCCGCGATCGAGCCGGAGAACCTGCGCGGACGTCAGGCGTTCTACCCGGACCGCTTCCTGGTGGACGCGAGGGGGGTCGTCACGTTCGTGCGCCGCCTGTGGGTGAAGCTCTCCTTCCCGCTCGACTTCCGCGACTTCCCGCTCGACCGGCACCGCTGGACGATCACCCTGTGGCCCGTCCTCTCCCGCTCCGACGAGCTCGTCTTCCACCCCCTCCGCCGGGCCACCGGGATGAGCGAGCGCTTGTCGATCCAGGGCTGGCGCGTGGGGAAGCCCCGGCCGGAGACCGGCACGGGGACGCGCGTCGCCCGGGCCGGCTCCTACGCGCGCTACGACGTGGAGCTCCGCCTCGAGAGGGACTGGAGCTACCACGCCTGGAAGCTGGGCGTCCCCCTCGCCCTGATCGTCCTCATGGCCTACGGGGTCTACTTCATCCCGGCCGCGGCCCTGCCCCAGCAGATCGGCCTGGGGACGACGGCCATGCTGACGCTCATCGCCTACATGCTCACCCTCGGGAGCACCCTTCCCCGCATCTCCTACCTGACCCGGGCCGATCGCTTCTTCATCGGGTCCGCCATCCTCGTCTTCCTGGGGCTCGTGAAGGCGGTGGCGACCGCCGCCCTCGCCCAGACGCCGCACGCCTCAGTGCTCGAGCGCGTCAACCGGTGGGGGCGGTGGGCCTTCCCGCTGGCCATGCTCTCGAACTTCGCCCTGGCCTTCCTGCTCTGACCCCGCGGCCGGGGCGGCTCGCAGGTCGAGCGGTGCGGCGAGGGCCGCCTCGTACTCCTCCGCGGTGAGCGCCTCGACCGAGCGGAGCTTCGCGAGCAGCGTGGCCACGAGGCCCTCGAGAAAGGGCGTCATCACGCCGCCCTCGAACGAGCGCTGGTACTTGATCGGCCCCGGCACGAGCGAGACGAGGAACGCCATCTGCTTCGGCGTGAGCTCGGCCGGCTCCCGACCGAAGTAGCGCCGCGCGGCGGGGCGCAGGCCGTAGACGCCGGGTCCCCACTCGATCACGTTCAGGTAGATCTCGAGCTCGCGCGGCTTGCCGAGCGAGGCGTCGAGGAGGAGCGCGAGGGAGGCCTCCTCGAGCTTCCGGCCGAACGTCTTGCGGCGCGAGAGGAAGAGGTTCTTGGCGAGCTGCTGCGGAATCGTGGAGCCGCCCCGCGCGGCGGCGCCGAGGCGGAGGTTCGTGGCCACGGCGAGCGGGAGCTCGGAGAGGTCGATGCCGGGGTGTCCGTAGAACCCGGCGTCCTCCGCGATCAGGAGGGCGCGGAGGAAGAGGGGAGGCACCTCCTCGAGGGGCACGAAGTCGGGCGACTCGGGGGACACGGAGATCTCGTAGGCCCGCCCGTCACGCGACCACACCGTGTGGACGAACGGGCCCCGGAGCCGCTCGATCGCGGGCAGGGGGCGCGCCGGGGGAGCGAAGTCGATCGCCTGGGTGACCCGCAGGTCGGCCGGCTGGAGGAGCGGTCCGCGCAGGCGAGCGGCGAGCGTGGCCGAGCCGAGGTCGTCCGCCGGCAGGTCGAGGCCGGCCGTCGCGAGCAGGCGAGCGAGGTCCACCCGGGGCACGTCGACCTCCAGGTCGACGACCGGTCGCTCGAAGCCCCCGTCCACCGCGAGGCGCAGGGAGGCCTCGGCCCCCCCGGCCGCGACGAGGACGCGCTCGGCCCGGAGCGAGCCGGTGGCTGGCCGGACGACCACCTCCGCCTTCAGCTCCGCGTCGGTCGGTGTTCCGAGCGCCGTCTCCGCGCAGCCCTCGTCGAGGGAGGCGAGCGCGATGCGGTGCGCACGCGCGCTCGTCGTGACGCGGACCTCGCCGGCGGCGTCCCGCTCGACCTGCGCGGTGCCGTCGATGGTGCCGAGTCTCGCCACCGGGCAGCCGTGGACGAGGACGCGCAGCCGCTCCGACAGCCGGAGCCCGTCCGCCCGCACCTCGACCCGCCGCGCGCGGGAGTCGCGCG
>CAZLRF010000046.1:0-33356 GCA_964561785.1 uncultured Acidobacteriota bacterium | reverse complement strand
ACGACCCACTCCGCCGGCGCGAGATCGAGCCGGACGCCTCCGGGCAGATCGGCGAGGACGCCCGAGGTCGCCACGCGTGCCGCCCGGCCGAAGACGCCGAGGAGCGAGAGGCGGGGCGAGACCGCCGCGGAGCGCGCCCGCACGCGCATCCGCCCCGGGGCCTCGACGACGATCTCGCGAAGCTCCAGCGACAGCCGCGGCGTCAGCCGGCACGAGCCGATCGTGGCGGAGAGCCCGAGGGCCCTCGCCTCGCGCTCGATGCGTGCCCGCGCCGCCCGCTCGATCGCCGGCCGGGCGGCGAGGAAGCCGGCCACCGGCGCCGCCAGGGCGACGACCGCGGCCAGAACGGGACGACGGGCGGGGATCGGCAGTCTCACGGTCCTCGTCCACGCTACACCAGGGACGGCGGGCGCGTCGCGACGACGCAAACCCGTGCCCCTGCACACCACACCAGCATTTTTGCCGTTATAATGCTGGGGATGTTCACCCGCCGGCTCGCCCTGCCGCCGCGCTCGTTCCTGCTGCTCGGCCCGCGCGGCACCGGCAAGACCACCTGGCTGCGGCAGCGGCTGCCGGGCGCGCTCTGGTACAACCTGCTCCTCGACCGCGAGCTGCTGCGCCTCATGCGCAGCCCGGGCAGCTTTCGCCAGGAGGTGGCGGCCCTCCCGCGGGGCTCCTGGATCGTGGTGGACGAGGTGCAGAAGCTGCCGTCGCTCCTGAACGAGGTGCACGACGCCCTCGCCACGGCGCCGCGGCGCTGGCGCTTCGCTCTCACCGGATCGTCCGCGCGCCGCCTGCGGCGGGAGGACGTGAACCTGCTCGGGGGCCGCGTGGTCGCGCGGCGCATGCTCCCCCTGACCTTGGCGGAGGTCCGAAAGGCGACGCCGGCGGACGACTGGCTGCGCTTCGGAGGACTGCCGCTCGTGCGCAGCGAACGCAGCGTCGCCGGGCGGGTCGATCGGCTCGAGGCCTACGTCGAGACCTACCTGACCCAGGAGATCCGGGCCGAGGCGCTGGTGCGCAGCCTGGACTCGTTCGTGCGCTTCCTGGAGGTGGCCGCTCTCGCGAATGCGCAGGTCACCAACGTCGCCTCCCTGGCGCGGGACGCCGCCGTCGCCCGCCCCACCGTGCAGGGCTACTTCGAGGTGCTGATCGACACGCTCATCGGGGCGTGGCTCCCCGCGTGGCGGCCGCGCGCGAAGGTCAAGGAGACGAGCCACCCCAAGTTCTACCTCTTCGACTGCGGCGTCGCGCGAGCCCTTGCCGGCCGCCTGAGGGAGCCGCTCGAGGGGGTCGAGCGTGGCGCGCTGCTGGAGACGCTGGTGTTCCACGAGCTGCGCGCGCAGGTGGGATACGGCGGTCTCGGCGGGAGTCTCTCCTACTACCGCACGCCGTCGGGGACGGAGGTCGACTTCGTCTGGTCGCGCGGACGCCGCGCGGTCGGCATCGAGGTGAAGGCGAGCACCCGCTGGCGACCCGAGTTCGGCCGTGCCGCCGCGGATCTTCACCGCGAAGGCGTTCTCTCCGACTGCTTCGGCGTCTACCTCGGCGAGCGGCCGCTTCAGGACGGACCGGTTCGCGTGCTGCCGCTCCACGACTTCGCTCGCGAGCTGGCCGCCGGGCGCGTCCTGCGCGCGCGCTGACCCGGGGTATCCTTGGGGGACCCAGTCTCATTCCCTTTTCACGGAGACCTACGCCCATGGAGCGAAAGACGGCCCACGACTTCGACCAGGAAGTGCTCGCGCTGTTCGACGCCTACGTCCACGGGGACATCGACCGGCGGGGGTTCCTCGACCGGGCCTCGAAGTACGCGGTCGGTGGCGTCACGGCCGCGATGCTGCTCGACCAGCTGAGCCCGAGGTTCGCCGAGGCGCAGGTCGTCTCGCCGAAGGACGAGCGGCTCGAGGCGGAGTTCGTCGAGTTCCCCTCGCCGAAGGGCTACGGCACGGCTCGTGGCTACTTCGTGCGGCCGGCCAAGTCCGAGGGAAAGCTGCCCGCCCTCCTGGTCATCCACGAGAACCGCGGCCTCAACCCCCACATCGAGGACGTCGCGCGCCGCCTGGCGCTCGAGGGCTTCGTCGTGCTCGCGCCGGACGCCCTCTTCCCGCTCGGAGGCTACCCGGGGAGCGAGGACGAGGCCCGCGCGCTCTTCCAGAAGCTGGACCAGGCCAAGACCCGCGAGGACTTCCTCGCCGCCGCGGGCTGGCTGAAGGCGCGGCCGGAGTCGACCGGGCGCTACGGCGCGGTGGGCTTCTGCTACGGCGGGGGCATGGTGAACTGGCTGGCCACGCGGCTGCCCGACCTCGGGGCCGGCGTCGCGTTCTACGGCAGCGCCGCGCCGCTCGAGGACGTGCCGGCCATCAAGGCGGCGCTGATGATCCAGGCCGCCGAGGTGGACGAGCGCATCAACGCGGGCTGGCCGGCCTTCGAGGCCGCGCTCAAGTCGGCGGGCGTGCGCTACGAGCGGCACCTGTACCCGGGCACGCAGCACGGCTTCAACAACGACACGACCCCGCGCTACGACGAGGCCGCGGCGAAGCTCGCGTGGCAGCGGACGCTGGAGTTCTTCGCGAAGCACCTCCGCTAGCGCTAGCCTCGCCTCCCGGTGCTCCCGCGCCCGGTCGGCGCTTACGTCCCGCGTACCTTCTTCACGATCGCGAGAGTCTCCGCGACCTTCCCCGCGAGGGCGTCCCAGTCCTTCGCGGCGAGGATCTCCTTCGTGATGAGGTTCGAGCCGATGCCGACGCAGGCGACCCCGGCCTTGAACCAGGCCGACAGCGAGGCCTCGGTCGGCTCCACGCCGCCCGTCGGCATGATCGAGGTCCACGGGCACGGGCCCTTCACCGCCTTGACGAACGAGGGACCGCCCACCTCGGCGCCGGGAAAGATCTTCACGATCTCGCAGCCGAGCTCCTCGGCCGCGGAGATCTCGGAGGCGGTCCCGCAGCCGGGGGAGTAGGGGACCTTCCGGCGGTTGCAGGCCCGCGCGACGTCGGGGTTGAGCACGGGGCCGACCACGAAGCTCGCGCCGTTGTTGATGTAGAGGGTCGCGGTGCCGGGGTCCACCACCGATCCGACCCCCGTGATCATCTCCGGGAGCTCCTTCGCGCAGAAGCGCTCGAGCTCGCGGAAGACCTCCCACGCGAGATCGCCGCGGTTCGTGAACTCGAGAAGCCGCGCCCCCCCCCGCGCGCAGGCGCGCGCGACGTTCGCGACGACCTCGGGGTCGGAGTGGTAGAAGACCGGCACCACGCCGGTCGCGTACATGGCGTTGAGGACGTCCATCCGTCGGTAGCGGGCCATTCGTCCCTCTTCTCGGGGGCCGATGTTAGCGCGAAGCGGGCGTCCCCCGCCGCGGGTCGAGCTTCTCCGCTGTGGCGCTGCGACCTGCACTGGCGGGTCGGGTTGAGCGTGCTCTTCGTCCGGGGCCGAGCGAGGCCGTATACTGACGCAATGGTCGAGGAGGCCTCGCCGTCCTCAGACGCGAACCTGGAGGCGCCGGAGGACGCGAAGCGGCGCCGCAAGGAGGCGAAGCTCCAGGCCGAGGCCGCCCGCCCCCTCGACCCCTGGGAGCGCTACCGCGCCCTCGTCGACACCCTCGAGGAGGCGCTCGACCTCGTCGAGCTCGCCGACCGCAAGGCCCGCTTCGCCCTCGTGATCATGGGCGCGCTCAACGTGGCCTTCTTCCTGCTCGCCACGCGTTCCGAGGTGGTCAACTACCTGCCCCTCTGGCTGCGCCCCTTCCTCGGCTTCTACCTGATGGTCTACGCGGGGGTCGCGCTGTTCTTCTTCCTCGAGGCGATCGAGGCGCTGCGGCCGCGCCGCTTCCGGCCCCACGTGCCCTACCCCGGCGAGGGCGGACCGGACCACTACCCGGAGGGCCTGCGCTACTACGAGGACGCGGTGCTCCGCGACCTCGAGGCCTATCGCCGGGCGTGGCGCGAGGTGCGGTTCGGGCAGCTCAACGCCGAGCTCGCCGTCCAGAACCACGTGATGGCCCGCATCAACCTCGACAAGTATCGCTCGCTCCGGCGGCTCTACGGCGGCCTCCGGGTGCTGACCCTGCTCGCCGGCGGCCTGCTCGCGATCCTCGCCCTCTCGATGCTCCTCTACCACCCGGAGGCCCTCCCGGCGGCCTCGTCCCGCCGGGCGGCCGCCACGACGCCGGCCGCCGCCCCCGCCACGGACGGGACCGCCGCCCTCGCCGCGCCGGTGACGGTTCCCGTGCCCGGCCTCGGCGAGGCCTCGGGCCTCGCGTGGGTGGCCGCGACCGGCCGCTTCTTCGTCGTGGGCGACCAGGGGAGCCTCGTCGAGGTCGAGCCCTCCGGTGCGGTCGTGGCGCGCCATCGCGTCCGGGGGAACCTCGAGGACGTCGCGCGGCACGCCCCGAGCGGACGGCTCGTCCTTCTCGCCGAGAAGAAGGGGGAGCTCGTCGTGTGGGACCCGGTGGCCCGCGCCGAGACCGCCCGCTTCGCCCTCGACGTCGCGGCGCTCCTCGGGCGAGAGCCCGCCGACCGCAACCAGGGCTTCGAAGGCCTCGCGTTCCGGCCCGAGGCGGGGCGCCCCGGCGGAGGGACCTTCCACCTCGTCCACCAGCGCCGGCCGGCGCGGCTGGTCTCGATCGCCTTCGACCCCACCCTTCCTGCCCGCACCCTGGGAGCGACGGACCTCGTCGACTCGCGGTCGCTCCGGCCGTTCGAGGACCTGACGGCCGTGGCGTGGAGCGAGCGGCTCGGACGCCTCCTGGTCGTCGCGGAGAGCGCCGACCGGCTGCTCGTGGTCGGGCTCGACGGCGCGGTCGAGCGAAGCGTGGCCCTCCCGGGGGCCCGCCAGGAGGGGATCGCCCTCGACGACTCGGGGACGCTGTGGGTCGCGGACGAGCGCCTGGGGCTCCTCCGGATCGACGGCGCCGAGGCCGCGCTCGCGGGAAGGGGGAACCCGTGACGCGGGAGACGGGCCTTCTCGCGGCCCTCCTCCTGGCGGCCGAGCCGTGTGTGGCCCAGGCGAAGAAGGCACCGGCGTCTCCCCAGCCGGGCTGGACGGCGAAGCCGTTCGCGATCGAGAACGAGTCCGCCGGTCTCCGCCTCGCTCTCAAGGGCTACGCGCAGGCCGACTTCCGCTCCTTCGTGGACTGGACGGCGGGCGACGACGACACGGGCAACCTGCGGGCGGACGAGTTCGAGTGGCGGCGCCTGCGCCTCGGCATCGAGGGCGAGTGGCGGCGGCTGTCCTTCGAGTTCCAGGTCGACCCGGCATTCGACGAGGGAGACGAGCTCAAGGACGCGTGGGTCGACCTGCGGCTCGCCCGGGCGCTCCGGGTCCGCGGCGGCTACATGAAGGTCCCGGTGAGCGCGGAGTTCCTCACGTCGGCGGGGAAGACCGACTTCGTCGAGCGCTCCGCGGCGGTGGACTTCCTCGGGCCCGCGCGCGACTGGGGCGTCGTCCTGCACGGGGAGATCGGCCGCGCGGCGGAGTACCAGGCGGGCGTCTTCGAGGGCGACGGTCGGGCGAGCGACAGCCGGGCGGAGACGACTGCGGTCGGCCGGCTCGTCCTCAAGCCGGCCCGCTGGCTCGACGTCGGCGGCTCGCTCTCGGTGGGCGACGTCGTGGCCGAGCCCGCGGGCCCGGAGCTCGACCCCGACCCCAAGGGTCTCGGGGGGAGGAGCGCCACCGGCTTCCGCTTCTTCCCGCCCCTCTTCGTGGACGGGCGTCGCGTGCGCTGGGGCGCGGACGCGCGCGTGCAGTCCGGGCCGTTCTCGGTCTGGGGGGAATACCTGCAGGCCCGGGAGGAGCGCCTCGGCCAGGGCCCCACGCTCGAGGACCTGCCCGACGTCCGGGGCGACGGCTGGAGCGTGAGCGCCACCTGGCTCCTGACCGGAGACCCGAAGAAGCGGACGATCAGCCCGCGCCGACCCCTGTTCGGCGGCCCCGGCGCGATCGAGCTCAGCGCGCGCTACGAGCAGCTGCGCTTCGACGACGTCCGGAACGAGGGTTTCGAGTCCGCCGGCAACCGCGCGAAGAACGTCCGCCCCGCCGGGTATCGCGCCGCCTGGGGAGGGCTCAGCTGGTGGCCCAGCTCCTTCCTGCGCCTCATGGGCGACGCGGTCGTCGAGCGCTACGACGACGCGCTGCGGGCGCCCGAGCCCGGCAAGAAAGGGGATTACGTGTCGCTGCTCGCCCGGATCCAGCTCCACCTGCCATGACCCGACCCGACCGCCTCCGGCTCGGCCGGACCGCGCTGTGCCTCGGGACGGGGCTCGCCCTCGCCCTCGCCGGCTGCGGCGGGGGCTCGGGGAGCCCCTCCTCGCCATCCGCTCCCGTGGCGACGCCCGCGCCTCCCGCGGGCCAGGCCCCGCCCGGCGCCCCCATCTTCGACCCCGCGGTGCTTCACGAGGCGCGGCTCGAGATGGACCCCGCCGCCTGGCAGTCGCTGCGCGCGAACTACTGGAGCAACCAGTACTACGCGGCCAACCTCACGATCGACGGGGTCGCGGTGCTCCAGGCGGGCGTGCGCTCGCGCGGCGAGGGCTCTCGCAACGAGGACAAGCCCGCGCTCAAGCTCGAGTTCGACAAGTACGTCCCCGCCCAGGAGTACTACGGCTACAAGAGCCTCGTCCTCGACAACCTCGCGACCGACCCCAGCATGCTCCGCGAGCGGCTCGCCTTCCTCGTGTTCGAGGCGATGGGACTGCCCGCGCCCCGCAACGCCTTCGCCCGGCTCAGCGTGAACGGCGAGTACTGGGGGCTCTACGCGATCGTCGAGCCGGTGAGCAAGCCCTTCCTCGCGGCGCGGCTCGGCGAGAAGAGCGGCACGCTGTTCGACTACGAGTGGGTCTTCCCCTACTACTTCAACTGGCTCGGCCCGGCGAGCGCCAACTACGTCCCGCTGCCGTTCCAGCCCGAGACGAACGAGGAGAAGCCGGACGTCGCGGACGGTCTCGTGGCCTTCGTCCGCGCGGTCAACGAGACCCCCGACCCGGGCTTCGCCGCCGCCCTCTCCCCCCGCCTCGACGTCGACCGCTTCCTCCTCCACGTCGCGGTCGAGAACGCGATCGCCGAGTCGGACGGGATCGTGGGCGACCAGGGCCTCAACAACTTCTACCTCTACGAGTACGGCGCGAAGAACCGCTTCGTGTTCATCCCCTGGGACAAGGACAGCACATTCCGCGCCGGCTCCTGGGAGCTCTACCGCAACCTCGACCAGAACGTCCTCACCCGCCGCCTCGTCGCCGACCCCGCGAAGCGGCAGGTCTACACCGAGGCGGTCGTGCGCGCCGTCGAGACGTACGTGAACCCCCGCTGGCTCACTCCCCAGCTCGAGACGGCGTACCAGCAGATCCGGCTCGCGGTGCAGTCCGACTCGAAGAAGCCCTTCACGAACGCGCAGTTCGAGGAGGCGGTGTCCGGGGTGAGGGGCGTGATCGCGGCGCGGGAGAGCGACGTGCGCGCGCAGCGCTAGGGATCATTCCCCGCCGAGCGCCTCGGCGAGGGCCCGCTCCGCGATCGCGCGCGCCCGCTCCTCGGTCGAGGACTCCGCGATCACCCGCACGATCGGCTCGGTGTTGGAGGCGCGGAGGAGGCACCACCCGTCGTCGAGGCGCACCTTCACCCCGTCGGTCAGGTCGAGGCGGCCGCCGGCCCACGCCACACGCGCCCGGGGGAGGATCGCCCGGGCCCGGTCGGCCGGGCAGTGCCGCTGGAGCTTGACCACGCGGAAGCCGTCGTACTCCGCGGCGAGGGCCGAGGCGGGGCGCCCGTCGCGCGCGAGGCGGTGCAGCACGAGCGCCATCCCGACCAGGCTGTCGCGGGCGAAGTTCACCCGCGGCCAGATGACGCCGCCGTTGCCCTCGCCCCCGATCGACGCGCCGACAAGGCGCATCCCCTCGGCGACGTTCGCCTCGCCGACCTTCGTCCGGTGGACGGTCGCGCGGTGGCGCGCGGCCATCGCGTCGAGGGCGTCGGTGGTGGCGACGTTGGCGACGACCGGCCCCGGCGCGCGCCGCAGCGCCTCGTCCGCCGCGAGCACGAGCGTCAGCTCCTCGCCGATCGGCCGGCCGGTCTCGTCGACGACCGCGAGGCGGTCGCCGTCCATGTCCTGGGCGAAGCCGACGTCGGCCCCCCGTGCGCGCACCGCCTCGCCGAGGGCGGTGAGGTTCTCCGCCACCGGCTCCGCGGGGCGTGGGAAGCGTCCGTCCGCGACGTCGTGGATCGCGGTGACGTCCGCCCCGAGCGCCGCGACGAGGCGCGGCGCGGCCAGCGAGGCCGCTCCGCCGCCGGGGTCGACCACGACCCGCAAGCGCCGGCCGCCGGGGAGAGCCCCCGCGCCCTCGACGACCGCGCGCACGTGGCGCTCCACCGCGTCCGCCACGCGCTCCGGGGCCCGCTGGTCGCCGCCGCGCGTGCGGGTGTAGTCGCCCTGGTGGTACAGGTCGAGCAGCTCCCGGCCCCGGGCCGCCCCGAGGAAGAGCCCCTCGCTCCCCACGAACTTGAGCGCGTTCCACTCCGGCGGGTTGTGGGAGGCCGTGATCGCGATCCCGCCCTGCGCGCCCAGCTGGCGCACGAGCAGCTGCACGGTCGGCGTCGGGACCACCCCGAGGTCGCTCACCCGGCAGCCGCTCGAGACGAGCCCCGCCACCACCGCCTGGCGCACCATCTCGCCCGAGGTGCGCGGGTCGCGCCCGATCACCACGCGGCCGCCCCCGACGTAGGTCCCGAACGCCTGGGCGAAGCGCGCCACCATCTCCGGGGTGAGCGAGTCGCCCACCACCCCTCGCACGCCCGAGACGCTGATCTTCAGCGTGGGGATGGCCCTCATGCTCGCCTCACACCCGGATCCGCTCGCGCGCCCAGTCCGCCAGCTCCTGCGCCCGCGCCGCGTCGCCCGCCTCCGCGATCACGCGCACGAGCGACTGCGTGTTCGAGGCCCGCACGTGCACCCACCCGTCCGGCCACACGACCCTCACCCCGTCGGTCTGGTCGACCGTGGCCCCCGCGACCTCGCCGATCGCCTCGCGGAACTCCTGCAGGGCCGAGAACAGCAGCCGCGGCGGCACCGGCAGGGCCAGCTTGCGGACGACGAGCGCCGGCAGGGAGGACGCGAGCGCGGAGAGCGGGAGCCCCGTGCGGGCGAGGTGCTCGAGCAGCAGCCCCGCCGCCGCCGCGCTGTCGTGCGTCGGGTGGACCTCGGGCACCGCGACGCCGCCGTTGCCCTCGCCCCCGATGGCCGCGCCGTGCTCGAGGATCGCCTCGGAGACGTACGCCTGGCCGACGGGGGTCCGCACGACGTTCACCCCGTGGCGGGCGGCCACACGATCGACGAGGCCGCTCGTGGACACGTTCGTCACGACCGGGCCCGTGCGCCGCGAGAGGGCGGCCTCCGCGGCGAGGGGGAGGGTCGTCTCCTCGGACAGGGGCCGCCCCGTCTCGTCCACGAGGCTCATCCGCTCCCCGTCGGCGTCGAGCACGAGGCCGAGGTCGGCCCGTCCGGCGAGCACGACCGCCCGGGCCTGGGCGGCGGTGGCGACCGAGGGCTCGGGGAGGCGGGAGAACGGAAGCGACGGGTCGTCGTTGATCGGCAGCACCTCGCACCCGAGGGACGCGAGCCATCGGGGCGCGAGCCGGGCGCACGAGCCGTTGCCGCAGTCGACGGCGACCCGGAAGCGCCGCGCGCGCACCGCCACGAGGTCGAATCGCGCCGCGAGCGCCTCGAGGTGGCGGGGCACCGCGTCGTGCTCCTCGACCCGCGTCGCCAGGCGGTCCCACCGCGCACGCGCGAAGGCCCCTTGGTGGAAGACGTCGAGCAGCTCCTCGCCCTCGGTCGCGTTGAGGTAGAGCCCGTCCGCCCGGACGAACTTGAGCGCGTTCCACTCGGGGGGGTTGTGCCCGCCGGTGATCGACACCCCGCCCCGCGCCCGAAGGTCCCGGACCGCGAGCTGCAGGGTCGGCGTGGGGCAGACCCCGAGGTCCACCACCTCGCAGCCCACGGAGAGCAGGCCCGCCGTGGCCGCCGCCTGCACCATCGGCCCCGAGGGCCTCGGGTCGCGGCACACGAGCACCCGCCCGCCCTCGAGGTAGGACCCGAACGCCTCGGCGAAGCGCACCACGAGCTCCGGCGTGAGCGTCTCCCCGACCACGCCCCGCACCCCGGTGATGCCGATCTTCAGCGGCTGCATCGCGACGCGCATCCTCCCGCCCGCGCTCGCCGCCGTCAAGGGCCGTGGTCGGCGCTTGAGCCGTTCGGTCCATTGACGCTCCCCCGAGCCGAGGTCAGTCTGGCGTCCTACCGAAGCGAGGTCGCCATGAACTACCCCGTGTGGGAGCTGCCCGCCCCCGGCCTCCTCATCGCCGCGGTCGCGATCGTGCACGTCTTCATCTCGCACTTCGCGGTGGGCGGGGGGCTGTTCCTCGTGCTGGCCGAGAGGAAGGCCCGCGCCGGGCGGGACGAGGCGCTGCTCGGCTTCGTCCGGGACCTCAGCCGGGGGTTCGTGCTGCTCACCCTCGTGGGGGGGGCGCTCACCGGGGTCGGGATCTGGTTCACGATCGCGCTCGTGCAGCCCCAGGCGACGAGCGCCCTCGTGACGACGTTCGTCTGGGCGTGGGCGATCGAGTGGGTCTTCTTCGCCGTCGAGATCGCGGCGGCGATGGCCTACTTCTACGGCTGGGACCGGATGGACGCACGGACGCACCTGCGCGTGGGCTGGGTCTACTTCGCCTCCGCGTGGGCGAGCCTCGCCCTGATCGCGGGGATCCTCGCCTTCATGCTGACCTCCGGCGACTGGCCGGAGACGCGGCGCCTCGCCGACGGCTTCTTCAATCCGACCTACCTCCCGACGGTCGCCCTGCGCACGGCGGTCGCGGTCGGCCTCGCCGGCCTGTACGTGGTCTTCGCCGCCGCCTTCGTGCGCGACGTCGTCCTCAAGGCCCGTGTCGCCCGGTGGGCGGCCACGCGCTGGATCGTCCCCGCGGCGGTGCTCGTGCCCCTGACGCTGCTGTGGTACCTCTCGGCGGCCGACGGTGCGGGGGTGGCGGTCGCGGAGACGCTCGGGGCGAAGGCGGCCTCCCCGGCCGCGCTCCTCGCGGCGATCTTCGGTACCGTCAACGCCGGGCAACCGATCGTGCGCGGGGCGGCCCGCGTGGCGGTGGCGGGGACGGCGCTCCTCGTCCTGGCGGCGCTCGCCCTCGCCGTCCTGCGTCCGCGCCGCTACGGCCGGCTCGAGGCGGGGCTCCTCATGGCCCTCGGCCTCGTCTCGATGGGAGCCGGCGAGTGGGTGCGCGAGGGGCTGCGCAAGCCGTGGGTCATCGACCGCTACATGTTCGTGAACGGCGTTCGGGTCCCGGGGGCGCACCCGGCGGCCGGCGACCCCTTCGCCCTCGACGCGCTCGAGACGCGCGGGGTCCTCGCGACCTCCCCGTGGCACCGGGCGCCCGCCGGGTTCCGGCCCGGCGAGGCCGCGTTCGAGGCCCTGCCCGTCGAGGAGAAGGCGGAGCTCGAGGCCGCGGCGGGCCGGGCGCTCTTCGCGGCCCAGTGCGCCGCGTGCCACACGGAGAGGGCGCACCTCGGGGTCACGCGCCTCGTCCGTGGCAAGAGCGTCGCCGCGATCACCGCCGTGCTCGACGCGGCAGCGAAGCCGGTGGGGGCGGACGCCCGGCCCGCGGCGTGGAGCGACCCGGGCGTCCGGGTCGCCACCTGGCTCGGCCGCCGGATGCCGCCCTTCGCCGGCACCCCCGCCGAGAAGCGCGCCCTCGCCGTTCACCTCGCCCGTCTCGGCGGCGACCCCCGCGCCGGCCTCGAGCCGCCGCCCTCGACGGGCGGCGGTGCTCAGGCTTTCGAGACTCACTGCGCCGCGTGCCACGGCGCCGACTCTCCGTGGCCGATCACGGACCGGCTGCGCGGGCGGACGGAGGCCGAGCTCTACGACCTCGTCGGCCGGCTCCCGCAGGTCCGCGAGGAGATGCCCCCGTTCGCGGGGACGGAGGAGGAACGCCACGCGCTGGCCCGGCACCTCGCCTCCCTCGCGGCGACCGCGCCGGACGACGCCGCCCCCGCCGACGACACGCCGAAGGAGGACGAACCATGAACCCCGTCATCCCGCTCGCCGACCCCCTGCCCCAGCCCGCGCCGCCGCTCCTCCTCTGGGCGCTCCTCCAGCTCACCTTCCTGCTCCACCTCGTCGCGATGAACGTGGTGCTCGGCGGGTCCCTCCTGGCCCTTGGCTTTCGCTTCTCGCGCCGGGCGGAGGACGCCGCGCACCGCGCGGCGTTCACGGCCCTCTTCGCGAAGGCGCTGCCGGTCGCGGTGGCGGCGACGGTGACCCTCGGCGTCGCCCCCCTCCTCTTCGTCCAGGTGCTCTACGGCCGGCTCTTCTTCACGAGCTCGATCCTCATGGCCTGGCTCTGGTTCGCCGTCGTCCCCCTCGTGATCCTCGCCTACTCCGGCGCCTACCTCCTCGCGTTCCGGGGCGAGGGGATGGGCCCCCGCGCGCGGTGGGTCGCGGCGCTCGTCGCGCTCCTGTTCGCGGCCGTTGCGTTCCTCTATGTCTCGAACGTGACCCGGGCCCTGCGGCCGGACACCTTCGCCGAGGCCTGGCGGGCCTCGGGCCGCGGGCTCACCCTCAACTCCTCGGACCCCACGCTCCTGCCCCGCTACCTGCACGTCGTGCTCGGCGCGGTGGCGGTCGCGGCCCTCGGCCTGGCGCTGCTCGGCGCGGTGCGGCGCGGCCGCCACGCCGCCTTCGCGGCGTGGGCCGGGCGCCGGGGCAGCGCCGTGTTCGCCGCCGCCACCGCGGCGAACGTCTTCGTGGGCCTGCTGTTCCTCCTCGCCCAGCCCCGCGACGTGCTCATCCGCCTCGTGGGCGGCGACGCGTGGGCGATGTCGCTTCTCGCCGTCGGGATCCTCCTCGGGGTCGCCGCCGCGGGCCTCGGCCTGCTCTCCCTCGGGACGAAGGACCTGGTGCGCGCGACCTGGGCACAGGTTGGGATCCTCGGGGCGACCCTCGTGGTGATGGTCCTGCTGCGCGACCAGGTCCGGCAGATCGCCCTGCGCAACGCCGGCTTCGAGCACCCCGCGTGGATTGCTCCCCAGTGGGGGGCGTTCGCCGTCTTCGCGGTCCTGCTCCTGGCGGGAATCGGCACGATCGCCTGGATGGCGCGGGCGCTCGCGCGGGGCGCGGCGACGGCTGCGCTCCTCCTCGCCCTCGGCGGGACCGCCCTCGCCCCGGCCCTACGCGCGGAGGAGCCCGTCGAGCCGCGCGTCGGCAGCGCGCTCGCGGAGGCACGCGTCGCGGCCCGGGAGCTGTCCGAGACGATCCGCAGCCTGCTCATGCAGGAGCTGGCGGGAGGGGGCTTCGAGGGGGCGGTGGCCGTGTGCGCGGCCAGGGCGCCCGCCGAGACCGCGCGGTACCGGCAGACCTTCGGCAACCCGATCCGGCGGGTCAGCCTCCGCCCCCGCAACCCCGCGAACGAGCCCGACGCCTGGGAGCGCGCGGGGCTCCTGTCGTTCGACCGCCTCGCCGCGGCCGAGCGGCCGGGCGCCGAGCGCTGGGAGGTCGTCCGGCAGGACGGCCGCGAGACGCTGCGCTACCTGACGCCCCTCGTGGCGAACGCGATGTGCCTGAACTGCCACGGCGACCGGGCGAAGATCCCGCCCGCCGTCCTCGCCGTCATCGCGAAGCAGTACCCGCAGGACCGGGCGACCGGGTTCGCGGCCGGAGACGTGCGCGGCGCGGTGAGCGTCGAGGTCCCGCTCGCCCCGGCGCGGTAGAGTGTCCCGAGCGGGGCCGGTCGCGCCCCGGGGAGTGAGCCATGCGAAGCCGTCGCGTCCCGTCCCTCGTCCTTCTCGCCGTTCTCGCCGCCGCGTGCGCGCGCGAGAAGCCGCCCGCGGGGCCCGCCCGCTACCCCCTCAAGGGCACGGTCGTCGAGGTCGACGCGGCGAACCGGAAGGTCACGATCGCGCACGAGGACATCCCCGGGTTCATGCCCGCGATGACGATGCCGTTCGTCCTCCTGGAGAAGGACCAGGCGCTGCTTCGGGGGGTGGGGCCCGGCGACGAGGTCAGGGCGATCCTCGTCGTCCCCGACTCGCGCTACTGGCTCGAGGACCTCGCGGTCGTGAAGAAGGGCACCCCCGACCCGGACGCCGCCCCGGTCCCGAAGGCGCACGAGGCGCACCCGGGCGACACCGTGCCCGACGTCGCGCTCGTGGACCAGGACGGTCGGGCGTTCCGCCTCGCCGACCGGCGCGGGAAGGCCCTCGCTCTCACGTTCGTCTTCACGCGCTGCCCCCTCCCGGACTTCTGCCCGCTGATGATGAAGCGGTTCGCCGAGGCGCACGCCGCGCTCGAGAACGACCCGGCGCTCGCCGATCGCGCGGGTCTGCTCACGATCAGCTTCGACACGAAGCACGACACGCCCGCCGTCCTGCGCGCCTTCGGCCTGCCCTTCCAGAGGTCGACGCCACCCTTCGCGCGCTGGACGCTCGCCACCGGCGAGGAGTCGGCCATCCGGACGCTCGGCGGGGCGCTCGAGCTCGAGTACGTGGAGGAGAGCCGGTCGTTCACCCACAACCTGAGGACGGCCGTTCTCGGCCCCGACGGCCGCCTGCGGCGGCTCTTCCGAGGGAACGAGTGGACGAGCACAGAGCTCGTCGCGGAGCTGCGCGCCGCGGCCGGGGCGTGAGGTCCTTCAGTCGGCGAGGTGCTCGCGGGTCAGGTTGCGCGGGCCCGACGCGGTCACGAAGACGTCGTCCTCCACCCGCACGCCCCCGAGGGGGGTGAGCGCGTCGATCGCGTCCCAGTCGAAGGCGGCGGCGTGCTCGCCCGTCCGGAACGGGCGGAGCAGCATGGGGATGAAGTAGATCCCCGGCTCGATCGTGAAGAGGTGCCCCGGCTCGATCGGGCGCGTGTTGCGCAGGTACGGGTGCTCCTTCGGCGGGGGAGCGGGGGTGCCCACGGGGTCGGCCTGGCGGCCGGCCACGTCGTGGACCTGGATCCCCAAGTGGTGGCCGATGCCGTGGGGGAAGAAGGGGTGGGTGAGGCCCCGGGAGAACGCCTCCTCGGGCGAGACCCGGAGGATCCCGAGCCCGCACAGGATCCGCGCGACCCCGCGGTGCGCGTCCTCGTGCACGTCGAGGTACGGTCGCCCCGGCGTCGCGGCCGCGGCGAGCTCCTGCTCGAGCGCGTCCACCCCGTGTACGAGCTCGGCGAAGCGGGGGTCGCACCCCGGCCTCGTGGTCGTGCGCGTGACGTCGCACGCGTAACGGCGCACCTGCGCCCCCGCGTCGAGGAGCAGCGCGCGCCCGCCCCGGACGGCCCGCTTCGACTCGTAGTGCAGCGTCGCTCCCTTCTCGTCGAGGGCGACGATCGTCGAGTACGGCAGCTCGGCGTCCGTGCAGCCCACCGCGCGCACGTACGCCTGGTGGATCTCGAGCTCGGACGCGCCGGCGGCGAAGGCCTCGCGCCCGGCGCGGTGGCCGCGGGCCCCGAGGGCGGTCGCCTCCTCGACGCAGCGCAGCTCGTAGTCGTCCTTGTAGCTGCGCACCCAGTCGAGCCGCGGGACGAGCGCGGGCGGGTTCGGCGCGAGCCCGGCGGCCATGGCGCGCTCGGTCTCGCTGCCGACGTAGGCCGCGCCGATCGGGCGGCCGAGCGCCTTCCAGACGGCCTCGACCGAGCCCGCCTCCTCGAAGTGGAAGGCCCCGAGCCAGAACGGGTCGCCCAGCCCGCCCTGCTCGTACCAGTAGTCCTCCGGCGCGTGCCGCACGAGACGGGGCTTGCGGCCGGGCACGACGTGCAGCAGGTGGTGGGGCCCTCCGAGAGGGCACCAGTGCGCGAAGTGGGGCACCGGCTCGAACGGCGCGTCGCGGTCGTCCGCGAAATACGTGAAGGGCGCCCCGCTCGAGAGGACGAGCGAGCGGAAGCCGGTGTCGGCGAGCGCCTTCTCCGTCTCGGTCTGCAGCCGCTCGACGTGCTGTGAGAAGAGGGTGGTGAGGTCCATGGCCGCGCCTTTCCGGAAGAAGGCCTGGGGGGAGTCGACGCCTGCCTCGAATGATAGGCCCGTCCTCAGCCGGGGTCGACCCTCTTCCCGCGACGTGCCCGGGCCTTCTCGGCGAGCCCGATCTCCCGAGCGGAGAGGAACATCGCGACGGGAGCGGGGCGGGAATCGGCCTGCCCCTCGGTGACGTGGAGCGCCACGAACCCGAACCGGCGGTAGAACGGGACCGCGTTCGGCCGGGCGTCGACGACGACGCCGATGCAGCCGAAGTCCGTCCGCATCCGGAGGGCCAGCCCCAGGGCGAAGCGGAGAAGCTCCCGTCCGACGCCTCCGCCCTGGAAGGCCGCGTCCACCGCGAGGCGGGCGAGCCGGAGGATCGGCAACGGGTAGCGGGGAAGCTCCCGACGGAGCGGGGCCGGGAGATCGTCGATCTCCAGGCCCCCCGCGGCGACGGTCACGTAGCCGAGGACCTCCGGGCCCTCGACGGCGACGTAGGTCGTGCCGATGTGGTGGCGGAACTGGTTCTGGCCGGCGTAGATCTCGAAGAAGCGATCGAGGTCCGGGTCGCCGGACCGGAACCGGCGGCGATCGTCGGTCGGTCGGAGCGCCCTAATCTCCACGCCCGGCCATCAGGTCCCGGAGGGCCCGGTTGGGCCTCGCCGACCTCGTCCGCTCCAGGACCCGCTCGCCGGACTCGCGGGTCACGACGATCTTCGGGTGCACGATGACGTCGGCTGGGAGCTCCTGGAGCGCGAGGAGGTGGTGGCGCAGAGCGCTCTCGATGAGCCGCCCTTTCTTCACGCCCGTCGCGCGCACGTGGCGCTCGAGCAGGTCCCGCGTCGTCGCCGGGATCACGGCCGAGATCTGGGCCTCTCTCTCCATGGCTCCGTCCTGTAGGAGAGCCTACGTTCTTGTAGGAGGCGCGTCAAGGCCGGAGCCGGCCCGGGGGCGGGCCCGCCAGGGCTGAGGATCAGCCGAGGTCGATCCGCCGGAGAAAGCCGCGCGCCTCCCACCACGCGGGCTCGTGGGAGACGAGGAGCACCGTCGCGGGGAGCGCGCCGAGGACGCCGGCGAGGCGCTCGCGGCGGGCGTCGTCGAGGGCGGAGGACGGCTCGTCGAGGAGAAGGAGCCCCGGCTCGCGGACGAGGACCCCCGCCACCGCGACCATCTGCTTCTCGCCCAGGGACAGCTCGCCCACCGCGCGCTCGGCGAGGGCGGCGATTCCGAGCCGATCGAGCCAGGCGCGGGCGCGGGCCTCGGCCTCGGCGGTCGAGAAACCGTCGTTGACGGGGCCGAGCGCCACGTCCTCGAGGACGGTCGGGAGCAGGAGCGCGTCCTCCGGGCTCTGCCAGAGAAAGCCGATCCCCCGGCGCAGCCTCCGCTTCCGGCTCCCCGCCATCTCCTCCCCGTCCACCCGCACCGCGCCGGGCCCCTCGAGGAGGCCGACGATGCGCAGGAGCAGCGTCGTCTTGCCGGACCCGTTCGGGCCCGAGAGGAGAGCCTTCTCGCCGGCGGCGAGACCGAACGACACTCCCGCCGGGGTGTCCCGGTCGCGGCCGCGGTGGCGGTGGCTCACCGCCTCGACCGACAGGCTCAGCGGCCCCACGGCCCCTCGAGGAACGCCGTCGCGGCGAGGAGGAGCGCGAGGGCGTAGTGGGCCGCCTCCCTCGCGCGCGGCCGCCAGCGGGGAAGGCAGGGGACACGGCCTTCGAAGCCCCGCAGCTCGAGAGCGCGGGCCACGTGGTCCGCGCGGTGGAGGGCCCGGTCGAGCACGCGCGCGACGAGAGCGGCGGTCGAGCGGCCGAGGTTCGCCGCGCGGTCCCAGCCGCCGCGGGTGGCGAGGGCGTGGTGGGCCCGGCGCGCCTCCTCGGCGACCCCTGCCGCGTGGCGGCCCAGGATGACGAGGAAGGCGATCGCGGTCCGGGGCAGGCCCACGCCCTGCAGCGCGGACACGACGCGGCTCCAGCTCGCCGCCGTCCCGAGCACGACGAAGGCGGCGGAGACGGCGAGCCCGCGCAGCGCCGTGTCGAGAACGGGTCCGGGGGCGAGGGGCAGGAAGAGGAGGAGAAGCGCGAACCCCGACAGGAGCGGCAGCAGGCGCCGGGCGAGAGCCCGGGGAGAGGCCCCGGCGAGCGAGGCGAAGACGGCGAGGGCCCCGAGAGCGACCGCGGCGCCGCGCGCCGACGCGAGGCCGGCGGTCGCCGCGAGGAGCGCCACCGCGAGGGCGGTGCGCGGGTCGAGCCTCACGCGACGCCCGCGCGGCGGGCCAGCAGGGTGAAGGAGGACTCGTCCTCCTCGGCCCGCTCGACGACGAGCCCCGCCTCCGCGAAGAGCGCGGCGAGGATCTCCACCGCCGGCAGCCGGTCCTCGCGAATGGGCGGGGGCCCGTCCCCGTGGATCGCCGCGAGGCGCTCCCGGCCGACGTCGTGCCACACGAGCACGGGTCCGCCGGGACGCAGCCAGCGCTCCGCCTCCCGCGCCACGGCCGCGGGGTCGGGGAAGTGGGGGAACGCGTTGAAGCACAGGACGGCGTCGACGCTCGCGTCCGCGAGGCCCGTGTCGAGGACGTCGCGGCACAGCCACTCGACGCGGTCCTCCCCGTGGCGAGCGCGGGCGAGCGCGAGCATCGCGGGCGAGAAGTCGACGGCGACGACGCGCCCTTTCCCGATCCGCGGGAGCAGGTGCCCCTCGAGCAGGCCGGTGCCGCAGCCGAGGTCGACCACGGTACGGTCCTCGAGCGGAGAGAGGAGCGCGAGGCCCCGCTCGACTCCGGGCGCGCAGGCTTCGGCGGGCCTCATCCCGTCCCATCGCGGGGCGAGCTCGTCGAAGAAGCGGCGCTTCTCGGAGGCGGAGACGCTCACGAGGCCCTCCCCCGCTCGACGAGGCGCGCCGCGGCGGGGACCGCGACGAGGGCGAGGATCATCCCCGGCCAGCCCGAGACGAGCGAGGCCGCGGTGAGGAGGCCGGCCGGCAGGCTCAGCCACCGGCCGGTCGAGTAGACGAGGAGGGCGTACGCGAGGCGGCCGACGACGAGCACGAGCGCGACGATCGCCCACCGCGGCAGCGCGCGCCGGCGGTCGAGGAGCGACGCGAGGCCGGCCATGAGCCCCAGCTCGATCGCCATCCACGCGGCGATCGGCGGGAACATGGGCGGCATCCCGGTGGCCGCGGCCGAGACGAGCGGCGTCGCGACGGCGGCCGCGGCGGCGGTGCGCGGCCGCAGGACGAAGGCTCCCGCGAGCAGCGGCAGGTACATCGGCAGGAACACGTGGCCGAGGCGCAGCGCGTGGAAGACCCAGGGCAGGGCGAGCCCGGCCGCCGTCACGAGGGCGGCGCGGGAGATCTCCCGCAGGTCGAGAGGGGTCCCGTCGGGCACGTCAGAACCCCCACGCCACCCCGCCCATCACGGAGGCGCCGGGCATCGGATACCCCGGGCGGTACTGGTAGTCGGAGTCGGTCAGGTTCTCGCCGGCCACGTACAGCTCGGCGCCGCGGGCCTTCTCGCCGAGCCGCCAGCCGACCCGGCCGTTCAGGAGGAAGAACGGGTCGATCGGCTGGACCGGCGCCGGGAAGCGAAGGTTGCCGACCCAGGTCTCTCCCACGCGCTGCGCGTCGAGCGACAGGCGCAGGCGCCCCCGCGCGAAGACCGCCCCCGCGACCCACGTGGTGGCGGGGGCATACGGGATCTCGGAGGGCGTCGTGTCCAGGGCGGTGAGCCCCGCCATCAGGCTGAGGCCCGTCACCGGCTCGACCGTGACGGCCGCCTCGAGCCCGGAGGCCCGGTAGCTCCCGGTGTTGGCGAAGGAGGGCGGCGGGGGCGGCGGCGCGACGAAGCGCAGGGCGTTGTCGACGTCGTCGCGGAACACGATGAGCTCGACCCGTGCCCGCGCGCCGAACGCCTTCGTGTAGCCGACCTCCCAGTGATCCATGACCTCCGGCCCGAGGGAGCGCCACTGGTCGCCCCGGCCGTAGCCCTGGTAGAAGACGGCCGCCCACACCCCGGGCAGGTTGAAGGCGTGGGCCCAGCGCACGTGCGCCTGGCCGAACCCGCCGGAGACGGCCACCCCCGCCTGCCCGCCCCACTGCCCGCCGAAGTCCCGGCTCGCCGTGTAGCGCACTCCCGCCGACGGCACGACCTTCACGCGGCCGCCGAAGGCGTGCTGGTAGCCGGCGTAGCCCGCGGTGTTGCGGAAGCGGAAGTCGCCGAGCGGCCTGGGGCCGAGCGGGCGCTCCTCGCGGGCCTCGCCCCCGTAGGCGTCCACGTCGAGACCCACGGTCAACTCGCCCCGCCCGAGGACGGCGAACCGCTCCTGCGCCTTCACGCCGTAGTTGCTCCAGTCGGTGATCGTCGAGAAGGCCTCCCGCCGCGTCGCGTCCCACTGCCGCCAGTCGATCCCCCCGTCGTCGTAGTAGAGCTTCAGGAAGCCCTGCTGGCCCCCGTGCCGGCGGGTCAGGGTGAGGATCCCCATGCCGTCGGAGGACTCGAACAGAGGCACGACCGGCAGGGGGGCCGCTCCCGCCACCCCGGGGTCGTGCGCGCGCCCGTCGGAGAGGTCCATGGTGAGCGAGAGGTCCCACCCGGGCGCGAGCTCGAGGCCGGCGCGCGAGAACAGCGCCCGCGTCCTCCCGTCGGCGTTCTCCCGGTGCCCGTCGCTCTGCCGGTGGCTCGCGGACACGAGCCAGTCGAACCGGCCCTTCCGGCCCTCCTGGAAGAGCGTGAACGCGCTCGTGTCGAAGCTCCCGTAGGCGGCGCTGAGCCGGGCCCCGAGCCCCGGCGTCGTCCGCCGCCGTGACACGAGGTCCACGGTCGCGAAGGCCATGTTGCCGAGGAGGACCGGCTGGGCCCCCTTGTAGACGTCCACCTGGTGGACGAGGTCCACCGACAGCAGGTCGAGCAGGGGGTGGGTCCACACCCCGACGAACTTGGGGACGCCGTCGACCATGGTCGAGATCTCGGCCCCCGGGCGGCCCGCCCCCTGCCCGCGCACGAAGACGGCTCCCCCGTCGCCCCCGCCGTAGCTGCCGATCGGGTTGTAGCGCGAGATCGCCATCCCCGGCACGCGGCGCAGCGCCGAGGCGATGTCCTGGGCGTTGAGGTCCTCGATCTGCGTCCGGCCGACGGTGCCGATCGTCCCCGCCAGCGCGTCCACGCGAACGCCCTCGAGGATGGGGGTCGCGGTGACGGTGAGCTCCTCCTTCACCCGCGGCGGCGCCGGTGAAGGCTCCGCGCTCGGTGCGGCCGGGGGCGTCTCCGCGTGCGCGGCGGGAGCGAGGGCGAGCACCAGGGCGAGGGCGAGGCGGGTCATGGCATCTTTCTTTCCGGGGACGTCGAGCGGCGGCGGCGCCGAGCGCCCGCCGCTCCGTGGCCGTGGGCGTGGTCGTGAGCGTGCCGGCCCTTCGTGCGCCAGAGCCGTGCCGAGCTCACGACGAGCTGGCCGTGCTTGACGCCCTTCAGGCCCAGGACGTGGCCGGCGAGCTGCCGCAGCTCGGCGGGCGTCCCCCGCAGGGCCTGCACCTCGAGGCAGAGCCGGTCGTCGAGGTGCACGTGCAGCGTCGAGAGCACCCGGGCGTGATGGTGGTGTCCCGCATCGACGAGGCGGTCGGTCAGCTCCCGCTGGCCGTGGTCGTAGACGAGGGTGAGGGTGCCCACGACCTCCTCGTCGCCCCCCGCCTCCTCCTCGACCAGGCGGCGCCTGATGAGGTCGCGGACGACCTCCGAGCGGTTCCCGAGCCTCCGCCTCTCGAGCAGGGCGTCGAACCGCCGCAGCAGGTCCTTCTCGATCGCGAGGCTGATGCGCTCCAGCTCCATCCGGGCCTCCGTATTACGACTGAGCGAATTTTCATACGACGGGTGACCGCCGCGCAAGTGCGCAGCCATGGATCCGATGGCCCATGTCGCTCGGCTTCTCGGCGCGCCGCCGCCGGGGCCGTCCTCGCCCGCACGACCGCGGACGGGTCTAGACTCACCCCCGGGCGCCGCGTCGTGCGACGCCCCCGAACGGAGGCCCGACCCCATGACCCAGCCAAGCACCCGCGACCGCCGGTCGTCTCCCGCCCCGACCCGCCGCGAGTTCCTCGCCGCCGCGGCCGCGGTCGGAGGACCCCTCCTCGTCTCGCCGCGCACGGCCTTCGGCTCCCAGGCGAGCTCCCGGATCACGCTCGGCGCGATCGGCTGCGGGGGCCGGGGCACCTGGATCGCCGACCTGTTCCGCAAGCACGGGGGCTACGAGATCACGGCGGCCGCCGACTACTTCGCGGATCGCGTCGACGAGTTCGGGGCGAAGCTCGCCGTCGCGCCCGCGCGGCGCTTCTCCGGCCTCTCCGGGTACGAGCGTCTGCTCGCGAGCGGCGTCGACGCCGTCGTCATCGAGACCCCGCCCGCGTTCCACCCCGTCCAGGCGAGCGCCGCGGTCGACGCGGGCAAGCACGTGTTCCTCGCGAAGCCGGTCGCGGTCGACGTGCCGGGGTGCCGCACGGTCGAGCAGAGCGCCCGGGCGGCCACCGAGAAGAAGCTCGTGTTCCTCGTCGACTTCCAGACCCGCACCGACCCCTTCTACCGCGAGGCGGTCAAGCGCGCGCAGTACGGCGACATCGGCCGGATCGTCTGCGGGGAGGCGACCTACGTCTGCGGGCCGACGTGGGGCGAGCAGGCGAAGTGGCTGGCCGAGAAGCCGGGCGACCCCGAGATGCGCCTGCGCGCCTGGGGCCTCGACCGCGCCCTCTCCGGGGACGTCATCACCGAGCAGAACATCCACGCGCTCGACGTCGCGACCTGGGTCCTCGACGCGGCCCCGCTCCACGCGGTGGGGACGGGCGGGCGCAAGGCCCGCACCGCCGGCGACTGCTGGGACCACTTCTCGGTCATCTACACGTTCCCCGGCGACGTCGTGGTCACCTTCATGTCGAAGCAGCTCGGCGACGGCTGGGACGACATCTGCTGCCGCATGTACGGGACCGACGGGACCTTCGACAGCCACTACTTCGGAGAGGTCTCGATCCGGGGGCGGATGCCGTACCGCGGGGGGAAGATCCCGAACCTCTACTCCGACGGCGCCGTCGCCAACATCGCCGCCTTCCACGAGGCGGTCACGACCGGCGACGCCTCGAACCCCACCGTCGCCCCGAGCGTGCGGAGCAACCTCACCACCATCCTCGGGCGGACCGCGGCGTGGCGGCACGGCCAGGTGACGTGGGACGAGATGTTGGCGGCGGGGGAGCCCCTCTCGCCCGACCTCTCCGGGCTTCGGGGCTGAGCGGGGCCGTGCGCCGGCCCCTCCTCGCCGCGCTCCCCGCCCTCCTGCTCGCGCCCGCCGCCCGGCCGGCGGGGGAGCCGGGCCGGCCCGACGTCCTCGTCGACTCGCTCGGCCAGCGCCTCGTCCTCGTGCCCGCGGGGAGCTTCCGGATGGGGAGCCCGCCCGGCGCGCCCCTGCGGCAGGACGAGGAGACCGTCCGCCGGGTGAGGCTCACGCGGGCGTTCCGGATCGCCGCGACGGAGGTCACCCGCCGGCAGTGGCTCGCCCTCATGCCCCCGGGCCCGGCGGCGCCGTCCGCGGACGACCGGCCCGTCACCTCGGTCTCGTGGGCCGACGCGCGGGAGTTCTGCCGACGGCTCTCCGAGAAGGAAGGGGCCGTCTACCGCCTGCCGACCGAGGCGGAGTGGGAGTACGCCTGCCGGGCGGGCGGCGAGGGGCCTCCGTCCCCCCCGGATCTGGCCGAGCTCGCGTGGTTCGCCGACAACAGCGACGGGACGGCGCAGCCCGTCGCGGGGAAGCGGCCGAACGCCTGGGGGCTCCACGACACGCTCGGCAACGCGGCGGAGTGGACCGAGGACGTCTACGCGCCCTACCCGCGCGTCGAGGCGGAGACGGACCCCGCGGGGCCGGCCGCCGGGACGACCCGGGTCGTGCGGGGCGGCGCCTTCCGCAGCTTCCCTCCCGCCCTGCGCTGCGCCGCGCGCGCGGGAGCGCCGGCCTCGTACCAGCTGCCTCACGTGGGCTTCCGGGTGGTGAGGGAGACGCCCTGACGACCGCCGCGAAGAGGAGGCCCGCCTCGCGTCGTTCCTGAGGCGGCCCGAGGGCGGGCTCGCCGTTCTCTACGGCCGTCGCCGATGCGGGAAGTCCCGGCTCCTCGCGGAGGTTCTCCGCGGAAGGCAGGGGGCTCGTCCGCCGTGACATCCCCTTCGGCGCCTCGCTCGCGGACACCAAGCGCACCGCCTACCGCCTGGCCGATCCCTTCCTGCGCTTCTGGTTCCGGTTCGTGGAGCCCAACCGCTCGCGGCTCGAGGCCGGCCAGGCCGCCGCGGTCGCGGCCGAGGCGTCGCTGCCGCTCCACGTCTCGGGCGTCTGGAAGGACCTCGTCCGGGGCCGGACGGTCCGCCTCGCGATCTGGGCGAAGAGGAAGCCCCGGGGTCTCCCCCGGGGCGTCTCCTGCTTCACGCCCGAGGACGTCCTGGGCGCCCTGCGGTAGGGTCGAGCGAGCTCAGACGAGCGGCGTCCGGCCGGGGACCGGCACCTCGAGCGGCGGGAGGTCCTTCATCTCCAGGTGGGGCGGGGTGAGGTCGAGCTTCGACGCGTTCATCACCCAGTCCCAGCTCAGGGCGCGGCCGGTGTAGGCGCTCATGCGGCCCATGATCGCGGTGAGCGTGCTCTCCGCGACCTGGCGCCCCTCGTTGAGGGGCTTGCCCGCCTTGATGCTGGCGACGAGGTCGGCGTGCTCCTGCACGTACGGGTTCGGCGAGGCCGTCTCGTTCTCGTACGCCTTGTGACCCCGGATGTAGCCGTCGGTGCTGTCGGTGTAGGAGTACCCGGTCGTTCCGATCACGCGCTCGGAGACGTTCTCCGCCGCCCCCTCGGTCTGGCGGCACATGCTGAGGACGCGGGCCCCGTTCGGGTACTCGTACTCGACCGCGAAGTGATCGTAGATGTTCCCGAACATGGCGTCGGTGCGCGCCGCGCGTCCGCCCATGCCCACGCACTTGACGGGGTGCGCCCCGAAGGCCCAGTTCATGACGTCGAGGTTGTGGACGTGCTGCTCGACGATGTGGTCGCCCGAGCACCAGCCGGTGAACAGCCAGTTGCGGACCTGCCACTCCATGTCCGACCACCTCTTCGCGAAGCGGTTCGCCCAGTTCTGGGCCGCCCGCTCCACCCACAGCGCCCCCATGTTCCAGTAGCACTGGCCGGCCACGATCTCGCCGATGTCGCCCGCGCGGACGCGCTTCATGATCTCGACGTAGTGGGCCTGGTGCCGCCGCTGGGTGCCGGCCACGATCGCGAGGCCCTTCGCCGCCGCCTTCTCCGAGGTCGCGATGACCGAGCGCACCCCGACCGGGTCGACCGCCACCGGCTTCTCGGTGAAGACGTGCTTCCCCGCGGCGATCGCCGCCTCGAGGTGGGCGGGGCGGAAGAACGGCGGGGCGGCGAGGATCACGAGGTCGACGTCCGCGGCCACCACCTTCTTGTAGGCGTCCATGCCCGAGAAGCACGTCGCCGGGGTGGCGGTGACGCGGCCCCCCAGCTTCTCCTTGAGCTGGCCGAGCGACCACTCCAGCTGGTCGGGGAACACGTCGCCGAGGGCGGCGATCACGACGTCGGGGGAGGCGGTGGCGCAGTCGACCGCGGCGCCCGTGCCCCGGCCCCCGCAGCCGATGACGCCCACCCGGATCCGCTCGGAGGCGGCGGCGGCGTACAGGCCGCTCGGGAACGCGGCCGCGATCGAGGCGAGCGTGGTCGCCTTGAGGACCTCGCGGCGGGTGAGGCCGTTCGTCTGGTTGGTCATGTCTATCCCCTTCTCCCGATGAGGCGGTGGATGATCCGGTCGAGCCCCGCGACGCGGCCGGAGCCGGTCACGAGGACGACGAGCAGCGCCGCCACCTCCACGAGGTTCTTGTTCACGACGAGGTAGCTGCCCTCCGCCGGGATCGAGTAGAAGTAGCCGACCCACGGCGGGTTCGTGAAGTAGTACAGCAGCAGGATCAGCATCCCGGAGGCGGCGGCGAGGCGCGTGAAGCAGCCGACGATGAGCCCGAGGCCGATCAGGGTGAGGCCCCACATGTTGAGAGGGTTCACGATCTCGAGGGCCTGGGGGCTCGCGGCGAGGCCGCGGAACAGCTCGGCGAAGGGCCCCCGGGCCTGCTGCAGGAAGCCCGCCGCCGACCACGACGGCGCGGAGAGCTTGGCGATCCCCTCGTAGAGGAAGTGCCAGCCGACGAGGACCCGCAGGATCACCACGGCGGTCGTCTGCAAGGGGGTGAGGTTCGTCAGTTGCCTGTCCATGGCCCTAGACCTCGAAGTCCTCGGGGCGGAACGAGAGACGCTGCTTCGCGTCGATCGCCTCGTTCGCCTTGAGCACCGTCACCGCCGACTCGTAGCCGACCTCGGCCGGGCAGTTGAGCTTGCCCTCGCCCCTCACCGCGGCGAAGAAGTTCTCGAGGTGCGGCTGGTGGTAGGGGTCGCGCAGGACCACGGGAACGCGGTGCAGGTCGGGGGAGACCGACTCGCGCACGTCGAGCACCGCCCCCTCCTCCTTCGCCGCGACCTCCTGGATCTTCGGGGCGGTGATCCAGCCCTTCTGCACCCACTCGTCCCAGGCGGGGGCGTTCGGGTCGCGGTAGAGCAAGCCGGGGTAGTTCTGCTCCGACTCCGAGATCACGAGCGTGCCCTGGTCGCCCATGAACGTCTCGAAGTACCCCTGGCTGCCGTTGTGGGTCTGCGTCTGGTAGAAGGCGCGCACCGTGCCGGACGGCGTGTCGTACTCGTAGACCGCCATCACGGTGTCGTACCACTCGTGGGTGGCGGGGTCCTTGTGGTCGAGGCCCCCGCTCGCCATCACGTGCGAGGGCGGGGCGCCGAGGAACCAGTTGTAGATGTCGATCTGGTGCGACCCGAGGTCGACGATCGGCCCGCCCCCCAGGCCCTTGAACCAGCGCCAGTTGCGGAACTGGTTCATGTCCCGGAAGCCGTACTGCCTGAGCCGGGCGTCGGGAATCGCGTAGCGCTCGGGGAAGCCGATGTCCGCCGAGGCCGCGCGGTTCCACTGGCCGTTGACGGTCACGATGCGGCCGAGCACCTTCGCCTGGCCGAGCAGGTTCTCGCGGCAGTGGAGGTAGCGCGGGTGGCTGCGGCGCTGGTGGCCGATCTGGAGGAGCTTGCCGGTCTCGCGCGCGGCCGCGACCATGCGGCGCGCGCCCTCGAGCGTGTTCGACATCTCCTTCTCGCAGTAGACGTGCTTGCCCGCCTTCAGGCAGTCGACCGTGTGGGGGGCGTGCCAGAAGTCGGGGGTCGCGATGACCACCGCGTCGAGCTGCTTCTCCTTGTCGAGCATCTCCCGGTAGTCCTCGTACCCGGTGACCTCGTGCTTGAACTTGCGCAGCGTGTTGACCGCCCGGCGCAGGTTGTACTCCGTCCACACGTCGCACACCGCGCGGAAGCGCAGGCCGGGGATGCGGAGCATCGCGTCGAGCAGGACCTGCCCCTGGGCCCCCGCCCCGAGGAGGGCCACGTTCACCTCCGCGAGACCCTCGCGCGGGGCGGGCCGTGCCGCCTCCGCCGCCTCCCTCTGCGCGCGCTCGTACCCGCGCTGCCGGTTCCAGGCGTAGCCGAACAACCCGAGCGCGGGGACGGTCGACAGCCCGAGCAGCACGTCGCGCCGGTCGAGCGTGCGCCCCCCGGTCCCGCCGGGCGGGGCCGGCGCCGCGTCCTTGCCCTTCTCCTCTTCGTTGGCCATCACGTCTCTCCTGGCTGGGGGGCCCTACTTGACGGGTCGGCCGAACACCTCGACCTCGACGTAGTGGTTGAGCTCGTTCGCGTTGTTGCCGCGGCTGTAGAGCCGGACGAAGCGCGCCCTCGCGCCCTTGGCGTCCACGAGCTTGCCCTCCGAGGTCTCGACGTAGTTCATGTCCTTGCCCGCGCCGAGGCCGGCCGTGTTGTCGTGGTCGGCGTTGAAGATCGTGCGGACGTTCTTCTTGAAGTCGGCGTCGTCGGCGATCTGGACGACGACGTCGAGGTAGACCCGCGCCGTCTTGTGGAAGTGCCAGAACAGGATGGCGTAGATCTCGTGCGGCGCGCCGAGGTCGATCTGGACCCACTGCAGGCCGGGGCCGAGCTCGACGAAGCTGCCCTCCGCCCCCTTCTTGTCGCCGTCCGTGATCTGCTCGATCTCGCCGATCACCGGCTCCATGTCGCTCGCGGTGACCTTCTTGCCCTTGGCCACGTTCGTCACCCCCGCGGGGGCGAGGAAGGGGTCGCGGGCGCGGCCGAGCGGCTTCTGGAGGTTGGGGATGTTGATGTTCTGGGGGGTGCCCTCGAACATCGGCTTGGGCAGCTGGATGGGGATCGGGACGAGCTTCTCGCCGGCGGGGGCCTGGGCCTCGAGGGGGGCCGGGACGGCGCCGGCCAGGAGAAGGAGGGGGAGCGCGAGAGTCAGAGTGTTTCGTGCCATAAGACCCCGATCATGCCCTTTTTTGGGGTCGCCGGGCCAGAGCCGTCTGATTCAGGACCGGGGGGAGACGAGGTGGAGGGGGCCGGGCAGGAGCCAGGCCTCCGTCCCGGGGACGCTTCCGACGAGCCCCTCCACCGCCGCCCGGGGGAGGAGGAGGAAGGCCGTGGTGAGGGCGTCGGCGACCGTGGCCGCCTGCCCCACGGCCTCGGCGGAGCGGGGCACGGCCACCCAGGCCGCGCGGTCTTCGACCGGCCGGCCCGATCGGGGATCCAGGACGTGGTCACCCTTGCGCGTCCCCGAGGCGCTCAGGGCGAGCTGGCGCGCCACAACCCGCGCGAGGGTGGCACCCCCGCGGGGGTCGCGGAGCGTCAGGGGCCAGCCCGGCCCCCCGTCGGGGCCCTCCAGGGCCACCACGGAGCTGAAGCCCCCGTGAACGAGCGCGCGACGCACGTCCCACTCCTCGAGCAGCTCCGCCGCCCGGTCCACCGCGTACCCCTTGCCGATGCCCCCGAGGTCGAGCCGTACGCCGCCCCGCGCCGAGCGCACCGTGAACGCGTCGGGGTCGAGCTCGAGGCCGTCGAGGCCCGTCCCGAGGGAGACGTCGAACGCGCCGGAGGTCAGAGAGAAGAGGTTCTGCGCGATCCCGAGGCACTCGAGGGCCGCCGCGCCCACCCGCGTCGCCTCCCCGGGGCCGAGGGCGGACGCGCGCGAGACGTCGCTGTTGGGCACGAAGCGGGAGAGAGCCTGCTCGAGCCGGTCCACGAGCTCGAACACGGCCCGGGCGGCCTGACCCGCGTACCGGGCGTCCTCGTGCACGCAGATGACCTCGAACACGGTCGCCATCGCCTCGTGGGAGAAGCGGAGCGCCCGGTCGAGGGAACCCTCCTCGCCGAGCGCGACCGTCGCGCTGCCCGCCGGCCCGGGCTTCAGGGCCGCCCCCCGGGGGCCGCCCCGTTCGGCGCCGGCTCGGGCTCGAGCTGCCGGTGGGCCTCCCACAGCGAGCGGGCGGCGTAGCCGCGCAGCTCCACCGCGGGGCGCAGGAACACGGGCCGGTCGAACACGGGCACGTGGAGCTCGCGCTCGCCGGGCGGGGGCACCTCGTACAGGCGCCGCACGAGCGCCGGCTCCATGTCGGGGGTGAGGAGCACGAGCGGCGCCGGCGTCGCCTCGTCGGACACCCCGTTCCACCAACGCACGCCGGTCATGTCGCGCAGGTAGAACGGGAGCGGCCAGAGGTTCTCCCGGCTCACCACGTCGAGCGGCATCGCGCGGCCGTCGGGGTGGGCCCGCGCCACCGCGCGCAGCCGCTCGACGATCGGGAAGACGTCAGGTGTCGTGTGGGCGTAGACCCAGGGGTTGCGCGGGTCGGCCGCGTGGCGGAAGGCGCCCGCGTGGGCCTGCCACCCGAGGTGGGCCGCCGCGGCAAGCAGCGCGACCGCGGCCGCGGCCCGGGGGACGCCACGCAGGCGCCCGAGCACGAACGCGGCGCCCGTCCCCGCGAGCAGGATCATCCCGTGCAGGAACCCGAGCGCGCACCAGGGGGTCTTGTAGGGGATCGCCGAGTACAGGGCGAGGAGCGCGAGCGAGTAGACGGAGAGGAACCTCGGGACGGTCGGATCGACGCCGGCGGCCCGGGGGCGCCAGGCGGCCACGGCGCCGACGAGCGCCAGGACGAGGACGAGCGCCTCCGTCCACGAAGGCGTCCCGCGGGCCGGGAAGAGCGCGAGGAGGCCCAGGTAGTAGTGCCAGGGGTGGACGTGCACGGAGGCCCCGCCCGCGCGGTCGAGGTAGAAGCCGTACGAGCGGACGGCGTCCGCGAGGCCTTTGGGGTTCGAGAGGAACGACGAGAAGAGAACGCCGGCCACCGCGAGGGCGGCGAGGGCGGCGGCGGCCGCGTGAGGGCCGAAGCCGCCCGGCGGCCGCGGCGCCCTCCCGTCGCCAGGGGCGAGTGCGACCGTCGCCGCCGCGAGGGCCATCGCGGCGAGCGCGAGCGGGGCCGTCTCCTTCGTGGCGAGCATGAGGCCGACGCTCGCCCCCGTGGCGAGGGCGGGCCGCAACCCCGGCGCCCGGCGCCAGGCGTCGAGCCCGAGCAGCGCCCCGAACGTGAAGAGGACGAGCGGGACCTCGTGGATGTAGTAGCGGCTGAAGTAGACCATCGCCGGCGAGAGGGCGCACAGGAGCGCGGCGAACGCGGCGGCGCCCGGGCCCAGGGCGGCCTTCGCCCCGGCGTGCGCCGCCACGAGCGCGACGCCGAGGAGGGCGGGCACCGCCCGCAGCGTCGCCTCGTCGACCTCGACGTACCGCCTCTCGCCCTGCGCCCGGGCCAGGGGCAGCGTCAGGTAGTAGAGGGTCGGGCCGTGGTACTCGGACGGGTCGTAGGCGTAGCCGCCGCCCTCGAGCAGCGTGCCGAGCTTGTCCGCGTGCACCGCCTCGTCGGCGTGCATGGGCCGCGCGGCGAGCGAGGGCAGGCGCAGCGCCGCGGCGAGCAGCACGCTCGCGACGAGGAGGATCGAGGCCCAGGGGCGGCTCATCGGGCTAGACCCGGTACGCCTCCCTCCAGTCGCGCTGCGGCCGGGCGAGGCGCGCGTTCGCCGCGTTGTCGTCCACGAAGCGCTCGCGCTCCGGGTCCCAGCGCAGCGTTCCCCCCACCTGCATCGCGATGAGCCCGATCTGGCAGATCGACGCGGTCCGATGGCCGACCTCGACCGGCTCGAGGGTGGGACGGCCTTCCCGGATCGCGCCGACGAAGTCGGCCTTGTCCTCGAGCTGCTCCGCGAGGCGCAGCTCGCCGGGGCCGATCACGGAGTCGAGCACCGACGCGGGCCCGGCGGCGAGGGTGCCGGGGTAGTCGACCCGGATCCATCCCTCCTCCCCCTCGAAGCGGACGTACGGCGTGTCCGAGCGGCAGACGAGCGAGACGCCGTTCGCGTAGCGGTAGCGCGCCTCGAAGCGCAGCACGGTGTTCCACAGGCCCCGCGTGAACTCGCCCTCGGCCTCGACTTCGACCGGGCCGCTCGTCTCGGTGCCGTTCGCCCACTGGGCGATGTCGTTGAGGTGGGTGCCCCAGTTCGCGATCATCCCGTCCGCGTAGTCCGAGACCCGCATCCAGTTCGGCCGCGAGGCGACGTCGTGGCGGGCGTGGACGCGCTTCTCCGTGTACGGGGCAAAGGGGGCGGGCCCGAGCCACTTGGCGTAGTCGAGCTCGGGCGGGACCGGCATGTCGGGCTGGGGAGGCACGGCGGGCGTGTCGACGGGGACGCCGGTGCGGATCGTGTGGAGCTTCCCGATCCGGCCGTTGCGCACGAGCTCGACCGCCCGCGCGAAGGGGCGCAGCGAGCGGAACTCGCTGTCGGTCCGGGAGACGACGCCCGCGCGGGCCACCGCGTCGCACAGCGCGCGCCCCTCCGCCACGCTGATCGAGAGCGGCTTCTCGATCGAGACGTGCTTGCCCGCCTTCGCCGCCTCGATCCCGATCGGGACGTGCCAGTGGTCGGGGGTCGCGATCATCACCGCGTCGACGTCCCGGCGGGCGAGGACCTCGCGGAAGTCGCGGTGGGCGCCGACGCCCGCGAAGCCGCCGCGGCCCGCCTGCGCGGCGTAGTGGGCCTCGACCGCCCGGCGGCCCTCCTCGAGCCGCCAGGAGTCGACGTCGCAGACGGCGACCACCTGGACCTCGGGCAGGGCGAGGAGCTGGGGCAGGTTGGGCCTGCGCATCTGGCGGCCCATGCCGATGAGGCCGACGCTCACGCGGTTGCTCGGGGCGAGGGCGCCGAAGACGCGGGCCGGCACGATCGCGGGCGCGGCGAGGGCGGCGGCCGCCGCCGAGGAGCGGGCGAGGAAGGAGCGACGGGTCGTCCGGGCGGGGGGCGTCACCGCGCCCGCCTCAGTCGGTCCGCCCCGCCGCGGGGACGGGGAAGCCGCGCTTGCGCATGAGGGCGTCGATCTTCGCGTCGCGGCCGCGGAACGTGCGGTAGCCGTCCGCGGGGTCGACCGTGTTCCCGACCGAGAAGACGTGCTCGAGCAGCCGCCTCGCGACCGCCGCGTCCCACGGCCCACCGGGGGCCTCGGTGAACGCCTCCCACGCGTCGGCGGCGATGACGTCCGACCACAGGTAGCTGTAGTAGCCCGCGGCGTACCCCTCGCCCGAGAAGACGTGGGTGAAGTGCGGGGTGCGGTGGCGCATGACGATCTCGGGGGGCATCCCGAGCGCGGCGAGCGTGTCCCGCTCGAAGGCGCGGGGGTCGATGGGCCGGGCCCCCGCGAGGTGCAGCTTCATGTCGACGAGCGCGCTCGCGAGGTACTCGACGGTGTCGAAGCCCTGGCGGAAGGTCGAGGCCCGCTCGATCTTCTCCGCCAGCGAGCGCGGCATCGGCTGGCCGGTGCGGTGGTGGAGGGCGAAGCGCTCCAGGACCCGCGGGGTCGCGAGCCACCGCTCGAGGATCTGCGAGGGGAACTCCACGTAGTCGCGCGGCACCGACGTCCCGGAGAGCGAGGGGTAGGTGACGTTCGACAGCAGGCCGTGCAGGGCGTGGCCGAACTCGTGGAACATCGTCGTCGCGTCGTCCCAGCTCACGAGCACGCTCTCGCCCGGCGCGCCCTTCACGAAGTTCGAGTTGTTCGAGACGATCGTCGTCACCTCGCCGTCGAAGCGCTCCTGGTCGCGGTAGGCGTTCATCCACGCCCCCGAGCGCTTCCCCGGCCGCGCCCACGGGTCGAAGTACCACAGGCCGACGTGGCGCCCGGAGGCGTCCTTCACCTCCCAGACGGCGACGTCGGGGTGGTACACGGGCAGGCCCGCGACGGGAGAGAAGCGCAGGCCGAAGACCTCCGCCGCGACGTAGAACATGCCCTCGCGCAGCTTCTCGATCTGCAGGTACGGCTTGACCTCGTTCTCGTCGAGGTCGTACTTCGCCTTGCGCACCTTCTCGGCGTAG
>CAZLRF010000045.1:0-40000 GCA_964561785.1 uncultured Acidobacteriota bacterium | reverse complement strand
AGGGGGTGCGACGCAGCACCCCCTGAATGAAGGTAGGGATCTTCCGGTTGTCCTCGGCTTGATAGTTCATCCCGGTGACCATGGCGGAGGGGCCACACCCGTTCCCATTCCGAACACGGCCGTTAAGCCCTCCAGCGCCGATGGTACTGTCAGGGCGACCTGGTGGGAGAGTAGGACGTTGCCGGGACTTTTCTTCATACTTCGGTGAGAGCCCCGGTCCGCGAGGACCGGGGCTTTTTTGTTGGGCTCGACCGGTCGGGGGCCGGTGCTACACTTCCCCGACCCACTCGCGGGAGAAGGACCATGTCCGGACACTCCAAATGGCACACCATCAAGCACAAGAAGGGCGCGCTCGACGCCAAGCGCGGCAAGCTCTTCACCAAGCTCATCCGTGAGATGACGATCGCCGCCCGCATCGGGGGCGGCGACCCGGACGCGAACCCGCGCCTGCGCACGGCGGTCGACAAGGCCAAGGCGTCCAACATGCCCGCGGACAACATCACCCGCGCCATCAAGAAGGGCACGGGCGAGCTCGAGGGCCAGACCTACGAGGAGCTCGTCCTCGAGGGCTACGGCCCGGGGGGCGTCGCCATCCTCGTCGAGGGGTCGACCGACAACCGCAACCGCACCGTGTCCGAGATCCGCCACCTCTTCACCAAGCACGGCGGAAACCTCGGCGGCGCGGGCAGCGTCGCCTACATGTTCAAGCCGAGGGGCGTCGTCTCGATCGCCGCCGGGAAGACCACCGAGGACAAGCTCATGGAGATCGCGCTCGACGCCGGCGCGGACGACATCGTCGCCGAGCCGGCCGGCTTCACCGTCTACACGACGCAGCAGGCCTTCGAGGCCGTGCGGGACGCGATCAAGAAGGCCGGCATCGAGCCCGACGAAGCCGAGATCAAGAAGCTGGCCGACAACCACATCGCCCTCGAGGGCGCGAAGGCCCAGCAGCTCCTCAAGCTCGTCGAGGCCCTCGACGACCACGACGACGTGCAGAGCGTGTGGGACAACTCCGACATCTCCGAGGCGGAGAT
Source organism: uncultured Acidobacteriota bacterium (assembly GCA_964561785.1). GTDB lineage: Bacteria > Acidobacteriota > Vicinamibacteria > Fen-336 > Fen-336 > DATBSL01. The sequence goes on along the minus strand of CAZLRF010000045.1, from coordinate 38,966 downwards.
GGAGGCCGCGGCCGCGAGCTAGCATGATCGTCCTCGGCGTCGACCCCGGGTCGCTGCGCACCGGCTACGGGGCCGTCGAGACCGACGGTCGCCGCCACCGCCTGATCGAGCGGGGCGCCCTCGCCCCCGGGGCCGGGGTGTCGCTCCCCGAGAAGCTCCGCCACATCCACGCGGGCGTCGCCGCGCTCATCCGGCGCCTCCGCCCCGACGCGCTCGCCGTGGAGGACGTCTTCCACGCGGCCAACACCCGCACCGCGCTCGTCCTGGGGCACGTGCGGGGGGTCGTCCTCCTCGCCGGCGCCGAGGCCGGCCTCCCCGTCCACGAGTACCCCCCGGCGACCGTGAAGCAGCAGGTGACCGGCTTCGGCCGCGCCGAGAAGTCCCAGGTCGCCTTCATGGTGTCGCGGATGCTGGAGCTGCCCGCCGACGCCCCTCCCGGCGACGCGACCGACGCCCTCGCCGTCGCCCTCTGCCTCGCCTGCCTCGCGGACGCGGCCGGGGTCCGCCCGTGATCGCCCAGATCCGCGGCCGGCTCCTGCGGAGGGAGCCGCAGGAGGCGGTCGTCGACGTGGCCGGCGTGGGCTACCGCGTCGCGATCCCCCTCAGCACCTTCTACCGCCTGGGCGAGCCGGGCGAGGAGGTGACCCTCCTCACCCACACCCACGTTCGCGAGGACACCCTCGCCCTCTTCGGCTTCCTGACCGCGGCCGAGCAGGCCCTCTTCGAGCGGCTGATCGCCGTCTCGGGCGTCGGCCCCAAGCTCGCCGTCTCGATCCTCTCCGGCATCGAGGCCCCCGACCTCGTCCTCGCCCTGCGCTCGAGCGACGTGGCCCGCCTGACCCGCATCCCCGGCGTCGGCAAGAAGACCGCCGAGCGGCTCGTCCTCGAGCTCAAGGACAAGGTGCAGGGCCTGGCCGCGGCCGAGGAACCCGCCCCCGCCCCCGCTTCCGCCACGAAGGAGGACCTCGTCTCCGCCCTCGTCCACCTCGGCTACTCGCGGCCCGAGGCCGAGCGCGGCGTCGACCGCGCCCTCGAGGACGACGCGACCGGCCGCTTCGAGGACCTCCTCCGCCGGACCCTCCGGGTCCTCTCCGGGCGATAGACTGGCTTCCCGTGAGCGACCGCCTCGTCACCGGACGGCCCATCGACGACGACCTCGGGTTCGAGGTGTCCCTGCGCCCGCGGCGGCTCGACGAGTACGTCGGCCAGCCCCAGGTGATCGCCAACCTGCGCGTCGCGATCGAGGCGGCCCGCGCCCGCGGCGAGGCCCTCGACCACGTGCTCCTGTTCGGTCCCCCCGGGGTGGGCAAGACGAGCCTCGCCCACGTCGTGGCCGCCGAGCTCGGGGTTCCGATCAAGGCCACCGCCGGGCCCATCATCGAACGGGCGGGAGACCTCGCGGCGCTGCTCACCGCCCTCGAGCACCGCGAGATCCTGTTCGTCGACGAGATCCACCGCCTCGACGCCAAGGTCGAGGAGATCCTCTACCCGGCCCTCGAGGACTACAGCCTCGACCTCATGATCGGAAGCGGGCCAGGGGCGCGGTCGATGAAGATCCCGCTCAAGCCGTTCACCCTCGTGGCCGCCACCACCCGGGCCGGGCTCCTCACGGCTCCCCTGCGCGGCCGCTTCGGCATCGTCCACCGCCTCGACTTCTACACCGACCAGGACCTCCACCGCATCCTCACCCGCTCCGCACGCCTGCTCGGGGTTCCGATCGACGAGGCGGGCGCGGCCGAGATCGCCGGCCGCTCCCGCGGGACGCCCCGCGTCGCGAACCGCCTCCTGCGACGTGTCCGCGACTACGCCCAGGTGCGCGCGGGGGGGGCGATCACCGCCCCCGTGGCCCGGGACGCCCTCGCCCTGCTCGAGGTGGACGCCCACGGCTTCGACGAGGTCGACCGCCGGCTGCTGCTCACGATCATCCAGAAGTTCGGGGGCGGCCCGGTCGGGGTGAACGCGCTCGCCGCGGCGATCAGCGAGGAGCCCGACGCGATCGAGGACATCTACGAGCCGTACCTGCTCCAGCACGGCTTCCTCGACCGCACCCCCCGAGGGCGAACCGCCACGCGCCGCGCGTACGAGCACCTCGGCCTCGCGGTGCCCGACTCCGCCCCGGCGAGCGTCCAGAAGAAGCTGTTCTGACCGGACCCGTGGCCCCGCCGCGTCATCCCCGGGAGCTCCGGCCGTGACGTGCGACGAGTCCTCCGCCGACTTCCCGATCGCTGCCTACGATTACGACCTTCCCCCGGACCTCGTGGCCCAGGAGCCCCTGCCGGACCGGGACGCGTCCCGGCTGCTCGTGCTCGACCGCGCGAGCGGCGCTTTCTTCCACCGGGCCTTCACCGAACTGCCCGAGCTCCTCCGCCCCGGCGACCTCCTCGTCACCAACCGCACGCGCGTCTTCCCGGCCCGGCTCCTCGGCCGGCGCGCGGGGGGCGGTGCCGCGGAGGTCCTCCTCGTACGGCGCCGGCGCGCGTCTCTCTGGGACGCGATGGTCCGCCCCGGCCGCCGCCTGCGGCCGGGAGACCTCATCGACGTCGCCCCGGGCTTCACGCTTCGCCTCGAGCCGCAGCCTCCCCACGAGCCGCTCCCCACCCCGCCCCTGCGCCGCGTCCGGCTCCAGCTCGACGGGCTCGACGAGGAGGCCGCCCTCGAGCGCCACGGCCACGTCCCCTTGCCCCCCTACATCCGCCGCCCGGATCGCCCGGGGGACCGCGAGCGCTACCAGACCGTCTACGCCCGCGAGGTGGGATCGGTCGCCGCCCCCACCGCCGGCCTGCACTTCACCCCGGCCCTGCTCGAGCGCCTCGAGCGCCGCGGCGTCGAGCGTGCGGAGATCGTCCTCCACGTCGGCCCGGGCACGTTCCGTCCGGTGGAGGTCGGGGACGTGCGGGACCACCGGGTCGATCCCGAGCGCTACTCTATCCCGGAGGAGACCGCGGCCGCGCTGCAGCGGGCTCGGCGCGAGGGCCGCCGCGTCGTCGCCGTCGGCACCACGGTCACCCGCGCCCTCGAGTCGGCGGCCGATGCCACGGGCCACGTCGCGCCCGGCGAGGGCGAGACGGGCCTCGTGATCGTGCCGGGGTTCCGCTTCCGGACCGTGAGCGGCCTCGTCACGAACTTTCACCTGCCCCGCTCGTCACTCCTGCTCCTCGTGAGCGCCTTCGCCGGCCGCGAGCGCGTCCTCGCCGCCTACGCGGAAGCCGTGCGGCGGCGCTACCGCTTCTACTCGTACGGCGACGCCATGCTGGTGGTCTCGCTGTCTCATTGACACCCCCGGCGGGGGAGCGCTACCGTCCCCGGACCATGAGCCTCACCATCAAGCCCGCCGACGCGTGCCGCTTCGACCTGCTGAGCCTCGGCGAGGTCATGCTGCGCCTCGACCCCGGGGACACCCGCATCCACACCGCCCGCGCCTTCCGGGTCTGGGAGGGCGGCGGCGAGTACAACGTCGCCCGCGGGCTCAAGCGCTGCTTCGGCCTGCGCACCGGGGTCGTCACCGCCTTCGTCGACAACCCCGTGGGTCGCCTCCTCCAGGACCTTCTCTACCAGGGCGGGGTCGACCAGACCCACGTGCGCTGGGTGCCGGACGACGGGGTCGGACGCGCCGCCCGCAACGGTCTCAACTTCACCGAGCGCGGCTTCGGGGTCCGCGCCGCGGTCGGGTGCTCCGACCGCGGCCACACCGCCGTCTCCCAGATGAAGCCGGGGGAGATCGACTGGGACCGCATCTTCGCCGAGGGCGTTCGCTGGCTCCACACGGGGGGCATCTTCGCCGCCCTTTCCGAAACGACGCCGCTCGTGGCGAAGGAAGCGATGATCGCGGCGAAGAAGCACGGTACCGTCGTCTCCTACGACCTCAACTACCGCGCGTCGCTGTGGAAGTCGATCGGCGGCAAGAAGCGCGCGCAGGAGGTCAATCGCGACCTCGCCCGCTACGTCGACGTGATGATCGGCAACGAAGAGGATTTCACGGCCGCCCTCGGCTTCGAGGTCGAGGGGCTCGACGAGAACCTCTCCGCCCTCGACCCGGCCAACTTCCGCCGGATGATCGAGACCGCCACCGCCGCCTTCCCGAACTTCGCCGCCGTCGCCACGACCCTGCGCGCGGTCCGCTCGGCCTCGGTCAACGACTGGGCGGCCGTCCTCTACACCGAGGGCAGGCTCCTCCGCTCGCGCGCCTACGACGGCCTCGAGGTCTGGGACCGGGTCGGGGGGGGGGACTCCTTCGCCTCGGGCCTCCTCTACGGCTTCCTGACCGGGAAGGACCCCCAGTGGGCGGTCGACTGCGGGGCCGCCCACGGGGCCCTCGCCATGACCACCCCCGGCGACACCACGATGGCCAGCCTCGCCGAGGTCGAGCGGGTCATGAAGGGGGGCGCCGCCCGCGTCCAGCGGTAGCCTCCGCCGCCGACCCCCCGAGGGGGGGACGGCGGGGGGCATCCTTGACAGCCTTCTCAGGGGGGCGAGACAATCGAGGTCCGATCGCTGCGATGGACCAAACGCTCGTCCTCAACGCCACTTACGAGCCCCTGCGGGTCGTGCCGTGGCAGAAAGCGATCACGCTCCTCTTCCAGGGCAAGGTCGAGGTCATCGCCGTGTACGACCGGGAGGTCCGGGGCGTCACGGTCCGGGTGAGGCTCCCGTCGGTGCTTCGCCTGCTCCGTCACGTCCGTATGAAACGCTCCTTCGCCGAGGTGCCGTTCTCCCGGGCCAACGTCTATGCCCGGGACGGCCACACCTGCCAGTACTGCGGCGAGAAGCTCGCTCCTTCCCAGCTCACCTTCGACCACGTGATCCCCGTCGCCCGTGGCGGCCGCAAGGAGTGGGAGAACATCGTCACCTGCTGCATCCCCTGCAACCGGCGAAAGGGAGACCGTCTTCCCGAGGAGGCGGGGCTCCTCCTCGTCCGCCGTCCCCGCCGCCCCCCGTCGCTGCCCCACCTGACCCTCAGCCTCGGCGTCCACCGCACGCCGGACAGCTGGCGCGACTTCCTCTTCTGGGACCTCTCCTGGGACGAGCGCTGAACGCTCGCCCCCTCGCCGACCCATGAGCCTCCGCGGCGACCTGCGGACGATGGCCCTCCCCGACGTGCTCCAGTGGATCGCCACCGGGCGAAAGACGGGCACCCTCCACGTCGAGCGCCGCTCGGTCCAGAAGCGCATCGTCCTGCGGGAGGGGAACATCTTCTCCTCGTGGTCGAACGACCCCCGCGAGTCGCTCGGCCAGTTCCTCATCCGGCTGCGCCTCGTCAGCGAGGAGCAGCTCTTCCGGGCGCTGCTCGCCCAGGAGGAACGGGGACGGCTGCTCGGGTCGATCCTCGTCGCCGACGGCGCCCTCTCCGAGGAGGACTTGAAGCGCGCCCTCAAGGCGAAGGCCGAGGAGACGGTCTACGACCTCTTCCTGTGGCCCTCGGGGCAGTTCGAGTTCCGCGAGGGGGAGTTCCCGGAGAACATCCTCATCACCTTCGAGTCGCTCGTGACCCCGGTCATCCTCGAGGGCATCCGCCGCGTCGACGAGTGGCAGCGCATCCGGGCCGTCTTCCCCAACATGGAGACGACGTTCAAGGTCGCCGGCCCCCCTCCCCCGGGGACGGACGGTGTCGAGAGGCAGGTCCTCGCCCTCGCCGCCGCGGGCAAAAGCCTCGCCGAGATGGGCCTCGAGCTGCGACGCTCGGACTTCGAGACCGCCTCGCTGCTCTTCGACCTGCACCGGCGGGGGCTGGTCGCGGTCGGGCAGGTCCGGCCCGACCCCCAGACCGCCGACCCCGTGGGGGCGATCCAGGCCCTGCTCTCCCTCGCCTACCAGCGCCTGCAGGAGAAGCGCTACGACGGCGCCCTCAAGGCCTACGAGGACGTGCTCGCCCTCGACCGGCTGAACCAGCACGCCAAGAAGGGCCTCATCGCGGCGATGGAGGCGCGCCAGCGCGAGCGGCAGGTCCACCACGTCCCGCGGGACAAGGTGCCCTCGCTCGCGGTGGACCTCGCGACGCTCACGAAGCAGAACCTCGACCCCCACGAGGGCTTCGTGCTCTCCCGGGTCAACGGGCAGTGGGACGTCCAGTCGATCCTGAAGCTGTGCCCGATGGGCGAGGAGGAGGCCATGCTGATCTTCGCCCGGCTCCTCGAGCGCAGGCTCATCAAGCTGGAGTAGCTACAGGCGTCGGCCGAGGACGGGGGCGATCTGGCGCAGCTCGGCCACCAGCGCGTCGAAGGCGTCGGGCGTGATCGACTGCGGCCCGTCGGAGAGCGCGGTGTCGGGGTCGTGGTGGACCTCGAGGATGAGGCCGTCCGCCCCCACCGCCGCCGCGCCGCGGGACATCGCCGCCACCTTGTCGCGCCGGCCCGTGCCGTGAGAGGGGTCGACGAGGATCGGCAGGTGGGACAGAGCCTTCACCGCCGGCACCACCGCGAGGTCGAGGGTGTTGCGGGAGAAGTCCGAGAAGGTCCTCACCCCGCGCTCGCAGAGGATCACCTGGTAGTTCCCCTCGGCGAGGATGTACTCCGCCGACATCAGGAGCTCCTCGAGCGTCGCGGCCAGGCCCCGCTTGAGCAGGACCGGCTTGCGCGCCTTCCCGCACCGCCGCAGCAGCGAGAAGTTCTGCATGTTGCGGGCGCCGACCTGGATGCAGTCCGCCCACTCCTCGACGAGGTCGACACCTTCCGTGTCGAGGGCCTCGGTCACGACCGGGAGCCCCGTCTCCTCGCGCGCCGCGGCCAGGATCCGCAGGCCCTCCTCGCCGAGGCCCTGGAACGAGTAGGGGCTCGTGCGCGGCTTGAAGGCACCGCCCCGCAGGAGGCGCGCCCCTCCCGCCTTCACGCGCCGGGCCACCGTCAGCATCTGCTCGAGCGACTCGACCGCGCAGGGTCCGGCGGCGATCACGAGCTCCTCGCCCCCGACCGGCACGTCTCCCACGCGCACGACGGTGTCTTCGGGCTTCACCTCTCGGGACACGAGCTTGTAGGAGTGGGTGACCGGGATGACCTCGAGCACGCCGGGCAGGCTCTCGAACACCGGACGGTCGACCGCCCCCCGGTTGCCGGTGATCCCGATCGCGGTCCGCTGCGCGCCCGGGATGGGGTGGGCCTTGAAGCCACGAGCCTCGATCGCCCGCACGACGCCTCCGATCTGGGCCTCCGTCGCACCCTGACGCATCACCACCAGCATCGCCTCGCCGCCTCCGGGAAAGAGGCCATGCTACCACGCCCCCGCGGGGGGTCGCGGCGCGGGCACTCCGGCCTCGCGGGCCCGCGCTAAGGGAGCAGCCGCCGCACCCGCTCTCTCTGGGCCGCGTCCGGCCGGGCCAGATACTCGCGTGCGGCCGCCCGGAAGGCCTCCTCGTCCGACGCTTCGCCGCCCGCCCGCCAGGCCTCGTAGAGGGATTCGACCTCGCGCACCCGCGCCTCGTCGGCGCGCGGGCTGGCGGGCCGGGAGGCGGCGAACTGCCGCCAGGCGTCGCGAAGAGCGCGCCACTCGGCCGCCGAGCGCGGCCGGGTCGCGTGAAGCCTCTGGAACGCGTCCTCGTCGTTCTCGACCGCCTGCGCCTGTGGCGCGGAGACAGAAACCGCGGGGCCCGACGGTGCCCGCGACTCCGCCGTCGCCGCGCGCAACGACCCTGCGACCGCGGCCTGCTCCCCGGCCACGTCCGGGGTGTGCGCGTCGCCGTGGAGGGCCACGGGTGCCACGACCTCCTGGACCCCGGCCTCCACCGGCGGGGGCTCCAGCTTCGACTCCGCGGCGAGTGCCTCCGTGGTCTCCCGAACCGGCGGCGTCGCCGGAACGGCGACGGCCGGCGCCTTCGCGGCGGCATCGCGGGCGACCGCCACGGGTGCCGCCGGCGCCGGCGTCGGCCCGGGGACGCTTTCGTCGCGGGCGGGGCGCGACTCGAGCGCGGGCGCTCCCGCGGGTGTCGGCGGAACGCCGGAGCGCCGCAGCGTGAGCGGCGTGACCACGGAGAGGACCAGGACCGCGGCAGCCGCCCACGCCCAGGTCGGGAGACGGCGGGACGACCGCCGGGGCTCCGCCCACAGTCGAGCCGTGACGCGGGAGGGGAGCGACTCGAAGTAGCCCTCGGGGGCCTCGGCGGGAAGCGAGGCGAAGGCCCTGTCCAGCGCCGTGAGCGAGGAGAGGCGCGCCGCGCACGCCGCGCACGTCGCGAGATGGCCCTCGACCTCGGCCCGCTCCTCAGGCGGCAGCTCGCCGTCGAGGTACGCCGAGAGGCGCTCGTGCTCGTGGCTCACCGCCCACCCGCCTTTCGCCGCCGCGCGTCGGCCCCGAGATAGGGCGCGAGCGCACGCGACAGACGCTCGCGCGCCCGGAAGAGCCGGCTCATCACCGTACCCGGGCTGATCCCGAGCGCCTCCGCGATCTCGCCGTACGGCATCTCCTCCACCGTGCGCAGGACGAACACCGCCCGCTGCTCGGCGGGCAGCGCCGCCACCGCCTCGTCGAGGACCCGGCGCGCCTCCGCGTCGAGCACCCCCTCGAGCGGGCTCGGGCCCTCGTCGCGCGTCTGCGCGTGGCCCTCGGGCAAGGCCTCCTCGCGCGCCCGGGGCGAGCGGACGTGGTTCACGGCGAGGTTCGCGGCGATCCGGCACACCCACGGCCCGAACGGCCGGCCGACGTCGAAGCGGTCGAGATGCCGAAAGGCCCGCAGGAAGGCCTCCTGGACCACGTCGTCCGCCACGTCGTGGGCACGCACGATCCGCAGGGCCACACCGTAGACACGCCTCTGGTGGAGGCGGACGACGGCCTCGAAAGCGGCGACGTCCCCCCGCCGGGCCCGGGCCAGGAGGAACGCCTCGTCCGGGGCCGCAGCGGCAGCCTGGGAGCCCTCTCCCTTCACCTCCGGGAATGATACGGCCGGCGGCCCACCGGCATTCCCGCAAACGTCAAGGGGTCAGATCTTGAATCTGGGCGTCCCCGACGAGACGCTTCGATTCAAGATCTGACCCCGGCGGGGCTACTCGAGGATGCGGATGACGACCCGGCGGTTCTGGGCTCGTCCCTCGCGGCTCGAGTTCTCCGCGACGGGCTTCTCCTCGCCGTAGGAGATGACGTTCAGGCGGTTGAGGGCGATGCCGTGGGCCTTGGCGAGGTAGTCGCGCACGGCCATGGCCCGCTCCTCGCCCAGCCTGAAGTTGTACGTCGCGTCGCCGGTGTTGTCGGTGTGGCCCTCGATCTCGAACCACACGCCCCGATTCTCCTTGACGAGCGGGCCCACGGCCGCGTCGATCAGTGCCTTGGCCTCGTCGCTGATCTCGGCCTTGTTCACGGGGAAGGTCACCTTGTCGTTCGACAGGGTCACGGTGTAGATCAGCTTGCCCTTGGCCGCCTTCTCCGCCTCCTGGGCCTTGGTCATCGCGGCCGAGGCTGAGCCCTTGGCCTCGTTGATGCCGGCCTGGGCCGACTTGTCGACGGCGTCGATGCGGACCTCGTTCTGCTGGACCCGCTGCTGGGTCTTCTCCACCTCGGCGGAGACGGCGTCCACCTTCTTGTTGACCTCGCCCACCTCGCGCTGGACGTAGGACTTCTTGGCGCAGCCGGCGAGGGCGACACTCGCCGCGAGAAGCGGCAGGATCAGGGTTCTCACTCGATGACCTCCTTGGTCGTGGCGTCCGGGGGAGGGTTTTTCCGACCCGGACGCCGGGGGACGGCTAGGACGGCGGGACGTAGCCGCTTCGCGTGCGCACGGTGATCCCCTTGCGGGTCGCGCGCACCTCGACGCGGCGGAAGCGGGACGCCCCCGGGGGAGCGTCCCACCCGAGACGGTACTGGTGCTTGAGCTCGGTGGCGATGCGATCGGCGGCCCGGACGAGGCCGGCGGTGTCGCTGACCCGGAACGCGGCGCCCCCGGAGAGGGCGGCGTAGCGGGCGAGGGTCTCCGAGGCGGCGGCCGCCTCGCCCGCCTCCCGCTTCCCGAGGAAGGACGGGGAGGAGGGGTCGTCGAGGGGGGACACGACCGAGACCGCGTAGATCGGCACGTCGAGGGCGCGCGAACGCTCGATCACCTGGAGAGGCGTCTTCTCGCTCGACGTGTCGACCCCGTCGGTGAGGACCACCACCGCCCGGCGGCCCTCGCCGTGGCTCGCAATGTCGCGGGCCGCCTTGTCGAGGGCATCGTGCAGGGCCGTCGATCCGAACGGCGTGATCGACGCGAGGCCCCGGCGAACGGCCTCCCGGTCGCGGGTGAAGGCCACGACTCCCCAGTAGCGGGAGTCGAAGCCGGCGAGGGCCACCTGGTCCTCGGGGGCCAGCACGGCGAGGACCTGCTCGGCCGCCCGCCGGGCGCTCGCCACCTTCCACTCGTCGCCCATGCTCCCGCTCGCATCGACGAGGAGCAGGATCCGCGCCGGCAGGCCCCGCCCGCTGTGGAAGTGGGCGATCGGCTGCGGTTGGCCGTCCTCGTAGACCCGGAACTCCTCGCGGCGCAAGTTGGTGACGGGCCGGCCCTTTGCGTCGACCGCGGTGGCCGAGAAGACCACGAGGTCGCTGCGCATGGAGAACGAGAGAACCTGCCCCAGAGCGGGGGCCGGGAGGGCGGCCAGCGCCATGGCGAACGCCATCCTCTTGATCAACAGTGACTTAACGTTCCTCTCGGACCGGCGAGCGTAGATCGGGAGCCGCGACGCGGCCTGTGATGCGGATCACGCGCCCCGAGTTTGTCGGCAACCCGAGCCCCTACAGTACTTTGACGACGATCAAGGTGACGTCGTCGGCCGGCGCCTCGTCCCCGAGGAAGGCCTCGAGGTCCGCGAGCAGCCGCTCCCCGAGCTCGGTGGCGGGCAGGGCAGCGTGGGCCTCGAGCCCCCGCAGGAGCCTCTGCTCCCCGTACTCCTCCCGTCCGTTCCGGGCCTCGGCGAGCCCGTCGCTGAAGAAGACCACCGCGTCCCCCGGGCCGAGGGCGACCGAGATCTCGTCGTAGCGGACCCCGTCGAAGGTCCCGAGCGGCAGGCCCGAGACGTCGAGCGCCGCCGCCCGCCCGTCGGCCGCCCGGTAGTGCAGCGGGTGGGGCAGGCCGGAGTTGGCGAGGCGCAGCGTCCGCTCGGGGAAGTCGAAGAGAGCGTAGGCCAGGGTGCAGAAGAGCCCCTCGACGCTCTTGCGCCGCAGGGTCCGGTTGACCCGCTGGAGCAGGTCGGCCGGGGCCCGCCGCTCGAACGCCCGGGAGCGGATGGTGCCCGACGCGAACGCGGCGTAGAGGGCGGCGGGGACCCCCTTGCCCGCCACGTCGCCGGTCGCGACGCCGAGGAGCCCCCCGCCCATGTCGTAGAAGTCGTACAGGTCGCCCCCGAGCTCGCGGGCCGGCCGGAAGTGGGCGGAGGCCTCCCAGCCCGACCCCGACGGCGAGGTCTCCGGGAACAGCGCGCGCTGGATCTCCTGGGCGATCCGCAGCTCCCGGCCGAGGCGCTCCTCGTTCCTCCGGATCTCGGCATACAGCCGCGCGTTCTCGACCGCCACCGCCACCTGGCTCGCGAGCGGCGTCAGCACCTTCACGTGGCGCTCGTGGAAGCGGTCGAGCACGGGCGACTCGAGGTCGAAGACCCCGATCACCCGGTCCTTCACGATCAGGGGGACGACGAGCTCGGAGCGCGTCTCCTTCACCAGGCTCACGTAGCGCGGGTCCTTCTGCACGTCCCCGACGAGGACCGGCTCGCGGCTGCGCACCGCCGCCCCGCACAGGCCCTCGGAGACCGGGAGGCGGGTCCGCTCCTCGGCGGCGCCGAAGTTGACCGCCTTGCGCAGCACGAGCTCCCCCCGCTCCTCGTCGAGCAGGAGGATGCCGAACATCTCGTAGTCGATGACCCGCTTGACGATCTCCGCGAGCCGCTGGAGCAGCGCGTCGAGGTCGAGGATCGACGAGGTCTCCTTGCCGATCTCGTGCAGCGTGGCGAGCAGCCCCGCGTACCAGCGCGTCTCGCGGTAGAGGGTCGCGTTCTCGATCGCGACCGCGAGGTGCCCCGCCACGACCTGCAGGGCCGCCCGCGCGGCCGGGGTGAACGCGTCCGCCGTCGGCCCCTCCACGTTGAGGACGCCGACGAGGCGGTCCTTGCTCACGAGGGGGATCGCGAGCTCCGCCGCGATCCCGGGGAAGAACGGGATGTAGCGGGGATCCCGGGCCACGTCGGGGACGAAGACGCTCTCGCGCATCGCCGCCGCGGCGCCCACGATCCCCTCCCCCGGACGCACCCGGAAGCGCGAGGCGAGCTCCTGGTCGTAGCCCTCGACCCAGGCCGGGCTGAGCACGCCCTCCGCGTCGGGCAGGAAGATGTCGAGGACGCGGTAGTCCACGATCCGGCGCAGCTTGCGGGCGATCGCCGGGAGCAGCTCCTCGGGGTCGAGGACCCCGCCGATCTCCCCGACGAGGGCGAGCAGATCGGCGAGCAGCTCGCCGGGCAGCGGCGCTCCCGTCTTCGCTCCGGGCGGCGGAGGCATCCGGCGATCCTAGCACGCGCGCCCGCGTGCCCCTCGCCGCGCGGTGTACACTCGTCCCGCCGATGAGCGACACCCCTCTCAAGCTCCCTCTCGAGATCGAGGACATCAAGGCGATCCTGCCCCACCGCTCGCCCTTCCTCCTCGTGGACCGCGTCCTCGAGCTCGAGCCGGACCGGCGCGTCCTCGCCCTCAAGAACGTCACGTCGAACGAGCGGTACTTCATCGCCGGGCCCGGCGGCGTGCCCACCCTGCCCGCCTCGATCCTCACCGAGGCCATGGCCCAGGCGGGGGCGGTCCTCATCCTCTCGAAGCCCGAGAACCGCTCGCGCCTCGTCTACTTCATGGGGATCGACCGCGTTCGCTACCGCCAGCCGGTCGTCGCCGGCGACCAGGTCCTCCTCGAGGGCGAGGTCCTGCGCCTGCGGTCGAAGATGGGGAGTCTCCGCGGCCGGGCGCTCGTCGACGGGAAGGTCGTGTGCGAGGGGTCGATGACGTTCGCCCTCGGCGATCGGCCGGGCGCGCCCTGAGGCCGAAGGGCGCCCTGTCCCTCGCCCGCGCTCTCTCCAAGTTCGGCGTGTGCTCGCGGGGCGAAGCCGCGCGCTGGATCGCCGCCGGACGCGTCGAGGTCGGGGGGGCCGTCGAGCGAAGGCCGTCGCGCTGGATCGACCCCGCCCGCGACCGGGTCCGCGTCGACGGCCGGCCGGTCGGAGACGACACGGTCCGCGTCGTCCTCGCCTTCCACAAGCCCACGGGCGTCGTCACGACCCGGACCGACCCCGGCGGCCGCAAGACCGTCTACGACGTCCTCGGCGACGTGGGGCGGTGGGTGTTTCCCGTGGGCCGCCTCGACCGCGACACGTCCGGCCTGCTCGTCCTCACGAACGACCACCGCCTCGGCGAGAGGCTCACCTCGCCGGAGCACCACGTCCCGAAGACCTACCACGCGCGCGTCGACGGCGTGCCCGACGCGCAGGCCCTGCGGGCCCTGCGCGAGGGCCTGCCCCTCGACGACGGGGAGACGCGTCCGGCCCGGGTCCGCGTCCTCGGCGCCGCGCGCGGGGCGCCCGCCGCCGGAAGGTCCGAGGGCCGGGTTTCGACGTGGCTCGAGATCGTCCTCACCGAGGGCCGCAACCGGCAGGTCCGGCGCATGTGCGCGGCCGTGGGCCACGAAGTCCTCGAGCTCGTGCGCGTCCGGGTCGGACGGCTCTCTCTCGGGAACCTCGCTCCCGGGCAGTGGCGGGAGCTCTCTGCCGAGGAGGTGAAGGCGCTCGCCGCTTCGTCCGGGGCCGACGGCGGCCCCAGGTAGACTCACAGCTTCACCCCGTTCGAGGAGCTCCCGGCGGGGCGACACCGCTCACATCGCGGTTGGGCGCCTTCCAGCCCAGAGGGCCTCGAGCCAGTCGAGGACGAGGCCGGCCCCGACTCCGGCGGCGGTTGCGACGAGAACGGTCGCGAGGCATGTGAGCGTCGCGGTCTCCGGACCGCCCAGGCCGGCGGCCAGCGCGAGGGCCGTGACCGGGAGCCGGTAGCCCCCGGCGATGCCGCCCGCCGCTCCGGCCGCTCCCGCGAGGTCGCTCGGGACGCCGATGGCCGGCGCGACGGCCCGGCCGGCAACGTCGCCGATGGCGAGGAACGGAACGAAGATGCCCCCGCACCCGCCGGCCGCCACGGCCGCCGTCGTCGCGATCGCTCGCAGCAGCGCCACGCCGAGGAGGGCGAGCGCACCGATCCCGGGCGCCTCGGCCCAGGCGGCGACGCCCGCACCCGGGCCGAAGGCCGCCGCCGGCGTCGCGATCGCGCCGACCAGGAGCGCGGCCGCCAGGACGACGAGGCCGCCGGCCACGAGCTTGAAGAGGGGCGGGGCCTGCCACCCGCGCGCGCGATAGATCGCGGAACCGGTCAGCGACGTGATCGTGCCCGTGACCGCGCCGACGAGCACCGCCGCACCCATCGCCTCCCCGAAGCTGCCGGGCGCGATGTCCGGCACGTTGAGGCTGATCAACCTCAGGTCGAGCCCGCGGTTGAGCCCCCAGCCGACCAGCGCCCCCAGGACGGCCGCCGTGAGCCGCGGCAGGCTCAGCGGCACTCGGCGCCGGCGGCCCAGCTCGAGCACGAAGGTCGCTCCCACGAGCGGGTTCCCGACCAGCGCGGTCACGGCCGCTGCGCCGCCGCCCAGGGCCGCCGGCCGACCCAGCCGCCGCAGGGGGCCCCCGCGGGCGCCGAGCCACGCTCCCGCCGCGACGCCGATGTGGGCCGCCGGAGACTCCGTCCCCATGGGGGCGCCCAGGCCCACCGTCGCGACGATCGCCGCGACCCGGGGCGGGGCGAGATGCCACGGGAAGCGCTCCTCGGCGCCGGCGGTCGCCACGACGTCGGCGGTGAGGTCCGCACGGATGACGTCGCGCCGCGACGGACGCCAGCGCCAGAGGCCCGCCCGTCCTCGTGGCGCCGCGCTCTCGGCCTCCGGGGCGAGGGTCTGCAGCGCCTGGCCTCCATGGTAGCCCTGCAGGATCGCCACCGAGAGCGCCAGGCCCAGGAGGGGCGTCACGATCAACACCCACGTGTCCTGGGTCGCGAGCGCCCCGAGGAGCTCCTTGATGAGAAGGGTGACGAGCACCGCCGCTCCTGCCCCCGCCAGGCCGCCGACCGCCCCGCCCGCGGCGAAGACGCCGAGCGATCGGGTGCCGGAGTCGTCGTCGTCCGGTGTCGGCTCGCTCATCGGCTCGTCTCTCCTCGATCGGCCGGGAGGCCGTCCCGGGTCTGGCCGCCGAGGTTACCATCAGGCCGGGCCACTCTTGACCGCGTGCGCGGCAGGTCGTAGTCTCGGCGGCGCTCTCGCCGCCCGAGACCCAGGAGACCACCCCATGAAGATCCCCAGGGCCACGCGCCGGTGGCCGCTGGCCGTCGCGTGCCTCGCTTCGACGGCCCTGGCGCAGGAGCCGCCCGCTCCCGCCGCGGCGCCCCCGGCCGCGCCCCCGGAGGTGGTCGTTCCGGCCCTGACCGAGGTCGCGCCCGCCGAGAAGGCCTTCACCCTGCAGTTCGGGAACCGGCCGATCCTCGTCTTCCGCGGGACGGCGCTCGGGCGCACGCCGCAGGAGAGGGCGGCGGCGACGACCCACCGCCTCGACGGCCTCGCGAACGAGAGGCTCACCGGCCCCGTCGAGACACGGCTCGTCGGCGGTGTCGCGATCGTGACGGTCGCCGGGCGCGAGGCGCTCACGGTCCTGCCGACGGACGTCGACGCCCTCGCCGGAGCGACCCTGGAGACCGTCGCCCGCGAGGCCGCGGACAACCTCCGTCGAGCCATGGCCGAAGTCGTGGAGGCCCGCTCCCCGGCCCTCCTCCTCACGGCCTCGCTCCGGGCGCTCGCGGCGACCGTGGCCGCCCTGGTCCTGGGGTTCCTCCTTCTCCGGATGCGCGAGCGCGGGGTCCGCCGGGCGCAGGCGTGGCTCGACGCGCAGCTCGTGCGGCCGCTCGAGCGACGTGCGGGGGGGGACTTCTGGCGGTCCTTCGAGACGAGCCTCGTCGCCGCCCTCCACGTGGCGGGGCGGCTCGTCCTCTTCGCCGCCGAAATCGCGCTCGCGTACGCCTGGCTCGGCTTCGTGCTCCGCCAGTTCCCCTACACGCGTCCGTGGGGCGAGGCGCTGCGCGGCTTCGTGGTGGCGACGCTCGCGTCGCTCGGTAAGGGCGTCCTGGCGGCCATCCCGGGGCTCTTCACCGTCGCCCTCATCGTCCTCCTCACGCGCCTCGTCGTGCGGGTGGCGAACGCGGTCTTCCGGGCGGCGGAGTCGGGCCGCCTCGCCCTGCCGGGCGTGCACCCCGACACCGCGCAGCCCACCCGCCGGCTGACCGTCGCGCTCCTGTGGCTGCTCGCCGTGGTGGTCGCCTACCCGTACCTGCCGGGCAGCCAGACGGACGCCTTCAAGGGAGTGAGCGTCTTCGTGGGTCTCGTCATCTCGCTCGGCTCGAGCGGCCTCGTGAACCAGGCCATGAGCAGCTTCATGATCACGTACTCGCGCGCGCTGCGCTCCGGCGACTACGTCCGGGTCGGGGACGTCGAGGGGACCGTCGTCCAGACGGGGCTCCTCGCCACCAAGGTCCGCACCCCGCGCAACGAGGAGATCACGCTCCCGAACGCGGTCGTCGCGTCGTCGACCATCACCAACTACTCCCGCCACGCGGGGGATGGGGTCTTCGTCAAGACCGCGGTGACGATCGGGTACGACACCCCGTGGCGGCAGGTGGAAGCCATGCTCCTCCAGGCGGCGTCGCGCACCGCCGGGGTCCGCGCCGAGCCGCCTCCCCGCGTCCTCCAGACCGGGCTCCAGGACTTCTACGTCGAGTACACGCTCGTCCTGGCGCCCGAGAGGCCGCACGAGCGGGTGGCCCTCTTGAGCGACCTGCACGCCCACATCCAGGACGCCTTCAACGAGCACGGCGTCCAGATCATGTCGCCGCACTACGAGGCGGACCCTCAGGCCCCGAAGGTGGTGCCGAGGGAGGCCTGGCACGCGGCCCCGGCACGTCCGGACCGCTGAGGCACGCGACGGCTGGGTGGCCCGCCAAGACCGGAGGCTCCGCGCCGGTGCTGATCGCGAACGCGGGCCGCGACCCGGTCCTGGTGAGACGCCTCGCGCGCCAGGTCGACGTGATCATCGCCTCCATGCTGGCGGTGACCGCCTTCGTCCTCCACGTCGGCCAGGCAGGTCACGGCAGCAACCCCCCGTGGTAGGCTCCGGTCGCTTCTCGCGGAGGGCGGCATGGACCAAAGAGCGGCGGGACGGGCGCTCCTCTTCGGCGTGTTCACCGCGGTCTGGCCGGCCCTGGCCGCAGCCCAGGCGCCGCAGCAGATCCGCTGTGGCAGCCGGAACTTCGAGTACAACTTCTGCCGGGTGGGAGGGATCACGATCCGGCAGGTCGAGATCGTCCGCAGGATCTCGAGGAGCGCCTGCGACTACGGCCGCTCGTGGGGATTCCAGCGTAACGGCGTCTGGGTGAGCCACGGCTGCGAGGCCGTGTTCGCCCTCAATCCCCGCGCCGGAGGATCCGGCGGCTGGGGCGGCGGCTGGGGCGGCGGCCCCTGGAGCCCGCCCGGCTGGGCCGTCGGGCGATGGCAAGGCCGCGACCGCTGGCAGGGTCGCCCGGTGCTCCTCACGATCTACCCCGGGGGCGCGGTCCGCTGGGTGGCCGCCGGCTGGGGGAACCAGGGGATCCGCGGCCAGTGGCGGGCCGACGACACCATCATCCTCGACGACGGCAGCCGGCTCGACGTCGATCGCACCAGCTTCGACGCGCGGACAATACGCCTGCGATGGCGCGGCGGCCCGAGCATGCACTTCCGGCGGATCGGCTAGGAGAACGGCCGTGAAGAGGACCTCGGCGTGGAAGTCGTCTTCGTTCCGACCGGCTTCGTGAGCCGCGCTCAGGCCGTCGCCGAGGGCGAGCGCGACGTCGTCGCCGGCGGACCCCTCGCCCACCCCCGAGCGCGCCCTCTTCGCGCACTTCTCGGACTCGATCGCGCGCCACGGGATCGCCGCCCTGGCCGAGCTCCTGGACGCAGGGCGCGCCCTTGCCCGCGCGTATCCCAGCGCGCCGACCAGCCCACCGATCGACAGCGCCATCAGCACCCAGCCCAGGTGTGCGGGCTCGTTGCGGTCGGTGAAGTAACTTCGGGAACAGGACGGACGACCCCGGCCATCAGCCCGGCGAACAGGATGATCAGGACGGGCCCGCGCGCGCGGCTCGTCATGCCGGCGGAAACCTGACACCGCGGACCCGCCCGTCGCCCGGGGACCGCCCAGGGCGCTGGCGAGCGCCGGGCGGCACTTGCTCTCCCGCGTCGTCTGAGCCAGAGTCTGCGCGTCGTCCTGGGCCCGGGCGGCGGCCCGCGCCGCTCCCGCTCCGCCGGAGGTCGAGATGAGAGTAGACCTGTCATTCACGCCCGTTTCGCGGAACCCCGTCGACCTGCTGGCCGTCGTCCTCGACGAGGAGAAGACGCTCCACGAGGTCGACGACCCCGGCGTGCGCGAGCACGTCGAGCGCGCCGCCGCCGGCTTCCGCGCGAAGACGCTGAAGCGCGAGTACTACGCGACGCTGCCGGAGGGCGCCGTCGCGAGGTCGGTGGTCGTCTACTGGAGCCCGCAGCTGCCCGCGTGGAGCCTGCGGGAGAACCTCAAGACCTTCACCGCCCGCGCGCTGCGGCTGGCGCGCGACTACCGCCTCCCGCGCGTTGGGCTCGTCCTCAACACGAGGGACGGCGCCGCGCTCGTGGGCGAGGCCGTCGAGGGCGCGGTGATCGGCACACGCGTCTTCGACAGGTACAAGCAGGAGAAGGACGACTTCTTCCCCGAGCACGCCTCGCTGACCATCCTGACCCACCCCGAGAGCAGGGCCGACGCCGAGGCCCGCCGCGAGCGCTACGCCTGGGTGGCGGAGAACGTCAACCTGGCGCGCGACCTGGTCGACGAGCCCGCCAACGTGGCGACGCCCGAGTACGTGGCGGCGCGCGCGAGCGAGCTGGCGCGCGAGGTGGGCCTCGAGTTCGAGGAGCTCGACGTGGCGACGCTGCGCGCGCAGGGCCTGCACGGCATCGCCCAGGTGGGGGCGGGTAGCGAGAACGCGGGCCGGCTGGTGACGCTGCGCTGCCAGCCCGCGAAGCCCTCCCCGCAGACGGTGGTCCTCGTCGGCAAGGGCATCACCTTCGACAGCGGCGGCATCAGCCTCAAGCCGGCCGAGAAGATGTGGGAGATGAAGGGCGACATGGCGGGAGCGGCGGCGGTGCTGTACACGATGCGCGCGCTCGGCCGCCTGCGGCCCGAGGTCAAGGTGGTGGGCATCCTGTGCTGCGCCGAGAACATGCCGGACTCGCGGGCGCAGCGCCCCGGCGACGTCTTCGTCGGCAAGAACGGGAAGTCGGTGATGGTCGACAACACCGACGCCGAGGGCCGCCTCGCGCTGATGGACGGCTTCTACCGCGCCGGGGAGGAGGGGGCCACGCACATGGTCGACGTCGGCACCCTGACCGGCGCGGTCGTCCGCGCGCTCGGGCCGAGCGTCGCCGGCATCATGGGCAGCGACCGCGAGCTGGTGCGGCGCGTGATCCGCTCCGGCGAGCGCCACGGCGAGGCGATCTGGGAGTTGCCGCTCGTCGAGGAGTACAAGGAGTCGCTCAAGACGCCCTACGCCGACCTCAACAACCTCTCGGCGGGCGGGCTCGCCGGCGCCATCACCGCGGGGCTCTTCCTGCGGGAGTTCGTGCCCGACGGCGTCGGCTGGGCCCACCTCGACATCGCCGGCGCCGGAGGCTTCCGCGACAAGGAGTGGAAGTACTTCGACGCCGGGTCGAGCGGCTTCGGGGTCAGGACCCTCGTCGACCTCTGCGAGGGCTTCCACCGGGCGCCGCGGTGAGCCTGCGCGCCCCGTGGCGGCCGATGGCGGCGGTCGCCGCGGCCCAGATGCTGATGGCTTTCGGCTTCAACGCGCTCGTGGTGTCGATCGGCGGCATCGTGGAGACGTTCGGCACGCCGGCGACGAGCGTCGGGACCGCGATCGTCGTCTACTCGCTCGCGGTGGCCGGGTCGATCATGCTCGGGGCCCGCCTCGGCCAGCGCATAGGGCCGAAGCGCGCGTTCATTGTCTCCACCGCTCTCTTCGGCGCCGCGATGACCCTCGTGGCTCTCGCCCCGGACGTCCGGGTGCTGATCGCCGCCCAGGGCCTCGCCGGCCTCGCGGCGGCCGTGCTCGTGCCCGCGCTCGTGGTGCTGATCGCCGCGCACTACGAGGGCCGCCAGCGCGCGCAGGCGCTCGGCTACCTCGGCGGCGCCCAGGCGCTCGCGGGCGTTCTCGCCTTCCTGGTCGCCGGATCGCTCGGCGCCACGGTCGGCTGGCGCTACGCCTTCGGCCTCGTGGTGCTGCTGGCGCTCGCGACGCTCGCCCTGAGTCCCTCTTTGGCGAACGTCCCGCCTCGTCGCGACACCCGCATCGACGTCCCCGGCGCGGTGCTCGTGGCCGGCGCGGTCGGCTCCATCAGCGTGGGCTTCGACAAGCTCAACCACTGGGGAATCGGCCTCGCCCGGCCCGCGGCGCCGTTCGACGTCTTTTCGCTCTCGCCCGCGCCGTTCCTGGTCCTGCTCGGCGTCGTCCTCGGCCAGGCCTTCTTCGCGCGGGCCGCGCGCCGGCGGGCGGCCGGGCGCGCGCCGCTCGTGGCGCTCGAGGTGCTCGACGCACGGGCGAGCCGGGTGGCCGTGGGCGCGATGCTCGGGATCGTGACGCTCGAGTCGGCCGCCGCCTTCCTGGTGCCGCTCTACGTTCAGATCGTCCAGGGCCGGAGCAGCCTCGCGACCGCCTTCGCGATGATGCCGTTCAGCCTCTCGATGCTCGCCTCCGCCGTCCTCGTCGTGCGACTGTTCGAACGCCACCCGCCGCGTCGCCTCGCGCGTGCGGCGTTCGTGGTGATGGCGGCGGGCCTCGCCTTCCTCGCGGTGGTGGTGCGCAACGACTGGAGCACGCCGAGCGTCGTGCTCGGCCTCGTCGTGACCGGCCTCGGGGTCGGCTCGCTCGCCACGCTGCTCTTCGACGTGCTGGTGAGCGGTTCGGCTCCGGAGCTCGCCGGCGACGCGGGGTCCCTGCGGGGCACCGCCAACAACCTGGGGGCGGCGGTGGGGACGGCGCTCGTGGCCGCGCTCGTGGTGACGGTGCTGGAGGCCCGGATCCACCGCGCGCTCGAGGCGAGCCCCACGCTCACGCCGGCCTTCCTCCAGCAGGCGAACATCGACGAGGTCGGTTTCGTCAGCAACGAGCGGCTCCGCGAGGTCCTCGCCTCGGCCGCGGTGCCGCCGGACGAGGCCCGCGAGGCGCTCGCCATCAACGAGGCCGCGAGGCTCACGGCGCTCAAGGCCGCGTTCCTGGTGCTCGCCGCGCTCAGCCTGCTGGCGATCGTGCCGGCGGGCCGCCTCCCGGGCCGGCACCCCGAGGAAGGGACCTCGGCGTGAGCGCGGGCTCAGCGCGAGGCCCCGCTCACGGAGCCCGGTAGATCGTCTCTCCCTCCTTGATCGTCTCGACCACCCTGACGTCCTTGATGGCCATCGGGTCCACGGTCAAGGGATTCCGGTCGAGGATCACGAGGTCCGCCAGCTTCCCCGGCTCGAGCGAGCCCTTCGTGTTCTCCTCGAAGTACTGGTGCGCCGCGTGGATCGTGATGGACTTGATCGCGTCCATCGCCGAGACGCGCTGCTCGGGGCCCAGCACCTGGCCGCTGCGCGTGACCCGGTTGACCTGGCTGAAGAGGACCATGATGGCGCTCGGCAGCGCCACGGGGGCGTCGTGGTGCTGGGTGAACGGCATCCCCCTCCGGAGCGCCGACGCCGCGGGCGAGATGCGCGAGGCCCGCTCGGGGCCCAGCACCGAGTCGCGGTGCCAGTCACCCCAGTAGTAGGTGTGCATGCCGAAGAAGGAGGGGATGATCCCCAGCTCCTTCATCGCGTCGAGCTGGTCCTCGCGAACCGTCTGCGCGTGGATCATCACCGGCCGGCGATCCCCGGGACCGTGCTTGGCCGTGGCGAGCCGCACGGCCCTTATGAACTGGTCGGCCGCCGCGTCGCCGTTGCAGTGAGCGTGGATCTGCCAGGACTTCGCGTACGCCTGGTCGACGAAGGCGTTCGCCTCGTCGTCCGTCATCGCGGGAGAGCCCGCGTAGCCCTCGCCCCGGCCCGCGGGCGGGACCTTGTACGGCTCGGTGAGCCACGCGGTCTTGCCCTGGGGCGACCCGTCGAGCGTGAGCTTGGCCCCGCCGATGCGGAAGCGCCCCGTGTAGCTCTTCGACAGGAACGGCCCCGCGATCGCGGATGCGGCCCCCTGGATGTCGGGGTACGCGACGACGTCGAGCTTGAGCTTGCCCTGCCCGGCGAGCGCGGCCTCGGTGGCGACCGCCTCCGCGGTGGCGCGTCCCTCCTGGGCCGTCGTGAAGCCGAACTCGGCGTAGCGATCGAGGCCGGCCAGCAGCAGCGCCTCGTTGTCCTCGCGGCCGAGCCGGCCGAGCTTGCTGAACAGCTGCGGCCACCAGGCCGTGCCCCCGACGAGGCCGTCCGGCTCGCGGCTGCCCTTGCGCCGGCGGATCGTCCCGCCCGGCGGCTCGACGGTCTCGGCCGAGTAGCCGAAGTCGAGGAGGCCCTTGCTGTTCACCACCGCGAGGTGGCCGGACTGGTGCACCACGAGCACCGGCGTGTCCTTCGAGACCGCGTCGAGATCGTCCCGCGTGGGATGGCGCTGCTCGCGCAGCTGCGAGTCGTCGTAGCCCATGCCGATGATCCAGCCCGTCCGGGCCACCACGGCGGGGGACTTCTCGGCCCAGGCGCGCAGCACGGCCTGCAGCGACGCGATGTCGGTGACCTGGCCGTCCGGCGGCGCCAGGAGGTTCGCCGCCACCGCCTGCACGCCGACGTTGAAGACGTGGCCGTGCGCGTCGATGAACCCGGGGAGCATCGTCTTGCCGCCGAGGTCCACGACCCGGGTCGCCGCACCCTTCAGCTTCAGGATCTCGTCCTTCGCCCCGACGGCCAGGATCTTCCCGTCCTTCACGGCGAGCGCCTCCGCGGTCGGCTGGGCGTCGTTCACGGTGACGATGCTGCCGCCGGTGTAGATCGTCGCCGCGACGTCCCGGGGCGCCTTCGCCGTGCAGGCGATCGCGAGGGCCGCCGTCAGCACGAAGGCCAGGGTTGGAATGTGCCTGATCATGTCCTCAGTCTAGGGGGATTGTCGCCGCCCGGCAAGCTGGCTCGCGACTCCGGGAACACCGGGCGTCGCTCCTTGCCGGGGTGCGGGAACCGTGATATCTCACGGCCCACAGGTGCGAGGGGAAATACAGGTGCGAGGGGAGATCATGACGCTTACGAAAGCCACTCTGGACGCCTACGCGGCGAAGCACAAGGCCCGGTTCGAAGAGCTGCTCAAGGAGTTCGTCGAGATCCCCAGCGTCTCGGCCGACCCGGACCGCAAGCGCGACCTGGAGCGCTGCGCCGAGCTGGGCCTCGAAACGGTGCGCGCCTTCGGCGGCAAGGCCGACCTCCACCGCGTGCCCGGGGGCCCCCCGGTGGTCCTCGGCTCGTTCGAGTCCGGCAAGTCGTGCCCGACGCTCACCATCTACAACCACCTCGATGTCGTGCCTGCGTCGAGGGAGACGGAGCCCTGGCGGACGGACCCCTTCGCGTTCACGAAGCAGGGAGACACCTACTTCGGCCGCGGCACCACCGACGACAAGGGGCCCGCTCTCTCGGCCCTCTACGGCGCGCGCGCCGCCCTCGAGGCCGGCGCGCCCGTCAACGTCAAGCTCCTCTGGGAGCTGGAAGAGGAGGTCGGCTCGCCCCACTTCGCCGACACCCTGAAGGCGATCGGCCCCGCCGCCGCCACGGACGCCGTGGTCGTCTCGGACACCGTGTGGGTGTCGCGGGGGCGGCCCGCGGTCTCCTCCGGCCTGCGCGGGCTGCAGCCGATGACGTTCTCCCTCGAGACCGGCAAGAGCGACCAGCACTCGGGCACCACCGGCGGCGTCGCGCGCAACCCCGTCGCGGAGCTCGCCCAGCTCGTCGGCGAGATCTTCGACGCCCGCACCGGGCGCGTGAAGATCCCCGGCTTCTATGCCGACGTCGAGAAACCCTCGAAGCGGCAGCTCGCGGACTTCAAGGCCGCGGGCTTCAGCATCGAGCGCTTCAAGAAGGCCTACGACTTCTCGTCGGTGCGGACGAAGGACCCCCTCGACGCGCTGATGCGCCTCTGGGCCCAGCCGACGTTCGAGGTCCACGGCCTCGTCGGCGGGTACACGGGCCCGGGCGTGAAGACGGTCGTCCCGCCCCGGGCGGAGCTCAAGGTCTCGATGCGCCTCGTCCCCGACATGAAGGGGGAGAAGGTGGCGAAGCTCGTCAAGGCCTTCGTGAAGAAGAAGAACCCCGACGTGGTGGTCACCGCGTCGAAGGCGGCGCCTCCCTACAAGGGCGTCACCACCGGCCCCTGGGTTGACGCCGCGAAGCGGGCGATGAAGTTCGCCTTTGGCAAGGACCCCGTCACCGTGCGCGAGGGTGGGACGATCGGCGCCATACTCTTCATGGAGCAGATCCTGAAGTGCCCCATCGTGTTCATGGGCCTGTCGCTGCCCGAGCACGGCTACCACGCCCCGAACGAGAACTTCGACTGGGGCCAGGCCAGCGGCGGGATGGTCGCCTTCGCGAAGTTCGTGGAAGAGGTGGCCGCCGCTCGATGAGTGACAGCGCGATCACCTTCGCGATCGTCGGCGCGGTCGTCGTCCTGTTCGTCTGGAACCGGATCCCGGTCGCCCTGGTGGCGCTCGGCACCGCGCTGTCGCTCTACTTCACCGGCGTCCTCGACCTGCGGCAGGCCCTCGGGGGCCTCGGCGACTCGGTGGTCGTCTTCATCGCGGCGCTGTTCGTGGTGAGCGCGGGCCTCGAGGCGACCGGCGTCACCGCGTGGGCCGGCCAGCTCGTGGTCGCCCACGCCGGCGAGAGCCGGTCCCGGCTGCTCGTGCTGATCGGCCTCACCACGGCGCTGCTCACCGCCGTCATCACCCCCAACGGGGCGGTGGCGGCGCTGCTGCCCGTGGTGGTGGTGATCGCGGTGCGCCTCGGCCGGCCGCCCTCCCAGCTCCTGATGCCGTTCGTCTTCTCGTCGCACGCCGGCTCCATGCTCGCCCTCACCGGCACGCCCGTGAGCGTCCTCGTGTCCGACGTGGCCGCGAAGTCGGCGGGAGGACCGTTCGGCTTCTTCGAGTTCGGGGTCGTCGGGGTGCCGCTGCTCGCGGGGACGATCGCGATCATCGTGCTCCTCGGCGACCGCCTGCTGCCCCACCGCAAGGGCAAGGCGATCCCGGCCGACCTCAGCCGCCACGCCCGGACGCTCGTCGAGCAGTACCGGCTCGACGAGGGCGTCTTCCAGCTCCGGCTGCGCGCGGGCTCGCCCTGGGTCGGGGCGGCGCCTTCCGCGCTGGACCTCGCCGCCTATCCCGGCCTCACCCTCCTCGGGATCCAGGCCGCGGACACGGGCGGCCCCCCCCGGCGCCCCGCCCTCGCCGAGGGCGACGTGGTGATGGTGCGGGGCGAGGCGGAAGCCGCGGCCCAGCTGGCCGCCGAGAAGACGCTCGCCTTCCGCTCGGGAGAGCCGTCGGCGGACGGCCCGGAGACCCTGTTCACGAAGCGCTCCGGGCTGGCCGAGGTCGTGATCCCGCCGCGCTCGGGCCTGATCGGCAGGCCGGTCTTCCCCGGCATGGTCACCGAGAGCGGCGACCTCGTGATCCTGGCGGTGCAACGCCGGGGCGAGGACATGGGCCCTGGCGAGACGACCCTCGCCGCCGGCGACAGCCTGCTCCTCCAGGGTACCTGGAGGGCGCTCGACGAGCACCTGGACGACCCGGACGTCCTGGTGGTCGACTCGCCGGAGGTGGTGCGGCGACAGGCGGTCCCGATGGGAGCGGGTGCCTACACCGCGATCGCCGTGCTGCTGCTCATGGTCGCGGCCCTCGCGACGGGGGCGGTGCCCTCCGTGGTCGCCGCCCTGGTCGCCGCCTGCGCCATGGTGCTGCTGGGGGTGGTGACGGTGGAGCAGGCGTACCGTTCCGTCAACTGGACGACGGTGATCCTGGTGGGGGCGATGATCCCCCTCTCCACCGCCATGACCGAGAGCGGCGCCGCGGCCTGGCTCGCGGACGGCGTCGTGCGCGCCGTGGGCGGGGCCGGCCCCTACGCCCTCCTGGCGGGGTTCTTCCTGCTGACCGCGATCCTCGGCCAGCTCATCAGCAACATGGCGACGGCCATCATCGTCATCCCGATCGCGGTGGCGGCGGCGCTCGACATGGGGATCTCTCCCCGGCCCATGCTGATGGCGGTCAACGTGGCCGCGGCGGGCGCGCTGCTGACGCCGGTCGCCACCCCCGTGAACCTCATGGTCATGGGCCCGGGCGGCTACACGTTCACGGACTACGCGAGGCTCGGCCTGCCGCTCCTGGCCTGGTACTTCCTCGTCGCCGTGTTCTACGCGCCGCTGTTCTGGCGCTTCTGATCTCCGGAGGGCGCCCCTCTCAGCTCGGCCCGAGCGGGATCCCGAGCAGGTACCAGGCCACCAGCAGGACGGTCCACGCCCCGAGCACCACGGCGGTGAACGGCAGCATGAGGGACACGATGGTCCCGACCCCGGCGCTCTTGTCGTACTTCTGGGCGAAGACCACGATCATCGGGAAGTACGGCATCATCGGGGTCACCGGGTTGATGGGCGCGTCGCCGACGCGGTAGGCCGCGAGCACCAGCTCGGGCCCCACCCCCAGCTTCATGAACAGCGGGACGAAGATCGGCGCGAAGATCGCCCACTTGGGGATTGCGCCGGTCAGGATGACGTCGAGCAGGAAGATCACCACCACGAACCCCACGAGAAGGGCGAGGGCGGGGAAGTTCGCGCCCTTGAGCCAGTCGGCCATGTTCACCGCGGTGACGGTGGCGATGTTCGAGTAGTTGAAGTAGGCGATGAACTGGCTCATCACCAGGAACAGGAAGATGAGGCCGGAGAGCCCGGAGAACGTCTTCACCACGGCGTTGATGGCGGCGACCAGGGTGTTGATCGTCCCGGCGCCGACGCCGTAGGCGGCGCCCGCCACCAGGAAGGCCAACATGATGAGGACGATCAGGCTGTCCATGAGGGGCGAGTTCCCGACGAGCGCCCCCGTCTCGGCGTGGCGCAGGGGGGCGCCCGAGGGCAGCGCGAGCAGCGCCACCACGACCAGGAAGGCCACGGACGACCAGAAGGCGTAGCGCAGGCCCTTCTGCTCGCTCGCGGACAGGCCGGCGCTCTTGCCGGGCCCGGCCTCGACCTCCCCGCGGTACGGCCCGAGCCGCGGCTCCACGACCTTCTCCGAGACGAGCGTGACCGCGAAGGCGAGGACGAAGGTCGAGACCACCGAGAAGTAGAAGTTCGCGGTGATGTCGATGGACTTCGCGGGGTCCAGCAGGTGGATCGCGTCGTTCGTGATCTCGGTCAGGATCCCGTCGAGCGGTGCGATCAGGACGTTCGCGGTGAACACCGCGGCGACCCCCGCGTAGGCCGCGGCCAGGCCCGCGAGCGGGTGTCGCCCGAGGACGTGAAACGCGGCGGCCCCGAGCGGGATCAGGACCAGGTAGCCGGCGTCGGTGGCGATGCTCGACAGCGCCCCCGCGAACACGAGGATGAAGGTCATGGCCCGGCTCGGGGCGACCATCACCGTCTTGTGGATGAGGGCCTTCATGAGGCCGGCCTCTTCCGCGAGCCCCACCCCGATCATCGCCACCAGGATGATCCCCACCGGGCCGAAGCCCATGAAGTTGCGGATCATCGAGGTCAGGATGAACCGGATGCCGTCGCCGGTGAGGAGGCTCCTCACCGCGACCGTGGTGGGCTCGAGCTGGTGTGTCTCCAGGTTGAGGGCGTCGTAGGTGACGCTCGTCCCGAGCACGTAGAGCACGTGCGACAGCGCCACCACGAGCCCGGCCAGGGCCAGGAAGATCACCACCGGGTGGGGGACCCTGTTGCCGACCCGCTCGATGAGGTCGAGCAGTCTCTTCATGGCCCCGTCGCCGGAGGCCTTCTTCTTCGCGCTCATGCCGTCCTCCTCCCGGCGCGGCGGCACCGAACGGATCAGCGCAGGGCCGGCCGTGTGTGAAGCATTCTCGGCGGACGCGCCGGATGCTAGCACGACTCCCGCCGGGTGCTATACTCCCGCCCTCATCGCGCCCCGGAGCGGGAGGTGAAGGTGCTGGACGCGATCGTCCCCTTCCTGAAGGAGCTCGTCCTGATCCCGCTCGCGCTGCTGCCCATCATCAACCCGTTCAGCAGCGCGCCGGTGCTGATCGCCAGCGCGGGGCGCGACCCGGCGCTGGTCAGGCGCCTCGCGCGCCAGGTCTCGCTCAACTCCTTCTACGTGATCGTCGCCTCCATGCTGGTGGGGACCAACATACTGGCGATCTTCGGGATCTCGCTGCCGATCCTCCGCGTGGGCGGCGGGCTCCTCGTCTGTGCCACCGCCTGGCGCATGCTCAGCCGGGCCGAGGGCGACGACGTCCAGGAGAAGGCGGTGCGGGCGGCCAGCGAAGTGCCGGAGGCGGAGGTGGTCCGTCGCAGCTTCTTCCCCCTGACCTTCCCGCTCACCACGGGCCCGGGCACGATCGCGGTGGCGATCGCGCTCGGGGCGCAGTTCCCACGCTCGGCGGTCCCCTACCTGCTGGCCGCCGTCGTGGCCGCGGCGGGGGCCGCCGTGACCGCCTTCGTCCTCTACGTGTTCTTCAGCAATGCCGGGGTGGTGCTCACGTGGCTCGGGGAGATGGGGGCCCTCGTGATGATGCGCCTCATCGCCTTCATCCTGCTGTGCGTCGGCCTGCAGATCATGTGGACGGGCTGGGCCGAGCTCAACATGATCCTCCCGGAGTGACGCCGCCAGTCGTCTCGGGCGAGGCCTGGCACAATCGCCCGGGCGTGATCCGAGAAGCCAGCCATCGCGTGGTCTCCCTGCTCGAGCTCGTGGGCGACACCCTGCTCGGCGTGTTCCACCTGCTGAGCGGCCGCAGGCCCGAGGACCGGGCCGCCTTCGCGCGGGCCTTCGAGCGGTACGGTATGGACTCGCTCCCGGTCGTCGGGATCATCGCCCTCACGGGCGGGGTGGTCCTCACCCTCCTCGGCCTCAAGGAGCTCGGCAAGGTGGGCGTCGAGGGCGTGGCGCCGCGGCTCGTCGGGATCGTGCTGCGGGAGATCGCCCCCCTGATCGTGGGTGTCGCCCTGGCGGGCCGGGTCGCACCGTCGGTCGCCGCCGAGACCGCCCTCGGCCGCGTCCCCGTCGCCCCGCGCGTCCTCGCGCTGCTGCTGGTGGGCCCCCTGCTCGTCGCCTACGCGCTCGCGTTCGCGCTGGCGGGGAGCGCCGTGTACGCCGTCGTCTCCCTGGACCGCCCCTTCTGGCTGCACCTCCAGGAGGTGTGGTCGGGGATCAACCTGAGGAGCGCCGTCTCCGCGCTGCTCAAGGGGGCCGGCTTCGGCCTCGTGGTCGGCCTGGCGGGCGCCTGGCACGGGCGGCGCGCGCGAGGCCCGCGCGACGTCGGCGCCCGTGTCCGGGCCGCCGTCGTCTCCGCCGTGATCGCCGTGGGCGCCACGGAGGTCCTTCTCATCTTCGTCTTCAAGTGGATCGGGTTCTGACCATGCAGACCACGGATGTCGGCGCACACGCTCCGCACACGGAGGAACCCCCGTCCGCGAGCCGGTCGCGCCTGGCCGGGGCCTTCGCCCTCTTCGGCCTCCTGCTGATCGTCGGCGCCCTGGCGCTGCTCGGCTCGGGCCGGGGCTTCGCCGGGCGGCGCACGTTCGTGGTGTTCTTCTCGAATCCCGTCGGCCTGCGCCCCGGCGCGCCCGTGACCTTCCGCCAGGCGCCCGTCGGCGAGGTGCGCGAGGTGGAGCTGATGTTCACGGGTCGCGGGTTCGAGTCCGAGACCATGGTCGTGTTCGAGATCCGCCGTGGCGCACTGAAGCGCCTGCGAGGAGGAGCCTCCGCCCTCCAGGGGCTCGATGACCGGGCGTTCGCGAAGACGCTCAACGAGGCCGGCCTGCGCGGCACGGTTCGCTCCTCGAGCCCGGTGGGCGGCTCGAGGTCGCTCGACTTCGACTTTCACCCCGAGGTCGAGGGACGGCTCACCGGCCTCCCGACGCCCCACCCGGAGCTGGCGACGGGCAGCCAGTCTCGCCTCGACATCCTGCAGAGCAAGCTCGAGAAGGCGCTCGAGAGCGTCTCGGAGCTGCCCCTCGGAGAGACGGTCGAACAGCTGCGCTCGACGCTCGCGAGCGCGCAGGCGCTGCTCGACGCCGGCGACCTCGAGGGCGCCCTCGCCAACCTGCGCCGGGCGCTCGACACCGCCGACCGCGTGCTCGCCCGCTCCGAGAGGACGATGGACCGGGTGGATGCCCTGGTGGGCGACCTCGGGACGACACTGTCGGGCGCCCGGGACACGATGAAGGGAGTCGACGCCACGCTCGCGCGGCTCGACGGGACGCTCGCCACCGTGGACCGCAACGTCGAGCGGACGGCCGAGACGCAGCTCCAGGCTGTCCGCAGCATCGACGAGCTCAACGAGCTGCTGCGCACCGTGCGCCAGCTGGTCGACACGCTGCAGCGGCACCCCGAGGCGCTGCTGCGCGGCAAGCCCGAGCCGAAGCAGGAGAAGGAGAAGGACTGATGCGCGCCCGTCGCCTCGCCGCTTTCGCCCTCCTCGCCGCCGCGGCCCCCGCCGCGGGCTGCCTGAAGCGCTCGCCCGTGGCCCGCACCTACGTCCTCGACCCGCTCCCGGCCGCCGCGGCCAGAACGCCTGCATCGGCGCCCGCAGCCCTCGTCGGCGTCGAGCGGATCGGCGTGCCCGACTGGCTCGACCGGCCGCAGATCACCGGCCGTGCCCCGAACGGCGAGGTGGTGGCCGACGAGTTCTCGCGCTGGGGCGAGCCTTTGCCGCGCGGCGTGCAGCGCGTCGTGGCGGAGAACCTCGTCGCGCTGCTGCCGGAAAGGCGCGTCGTCACGGCGCCGTTCTCGCCCCGCGACCGCGTCGATCACTTCGTGGAGGTCACCGTCCTCGAGGCGGCGCGCCAGGCGGACGGCTCGGTCCTGGTCGAGAGCCGCTGGACGGTGCTGGCGAGAGATGGCTCGGTCGTGGCGCAGAGGCGCTCCTCGCACCGCGCGAGCCCGACCGCGCCGGGCGCGGCGGGCGCCGTGGCCGGCCTCAACGAGGCCCTGGCCAGCCTCAGCCGGGAGCTGGCCGACGTCCTGCGCGGCCTGCCGCTGCCGGATCCGAAGGGCCCGTAGGGTCAGTCGAGGACTCGCCCTTCCCACAGCTCGCGCAGGAAGAGCGACACGGGCAGGATCTCGACGTCGTCGTCGGTCAGGCGTCGCCTCTTCTCGTCGCACACCACGAGCTTCCGCCTGAGCGGGACCTCGTCCGCGAGGGCCAGCAGGCCCTTGTAGTCGCGGGTCGCGACGCGCGGCTTGGCCTTCACCTCGATCGCCACCGCGTCACCGACGACGAAGTCCACCTCGAACTGCGACCGGCTCCGCCAGTAGCAGAGCGGCTCGTCCCGGCGGCGGTAGTCGAGAAAGGCGCGCAGCTCGAGGAAGACCAGGTGCTCCAGCGCGCGGCCGTAGGCGTCGGAGCCCGGCTCGATCGTCCCCGTCCGCCGCAGCGTGTTGGCGACGCCGACGTCGAACAGGTAGAACTTGGCCGTGGCCACGGGCTTGCGGCTCGCGGTCTTCTGATACGCGGGGAGCTGGTATCCGACGAGCGTGTCCTCGAGGATCTGGTAGTGCTCCCGCACCGTGCTGGCGGGGACCCCCGCGTCCGAGGCGACGGCGGTGTAGTTGACCTGCTCGCCGTTCATCAGGCCCGCCACGTCGAGGAAGCGGCTGAAGCCGTGGATCGACCGCGTCAGGCCCTCTGCCTGGATCTCCTCGCGCAGGTAGGTGCCGACGTACGCCTTCAGGTCCTCACGGGGGTGGGCTGAATCGAGAACGGCGGGCAACCCGCCGCGCTCCAGCCGTTCCAGCAGGCGGCCGGGGCCAACCTCGGGGGAGACCAGGGGGTGGAGCCGGCTCACCCACGCCCGCCCGCCGAGCAGGTTGGCGGCGCCCCGCTTCAGCTTGCGGGCGCTGCTGCCGGTGAGAACGACGCGCAGGTCGCGGTTGCGGTCGAGCAGGAGCTGGATCTCGTCGAGCAGCAGCGGCAGCTTCTGGATCTCGTCCACGACCAGGACGCGCTTTCGGGGGTCCAGCGTCTGCCGCAGGGACTCGGGACGTGCGCTCAGCTCGCGGAACGTGTCGGCCTCGAGCAGGTCGTAGTTGGCCGCGTCCGGCAAGGTGGCGCGGACGAGCGTGCTCTTGCCAGTCTGGCGCGGGCCAAAGAGGAACACCGACCGGTGCCCGAGCAACGCGGGGAGGTCCAGGAGGCGTGTATACATCAGCGCTATTGTCGCTGAATTACATGATAATCAGCAACTCTCCCGTGAGTGACCGAGCGGCTCGGTGCCCGGTCGTGCGGCGCCCGTCCTCTCGAACCGGCCGACGGTGATGGGCTCCGCGCCGGTGATCATACCGGGCGTCCGCCGGCCGGCAGCCTGGGCCGAGCCGTTCTCGGGCATGGCACGGCTCAGCCCGGGAGCCGAGCGACCTACGGCATCTCGAGCTCCCGGCAGAACTCGACGAACGGCAGCACGGTGACCTTGCCGCTCGCGTAGTGACGGTCGCCGCGATGGACCTGGTAGAAGCGCGGGATGGGCGTGCGCTCGGCGGCGTAGCGCACCGCCCCGGAGACGGCGCGCTCCCCGGTCTTGCACTCGACCGCGAACTGCGGTCGCCCGCCGCGCAGGACGACGAAGTCCACCTCGCGCCGGTCGGTGTCCCGGAGGTAGCGCAGCTCCATGCGGAAGCCCTCGGTGTCCTCCACCCAGTGGCAGTACTTGAGCAGCTGGCACGCCACGAGGTTCTCGAACCGCGCGCCGGGTTCGGCGACGGCCGACCAGTCCCAGAGATAGAGCTTCTTCTCCTTCTTCACCGCCCGGATCCGGGGCGAGCCGAAGGGGGGGAGGCGGAAGCAGACGTACATGTTCTCGAGGATCGTCAGCCATCGGTCGACGGTCTTGTGGTCGACCTCGAGGTCCTGGCGGAGGGTGGCGATCGAGAGGGGAGTCCCGACTCGCTCGGGCAGCAGGTCGAGGAGCTGCTCGACCAGGCTCACCTCGCGGACCCGCTCCAGGTCCCGGAGGTCCTCCCGCACCACCCGGGCCAGGCGGTCTCGCTGCCAGATGCGGTGCTCGCTCTCGTCCTGGCGAAGGAGCGGCTCCGGAAAGCCACCCCACCGGAGCAGCGTCTCGAGGTGCGACACCGAGGGCTCCGGGGCGAGCTCCCGCAGGGAGAACGGGTGCAGCCGGAAGTGGCGGTACCGGTTGGCGAGGGAGTCGCCTCCCTTGCGGTAGTAGTCGAGGCGAGCCGAGCCGGTGACGACGATACGCCTCGACGATCTCTCCGTGTCGTAGATGCCCTTCAGCAGGTTGCGCCAGCGCGCGCACATGTGGACCTCGTCGAACACGAGGACGGGCTCGCGGGGCGGCAGCTCGACCCGGCGCAGGCGGGCGGCCGCACGCGGGTCGTCCCAACTGAAGTACGCCGGGTGCCGCTCGTCGGCCTCCGGCCCGAGCAGGGACAGGGCGAGCGTCGTCTTTCCGACCTGTCGCGGCCCGTCCACGAATGCCATCTTGCCGGCCGCCAGGGCCCGCTCGACCGCCGGGGAGAGGTATCTCGGGATGCGCACAAACTGGAGTGCGGTCCATTTTGCTCATGAGTAAAATGGACCGCACTCCAGCCAGCCTCGATCCCGTTCTGGCCCTGCCGCCCCAGACCGAGGAGGCAGGGAGCGAGCGGGCCCCAAGTCGCCACAAGATCGCGGGCGTGCGCTCGGCTACGCCCTGACTGGCGGTGCGATGAGCGGGATCAGGTCCCGTCCGTTGCGGCGGTACACCGAGAAGTCGCGGCGGTCCACCGTGATGACGCGACAGTCACGCTCGAGCTCGCTCATGCGGACGATGCAGGCGTCCGCCAGGTCCATGTCGCGGTCCGCGTACTTCTTGAGCAGGGCCAGCACGCTGGCCGCTTGCGCCGACAGGTCGAACGTCAGCACGATCTCACCGGCTCGCACCATCTCCACGATCGCGGCGGGCTGACCCGTCATGGCCGCCGCCTCCGCGAGGGCCTCGGGGCAGGAGCAGAACGGAGGACCGAGCCGCTCGAGCGTGGAACACGCCCACTTGTGGTACCGGTCGTCGCGGTTCAGGGCAGCGATGAGCGGACCCGCGTCGAGGATGTGCCTCATGCCCGTCGCCGCCTCCAGGCGCGTCGGTAGGCCTTGTTGGTGCTCAGGTCCGCCGGCCCCCCGCACGTGCCGAAGTACTGCGACATGACGCGCAGCTTTCCTTCCTGCTGCAGGAGGGCCTCGAGCGCGCGGCGTGCGATCTGCCCCTTGGCCAGGCCCGACTGCTTCGCTTCCTTCTCCAGGGCCTGCGCCAGTCGATCCCCGAGCCGGATGGTCAAGGTGGTGCTCACGGGCTCAAAGTAACACTTCAATGGCACCGCTGCAACACACGGCGACAGATGCCGGACCGGACCATCCCGGAGGGCGGGCTCCCGGCGAGGCGGGCTCGGGCCGCTACTTCCGGAACAGGCTGCGCAGGCGTTCGAGGTCGGCTTCGGTCCAGCCCTCGGGCTCGGTCAGGGCGACCCATGCGTCGATGTAGTCGGCCGGCGCGAACTCGTGGCCGAAGCCCGGCGGAGCGCTACCCAGGGCCATGTCCGCGGCCAGTTGCAGCATCGTCACGACCGGAAACCAGCGCAGGTCCGGGGACACGTCCGGGCCGCGCGGCGCGCGCATCCACTCCGGCTCGCGCCACGCGGAGTCGAAGCTGAAGAAGGTGATGGGGTCGCTCGCCTGCTGCAGGAAGAGCATGCGGAACGCCCCCCACTCGCGGTACCGGGCCTCCGGCTGAGGCCCCTGGGTCATGAAGCGCACGACCGAGCCGCCGCGAAACGTGGGCCGCCAGGCCGGCGAGCCCGGGTCGCGCTGCGCGGTGACCTGCCGCCAGGTCTCGGTGCGGAACGGCGGGCCGCTCCACAAGGCCCCGTCGAACGGCTGGTCGATGATGTCGAAGAGGTCGAAGGAGAGATCGGAGTTGAGCGCGCCGAGGCTCAAGCCGTGCAGGAAGAGCCTGGGCCGCGCCTCCGCGGGCAGCGAGCGCCAGTGCCGGTAGACCTCGGCGAACAGCGCGCGCGACATCTCGACGCCGTAGGCCCCCTGCGTCAGCAGGGCCAGGGGGCTGTTCAGGTAGGAGTACTGCGCGGCCACCGTGGCGACGTCGCCGCGCTGGAGGTACTCGAGCGTGTCGATCGCCGCGGGATCGACCCAGCCGGTCCCCGTCGGGGTGGCGACGACCAGGAGCTCGCGGTCGAAGCCGCCGACGCGGACGAGCTCTCGCAGCGCGAGCCGCGCGCGCTGCTCGGGCGTGTCCGCGCAGCGCAGGCCCACGTAGACGCGAATCGGCGCCGGCCGCGCGACGCCGAAGAAGCGGCTCAGGTCCTCGCTGGTGGGACCTCCGGAGACGAAGCGGCGGCCCTGCCGCCCCAGGTCCTCCCAGTCGACCCACGACTCGGCGCTGCCGCTCTTCCCGGCCGACGACGGGCGTGGCAGGTGGTCCTCGACGAGCGCGTCGAGCTCCTGGAACGAGCGGTCCGCCACCCGCAGCGCGAAGCGCACCAGGACACCGTCGATCACGCCCCAGAACAGGGCCGCCGCCACGGCGAGCCCCAGCAGGCGGGCGACTCGCTCCGGGACGTGCGGGCGCAGCCGCGCGGACAGCGCGTGGAACACGCGACGAAAGAGGCGGGCCAGGGCGAGGATCAGGAGGAACACGACCAGCGTGATCGCCCCCACCAGGAACAGGCGCCTGAGCGGGCTGGCGGGAGCCTCCATGCCCATCAGGGCGAGGATCGCGTCCTGCCAGGCGGACGCCTTCCACAGGAAGCTCCCCGCCACGAGCAGGCACACGAGGGCGGTCGAGACCGTGGCGAGCCGTGCCGCCCGCGAGGGGAGCCCGGGAAGCTGCAGGTGGCGCCACAGGCCCAGCGCGGCGACGCCCAGGGCGTACCCGGCCGCGAGCGACAAGCCGGAGAGCACACCCTGGGCGACGGCGGGCCGCGGCACCAGGGAAGGCGTCAGCGAGAAGGCGAAGAAGAGGGTGCCGAGGATCAGGCCGACCCGGCTCAGCGGCTGGCGCACGCGCGTCGTCTCGCCCGACTCAGGCATGGGACCTCCCGGTCCGGTGATGGGCTCCGCCGCCGGTGATCATGCCCGTCACGCGGGCCATCCTCGGCCCGCGGACCGACGAACCCGCGCCGCAGCCGCTCGACCAACGGCCGCCGTCTACTGCGGCTGCAGCGCGCTGATGTTGCTGTTGGCGGTGGCGACGGTGGCGTCGATGCTCGCCAGGAGCTCTTCCGCCTTCTTGTTGAGCTTCGCGGCGTCCGGCTTGAGGTTCGCCACGGCGCCCGGGTTCAGGTCGTGTCCCAGGAAGGTGACGTGATCCCGCAGCGTCTTCATGAACGTGGCGTACAGATCCGCGGCCTGCTGGCCCGCCGCGTGGATCGCGGAGTGGCGGGTCCTGGTGGCCGCGAGGCGCTCCTCGCTGCGCTTGCGGAGGCTCTCGCTCCCGATGGCGGCCGCGGACTTCGACCACTCCGCGAAGAGCGTGTCGGCCTCCGCATCCATCGTGGCCACACGCTCGGTGATCCTGGCCCGGCGCTCCTCCGTCCGGTCCATCTCCCGCTGCAGGTCGCGGAACAGCCGCCGCCGGTTCTCTGCGTCGTCGGCCATCAGCGAGTTGTAGATCTCCATCGTCCTGACCAGGCGTTCCCGGGTGTCGCCAATGGCCCGCACCACGTCCCCCGAGGCCCGGGTCAGACGTTCGACCTGCCTGACGCCCTCGTCCGACCTCTGGGCCTGCGCCGTCGGCGCGAGCGCCAGCAGACCGAGCACCGCCGTGCCCTCCAGGACCGTCGTCCACCTCATGGCCGCCTCCCTTCTCCGACTCCCACCGGGAAGATAGAGACTACCGTGGCCGCCCCGGCGGGGTCCACCTCCTCGACGGCGGTACGGCGGTGGCTACTTCCGGGAGGCCATCACGGCGCGCTGGCCGTCGGCGCGGTGCATGTCGAGCGTGTCGCCCTCGATCGACCACCTGACCGCCGACTCGAGCGCCGCGAGGAACTCGCGCTCCTGCTTCATGACCGGGTCGGGGCAGGCCATGCGGGTCGCGGCCAGGGGGCCGAGCTTCACGCCCTGCCCGTCCACCGTGTAGGCGCCGCGGAACGTGTTGCAGCCCGCGCTCCCGGAGACGGCGCCCTTCTCGAACGAGAGCGTGATCGGCGCGTCGCCCGCGAGGCCCACCACCGCGTCGCGGCCGTTGTTGAAGCCGCTGACCTTCCAGTCCCCGTCGAGCGCCTGGGCCTCGGCCACGAAGACGAGCGGCTCGCCGGAAGCGGGCTTCAGGCTGAGCCGGACGCCCTCGAACGCGTAGCGCAGCGGGGAGCCGAGGGCCGCGCGGAACGCGGTCTCGAGGGCCATGGCCGCCTCGGGGCACGCCATCATGGTCCCCGCCAGCTGCGAGAAGGTCACGACGTCGCCGTCGACGGCGTACGCGCCCGTGAACCGGTTGCAGCCCGAGAACCCGGAGACCCGGCCCTCCTCGAAGCGCATCGTGAGCGGCCCACGCGCGGCGCCGAGGGCCTTGCCGTCCTTGCCCGGAAGGCTCTCGAGGCGCCAGGAGCGTCCGTGGAGGGGCGGGGTCCCCTTCGCGGCCCCGCCCGCCTCCCCCGTGCCCCCGACGACGCGGCAGCAGCCCGCGAAGAAGCGCCCGTCGGGGAACGACGCGCGCGCCGTGACCGGGTGCACCACGTCCGACATCTGGTCGCTGCACGCCTTCTCGCTCAGGAATACCACCAGGTCGCGGCCGGCGTCGGACGACCCGCGCCAGAGCGTCTCCTTCAGCACCTCGTTGCGCGTCGGCCCGCCGCGGTAGGTCTTCGTCTCCTCGCCCATCACCGCGGCCTTCGCAACGCCCGGCGTCGTGAGGTCGACCTTCCAGCCGGGCTCGTTGCCGAAGCACACGAGCGGCTCCGCGGCGAAGGACGGTGCGGCGAGGACGACACAGGCGACGAGCGCCCTGCAGGTCTTGAACATCGCGCTTCCTCCTGGATGGGCGCGAGCGTAGCACGCGCCTTCCCGCACTGCGTAACCCACCGACTCCCGCGCCGCGCTACTCGGCCGCGCCGGGGCCCTCGAACTCCACCGGGATCTCGGCGAGGCGCCTCAGCACGGAGCGCTCCTCGGTCGTCTCGATCCACAGGTACAGCAGCGCCTCCGCGGGCAGCCAGAGGCTCACCGACCCGACGACGACGAGGCCCTCCTGCAAATAGCCGGTCCACGAGCCGAGACGGGCGAGGCCCTGTCCTGCGAGGATCGAGGCAACGAGCACGAGCACCCCGAAGCCGAGGGCGCGAAGGCCGATCCGTCGCCGGAAGCGGCCCTCGCGATCGAGCCTCTGGAGCGCGAGGGCGAAGTGGGCCCTGACGGCCGTGGCGATGTCGGGAAGGCTCGGGCGCAGGGACTCCGACCCGTGCACCACGAGCCGCAGCGGCGTCCGCCGGGGAAACTCCTTGGCCGACTCGACCAGGTACGCCTCGGCGTTCCGGTCGAGCGCCTTGTCCCGAAACGGCGCCGGGTCGAGCGAATCGAAGAGCTGCTGGATGGACGTCAGGTGGATCCGGATGTCGGCCATCGCGCGACGCAGCTACGGCCGCTCGATCAGCCCCTCCCTGCGGAGCGCTCCCGCCGCTGCGCGCGAGAGCTCCCGGACGAGGCCGTTGACGTTGGAGGGGTTCGTGGTCTCGC
>CAZLRF010000044.1:28271-42704 GCA_964561785.1 uncultured Acidobacteriota bacterium | reverse complement strand
GCGAAGTCCGCGGTGTCGGTCTGGAACTGCTCGTGGACGACCACGAAGAGGTCCTCGCGCAGCAGCCCCCGCCGCACCGCCTCCTGCTCGGGGGCCACCGCCGCCGGGTTCGAGTTGTAGACGAAGAGGGCCATGACCGGCGGATCGAGCGCCCGGTCGTTCAGGATCGCTCCGAGCCGGCTCATGTTGAGCTTGCGCGTCCCCGGGGGGACGAGGTCGGGCCGCTCGAGGGCGTCTGCGTCCACCGGGAAGGCGCCCGACGTGGAGAGGAGGCACCCCCCGCCCGGGTCGCGCCAGGCCCCGACCACCGCCGGGAGGCAGGCGACCGTGCGCACCGCCATGCCGCCCCCGCCGTGGCGGTTGAGGCCGTAGTTGAGGCGGATGGCCGAGGGCCGGGTTGTGCCGTACTCGCGGGCGAAGGCCTCGATCTCCTCCTCCCGCAGGCCGGTCACGGCCGCCGCGCGCGCCGGGGCCCACTCCCGTGCGCGCGCGCGCAGCTCCTCGTGGCCGACCGTGTGCCGCTCCAGCCATTCGCGGTCCTCGAGCCCGTCGCGGAACAGGACGTGCATCACCCCGAGCGCGAGGGCGGCGTCGGTGCCCGGCCAGGGGGCGATGTGCCAGTCGGCCTTCTCCGCGGTGCGCGAGCGGAACGGGTCGATGCACACGAGGCGCGCCCCGCGCCGCCGCGCCGCCTCCACGAACGGCCACAGGTGCACGTTCGAGCTCACGATGTTGGCGCCCCACGCGACGACGAGCCGCGCGTTCACCACCGCCTCGGGGTCGAGGCCGATCGCCTTGCCGACGGTGGCCTTGTAGCCGTGGGCGCCGGCCGAGGCGCAGATCGTGCGGTCGAGGAGGCTCGCCCCGAGCGCGTGGAAGAAGCGCCGGTCCATGCTGCCGTAGCCGAGGAGGCCCATGTTCCCCGCGTACGAGTAGGGGAGGATGGCCTGCGGGCCGTGCGCGGCCGCGATGCTCCGCAGGCGGGAGGCCACGGTGTCGAGGGCCTCGTCCCAGGAGATGCGCTCGAAGCGCCCCTCGCCCCTCTTCCCCACTCGCCGCATCGGGTGGAGGAGGCGCTGCGGGGAGTACACGCGGTCGAGGTAGTGGTTGACCTTCGCGCAGAGGAACCCCTGGGTGAAGCGGTGGTCGGGGTCGCCGCCGATCGCCACCGCCCGGCCGTCCTCGACGTCGACCGTCATCACGCAGGTGTCCGGGCAGTCGTGCGGGCAGACGACCTTGAAGCGGCGGCGGCTCGGCGCGGAGGCGGGGTCGCTCATGGGAACGCGCCGCCTAGGCTTCGGTCGAGCCGTCGGGCCGGATCGGCGTCGGGCGCCCCGCCTCGTCGACCGCGACGAGCACGACCTCGGCCTCGGTGACCTTCACGTGCTCGCCGTGGCCGCTGCCCCACCGCTCGGCCTCGACCGAGACGCCCACCGTGATCGAGGTGCGGCCGACGCGCTTCGTCTCGGTGAAGAAGTTCACGACGTCGCCGAGGAAGACGGGCTCGTGGAACTCCACCTCCCGCATGGCCTTGGTGACCCAGCGCCGGGGCGCGGTCTTGCGGGCCTCGACCGCGGAGGCGAGGTCGATGTGGGAGAGGATCACCCCGCCGAAGATCGTCCCGAGGGCGTTCGTGTCCTTCGGAAGCAGCAGGACCTTGATCGCGGGGACGCGCTCCATGGCTGAGGATAACCCGCTAGCCGAAGGTGAGGGGGTTCCCGGCGGCGTCGACCGTGCCGCGGCACAGGCTCTCGTAGACCTCCCAGCCGGCCCGGTAGGCGCGCTCGAGCACCACCGTCTTGTAGCGGCCGGACGGCTTGCCCGCGTGGTTGCCCTTGCGGCGGCGGTAGAGCTGGGCCTGCACCACGTCGCCCGCGAGCGGCTCGACGTACACCGTCTCCCGCGGGAGGTGGGTCGCCTCCTGGGCGTCGAGGAGCCGGAAGTCCGCCTCCCCGAGGCCCTCGATCAGCATCCCCACCACGACCTCGCCGGGGCACGGCTCCAGGTTCAGGACCCCCCCGCCCCACTCCGGGCGGAAGACGTTCCAGATCCGCCTCCAGCCCGGCAGGCGGGCGGCGCGCAGGACCAGGGCGTCCGCGCGGTCCCCGAGGAGCTCGCGGAACCCCTCGGCCGACATGAGCGTCCCGTACGCGAACAGGTTCAAGAGCTTCGCCTCTTCGCTCCTCAGCGCCCTCCCGCGGCGGGGGAGGACGGGCTCGCGGCGTCCTTCGCGCCCGGCTTCGCCGGCGCCGGAGGAGCGGCGGTCGGCGGGAGGGGCTTGCGCGGCAGCAGCTCGTCGCGGGCCGCCGTGTGGTACGCGAAGGTGGCGATCACGACCGCGGCCTGCATCAGGTCCTCCCGCTGCAGCCGGTCGTAGGTGTCGGCGTCGGTGTGGTGCGTGCCGAAGAACGTGCCGTCCATGTACTCGATCGGGTCCTGGATGAACTGGAATCCGGGCAGGCCCACCGCGTCGAAGGACTGGTGGTCGGTGCCGCCGGTGTTGCGCAGGGTGATCCGCGTGGCCCCGAGGTCCTTCACCGCCTCCATCCACGCCTCGAAGATCGGCTTCGCGGGGGCGTTCTCCTGGAGGTAGATCCCGCGGACCTTCCCGGTGCCGTTGTCGAGATTGAAGTAGGCGGAGAGCTTCGCGTGGCCGGGCTTGAGCGTGATCGGCGCCGGCGGCTCGTTGCGCATGAAGGCGGGCAGCTCGTCGGGGCCGCTCTCGCGCGGGGCGGGGCGCGAGGCGAAGTGCTGCTCGACGTGGGCCCGCGAGCCGAGAAGCCCGTGCTCCTCGGCGTCCCACAGCGCGACGCGCACCGTGCGGCGGGGGGCGACTCCGGCCGCCTTCAGGATCCGGATCGCCTCCATCATCACCGCGGAGCCCGCGGCGTTGTCGGTGGCGCCGGTGCCGGGGTGCCAGGAGTCGAGGTGGGCCCCGAGCATCACCAGCTCGCTCTTGCGGTCCGTGCCGGGCAGCTCGGCGAGCACGTTGTAGCCGTTCGTGTCGTCCTCGTGGAAGGTGGCCCGGACGTCGATCTCGACCTCCACGTCGATCTTGCGGTCCAGCAGCCGCGCGACCCGCCCCCACTGGGCGGCGGAGACGACGAGCTGCGTCACCGCCTGCGGGTCCCCCTTCTTGCGCGAGCCGCCGCCCCCGAGCCGGAGCACGTTCGCGTCGCGCTCGGAGGGCTCGACCACGGCGAGAGGGCGCTCCGCCTCGTAGAGCTTCTCGAGCGCGCGCTGCAGGCGCCGGCGCTTGAGGAAGGCCTCGCGGTCGACCGGGCCCATGGGACCCCGGCCGCCCCGCGC
Organism: uncultured Acidobacteriota bacterium; assembly: GCA_964561785.1. Lineage (GTDB taxonomy): Bacteria > Acidobacteriota > Vicinamibacteria > Fen-336 > Fen-336 > DATBSL01. The sequence continues at coordinate 39,395 of CAZLRF010000044.1, read as the reverse complement.
CCCGGGCACCGGGAAGCGCTCGATGTCCTCGAGCTGCGCGTCGGTGTAGCGCTTGAAGACCCCGCCGTCCTCGGGGGCCTTGAGGTCCCGGGGCTGCCCGACCCACAGGACCATCCCCGCGATCTTCCCCTTGAGGGCCTCGACGTCCGCCTCGGAGTCGACCTTCACCCGCAGCACCTTGCCGCGCACGGGGCCGCTCGTCCCCGCGGTCCAGGCCTTCGGGATCGCGACGAGGGGAAACGCGACCGGCGAGACCACGTGAGCGGAAGCCCGCTCGAAGCTCCAGCCCCGGCCGAAGGGAAAGCTCTCGAGCCGCGCGTTCTCGAGCCCCCACGCCTCGAGCTGCTGGCGGGCCCACTCCGCGGCCTTCCGGTACTGCGGCGTCGCGCTCAGCCTCGGGCCGTGGACGTCGGTGAGCTGGGCCGCCGTCTCCATGACCTGCGAGCGGCGGAACCCCTCGTCGCGGATCTTCCCGACCACGGCCCAGTCGACCCTCTCCTGGGCGAGGGCGGGGAGCGGCGCGAGGGCGAGGGACAGCACGGCGAGGGCACGGCTGGCGTTCATCGGGCGTCTCCGGGATCCTGTTCGGGCGGTGTGCTCACGCGTGTCGGGAGATCATAACCCGCCCGCCGGCCCGCGAAGAGGGCCGCCGCGGCCACCGCGGCGCCGGCGAGGGCGTCGGTCGCGTAGTGGAACTGGCCGTAGACGGTGCCGAGCGCCAGGAGGAACGCCGCGGGCAGGAGCACGGCACCGAGCGGCCGCAGGCCACGCCACGCGCAGCCGGCGGCGACGAGCGCCACCGCGACGTGGGAGGAGGGGAACGCGGTCCCCCACGCCGAGCCGCCCTCGAGGAGACGGTGGGCGAGCACGGCCACGGGCACGGCGGTGGCCGCGTTCTCGGCGGGCGGGAAGAGGTAGCGCGGGCCGGCCACGGGGAAGGCGAGAAAGGCGGCGTAGCACGCGTAGAAGGTCGTCATCATCAGGAGGAGCGTCGAGCGCGCGGCCTCGCGGCGGCCGGCGAGCCAGAGGCCGAGCGGCGCCCCCGCGAGGATCGCGTAGTACGAGAGGTACGCGGCGTGCATCAGCGTGCTCCAGAAGGGGTCGGGGAAGGCCCGGATCCACTCGAGCGAGGGCTGGCCGCCGAACAGCGCCGCCTCCCAGCGCTGGACGAGGGCGTCGTGGGAGACGCCGCGCGCGGCGTTGACGAGGCCGACGTGCGTGTAGAGGCCGACGGTCAGGAGGAGCGGGTAGAACTCGGCGAGAACGCGCGCGAGCGCAGCGCCCCGGCGCGCGCGGGGGGCGAGAGAGGCGGCGACGAGGGCCGCGACGCCGAGGGCGAGGGGCAGCAGCGGCATCGCGGGGAACGTGTGCGGACCGCGGGCGAGGTTGAAGGCGAGGGCGACCGCGAGGTAGCCGAGCGTCGCGCGGTCGATCGGAGCGAGCGGGCCTAGAGCCACCCCGCCTCCCGGTAGCTTCGCGCGGTCTCCTCGAGCCCGCGGAGAAGCGGGATCTGCGCCACCCAGCCCGCGTCGCGGCCCAGGGCCTCGCTCGAGCAGGTCCACCCGGGCGCGAGAAGCTCGTTCGCCTTGTCGGCGTCGAGGAGGGGCGCCCGACCGAGCCCGCGGGCGACCGCTCCCGCCGCGCCGAGCGCCACGCGGACGAGCGGGCCGGGAAGCCTCACGCAGCGCACGCGGCGCGAGACCGCGGCGCCGATCGCCTCGGCGAGGCCGCGCTGGGTGACCGCCTCCGGGTGGCCCGCGTGGTAGGTGCCGCCGAGGGTGCGGGGGCTCTCCGCCGCCGCCACGAGAGCGCCTGCGAGGTCCGCGGCGTGGACGAGGGTCAGCTCCTGCTCGCCGCTCCCGAGGAGGGGGACGACGCCGCGCGCGGCGGCGCGGAAGAGGGGGAGGAAGGCCCGGTCCCGCGGGCCGTACACCGCGCACGGCCGGACGATGGTGAACGGCGCGCCCGAGGCGCGCACCGCCTCCTCGCCCGCCCGCTTGCTCCGGCCGTAGGCGGCGAGCGGACGCGGCTCGGCATCCTCCCGCGCCGGCCGCCCCGGCGACGACGGGCCGCTCACCGCGAGCGAGGACACGAGGACGAGCCGGCCCGCTCCGGCCCGGGCCGCGGCGCGGGCTGCCGCGGCCGCGCCGTCGCGGTTCACGCGCAGGAACTCCTCCTCGTCCCGGGCCGCCACGAGGCCGGCGACGTGGAAGAGGACGTCCGCCCCCCCGGCGAGCGCGAGCAGGGCGGGCTCGTCCCCGAGCCCGCCCTCGACGAGCCGGCAGCCGCGCAGGGCCTCCCTCGCCCGCTCGCGCGCGCCCTTCGTCCCCCGCCCCCGCACGAGCACGGCGACCGCGTCGCCCCGCGCGAGGAGCGCTTCGACGAGGTGGGACCCGACGAGGCCCGTCGCCCCCGTCACCGCCGCCCTCAGAGCGGCCTCTCGTACACGCGGTAGGTCTTGTACGCCTCGAAGCCCATCCGCTCGAGGCCGTTGCGCATCGCGTGGTTGTCCTCGAGCACCCAGCCCGCCTCCGCCCAGTCGTACCCGCGCGCGCGGCCGTTCTCCCACACGTGGCGGTACAGGAGCGCGTCGACCGCCCGGCCCCGCCAGGCGGGCACCACGCCGAGGAGAAGCACGCGGATCCGGGTGATCCTGCGCGAGGCCCAGAGCACCCTGAGGATCCCCGGCAGGAGGCGCCCCGAGGGGTTCGCGCGGAGGGCCACGTTCCAGTCGGGGACCGCGGCGGCGAAGCCGACGGTCTCCCCGCCCGCCTCGGCGAAGGCCACGAGGCCGGGAACCACGAGCGGCCGCAGCTGGGCCGCGAGGTGGGCCACCTCGCGGTCGGTCAGGGGCAGGTAGCCCCAGTTGTGCCGCCAGCCCTCGTTGAAGACCCGCTTCACGAGCGCGACCTCCTCGTCGAAGCGCCGCATGTCGATCGGGCGGCAGGAGACGCCGTACCTCGCCCGCACGACGTCGGTCGCGCGGCGCAGCCGCTCCGGGAGCTCCGTGCCCTTGCTGCGAAAGGCGAGGAGGTCCTTCTTCTTGCCGAAGCCCGCGGCCTCGACGAGAGCCGGGTAGTAGGGGGGGTTGTGCGGCATCATGAGCACGGACGGCGTCTCGAACCCGTCCACGAGGAGGCCGGCCTCGTCGTTGATCGACGGGTTGAACGGGCCGCGCACGGCGTCCCGGCCCCGCCCCCGGAGCCACTCGCCCGCCGCGTCGAAGAGCGCCCCCGAGACCCCCGGGTCGTCCACGCTCTCGAAGAAGCCGAAGAAGCCCGTCCTCTCCCCGTGGGTCTCCTCGTGGAGCCGGTCGTGGATCGCCGCGACGCGGCCCACGACGCGCCCGCCCTCGCGGGCGAGGAACAGCTCGCGCTCGGCGTGGTCGTAGAAGGGGTTGCGCGCGGGGTCTACGAGCGCCCGCGCGTCGCGGCGGAGAAGGGGCGTCCAGCCGGGCAGGCGGCGGTGGAGCTCGTAGGGAAGCGCGACGAACGCGTCGAGGTCGCGACGGGAGCGGACGGGCGAGAGGACCGGCGCGGCCATGGACGCTTTCGCGTCCCTTATACACCGTCCGGGCGGGGCGGGGGCGACGGTGCGGAAGGCGCCCTGTCGTTGGAAAGCGCCGGCCTTTCTGTTAGAGTCCAGCGACGTCCCGCCCCGTCCCGGCGCCGAAGCGCAGGCGGGCGGCGCGGGAGGGTCGGGCGAAGGAGACGAGCCATTTCGAACAAGGTATTCGTGGGCAACCTCAGCTTCGACGTGACCCGGGAGGAGCTCATCGAGGCGTTCAGCGCCGCGGGCAAGGTCCTCGACGCCAAGGTCCCCACGGACCGCGAGACGGGCCGCCCGCGCGGCTTCGCGTTCGTCGAGTTCGAGAGCGACGAGGCCGCGCAGCGCTGCATCGCGCACATGAACGGGCGCGACCTCAAGGGTCGCGCGCTCCGCGTGAACGAGGCGGAGAACCGTCCGCCCCGCCCGGCGGGCGCGCCCCCGTTCTCCCGTCCCGCCCCGGGCGGAGGCGGGTTCTCGCGCCCGGGCGGCGGCTTCCGCTCCGGGCCGCCTCCGATGCCGTTCCCGCCCCCGGACGAGGGGGGCGAGGGCCGCGGCCGGCGCTTCCGCCAGAAGCCCGAGCCCAAGCCGGTGCGCAAGCCGAGCCCCCGCCGCCGCCGCGACGCGATCGTCGACGACGACGAGGACTACTGAGCCGCGGCCTTCGCCCGCGGCGACTCGCGGCGTGCTCCTCGCGATCCTCGGCGTCCTGCTCGTCGCCCCCCCGGCCCGGCCGTTCGCCGAGGAGCGGCTTCTGCTCGACCGCCGGCTCGAGACCCTGCGCCGGATCCTGCCCGACGGCCCCACCGCCTCCGCCGACGTGCTCCACGTGCGCGACCTCGCGGAGGCGGCGCGGCTCGCGCGCGTCGAGGTCCAGCCGCGCGCGCCCTTCGAGTCCGGGACGCGGGGCGACGTCGCGCTCGAGGTCTCGGCGCTCGGGGGCTACGTGGAGGTGGACCGCTTCTTCCAGAAGGTCGCGGTCTCTCACCGGCTCGTCGACGTCGAGAGCCTGACGCTCTCCGCGACCACCGAGGGCGTCGTCCAGCTCTCCACGGTGCTGCGCTTGCCCTTCTGGCCGGCGCGCGCGCCCCTCCCCCCGCCGCCCGAGACCGCCCGGGGGCGCCCGGCGGGCGTTCCCCGCCCCACGCTCGACGCGTTCCTCCGCGACCAGGCGCTCGCCTACGCGAAGTCGGAGGCGATCGCGGCGCGCCGGCGCGAGCGCCGCAGCCCGCGTCTGTTCCTCTCCGAGCTCGCCGCGGTGGTGCGCGAGCGCCCGGTCGTGTTCGGCTACGCCTCGCTCGGGAAGGAGTTCACGGTCCGGGGCCTCGCCCTCGGCGAGGGGCCGATGCGCGCGTTCGAGAGCCGCCTCGAGCGCGGCTTCCTCCGCGTGTCCGAGGTCCTGATGGCGCGCCAGGGCGCGTGCCTGCGCTTCGAGGCGCGCGGAGAGAGCCCGGTCGCGGGGCCGGACGCCGAGCTCGCGGTGCCGGTGGACGATCCGTTCCTCCAGGACGCCTCGCCCTGCCGCGTCGACCGCGACGCCGCGCGCGCGATCAGCGTCCGCGGACGCACGCCGAGCGCGAAGGACCCCGGCCGCGGCCCCCTCACGCTGCGGCTGCGCGAGGTCGACCTCGCCGACGTCTTCCACGTCCTGGCCGAGGTGGGGGCGGGAGCGTTCGTGGTCGAGGAGAGGGCCGCGGCGCGGGTGAGCCTCGAGCTGACGCGGGCGAGCCTCGAGGAGACGCTCGCCGCGCTGCGCAAGGCGGCGGGGGTCGAGGTCACGGAGGCGTCCGGCGTGCGGATCGTGTCGGCGGCTCGCCTCGACGGCCGCGCGACGGCGACGGGCGGCCCCCCGGCGAGCTTCGCGGTCAAGAGGGCCGAGGTGCGGGACCTGCTCGCGGGCATGGCGGACCTCGACCCCGGCCTCGCCGCCCTCGGTCCGCCGGGCTCGCTCGGGCGGGTCAGCGTCTTCTCGAAGAGCGCGCCGCTGCTCGCGCTGCGCGCGGCCGCCCTCCTCGCCGCGGGGCTCGCCGAGCGGGTCGAGGAGGACCGCAGGATCGTCGAGCGGCGGCCGGGACCGGTGGAGACGACGGTGCCGGTCGCGCGCGCGGGAGCGGAGCCGCGCCTCGCGCTGCGGCGCGAGGAGCTGACCGTGCAGGAGTTCGAGCTCGCCGGCGTGGCCTCGGGCGGCGAGGGCTTCGTCGCGTTCGCCTACTCCCCCACCGGTCAGCTCCACGCCTACCGCCCGGGCGACCGCCTCGCCGACGGGGTCGTGCGCGCGGTCGAGTCGACCGACGTCCTGCTGGAGACCGAGGAGGGACCGCTGCGGCTCGCGCTGCCCGCGCTGCCGGATTGAACGTCCCGAAGAAGAAGGCCCGGGAGCCAGGCTCCCGGGCCGTGTCATTCGGGCGATCTCGCCCGGCGCGCCTTCAGGGCGCGCCCTTCCGTGGTCGGTTGCTCGGGCCTTCTCAGGCCCCCGTCAGGCCCGGCGGAGTGCCCTCTGCTTCCATCTCCCGCTCCTCGCGTCTCCCGGAAGCCCACTGGCGCCGGCCACCGGCGTCGCCCCTCGGCGCCCCCGGCCCCTGCGCCCCCTTCGAGATCGCTTCCGCCTCGGCTCCACCTCCTGGTGATGCGGCGGGCGCTTTCCCTCCCTCAGAAGATGGGCCGCCTCGCGCCGCGCTGTCAAGGGCGAAAGTGCGGTGAAGGTGTTACGTCTCGTGACCGCGCACCTCCCACGTGTCGCCCGAGCGCAGCAGCCGCGCGAGGTCGCCCCGGCCCTTCTTCTCGGTGACCGCGCGGAGCTGGTCGGCGATCTGCTGCTCGTAGCGCGGCGCCTCCACCGAGCGCAGGATGCCGATCGGCGTGGGGAAGCCGGGCGTCGCGTCCATCCGGGAGAGGAGGAAGGCGTACGCGGGGTTCGACTGGCGCTCGTCGTGGACGAGGAGGTCACGCTCGGTGACTCCGCCGCCGAGGGCCACGACCTCGAGGTCGAGGCCCCTCATCCGGATGCCCTTGTCCCTGGCCTTGCCGAAGACGAGGGGCTGGCCGTGCTCGAGCGCGATCGTCGCGTCCTCGCGCGTGGCCTTGTCGGTGAGGCCGTCCCAGGCGCCGTCGTTGAAGATGTTGCAGTTCTGCAGCACCTCGACGAAGGCCGAGCCGGGATGCGCCGCGGCCCGGCGCAGAACCGACTTGAGGTGGGGCTGGAAGACGTCGACCGAGCGGGCCACGAACGTCGCCTCCGCGCCCAGGGCGAGCGACAGCGGGTTGAAGGGGCGGTCGAGCGAGCCGTAGGGCGTCGACTTCGCCTTCTTGCCGAGCTCGGAGGTCGGCGAGTACTGCCCCTTGGTGAGCCCGTAGATGCGGTTGTTGAACAGCAGCACCTTGATCCCGACGTTGCGGCGCAGCATGTGGATCGTGTGGTTGCCGCCGATCGAGAGCGAGTCGCCGTCCCCGGTCGCGACCCAGACCTCGAGGTCGGGCCGCGCGATCTTGATGCCGGTGGCCACGGCGGGCGCGCGCCCGTGGATCGTGTGGAAGCCGAACGTGTTCACGTAGTACGGGAAGCGGCTCGAGCAGCCGATGCCGGAGACCACGACGAACTTCTCCCGCGGCACCCCGAGCTCGGGGAACACCGACTGCACGGCGGAGAGGATCGCGTAGTCCCCGCAGCCGGGGCACCAGCGCACGTCCTGGTCGCTCTGGAAGTCCTTCTTCGTGTAGACCGGCGCGGTCGCGGCCATCTCTAGCGCCCTCCCCCCGCGAGCATCTCCTCGATCCTCGCCTCGAGCTCGGCCTGCATGAACGGCTTGCCCTGGACCTTCGGGTACGACACCGCGTCCACGAGGTACCTCGCGCGCAGCACGAGGGCGAGCTGGCCCATGTTGAGCTCGGGAACCAGCACCCGGCGGTAGCGCCCGAGCACCTCGCCGAGGTTGCGCGGGAGCGGGTTCAGGTGGCGCAGGTGCACGTGGCCCACCCGGCGTCCCTTCCCCCGCTGCGCGCGCAGGGCGGCGGTGATCGCCCCGAACGTCGACCCCCAGCCCACGACGAGGAGGTCCCCGTCCGCGTCCCCGGCGGGGATCGCGTCGGGCACGTCCTGCGCCACCGCCTCCACCTTCGCCGCCCGCAGCCTCACCATCGTCTCGTGGTTGAGCGGGTCGTAGCTGATGTTGCCGGAGCCGTCCTGCTTCTCGAGCCCGCCGACGCGGTGCTCGAGGCCGGGCGTCCCCGGCACCACCCACGGGCGGGCGAGGGTGTGCGCGAGGCGCTCGTACGGGCGGAAGCCCTCGGGGTCGGTGTGGAAGCGCACCGGGATCTGCGGCAGCTCGTCGAGCTCGGGGACGCGCCAGGGCTCGGCCCCGTTCGCGAGGTACCCGTCGGAGAGCACGATCACCGGCACCATGTACTTGACCGCGATGCGGCTCGCCTCGAGGGCGATCCAGAAGCAGTCGCCGGGCGTCGCCGCGGCGAGCACGGGCACCGGGGCCTCGGAGTTGCGCCCGAACAGCGCCTGGAGCAGGTCGGCCTGCTCGGTCTTCGTGGGCAGGCCGGTCGAGGGGCCGCCCCGCTGGATGTCGACCACCACGAGGGGCAGCTCGACCATCGTGGCGAGGCCGATCGCCTCGGTCTTGAGGGCCATCCCGGGGCCGGAGGTCGTGGTGATCGCGAGCGAGCCGGCGTAGGCGGCGCCGATCGCGGCGGTGATCGCCGCGATCTCGTCCTCGGCCTGGAAGGTCACCACCCCGAACTCCTTGTACGTCGAGAGCTCGTGCAGGATGTCCGAGGCGGGCGTGATCGGGTAGCTGCCCTGGAAGAGGGGCAGGCCCGCGCGCTGCGCGGCGGCGACGAAGCCGAGGGCGAGGGCGGTGTTGCCGGAGAGGTTGCGGTAGACGCCGGGGGCGAGGCGCGCGGGCGGCACCTCGTAGCGGACCTGGAAGGCCTCGGTCGCGTCGCAGTAGGCGTAGCCCGCCTTCATCGCGAGCTTGTTCGCCTCGGCGAGGACCGGCTTCGCCTTGAACTTGTCGTCGAGCCACCGGTGGGTGGCGTCCATCGAGCGGTTGTAGAGCCAGTAGCACATGCCGAGCGCGAAGAAGTTCTTGCACCGGTCCATGCTCTTGGCGTCGAGCCCCGTCTCGCGCAGCGCGGCCCGGGTGAGCTTCGTCAGCTCCACCGGGAACACCCGGTAGGCCTCGAGCGAGCGGTCCTCGAGCGGGCTCGTGCTCATCCCCGCCTTGCGCAGGTCGGCTTCCTCGAAGTCGTCCGCGTTGAGGATGAGCACCCCGCCCCGCTTGAGGTCGGGGAGGTTCACCTTCAGCGCGGCGGGGTTCATGGCCACCAGCACGTCGACCGCGTCTCCGGGGGTCGAGACGTCGCGGGCGCCGAAGTGGACCTGGAAGCCGCTCACCCCCGGCAGCGTCCCCGCGGGGGCGCGGATCTCGGCCGGGTAGTCGGGGAAAGTGGCGAGGTCGTTGCCGAAGAGCGCGGTCGTGTTCGTGAACTGGCTCCCGGTGATCTGCATGCCGTCGCCGGAGTCGCCGGCGAAGCGGATGACCGCGCTCTCGAGGACCTCGAGGCGGCGCGGGGGGGCGTCGGTTGTGGCCATTCTCTCGCCTTCCTGCTCGTCGGGGAGGGGGCGGTGGCGCCCCGGTCTCTCAGTATACCGTCAGGCCCGGGGCGACGTCAGAGCCCCGGCAGCGCCGCGTCCGCGTCGCCGGTGATCACGACGCCCGCCCAGTGGAACGGCGTCTCGCGCCCGGGGCGGCGGAGGAGCTCGAGCTTCGCCTCGCGCAGCGCCTCGGCCGCGTGGCGGCCGGCGCGCAGGCCACCGTAGAAGCGGGTCATGAGCTCGGCGGTCGAGGCGTCCGGGATGCGCCACAGGGTCATCGCCACGGCGTCGGCGCCGGCGTCGAGGAAGCTCCGCGCCAAGCCGACGACACCCTCGCCGGTCACGAGCTCGCCGAGGCCCGTCTCGCAGGCGGAGAGCGAGACGAGCCGCGCGCGCAGCGCGAGCGAGGCGATCTCCCGCACCTGGAGAAGGCCGTCCTCGCCCTCCCCGGGGGCGAGGACGAGCCCGGACCGGCCGGGGGCCCGGTCGTCGTAGCGGCCGTGGGTGGCGAAGTGGAGGGCGCCGAAGCCGCGGCCGCCCGTGCGCTTGAGCCAGCTCTCCGAGGCGTCCTCCCCCGCGCGGAGCACCGCCCCTCCGGCGGGGAAGAGGGCGGCGATGCGCGAGGCCTCGACGCGGGCGAGGGGCAGCGGGCCGAGATCGGAGGGCGGGGCCGCGTACGCGAGCAGCCGCGGGGAGGGCCGGGCGCGGGCGGCGTGGCGCGCGTGCAGGGCGGAGGCCACCGAGAGGGAGGGCGCGTAGCTCACGACGTGGCTCTCCAGCAGCAGGCGCCCCCCGGCGTGCTCGAGGGCCTCGAAGGGGACGAGGTGGAGGACGCCGTCGCCCGCGATCAGCAGACGGCGCAGCGGCGTGATCGTCGGCGCGAGCGGCCCGAGCAGGATCCGGCCGAGCCGCGACGCGTCCTCGCGCGCGCGGCGCCCGTAGGGATCGCCCGAGGCCACCCTGCGCCGCCAGGCGCGCGCGGCGCGCTCGATCTCGGCCCGAGCGGGCAGCGCGAACATCCGGCACCCGTCGCGCGTCAGCACGAACGCCCAGGAGCGGGGCTCGGCGAGGGCGTACGCGACGAGCCCCGCGTGGTCGCCGGGGAGCTCCGCGCGCAGCCTGGCCACGCTCGCCGCCCCCGCCTCGCCCCCCGGGCCCGCGGGAACCACGCCGCGGCCCAGGAGGTCGAGCAGCGTCCTCGAGCGCGACTGCTCGGCGAGCTCGAGCGCCCGCTCGGCGTGGGCCGCCTCTCCCGTCGCCTCGAGGAGGCGATAGCGCAGCGCGACCGCGTCCCGGAAGACGCCCTGGCGCAGGCGCCAGAAGCCGAGGCGGCGGCGCTCCGGCAGGTCGCCGAGGCGGATCGACTCGATCGCGGCGACCGCGCGATCGTCCTCCTCGGCGGCGGAGGAGGTCTCGCCCCGCGCCTCGAGGGCCCGCGCGATCCCGGCCCGGATCGCGGCCGCCGCCTCCGGCGAGGCGGCGATCGCGGGCGAGGCGAGCGCGCGCACGAACAGGGCGAGGGCCTCCCGGGCGTCGCCGCCGGCCAGGCGGTCCCAGCCGAGCTCGGCCAGGGCGCGGGCCGCCTCGGGTTCGAGCCGCGCCTCGTCGGCGAGCGCGAGCGCCTCCTCGTGGGCGGCGAGGGCGGCGCCGAGGTCCCCGGCGTCCCGGGCGAGCCGGCCCCGGTCGAGCAGGACCTCGGAGACCAGGCGTCGCGTGCCGAGGCCGCGGGCGACAGCGAGGGCACGGTCGAGCGACTCGCGGGCCTTCTCCGTCCGCCCCAGCCGCTCCTCGATGAGCCCGAGACGGCTGAGGGCGCCGACCACGTAGGCGCGGTTGTACGGGCCCGGCGCGTCCTCGCGCAGCGAGGCCTCGCCCGTCGCGAGGGCCTCCTCGTAGCGGGCGGCCGCGGAGGCGAGGTCGCCCCACGACTCCTCGAGACGACCGAGGTGCTCGAAGGCGCGCGTGCGGTTCATCCG
>CAZLRF010000044.1:0-28171 GCA_964561785.1 uncultured Acidobacteriota bacterium | reverse complement strand
GCCGCCTCGCGAAACCGCGCGAGCGCCTCGTCCAGCCGGTCCTCGTACTGGAGGCACAGGCCCTCGTAGCGCTGGGACAAGGTGTCGGCTTCGAGTCCCTCCTCGCGGGCGCAGCGCTGGGCAGAGGCGAAGGCGTCCCGCGCCTCGGCGAACCGGCCGCCGAAGTAGTGGCGGCGCCCCTCCTGGTAGAGGGCCTCGCAGCGCGGCGGGCGCACGTCCGGCGCGAGGCCGGCCAGGATCGAGAGGAGGAGGACAGCCATCGCCCGAGGGGACGAGCCTACCTCAGGTGAGCCGGTCGGCCTCGCGAGCCAGGAAGTGGATGCGCTGCACGACCGGGCGCCCCTCGCCCCGGAGGCGGGCCAGGAGACCCGCCGCGGCGGCGAGGGTGAGGCCGAGCCCGCCCGGCGAGACGGGCAGCGCGAGCGACTCGAAGCCCCAACGCGCGGCCTCGCGGAGGAAGGCCGCGAGCACCAGCGCCTCCGCCTCGGGCGGAGCGAGCGAGGGGTCGGGGGCCGCGAAGAGCAGGAAGCCGACGCGGCCCACCGGGTACTCCCTCCGGACCGCGACGGTCACCGCCTCGCCCGGCACCAGACGGGCACGGCCTCGGTGGCCGAGGGCCCAGCGCAGGTCGGCGTGCAGGGACTCCCCCGCCGCCTCGAAGAGCTGGCGGCTCGCCTCGTCGCCGGGCTGAAGCTCCGGCGTCAGGAGGCAGCCGAGGGCGTCGGCCTCGGCCCGCAGGATGTCCTGGTGGCGGACGTCGACCTCGATGCGCGGGGTCTCCGACGAGGGCGCGGGGGGGGGCCAGCCGGGGCTCAGAAGGGGCCTCCTCACGTGGAGTGCCGTCCCGGGCGCGGACGTTTCGACCCGGGCTCAGGGGCGCACGCGGAACGTGTAGCTTTCGAGGGGCTCCGTCCCCGACGGTCCGCGTCCCTCGACCACGAGCGCCTGCGCGCCCTCGCGCAGCACGGACGCGGGCAGGAGGACCCGGAGCCCGTCCCCCGCCGCGACGGCCTGCCAGGCGGAGACGAAGGCGTCGCCGCCGTCGGGCGCCACCAGGCGCGCCCGGTGCTCGGGGAAGGGGCTGCCGGGCCCGATCCGCACCGCCAGCTCCACGAAGGACGCACCCCCGAGGGCGAGGACGGGGGCTTCGTCGGACCCGCGGACGGCGAGCTGGCGCAGCTCGAGGCGCGCGGTGCGCCCGGGGATGGAAGCGGGGGCGGCGGCCGTCCGGGGCTCGGGCTCCGGCGGGGCGGCGGGCCGCGAGCGGAGGAGGAGGACGCCCGCCACCGCGGCGACCGCGAGGAGGGCGGCGAGTGGGGCGGGGACGCGGGACCCCGGACGGCGCGCGGGGGCCTTCGCCGCCCGCTCGGCGGTCTCCGGAAGGGTCGCCCGGTCCATGAGCGCGCGGAGAAAGACGAGCCGCTCGATCCGCGGGGGGGATGCGAGAAAGTGCCGCTCGAAGCGTTCCCGGTCGGCGGGGTCGAGGGCGCCGCCGAGGTAGTCCTCGATGAGCTCGTCCTCGTGGGCACGCAGCGCCTCGAGCGCCTCGTCCGAGCCGAGGTACGCCCGCTCGAAGCGCGCCTCCTCGTCCGCGCTCATCCGGCCCAGCAGGTACCGGCGGGGGTCCATGTCGCTCGCCTCCACCCCATCGTGGCCGTTCCCGCCCGGCGATTTCGCGCTCACCCCGGGTCCTCCGACGCCCCCAGGCAGCGCCGCAGGCGCTCGCGCAGGTCCTCGCGCGCGCGGAAGACGCGGATGCGCAGGGCGTTCAGGGAGAGGCCGCGGGTCGCGGCGAGCTGCTTCCGCCACGCCCGGTTGGGGGTCTGGGCCGCGGAGTAGTAGGCGAGGAGGAGCTCACGGGAGGCGGGCTCGAGCTCGGCGAGGCCGCGCTCGAAGCACCGCCAGAGAACCTCGTCCGCGGCGGGCTCGGACGGCGTCCGGGTGGCCATCGCTTCGTTGCCGGCCCGCTCGCGCCTCGCGCGGCGCCAGGACTCGCGCAGGACGTTGCGCGCGAGACCGTGGAGGTAGGCGGGCACGTCCCGGATGACGTGGCCCTCCCCCAGCTTGCGCGCGAGGCGGTCGAGCGTGTCGTCCGCGTCGCGGCCGGGCTCGAGCGAGCCGTGGCTCTCGAAGTACACGACGAGCCGCCGGTGCAGCCGCCGGTACTCCCCGCCTGCCGCGTCGGGGTCCGTCCCGAGCCGCGCGAGCAGCAGCCCGAGGGCGACCTCCCCCGGCGGCCATGCCTGCGCGAGTGGACCCTCTCGGGTGGCCATCGTCCTCCCCCGGGCTACGCCCCGAGCGCCTCCCGCAGGAGGGCCTCCTGCTCGGCGAGGTGGACCTTGAGCGAGCCGGGAGCGGGCGCCGCCGACGCCGCGCGACCCGCGTAGACGATGGTCCGGCCGCCCGCGTCCACGTCGCCGTCGAGGAAGCGCTCGCGCAGGAACCGCCACGCCCCCATGTTCCGCGGCTCCTCCTGGCACCAGACGATCTCCGCCGAGGCGGAGTAGCGCGCCAGGGCCACCCGGAGCGCAGCCGCCGGGAAGGGGTACAGCAGCTCGAGCCGCACGAGGGCGACGTCGTCGCGTCCCGCATCCTCGCGGGCCTTCAGCAAATCGAAGTAGACCTTCCCGCTCGACAGGACGACGCGCCTCACCCGCGCCGGGTCGGCGCCGGGATCGTCGAGGACGGGCACGAAGCCGCCCTCGGCCAGCTCGGCGAGCGACGACACGCAGCGCGGGTGGCGCAGGAGGCTCTTGGGCGTGAAGACCACGAGGGGCTTCTCGACGGGCTCGCGCCCCTGCAGCCGCAGGAGGTGGAAGTAGGAGGCGGGGGTCGAGGGGTAGGCCACCCGCAGGTTGTCCTCCGCACACAGGGTGAGGAAGCGCTCGATGCGGGCGCTCGAGTGCTCGGGCCCCTGGCCCTCGTGGCCGTGGGGCAGGAGGAGGGTGAGCCCGCTCGGCTGGCCCCACTTCGTCTCGGAGCCGGCGAGGAACTGGTCGATGATGACCTGCGCCCCGTTCACGAAGTCGCCGAACTGCGCCTCCCACAGGACGAGCGTCCGGTGCTCGGCCACCGAGTAGCCGAACTCGAAGCCCATCACCGCGGCCTCGGAGAGCAGCGAGTCGTAGACCTCGAAGCGCACGCCCGCCGGGGCGACCGCGTCGAGCGGCACGTGCTCTCGCTGGGTGCGCGGGTCGTGGAGGACCGCGTGGCGCTGGGAGAAGGTGCCCCGCCCGGAATCCTGCCCGGAGAGGCGCACCGGCACCCCCTCGAGGAGCAGCGTCCCCCAGGCGAGCGACTCGGCGGTCGCCCAGTCGACGTCGCCCTTCCCCTCGAGCAGCTCCGCGCGCCTGCGGACGAACGGCACGAGCTTCGGGTGGATCTCGAACCCCTCGGGCAGGGTGCCGAGGGCCCGGAGCACGGTCCTCAGGCGGCCCCACATCGCGGCGGCGTCGAGCGGCGGGGGCTCGACCGGCGAGCGGCGCGCGATCGCCACGAAGGGCGTCCCGTCGCCGCCCTTCTCGGACTGCATCGCCTCCTTCTTCTCCGCCCAGATCCGGTCGAGCTCCTCGCGGGTGAGGACGCCCTCGCGGACGAGCTTCTCGCCGTAGAGCGACGCCGCGGAGGGGTGGCTCCTGATCTTCGCGTACATGAGGGGCTGGGTGTAGCTCGGCTCGTCGGTCTCGTTGTGGCCCCAGCGGCGGTAGCAGACGAGGTCGATCACCACGTCCTTGCGGAACTTCTGCCGGTACTCGAGGGCGAGGCCGGCCACGTGGGCGACCGCCTCCGGGTCGTCCCCGTTCACGTGGAAGGCGGGGGCGTGCACCATCTTCGCGACGTCGGTCGCGTAGGTCGAGCTGCGCGCGTCCTCGGGAAGGGTGGTGAAGCCGATCTGGTTGTTGACCACGACGTGGATCGTCCCCCCGGTCCGGTAGCCGTGGAGGCCGGAGAGGTGCATCGTCTCCGCCACCACCCCCTGGCCGGCGAAGGCGGCGTCGCCGTGGAGCAGCAGGGGGAGCACGCGGCCGTGGTCGCGGTCCCCGATCGCGTCCTGCTTGGCCCGCACCATGCCCTCGACCACCGGGTTGACGAACTCGAGGTGGCTCGGGTTCGGGGCCACGGTGACGGCGATCGTCTCCCCGGTGTCGGCGAGGTGGGTGCCGGTGGCCCCGAGGTGGTACTTCACGTCGCCCGAGCCCTGGTAGGAGCTCGGGTCGTTGCCCTCGAACTCGGCGAAGATCTGGGAGAGGGGCTTGCCCACCGTGTTCGCGAGCACGTTGAGCCGCCCGCGGTGGGGCATGCCGATCACCACCTCGCGCAGGCCCCGCAGCGCCGCGTCGTTGAGGATGCGGTCGAGGAGCGGGATGAGGGCCTCGCCCCCCTCGAGGGAGAAGCGCTTGTGGCCCACGTACTTGGCGTGCAGGAAGCGCTCGAAGCTCTCGGCCTCGACGATCTTCTCCAGCACCCGCTTCTTGCTCGCCGCGTCGAGGGCCGGGTAGTTCCGGCTCGACTCCATGCGGTGCTGCAGCCACTCCTTGCGCTCGGGGTCGGCGATGTACATGTACTCGACGCCGATCGTGCCGCAGTAGGTCTCGCGCAGCGTGTCGAGGATCTCCCGCAGCGTGGCCTTCTCCTCCCCGGAGAGCCCGCCGGTCAGGAACTCGCGGTCGAGGTCCCACACGGTGAGGCCGTAGGTGGCGGGGTCGAGGTCGCGGTGGGGCGCGCGGAAGGAGTCGAGCGGGTCGAGGTCGGCCACGAGATGCCCGCGCACCCGGTAGTTGTGGATGAGCTGCAGGACCTTCGTCTGCTTCTCGACCTCCTCGCGGGAGCCGGGGGAGCCGAGGAGCGCGGGGCTGCGGTCCATCTCCCACCGGACCGGGCGGTGCGGGAGGCCGAGGTCGGCGAAGATGCGGTCGTAGAAGCCGTCCTCCCCCTTGAGCAGCTCCTCCATCCGGGCGAGGAACAGGCCCGACTCGGCCCCCTGCACGATGCGGTGGTCGTACGTCGACGTCACCGTCATCACCTTGCTGATGCCGAGGAGCCCGAGCGTCCGCGGGGCCATCGACCTGTACTCCGCCGGGTAGTCGAGGGTGCCGGTCGCGACGATCAGGCCCTGGCCGGGCATGAGGCGCGGCGCGGACGAGGTCGTGCCGACGGTGCCCGGGTTGGTGAGGGACACCGTCGTGCCCATGAAGTCGTCGGGCGAGATCGTGCCCCTGCGCGAGCGGGCCACGAGGTCGTCGAAGGCCCGGAGGAACGCCGCGAAGTCGAGCTTCTGCGCGTCCTTGATGTTCGGGACGAGGAGGGTGCGCGAGCCGTCCTTCTTCTGCACGTCGACCGCGATCCCGAGGCGCACCTGGTCGCGCTGGACGCGGTGGGGCTGGCCGTCCACCTCGCAGTAGGCGTCGTTCAGCCGCGGGAAGGTGTCGAGGGCGCGGAGGATGGCCCAGGCCACGAGGTGGGTGAAGCTGACCTTGCCGTGGCCGGACGCCTCGCGGTGCCTGTTGAGGAGCCGGCGGTTCTCCTCGAGCGTCCGCACCGGGATCGTGCGCGCCGACGTCGCGGTCGGGATCTGGAGGCTCGCCTCCATGTTCTCGACGATCCGCACCGCGCCGCCGCGGATCGGCTGGAGCACGTCCCCGGGAAGGATGGACACGCGGGCGACGGCCTTGGACCGCTCGGTTGGCGCGGCGGCCGGGGGCGCGAGCGCCTGGAGGGCCGGACCCGTCGCCGCGCCCGGTTGCCCCTCCCGGGACGGTGCCGGCCCGCGCGACGCCTCGTTGACGATCACGGTCACCGGCACCGGCTGGGTCTCGGAAGGCAGGCCGAGCGCCTTGTCGAAGTACGTCCGCCACGTGGCGTCGACGCTCGCGCGGTCCTGCCGGTACTGCTCGAGCAGGTCGAGGGCGAAGGCGTAGTTGCCCCCGAAGTCGTTGACCAGCGTCTCCAGGAGGGGATCGGCCGCGGTGCTCATCCCGGAAGTCTAGGAGCGCCGCCCGGGGGGTTCAAGCCTCCTGGCCCAGGCGACGATCTACTCCAGGATCGCCTCGATGCGCGCGAGCTCGTCCGCGGAGAGGGCGGGCCCGGCGAGGGCGTCGAGGTTCTGGTCGAGCTGGGCGACGCTGCTCGCGCCGACGAGCGCGGAGGTCACGACCGGCGCGCGCAGCACCCACAGCAGCGCCATCTGGGCGAGGCTCTGCCCGCGGGCCTTCGCGATCTCGTTCAGGCGGCGGACGCGCTCGATCCGATCGGGAGTGACCTGCTCGGGCCGCAGGAAGCCGTGGGGCTTCGAGGCGCGGGAGCCCTCGGGGATGCCGCCGAGGTATCGGTCGGTGAGGAGGCCCTGGGCGAGGGGCGAGAAGGCGATGCAGCCGATGCCCTCGCGCTCGAGCACGGCGGTGAGGCCGTCCTCGATCCACCGCTCGAGCATCGAGTACTTCGGCTGGTGGATGAGGCACGGCGTGCCGAGGCGTCGCAGGATGGCCGCGGCCTCGGCCGTCTGCTCCGCGGAGTAGTTCGAGATCCCGGCGTAGAGCGCCTTGCCGGACCGCACCGCCTGGTCGAGCGCCGACATCGTCTCCTCGAGCGGCGTCTCGGGGTCGGGGCGGTGCGAGTAGAAGATGTCCACGTAGTCGAGGCGCATCCTCCGGAGGCTCTGGTCGAGGCTCGAGAGCAGGTACTTGCGCGAGCCCCACTCCCCGTACGGTCCCGGCCACATCAGGTAGCCGGCCTTGGTCGAGAGGACGAGCTCGTCGCGGTACGGGCGCAGGTCGAGGTCGAGGATGCGGCCCATCGCCTCCTCGGCGGAGCCGGGGGGCGGGCCGTAGTTGTTGGCGAGGTCGAGGTGGGTGACGCCGCGGTCGAAGGCCCGGCGGACGATGGCGCGGCCGGTCTCGAAGGCGTCGACGCCGCCGAAGTTGTGCCACAAGCCGAGGGAGATCGCGGGCAGCCGGAGGCCGCTGCGCCCGCAGCGGCGGTACGGTGTCTTCTCGTAGCGGTCGGCGGCAGGCGGATGGCTCATGGGTCCTCGCGGTGCGCGCGTGGCGCGGCCGAGGCATCTTCGTTCGCGAGCGCAGCGGGGTCAAGGCGCATCGTCTGACGGCAGCCCGCAGGAGGTCCCATGGCCACGCCGACCACCGCCGGCCCGGTTTCTCCGCTCGACGCCGTCGCGGCCCTCCTGGCGTTCGGGCTCGTGGCGGCCGCGGTCGCCACGCTCGCGATGGTCCTCACGCTCCTGCTCGCGGCCGGCCCCGCGGCGGTGACCGCCGACGCGGCCTGCTGCCTCGGCTTCGTCCCGGTCGTGATGCAGACGGTGTTTCAGCCGCTCTTCCACTTCGCGAGGGGCCTGTCGCTGATGCTGCTGCGGCAGATGGGCTACGACCCGGCGGCGCGATCGAAGGCCTGAAGGCGACCGCTCTCCCCTCGCCTAAGAGACTCAAATCGCTCTAAATCAGAATGTTAGCATCGTTCTCCTGATTTACATTGACATGAGACGGAACATTGCTTATGTTCCTAACGTTGTTAATCCAGGAAGGAATCGGGCGAGGGGATCGGTGGGCATCACGGAGCGGCGGGAGAGAGAGAAAGAGGAGATCCGGCACAGGATCCTCGACGCAGCGCGCCAGCTGTTCGCCGCCCACGGGTACGAGAAGGTCACGATGCGGCGGATCGCCGAGGCCATCGAGTACTCGCCGACGACGATCTACCTGCACTTCGAGGACAAGGACGACCTCGTGCGGGCGCTGTGCCACGAGGACTTCGCCCGCCTGCTCGAGGCCATGAGGGCGGCCCCGGTGCCGGAGGACCCGGTCGAGACGATCCGCCAGCTCGGCCGCGCCTACTGCGCGTTCGCGCTGCGACACCCCAACCAGTACCGCTTCATGTTCATGACGCCGGTGGGCAAGGAGGAGAAGCTCGAGGAGGGCGACCCGGGGGAGCTGTCCTTCGGCCACCTGCTCGAGGCGGTCAAGCGGGCGGTCGCGGCCGGCCGCCTTCGGGAGGTCGATCCCGTGACCGCCGCCCAGGTGCTCTGGATGGGGGTCCACGGCGTGGCCTCCGCCCTCATCACGCTTCCCGGGCCGAGCTGGCCGCACGGCCCCGCCGCGCCCGACCTCGTCGACCAGGTGATCGACAACGCGCTGCGCGGCCTCGCCGCGGAGAGGGCCTGAGAGTGGTCTCGCTCGCCCGGAAGAACCTGCTGCACGACCGCCTCCGCTTCGCGATCACGGTAGCGGGCGTGGCTTTCGCCGTCACGCTCGTGCTCGTCCAGGTCGGCCTCTTCATGGGGCTCCTGGACAAGGCCACGGTGACGATCCGCAACGCGAGCGCCGACATCTGGATCACCTCGCGCAACACGCCGAACGTCGACTTCGCCCACACGTTCCCGGAGACCGCGGTGCTCCGCGCTCGGGGCGTCCCCGGCGTCGAGCGGGCCGACAACCTCATCGTCGCCTTCATGAACATCCAGCTCCCGAGCGGGGCCACCGAGGGCTCGCTCGTCTACGCCCTCGAGGACTTCGGCGCGTGGAACCTGCCGTGGAGCGTCCCCGAGGGGAGCCCCGGGGACCTGCGGCGCGGCTACTCGGTCCTCATGGACACCTCCGCTGCGCTGCGCTACGGCCCCTTCGCGGTGGGCGAGACCCGCGAGATCCAGGGTCGCCGCTTCCGCATCGCGGGCGCGACCGAGGGCGCCGCCTCCTTCACGACCACGCCGATCGTGTTCATGGACTACCGCAACGCGCAGGAGCTGCAGGAGACGCTGCGCGGCAACACCACCTACGTGCTCGTGCGCCTCGCCCCGGGGGCCGACGCCGAGGCGGTGAAGGCGGAGCTTCTCCGCCGACTGCCCTACAACGACGTCTTCACCCGCGACGAGTGGGCCCGGCGATCCCGGGACTACTGGGTGAAGTCGACCGGTCTCGGCATGAGCATGGGCGTGACGGTGTTCCTCGGGGTCCTCGTCGGGATCGTGATCGTCGCCCAGACGCTCTACACGTCCGCGGTCGAGCACATCAAGGAGTTCGGGACCGTGAAGGCGATCGGGGGCTCGAACCTCGACATCTACCGGATCCTCGGCGAGCAGGCGCTCATCGCCGCGGTGGTGGGCTTCACGCTCGGGGCGGCCTTCTCCTACGCCGCGCGCCCGGTCATGGCCGGCCTCCACCTCGACGTGCTCCTCTCCCCGGGCTTCACCGGCGTCGTCTTCGCGGGCACCGTCCTCATGTGCCTGGGCTCGGCGCTCTTCAGCTTCCGGCGGGTGGCGGGCATCGACCCCGCGCTCGTCTTCCGCGCGTAGGCGGGCTTCGCAGGACGAGGTTGGCCATGACCGAGACAGTCCTCGCCGTCGCCGGGGTCACCAAGGTGTTCGACGAGGGCCCTCAGCGCGTCGAGGTGCTCCGGGGGATCACGATGGCGGTGTCGGCGGGTGAGGTGGTCGCCCTCGAGGGGCCCTCGGGCTCGGGCAAGACGACCCTGCTCTCGATCATGGGCTGCATCCTCACCCCCACCTCGGGCGAGATCGAGGTCGCGGGGGCGCGCGTGCGCCGCGAAGACGAGGGGGGCCGGCGCGAGGTTCGAAGGCGCTCGATCGGCTTCGTGTTCCAGCAGTACAACCTCTTCCCCGCCCTCACCGCGCTCGAGAACGTCGAGTACTCGCTGAACGTGCGCGGTCTCCGCGGGCGGGAGGCCCACGACGAGGCGCGCCGTGCGCTGGGACGCGTGGGGCTCGCCGAGCGAGCGGACTTCCTGCCGCGGGACCTCTCGGGAGGGCAGAAGCAGCGCGTGGCGATCGCCCGCGCGATCGCGGGACGCCCGGCGGTCCTCCTCGCGGACGAGCCGACGGCCAACCTCGACACGGCCACGGGCACGCAGGTCCTCGACCTGTTCCGCGACCTGGCGAAGAGCGAGCGGCGCGGGCTGGTGATCGTGACCCACGACCCGAAGGTGCGGCGCGTCGCCGACCGGGTCGTGGGCATCCGGGACGGGCGGCTGGTGGACGAGGACGCGCCCGCGGACGAGGCGGCCGCGTGAGCGCACGCGTATGGAAGGAAGGGTAGCGCGATGACGAAGCGAGCGGCGTTCGGGTTCTCTCTCGTGGCCCTCGCGGTGGTGGCGGGGACCGTCCTCCAGGCGAGGGGCGTCGTCCCTCCGCTGCCCGACCCGTCAGCAAGCGCGGCCCCGGCCGCCCGGCCCGGCGCTCCCGCCGGCGTCGTCGCCGAGGGACGCGTGGTGGCCTACCCGGGCGCGGAAGTCCGCGTCGGCGCCGAGCGTCCGGGCCGCCTCGTGCGCGTGCTCGTCGAGGAGGGTTCGCTCGTGCGCGAGGGCCAGCTGCTCGCCGAGATCGACTCCGACGAGCTCCGCGCGGCGCTCGCCGAGGCCCGGGCGCGCGTCGCGGAGGCCGACGCGGAGGCGCGGCTCGCCGGCGCCAACCTCGCCCGCCGGCAGAGGCTGGCCGAGGAGCGCATCCTCGCCGCGGACGACCTCGACCATGCGAACCGGGACGTGGAGACGGCCGCCGCCCGGGTCGAGACGGCCCGCGCCACCGTCGCGCGGTACGAGGCGCTCCTCGCCAAGAGCCGCATCACGGCCCCGATCGCCGGCACGGTGGTCGCCCGCCGGGTCGACGCCGGCCAGATGGTCGACACGGGCGATCACGCGTTCACCGTCGCCGACCTCGCCCGCCTGCGGGTGGAGGGCGAGGCCCACGAGGCCGACGCCGGTGCGGTGACCCTGGGGGCGGACGTGGCGATCACGGCCGACGGCTACCCGGGCCGCTCCTGGCGCGGCCGGGTGGAAGAGATCCCGGACTCGGTCACGCTGCGCCGCCTCAAGCCGCAGGACCCGAGCCGGCCCACCGACGCTCGCGTGCTGGCGGTGAAGGTCGCGTTCGCCGAGAGGACACCCCTGCGTCTCGGCACGACGGTGGACCTGCGAATCGCGCCCGGCGCGCGCTGAACGGCTCGGGCCGCGAGGATCGAAGCGTGACGCGGCGCGTCAGACGGCGTCACGTCGTGTGCCAAATCGGTTAGTCCGTTCGAGCGCATTGAAGGCTTCGTTGTCGCGCGCCGGCGCGCTGCAACTTTTCGGCGACAAGGGGGCGAACGATCCCGTAGGATGCGCTCCTCGGAGTGCTCACCAGGAGGCATCCATGACGAACAGGCGACTCACCTTCCGGCTGCTGGCGCTGGCGTTGACCTTCGGCGTCGCGGCCCTCCCGACCCCGGCGTTCGCGTCGGGCTTCCAGCTCGTCGAGCAGAACGCGAGCGGCCTCGGCAATGCGTACGCCGGGCAGGCGGCGGGCGTGAAGAACGCGACCGCCATCTCCTTCAACCCCGCCGCCCTCACCCGGGTCCCGGGCTGGAACGTCGTGGTGTCCGTCGAGCCGATCGGCCTCGGGACGACGTTCGCCGACTCGGGCTCGACCCGGCCCTTCGTGAGCACCTCGGCGGGCCCGTCGTACTTCCCCGTGCCCCTCGGCGACGAGGGAGGCGACGCCGGCGGGTGGATCCCCGTCCCGAACGCCTACGTCTCGGGCCAGGTGACGGAGCGGATCTGGATCGGCGCCGCGTTCAACGTCCCCTTCGGCCTCGAGACCGACTGGGCGCCCACGTGGGTGGGCCGCTTCCACGCCACGAACTCCAAGATCGAGACCTACAACGTGAACCCCACGATCGCGATCCAGGTGAGCGACACGCTCTCGATCGGCGGCGGCGTGAGCTGGCAGCACCTCGAGGCCGACCTCAGCCAGGTCGCCGCCTACGGCGGCATCGCTTACTACGGGTCGCTCCAGGCCCTCACCGCCCAGGGGGTCCCGCCCGGCCAGGCGGCGGCGCTCCTCAACTCGGCGCTCGTCCCCCAGCTGCCGAACGGCCTCGCCACGGAGACGCCCGCCCTCATCTCCGGCGACTCGAACGCCTGGGGCTGGAACGCGGGCGCCCTCCTCAAGCTCGGCGAGCAGGGCCACCTCGGCGTCAGCTACCGCTCGAAGGTCCAGCACGACGTCGAGGGCACGGTGGACTTCACCGGCGCGCCGACCCTCTCCCTGCCCGGCAGCCTCGCCCCGATCGCCACGACCATCAACGCCCGCTTCGCGGACGGGCCGGTGACGACCGCGATCGAGCTGCCCGACACGCTCTCGGTGGCGGCGGCCTGGGAGAACGACACGGTCGAGGTGCTGGCCGACTGGACGAGGACCGGCTGGAGCTCGATCCCGACGCTCGCCATCGACCGCGCGGACGGCACCGAGCTGAGCCGCGTGCCCCTCGAGTTCGAGGACACCTGGCGCGCGGGCCTCGGGCTGAGCTTCAAGCTGAGCCCGAAGTGGACGCTCCGCCTCGGCACGGCCTACGACAAGGCGCCGGTCCAGGACGAGTTCCGCACGCCGCGGCTGCCCGACAACGACCGCATCTGGGCGGCCGGCGGCGTCCAGTGGAAGCTCAGCGAGAAGGCGGTGATCGACGCGGGCTACGCCCACCTCTTCGTGGACGAGGCCCCGAGCCGCCTCACCGAGCCCACGACCTCCGGGGCCCTCGTCGGGACCTACAGCGCCAAGGTCGACATCGTCGGCGTCCAGCTGAGCCTGCACTTCTAGGAGGGCCGCCGATCGGTCAGGCCTCGTCGTGCTCGCCCTCGTCCTCGCCGCCTGCATCGGCCCGCCCCCGTCGCCGCCCGACGAGGCGAGGGCGGCTCTCGCCCGGGGCGACGCGGCCCACGCCGCCTTCGACGCCGCCTCGGCCCGCGCGGAGTACGAGCGGGCGCTCGCCCTCGACCCCGAGGGAGTGGACGCCCGGGCGCGCCTCGCGCACGTCCTCGGCGACCTCGGCGAGGACGCGGCGGCGGCCGGCCGAGCCGAGCAGGCCCGGGGCCTCTTCGAGCGGGCGCTCGCCGTTGCGGAAGGCCTGGCGAAGGATGCGCCGGGAAGGCCCGAGGGGCACCTCGCGGTCGCGACCGCTCTCGGAAACCTCGTCCCGTTCCTGTCGGGCCCGGGCAAGGTCTCGGCCGCGCGGCGGATCGAAGCGTCGGCCCGAAGGGCGGCCGAGCTCGACCCGTGCCTCGCTTCGGCCTACGCCGTGCTCGGCATCACGCTGCGCGAGCTGTCGTCGGTCGGGGGATTCGCCCGGGGCGTGGCACGGGCGGTCCTCGGCGGCCTGCCGGAGGGCGGCCTCGAGGACGCGGAGTGGCTCCTGCGCGCGGCGGCCGCCCTCGACGACGGCGACCCCTTCCTCCACTACCAGCTCGCCCTCACGCTCGAGAGACGGGGGGACCCCGCCGGGGCCGTCCGCCACCTCGAGCGCGCCCTCGCCCTTCCCGACCGCGAGGCCCGCGACCGGCGCAGCCGCGCGGACGCGGCCGCGCGGCTCGCTCGGCTCCGACGGTAGACTGGCGACCGGAGGTGCCCATGCGCCGAATCGCCCCCGTCCTCGCTCTCGCGGTCGCCATCGCCCCGGGGCCCGCGACGCGCGCCGAGGACTCCGCCCTCGACCGGAGGGTCCGGGCCTTCCTCGAGAGAAGCCGCGGGGAGTGGCGGGACCTGAACGTCCCGTGGGAGGACGGGCAGGCCCTCTTCGACGTCGTGGTGAAGAACCGCCTCACCCGCGGCCTCGAGATCGGCACCTCCACCGGCCACTCCACGATCTGGATCGCCTGGGCGCTCGCCAGGACCGGGGGCCGGCTCACGACGATCGAGATCGACCCCTACCGGCACGCCGAGGCGAAGCGCAACCTGGAGAAGGCCGGCGTCGCGCACGTCGTCGACGCGCGCCTGGCCGACGCGCACGAGCTCGTCCGCCAGCTTCCCGGGCCCTTCGACTTCGTCTTCTCCGACGCCGACAAGGACTGGTACCTGCAGTACTTCAGGGACGTGGACCCGAAGCTCGTCGTGGGCGGCTGCTTCACCGCGCACAACGTCCGACGAGGCGGCTGGGGCGGGGCGGCCGAGTTCCTCTCCCACGTCGAGCGCCTCCCGAACTACCGGACCACGGTCCTCACCGACGGGGCCGGGCTGTCGATCAGCTGCAAGACGGCGCCCTGAGCCGGCGGCCGGGACCGGGACGGGCCGGCTAGTCCCCGAGCCGGAGGGTCGCCTTCACCTCGAAGACGTTCGTCGAGGGCGAGGCGAACAGGTCGTCGAGGTCGCGGCCGAGGTCGCTGTTCCCCGGGTTGATCGAGTTCTCGCGGGCCTGGGTCCACACCGCGTAGACGGCCGAGCCGGGGCGCCACTCCCAGCGCAGGACGGTGTTGAGGCGAAGCGACTTGAAGTTGAAGTCGGGGTTCGAGAACGTGAGCGGGCCCGTGCCGCCGCGGCCCGGGTCGACCGTGTACGTCTCGGTGGCGGGGTCGTAGGCCACCTCGTCGTACACGAGGAAGTCGAAGGTGCGCGGGGCCAGGAGCTCCTTGAAGCCCGTGTACGTGCCGCGCGAGACGAGGGGCTGGGCGTAGAGCTGGAGCGACAGCCGCGGCGAGAAGATCCAGTTCGCGCGGACGGTGATCCCCACCTCGGTCTGCTCGAACTGCGAGAAGATGAAGTGGCCGCCGAGGTCGGGAGGCAGAGAGGC
Organism: uncultured Acidobacteriota bacterium; assembly: GCA_964561785.1. Lineage (GTDB taxonomy): Bacteria > Acidobacteriota > Vicinamibacteria > Fen-336 > Fen-336 > DATBSL01. The sequence continues at coordinate 13,619 of CAZLRF010000044.1, read as the reverse complement.
GTCCTCGAACGACGTCACCCACTGCGCGACCCGGCTCGCCCGCATCAGCGAGGGCCCGACCGAGAGGCTGAGCGCCGAGGAGGGCCGCAGCTGCGCCTCGAGACCTCCCTCCCACTGGCGGCTGCCCCACTCGTTCCGGAAGTAGAAGGCCTCGGCGCGCCCCACCAGCGCCCGGCGGTCGTCGCTCTCCAGCCAGCCGCCCGCGTTCCAGCCCCGGCCGGTCCGCATCGAGGGCCCCCCGCGCGTCTGCCGGTCGTCGAGCGCCCGCCACCGCAGCGAGGCGTTGAGGCCGACGTTCCAGTAGTTGCGCAGGCGCAGCCGCCCGAAGGCGTTCATGGCGTCGCCCTGCTCGTCGCCGTCGAAGTTGTAGGACCAGGACTTCGCGAGGGTGAGGGAGCGGAAGCGGGTGAAGCCGTCGGGCTTCGGCTCCTGGAGCTGGAGGGCGACGTGGCCGCCCCAGCGGTCGCTGCGGGGGTTGAAGCCGAGGTCGTTCGACTCGAACCCCGGGCTCGTCGCCCAGGCCGCCGCGTTCAGGCGCACCGGGCCCGACTGGCGATTGACGCTGAGGCTGCCCGTCCAGCCCGAAAGCGCGGTGCGCGAGGGGTCGAGCCGGAGCTCCGGCCGGTCGGGGCGCTGGAAGTAGCGCGTGGAGTCGAGCTGGAGGATCTCGACGGCTTCCGCGCTGCCCGCGACCCGGCTCGCGGCCAGGCGGCCGGAGAGGACCCAGTCCCGGCGGTCGTCGAGGAACAGGTAGCCGTCGAGGCCGCCCACGTAGGCGGAGCGGACCAGCCTCGAAGCGAGCTCGGGGTCTCCGAGCTCGCGGTGGACGGCGGTGAGGAGCGCCCCGTACCCGGCGCGCTCCCGGTCCCGGAAGGAGCGCGCCACGAAGTAGTTCGTGAGCGGCTCGACCTCCTGCCGGCCGGACTCGCCCCCGTCGAGCCACCGGGCGGTCTCTCGCCCGGTGACCGCCTCGAGGATGCCGGTGCTCCAGCCGGACGCGCTCTTCCCGGTGAACTTGGCCGCGCCGAGGATCGTGGTCGCGCGGGGGACGGCGGAGAACTCCGCGTCGGAGGACCCGTGCGGCTCGCGGCCGATCCGCCGCGTGTAGAACAGGTCGGGCTCGGTCCGCATGAAGCCGTAGTAGTTGTTCGGGCCGTTGCGCCCGAAGCTGTCGAAGATCTGCGCCCCCTCGACGAAGAACGGCCGCTTCTCCGGGAAGAAGGTCTCGAAGTCGGTCAGGTTCACGACCGCCGGGTCCACCTCGACCTGGCCGAAGTCCGGGTTGACCGTGGCGTCGAGGGCGTAGCTCGCGCCGATCTTGCGCCGCAGGTCGAGCCCGACGCTGCCCGAGGCGGACGCGCCGTCGAAGAAGGGGTCGCCGGGAACGGCGGGGCCCGTCCGCATCCCGCCCGCCGCGTAGGGAACGAGGACGAGGGGCGTGCGCGGGCTCACCCCGCGGATGCCCGTCAGCTCGGCCATCCGCGAGGCGAGGCCGGCCTCGGTCTTCGGCACGAGGGCGAGCCAGTCGCTCTCGTTCTTCCTCTGGATGAAGCGCGAGGCGTTCACCCCCCAGGTCTGGGTGTCGCCGGGCAGGAAGCGCAGCTCCGAGAACGGGATCCGCATCTCGAGCGACCAGCCCTCGGCGTCGTGGTGAACGGCGGAGAGCCACACCGCGTCCCACGAGTCGTCCATCCAGGAGTCGTTGTAGATGATCTCGTCGTTCTGCACCCCGGCCGCGCTGACCTCGAAGCGCACCCCGGTCCTGCGGTCGCGGCGCGGGTCGAGGTAGATCGAGAAGCGGTCGGCCTCCGCGCGCTCGTCCCGGCGGGACAGGCGCCTCGCGATCTTGTCCGGCTCGGAGTCGAAGAGCCGGACCCCGACGTACAGCGCGTCGTCGTCGTAGAGAAGGCGCAGCTCGGTGCGCTCGGTGGCGGGCGCGCCCTCGTCCGGGTCGCGCTGCGTGAAGTCGGCGAACACCGCCACGTCCGCCCAGGCTTCGTCGTCCAGCCTGCCGTCGACCCTGATCCCGTCCGGGGCGCGGCTCGCCTCGACCACGGGCACGGGCGTGGGCTCCGGGCGGGGCTGCTTCTCCGCGCGCAGCTCGGCCGGCGCGGCGGCGAGAAAGGCGAGCAGGACGAGCGAGGCGATCTGTCGCACGGGACCCATCGAGCCTCCAAGGTTAGCAAACCCGGGGCCACGAACTCGTGATCTCACCACGCGCGCATGACGCTGACGTGACGGGACTTGAGAAGGCCGGCCGCTCGGGTCCGGACGGGCGTCCCGATCCCGGACGGCGGGCCGGACGCGCGTCCAAACCCCTGGACGCGCACCGTTTCCGGAACCCACCCCGCCGGCGGCGCGTAGTACCGGGCGAACGCAGTCGTCACACTTCGAGAGGCCGCCCGGCGGGCGGCGAGGGCAGACCCATGGTCAAGTCGAACGGGAAGCGTGTGCGCCGGTGGCTCTGGATCGCGGCGCTGGGCCTGGCGGTCGCAGGGGGCGCCTTCGCCGTCGCCCGGCCGAAGGGAAAGCCGGACGAGGACAAGAACGAGGTCAAGACCGCGAAGGCCGAGGTGGGCGACGTCCAGGTGCGCGTCACCGAGGTGGGCTCGGTGGAGCCCGACGTGAAGGTCGACGTGAAGTCGGTCCTCTCGGGCAAGGTCGTCGAGCTCCTCGTCCGCGAGGGCGACCGGGTGAAGCGCGGCCAGGTGCTCGCGCGGGTCGAGCCCGACGTGAACCAGGCGCGCGACCTCGCGCAGGTCAAGAACGCGGTGAGCGAGTCCGAGATCGCCCTCAACGAGGCCAAGGCCACCTACGAGCGGAACAAGGACCTCCTGAGCCAGGGACTGCTCTCCGCCCAGGCCGGCCTCGAGAGCGAGACCCGCTGGCGCCAGGCCAAGGCCAACCACGACGCGGCGATGGACAAGTACCGCATCGTGCAGGAGAGCGGGGTGCCGATCGCCTCGGTCGCGGCGGGCACGATCCAGCGCCTGAACGTCACCTCCCCGATGGACGGCGTCGTGATCCGACGGCCGGTGGAGCTCGGGGACACGGTCATGTCGGGTGTCTCCTCCTTCAACGCGGGCACGGTGCTCATGACCGTGGCCGACGTGAACACGATGATCATCGAGGCGGGGATCAACGAGGTCGACATCGGCAAGGTCCGCCTCGAGCAGCCGGTCAAGGTCACCCTCGACGCCTACCCGAAGGTGAGGTTCGCGGGGAGGATCCTGCGCATCGCGCCCGCCGCCCGGCTCGAGGAGAAGGTCAAGGTCTTCGACGTGGAGATCGCGATCGAGCGCCAGGGGGCGGAGCTGCGCACGGGGATGACCGCGAACATCGACATCGTGGGCGAGAAGCGCGAGAAGGTGCTCACCGTCCCCGTGGAGGCCATCTTCAGGAAGGACGAGACCGAGGTCGTCTACGTGAAGAAGCCCGAGGAGCCGAAGAAGGCAGCCGAGAAGGGGGGCTTCTTCGCCAGCGTCTTCGCGGCCGGGAAGAAGGACGCTCCGCCCGCGGCGAAGCCCGATCCGAAGGACGCGTGGAAGGAGAGGTTCGAGGCGAGGGAGATCGAGACCGGCCTCGCCGCGGTGGACAAGGTCGAGGTGCTGAAGGGCCTCACCGCGGGGATGGAGGTCGCGGTCGAGGACCCGACCCGGCCCCGGGAGAAGAAGGACGATGAGTGAGGCGGTGGTCGCCCTCCCCGCGGCGGCGACCCGGGCGGTGTCGGCCGCGGCCACGCTCCCCCTCATCGGCATGCGGGGGGTGAGGAAGACCTACGACGCCGGCGAGCTCGCGGTGCAGGCGCTGCGCGGGGTCGACCTCGACATCGAGCGGGGCCAGATGGTCGCGATCATCGGCCCGTCCGGGTCCGGCAAGTCCACCCTCATGCACATCCTGGGCTGCCTCGACGCGCCGACCGAGGGGACGTACCGGCTGGAGGGGCGTGACGTGTCGCAGATGTCCGGGTTCCAGCTCGCCTCGATCCGGAACCGGAAGATCGGCTTCGTCTTCCAGACGTTCAACCTGCTGCCGAAGGCCTCCCTGCTGCGCAACGTGGAGCTGCCGCTGCTCTACGCGGGCATCGGATCGTCGGAGCGGAAGGAGCTCGCCCTCGAGGCCCTCGACAGGGTCGGCCTCCGCGACCGGGCGAAGCACCGCCCGGCCGAGCTCTCCGGCGGCCAGCGCCAGCGCGCGGCGATCGCGCGCGCGATCGTGAACCAGCCGTCGCTGATCCTCGCCGACGAGCCCACCGGCAACCTCGACACGAAGACGGGGCTCGAGATCCTCGAGATCTTCGACCGGATGCACGCCCGGGGCGAGACGATCGTGGTCGTGACCCACGACCCTCGCATCGCCGAGCGCTGCGAGCGCGTCGTCTCGATCGTGGACGGACGGATCGAGGACGACCGACTCGTCGGGGAGGACGCCGCGCCGTGTCTTCCCTCTCACCCCCCCGCCGCCCGCAGTTAGAGCCACCGCCATGGCCCGCTTCCGAGCGCTCCGGAACCTGCTCTTCTCGCTCTGGGACTCCGTGGTCGACGGCGTCGTGGACATGGGGGCCCACAAGAGCCGCAGCTTCCTCCAGATGGTCGGGATCATCCTCGGGGTCGGCTCGGTGGTGGCGACCTTCGGGCTGATCGACGGCGGGCGGCGGCAGGGCCAGGAGTTCTGGAACAAGACGGGCGGGATCAAGAAGATGTTCATCCGCGAGCTCGACGCCCGCGAGACGAAGCAGAACGCCCTCGAGAAGAAGTCGAAGGGGCTCACCTACGACGACGCCCTCGCCCTCGAGGCGCAGGCGACCACCCTCGAACTGGTCGAGCCGACGATGGAGCGGCGCGAGGTGGTGAAGGCCCCCGGCTTCGAGAAGCAGCTCGAGATCGCCGGCTCCACCCCGAGCTACGAGCCGATGTACGACTTCCACCCCGCCGAGGGACGCTTCCTCACCTCGGAGGACCTCGCCCGCAGCGCCAAGGTCGTGGTCCTCGGCTCGACCCGTCGCGAGCAGATGTTCGGCGGACGGCCCGCGGTTGGCCAGGTGATCAGCATCGGCGAGGACCGCTACACGGTCGTGGGGGTGATGGAGAGGAAGGAGTTCTACTGGAACTCCGCGAACCGCAACGCCCTCGAGTGGATGAACGAGATGGTGTTCGTTCCGGTGACGTCGGTCATGGCCCGCATGGTCGGCGACCGGGAGAACCAGAAGGTGGCCTACATCAACGTCCAGGTCCGGGACGTCAAGGACATGGAGAGGGCGACCGACGAGGTGAAGGCGATCCTGCGCCGCGCGCACGGCGGGGTGGAGGACTTCCAGGTCTTCAACCGCGCCGCCTTCATGCAGCAGATGGACGAGCAGGGGAGGATCTACGACATCACCTTCCTCACCTGCGGGACGATCTCTCTCCTCGTGGGGGGGATCGTGATCATGAACATCCTGCTCGCCTCGTTCAACGAGCGGATCCGCGAGGTGGGCACGCGCAAGGCCCTCGGCGCGACCGGGCTCAACATCATGGCCCAGTTCCTGGTCGAGAGCGTGGTCGTCACGATCGCGGGGGGCCTGCTCGGGCTCGGCCTCGGGGTCGCCTTCACCCACGCGATGAGCACGCTCATCCAGCAGCCGGTGGTGATGACCGCGCAGAACATGCTCCTCGGGCTCGTCTTCGCGGTCACGATCGGGATCTTCTTCGGCTTCTACCCGGCGATCCGCGCCGCCCGGCTCAACCCCGTCGAGGCCCTGAGGTACGAGTAGCGTGCAGATCGCCGAGGCCGTGCGCACCTCCGCCGCCGAGATCTGGAGCCACAAGCTCCGCTCCGCCCTCACCCTCGTGGGGATCGTGCTCGGCACGACCGCCCTCGTGGTGATGGTGTCGGTCATCGGCGGCCTCGCCGAGGCCGTGCAGAAGGGCCTCGACGACCTCGGCTTCGACGGCGTCGTGTTCGCCGTCCCCCGCGCCGCCACCGACCGTATCGAGCAGAAGAAGCAGGGCTACTCGCGCGGGATGCGCGCTGCGGACGGCCTCGTGATCGAGGCGGGGCGGGAGACGATCGAGCAGGCGGCGCCGGTCGTCGGCCTCGGGAACGAGACGGTCCGGGTGAACGGCCGGACGATGAAGGCCTTCGTCGAGGGCGTGACCCCCGAGTGGGGCCGCATCCGCAACCGCGTCCCCGAGGTCGGGCGCTACCTCGTCGAGAGCGACGTCGAGACCCGGGCCACGGTCGCCCTCCTCGGACAGAAGATCAAGAAGGACGTCTTCGGCGACGAGGAGGCGATCGGCCGCGAGGTCCTGGTTCGCGGCGTGCGCTTCCGCATCGTGGGCGTCCTCAAGAAGTTCGGGAACCGGCAGGTGAACGACGGGGAGATGGAGCGGGACAACATGAAGATCTACATCCCGCTCTCCACCGCCCAGAAGTACTTCGTAGGCCAGGACACCGTCCACGCCTGGGCCTTCAAGGCCGACCCCGAGAAGATGGGCGACGCGCAGAAGGAGGCCGAGGCCCTGATGCGCCGCTCCCACCGAGGGATCACCGACTTCAAGATCGAGAACATCGGCCAGGAGATCCTGCGCGTCCGCCGGGAGGTCGACAAGCTCATCGTCAACTGGAACATCGTCCTCGCCTCGATCGCGGGCATCTCGCTCCTCGTGGGCGGCATCGGGATCTTCTCCGTCATGCAGATCTCGATCAGCGAGAGGACCTACGAGATCGGGCTGCGCAAGTCGATCGGGGCGACCGACCCCGAGATCTTCGGCCAGTTCCTGGTCGAGTCGGTGTCGCTGTCGCTCGTGGGCGGCCTCGTCGGCGCCGCGCTCGGCTACGGCGTCACGCTCATGGCGGCGCAGGCCTTCCCGGACGGCCTCTCCGTCTCCCCGACGGGCCTGCTCCTCGCCGCCGCGTTCGCGATCGTCATCGGCCTCGCCGCCGGCGTCTACCCCGCCCTGCGGGCCTCCCGCCTCACGCCGGTCGAGGCCATTCGCGCCGCTTGACGCGAGGAGAGGAGCCGGACCCTACTCGACCTTCGTCGCGGTCTGGGTGTCGCCGGCCAGCCGGAACGTGAGGCCGGCCACCGCGCCGTCGGGCTTCAGGCCGAACTCGACCTCGCCCGCCGTCCAGCGCAGGGAGAACGACCGCTCGGAGTGCGGCACGAGCTCGAGCGGCTGGCCGTTCCAGTAGAAGCTGCACAGCAGCTGGCCGCCCCGCCGGGTGACCTCCCAGGTCGCCCCTCCTTCGCCCCCGACGCGGTACTTCCCGACGTAGCGATCGAGCCGGGCGGAGGGGAGGTTCACCACCGGCCGGGCGTCCGGTGCGGGAAGCGCGGTGGCGCCCTCCGGCAGCTCGCGCAGCCAGATGTTGCGGTAGCGGACGGGGTTGCCGTGGTCCTGGAGAGCGAGCGGCAGCCGGTCGGCGTGGGCCGCGTACGGCAGGGCCTGGAGCCAGGAGGTCGGGCCCCACGGCTCGACGCCGTCCTGCACGAGGACGCCGTTGTGGAGGACCGTGATCCGCGCGGGGGACGCGAGCGAGCCGTCCGGCCGGAAGCGGGGCCGGCGGAAGACGATGTCGTAGCTCTGCCACTCGCCCGGCGGGCGGCAGGCGTTGACGAGCGGCGGGTACTGGCCGTAGACCGCGGCGGCCTGGCCGTCGGGGTAGGTGTCGTTCTCGAAGGAGTCGAGGACCTGCACCTCGTAGAGGCCCATCAGGAAGACGCCGCTGTTGCCGCGGCCCTGGCTCGTGCCCTTGGCCGGCAGGGGGGCCGCCCACTCCACGTGGAGCTGGACGTCGCCGAAGCCGCGCGCGGAGTGGAGGTAGCCGCTCCCCGGGACCGACTCGATCGCCCCGTCGACGATCACCCACTTCGCGGGGCCGCCGTCGGCGCTGCGCCACTGCGAGAGGTCCTTACCGTCGAAGAGGACGATCGCGTCGGCCGGCGCGGGCACGGGCAGGGCCTGGGGCCCCGGCCGGACGACCGGCGGCCGCGGCCGGCTCATGTCGTGGGCCTTGAAGCGCGGGGGCTCCTGGGCGGAGGCGAAAGCGGCGAGGGGGAGCGAGGCGAGGAGCAGAGCGTGTCTCGTCATGGGGCGACACGTACCCCAACCGCCCGGGGGATGCAAGCCGGCGGGCCGGGGCGACCACCGCCACCTCGGCACCTCGGGAGGGGCGTGGGCGGCATGGTACCCCGCGTGATAGCCTCCGGCGAGGGGTACGACGATGGGCGCTTCTTCGAGGACCCCGCGCGAGCGCGCCGAAAGCTTCCTGCGCGACGCGGTCCAGTTCCGGCTCGGCTCGCTGGTCACCGAGTCGGCCCACCCGCGCTCGACGCAGCTGAGCCAGATCGCCCGGCAGGACGCGGCGGCGGGCCTCGCCGTCCTCTTCGACGTCGACCGCGACGTGGTGGAGGCGTACGAGCGCTGGTCGCGCTCGGGACAGCCCGAGGCGCTGCGCGACGACCTGGTGGCGGCGCTCGAGGGCGGCGGCCGGGTCTTCTTCACCGGCTGCGGCGCCACCGGGCGGCTCAGCATCCAGCTCAGCTCCATCTGGCGCGCGTTCTGGCAGCGCCGCCGCGAGCGGGGCGAGCTCGTGCCGTCGCCCGACGCGTGGGAGGACCGCGCCGAGAGCGTCATGGCGGGGGGGGACTACGCGCTCATCAAGTCGGTGGAGGGCTTCGAGGACTTCGCCCCCTTCGGCCGCAAGCAGATCGCCGACCTCGGCGTGGGACGGGGAGACATGGTCTTCGCCATCACCGAGGGGGGCGAGACGTCCTTCGTGATCGGCACCGCGTGGCAGGGGCTCGAGGCCGGGGCCCGCGTGGCGTTCGTGTACAACAACCCCGACGAGGTGCTCCGCGCCCACGTCGAGCGCAGCCGCGAGGTGATCGACGAGCCGCGGATCCGGAAGGTGAACCTGACCACCGGCCCGATGGCCGTGACGGGCTCGACGCGGATGCAGGCCACGAGCATCCAGCTCGCCGCGATGCTGACCGTCCTCGAGATGGCGCTGCGGGACGTGCTCGCCCGCGCGGGCGCGACGGTTCCCGGCCCCTCCGCGGAGGTGCCGGCGGCGGTGCGCGAGGGGCTGCGCGCGCTGCACGCCGAGCTGTCCGGCGACCGGGTCCGCCCTGCGCTCGCGCGGCTCGTCGAAGCCGAGGAGGCGGTCTATCGGCGCGGCGCCCGCACGTCCTACTTCGCGGACTCCCTCGCGGTGGACGTGCTCACCGACACCACCGAGCGCAGCCCGACGTTCTGCACGCCGGCGTTCCGCAAGTGGGACGACGAGGAGGCCTCCGAGTCGTGGGCGTTCCTGTTCACCCCCGCCGAGACCACCGAGGAGGCCTGGACACGCCTCCTGCGGCGCGAGCCGCAGACGATCGAGTGGACCGAGGCGGACCTGCGCTCGCTCCTCGACGAGGAGGCGGCCGAGCGGCAGGGCGCGATCCTCGGGGAGATCGGAAGGCGCGAGCTGATGCGCTTCCGGATCGGGCGGGACGGCCTCGCGGACCGCCCGCCGCGCGCGGGCGACGGAGCGACCGCGGTCCTGGCCGAGGAGGACCTGGCGCTCGTGGAGCCGGGAGGGGCGCTCGCGCGGGACCTCGCGCGGGCGAAGGCCGCCGGCGCGGCGGTGGCGGTGGTCGCGGTGGGGCGCCGCGACTCCCTGGAGCGGCTCCTCCGGGCGGCGGAGGGCCTCGCGAGCGAGGGGCTGGCGGTGGCGCTCGAGGTGCCCGGGACCGCCTGTCTGCTCGACCCGCTGGCGCGGGTCGGGGCCAAGATGCTGCTCAACGCGCTCTCGACCTGCACGATGGTGCGCCTCGGCCGCGTGCTCGGGAACCGGATGATCTGGGTCGTCCCGAGCAACCTGAAGCTGATCGACCGCTCCACCCGCTACATCCGCGACCTGGCCGGCGTCTCCTACGAGGACGCCTGCCGCGCGCTGTTCGAGGTGATCGAGTTCGTGGAGCCGCGGCGCCGGGCGGGCAAGGCGTACCCCGCCCCGGTGGGCGTGGCCACGATGCGGCTCCGCCACGGCCTCTCGCTCGAGGAGGCCGAGCGGCGCCTCGCTCAGGAGCTCGGCTGAGGGCGTCCCCGCCCGGCGGGGATCGTGAAGCACAGCGTCGCCCCCCGCCCCGGCCCCTCCGACTCCGCCCAGGCCCGGCCGCCGTGCGCCTCGACGATCCTCCGGACGAGGGCGAGACCCACCCCCGTCCCCTCCGCCTTCGGGTCGAGCTTCTCGAACAGGTCGAACACGCGCTCGAGGAAGCGCGGGTCGATCCCCCGGCCGTTGTCCCGAACGAAGAGGACGGCCTCGTCCCCGCCGTCCCTCACCCCGATCTCGACCCGCGGGGCGGGCGCCTCGCTCGTGAACTTGGCCGCGTTCTCCACGAGGTTCTGGTAGACCTCGAGGAGGCGGCGGCGGTCCCCGCGCACGACGGGGAGGCGGGGGTCCACGTCGAAGACCACGTGGCGGCCACCGAGCTGGCCGCGGACGAGCTCGACCGCCTCGCGGGCGAGATCGCCGAGGGCGACGTCCTCGGGGGGGCTGACCACACGGCCGACCCGCGACAGATCGAGCACGTCGTCGAGCAGCGCCTGCATCCGGTCGGCCGCGCTCACGATCCTCTCGAGGTCCTCGGCGACGCGACCCGTCCTGCCCGCGGCGATCTCGCCGGCGGCCAGCCCGGCGAACCCCCGGATCGTGACGAGGGGGGTCTTGAGGTCGTGGGACACCGTGTACGCGAAGCGCTCGAGCTCGGCGTTCTTGGCCGCGAGGTCCGCGCGCTCGGCGCGCAGCGCTTCCTCGTGGGCCCGCAGGTCCCGCGCCATGCGGTTGAGGGCGCGCGCGAGGTCCCCGAGCTCGTCCGGAGAGTCCAGGGTGAGGGGGTGATCGAGGTTCCCCGCCGCGATCTCGCCCGCGGCGCGGCTCATCTCGGTGAGGGGACGGGCGAGGCTGCGGGAGAGAAGCACGGCGGTGAGGACGCCGAGGCCCACGGTCAGGAGGAAGACGACGAGGCCCAGAGAGAGGAGCGCGGCGCGCCGCGAGGCCCAGAGGGCCTCCGTGCGGGTCTCGAGGCGCCGCAGAGAGGCCTGCCAGGGGGCCTCCGCGAGCGCGACGACGCCCCAGCCCGCGGGGACTCCCCCGGACGAGATGGCGAAGCGGATCTCGGTCCCGGTCCCCCGCCGCACGACGATGGGCCCGGCGCCGTCCGAGGGCAGCTCGCTCTCGACGAGGTCGCCGTAGCGGCTGTTCTCCGGCGTCCCGTCGGTCAGCACCCGCCGCTCCCGGTCCAGCACCAGGAACGACACCACCGGAAGCCAGGAGCGGGACTGCTGAATCTCGTCGTTGAGCCGGTCGACGTCGAGCTGGTAGAGCGCGTTGAAGAGGTTGGCCCCGAGGTAGAGGGCCGCCCCGCGCAGCGCGGCCTCCTCGTCCGCGGCGCGGGCGGAGCCGACCGCCTCGTGGATCTCGTGCTGGACGCGCCGCGACTCGCGAAAGGCGACGAGGCCCGCCCCGCCGAGCGCGGTGGCGACGAGCAGGAGGGCGAGGGCCGAGATCCAGGCGGCGTAGCGGGTTCCGATGCCACCGAGGCGGATCACCGGGCACGGTCCGGGCGCAGCACCTGCGCCCAGCCCCGGAGCCCGCCTCGATCGGCTGCGGTGACGGGCTCGAAACGCGTCACGCCGGAGGCGGCGGCCAGCGCGGCACGCCCCGACTCGTCGTCGTCGAGCGACAGCAGCGCTTCCTCGGCGAGCCGCCGCACGCGCGGCTCGAGGCTCCGGCGGAAGGAGAGCAGGCCCCGGACGAGGGGCGGCGTCTCGTGGAAGACGCGCAGCTGCGATCGGATCCTCTCGGGCAGGGCCGCCCAGTCGCCCTCGTTGAAGGCCCCGGCGTCGCCCTTGCCGTGCAGCACCCAGACCGCCTGGTTGATCTCGGCGAGGGCGAGGACGTAGCGGACGTCGCGCCGCGTCGACCGCGGGTCGTCCGCCGACGCGACCGCGAGGCCGGCCCGCTCGAGCTCGGCCTTCGGCAGGGCGAACGCCGACGTCGAGCGAGCGACCTGGAGCACGAGGATGCGCCCGCGCAGGTCGGAGAGGCGATGGATCGGGGCGTCCGCCTTGGTGAAGAACACGCTGCGGTAGGCGCGCTGGCCCCGGCGCACGACCACCAGGGCGGGATCGAGGCTGCCCGAGCGCTCCTCGAGAACCAGGGTGGGGAACACGGTCTCGATCACGAACTCGACCTCGCCCCGGGCGAGACGCTGCGACAGGTCGTCGAGGTCGCGGGCGATCACGAGCTCGCCGACCTCCACTCCCTCCGGCGCGAGCCGCTCGCGCAGGCGGGCGAGCATCGGGCCGAAGACCTTCAGCATGCGGTCGGGCTCGTTCGGCTCCTCGGCGACCACGCCGAGGCGGAGCGAGGGACGCGGGGTCGTGCCGTCCGCGGGGGCGACGGCGAGCGGCGGGAGGATCGCCAGCGCTGCGGCGGCGATCCGGACGAGAGGCCTCACGGTGGCCCATTGTCGGGCCGCGGCGGCTCCGCCGCAAACGGCCGATGGCCCCCCCATCCCGGTGAAGGGGTCAGATCCTGGATCGAGGCATCTTCCGAGAATCGATGCGCTACTTCAAGATCTGACCCCTTTGCATCTGCGTCAGTGCTTGCCGGGGGCGAGCTTGACGCCGCGGCGCTCCCAGGCGATGTAGGCCTCCATCGCGACCATGTCCGGGCTGTCGAGGGCGAGGGGCTTGCCCTCGAGCGGCTGCTGGATGCACCAGTTGATCATCTCCCTCAGGGCGACCACCCGCCCGAGCTGCTGCTGGAACTTCGGGTAGGTCTCGGGGTGGGTGTTGGCGGCGTTCGGGTGGCACTGGGCGCAGGCCACGTTGTTCGTGCCGAGTCCGGGGCTCGTCCAGAGCTCCCGGCCCTTCTGCACGACCGTCATGTACTCCTTCTCCCAGCGCTCCTGGTCCTGCCTGGTGAACTCGTCGGCCCGGATGGCCATCCCTCCGACCGCCACCAGGACGACGGCCGCCGCGAGAGCGACCGCGATCTTCCTTCTCATGGCGTCTCCTCCCTCAGTAGTGGTCCTGCGGCGGAACCCGCTTCGCGGGGTCCTGGAAGGTCTTGTCCTCGGGCCGGCCGGTGGCCGGGTTCCAGGCCACGGTGCGAGGCGTGTTGTTGTAGAGGTTGTAGTTGAGGGCCACGCGGCCGGTGTGGACGTCGACGAGCTGCCATCCGGTCGCGTCGCGCTCGAAGAACGGGTCGGCCCGGTTCATGGGAACGGTGAGGACGGGCATCGTGTGCTCGGCGTGGGCGTAGCTCTGCGGGTAGGGCCACGGCCAGGCGGTCGCCATCACCGCGTTGAACGAGATGTTGCCGATCTGGTTGTACTGGATCTGGTGGACGTGCCCGTAGATGACGTTCACCTTGTCGAACGGCTTCAGGAGGGCCTGCACCTCCTCGGCGTCCTCCGTCCAGAAGTTCCAGCCCTTGTAGAGCTTCTGGAGCGGAGAGTGCGAGAAGACGACGAGCGGCGTCGTCTTCGCGACCTTGTCGAGGTCGGCCGCGAGCCAGGCCCTCTGCTTCTCGCCCACCATGAACGGCGAGCCGTTCGGGTTGTCGAGGCCGGCCATCTC
>CAZLRF010000043.1:38987-43779 GCA_964561785.1 uncultured Acidobacteriota bacterium | reverse complement strand
CGTCGGCCAGGCCGCGCTTCACCGCGGTGGCCAGGATGCCGGTCCCGATCGGCTTCGTGAGCACGAGCGCGTCCCCGGGCCGTGCGGCGGCGTTCGTGACCACGCGCTCGGGGTGCACGACGCCGGTCACGGCCAGGCCGAACTTCGGCTCGGTGTCGTCCACGGTGTGCCCCCCGAGGATCGCGATCCCGGCCTCGGCGGCCACCTCGGCCGCTCCCTCCAGGATGCGCTCGAGGACCCGCAGGGGCAGGCGGCGCGACGGAAAGCCCACGACGCTCAGGGCGAAGAGGGGCCTCGCCCCCATCGCGTAGACGTCGGAGAGCGAGTTGGCCGCGCTGATCGCCCCGAAGTCGAACGGGTCGTCGGCGATGGGCGTGAAGAAGTCGACGGTCGAGACGACGGCGAGGTCGGGACCCAGGCGGTAGACGGCCGCGTCGTCCGAGCTTTCCGGTCCCACGAGGGCCGCAGGGTCGGTCACCTTCGGCAGCTTGCGCAGCACCTGCTCGAGGTCCTGGGGGCGGAGCTTGCACGCACAGCCCATGCCGTGGGTGAACCGGGTCAGCTTCACCTCGCCGTCTGCGGTCTCGACGGCCGAAGGGGCGGCTCCCGGCCCGAGCCGCCGCACCGCCTCCGCCACGACGCGGACCGCCTCGTCGATCTCCCCCTCGCTCGTGTCCCGGCCCACGGAGAAGCGCACGGTCCCCATCGCGTAGCGCATCGGCACCCGCATCGCCTGGAGGACGGTCGAGAGATCGACCTGCGCCGCGTGGCAGGCGGCCCCCGCGGAGGCCGCGACCCTCTCCCCGATCTCGGCGAGGAGGGTGTTCGCCTCGACGCCGCCGAAGCCGACGCTGAGCGTGTTCGGCAGGCCCGCCTCGGCGCCGTTGCGCCGCAGGTCGAGCCCCTCGCGCCGGAGGCCCTCCCACAGCCGGTCGCGCAGGAGCCCGCAGCGGCGGGCGTTTTCCTCGAGGTCCCGTGCCACGACCGCGCAGGCCTCTCCGAGGCCCACGATCTCGAGCACGTTCTCGGTGCCGGCCCGCCGCCCCGACTCCTGGCTCGCGCCGTGGAGCAAGCGCGGCAGCTCGACGCCGGAGCGCACGTAGAGGGCGCCCACCCCCTTCGGCGCGTACAGCTTGTGCCCGGCCAGGGTCAGGAAGTCCACTCCGAGCCGGGAGACGTCCACCGGGACCTTGCCCACCGACTGCGCGGCATCGGTGTGGACGAGGATGCCGCGCTCTCGGGCGAGGCGGGCGATCTCCTCGATCGGCTGGATCGTCCCCACCTCGTTGTTGGCGTGCATGACGCTGACGAGGATCGTCTCGGGGGTGAGGGCGGCGGCGACATCGGCGGGATCGACGCGCCCCTCCCCGTCCACGGCGACCCGGGTCACCCGGTAGCCCTCGGCGGCGAGGACCGCGCAGGGCTCGAGAACGGCCGGGTGCTCGACGGCGGAGGTGACGACGTGCCGGCCCCGCGAGCGCAGGGCGCGGGCCACCCCGAGGATGACCGCGTTGTTCGCCTCCGAGCCCCCGCTCGTGAAGACGATCTCCTCGGGCCGGGCCCCGAGGAGAGAGGCCACCTGCCGGCGCGCCTTCTCGACGGCGCTGCGCGCGACCGCGCCGTAGGGGTGGCTGCTCGAAGGGTTGCCGAAGTGCTCGCGGAGGAACGGCAGCATCGCCTCCGCCACCGCCGGAAGGACGGGGGTGGTGGCGTTGTAGTCGAGGTAGATCGGGCGGTCGCTCACCCGTCGATTATGCCGCCGCCCCCTACGCTCCTGCGCGATCACCTCGCTCCGGCGGCGCGCGCGACAGACGCCCGGGCGGTTCGGGCGGGAAGAGAGGAATGTGAACGGCAGGCCTTGCCAGCGGCGATACGATCACGGCGAAGAGCACCGGAAAGGAGCGTCGTGCGATGCACGCATTCCATCGGCTGGGGGTGCTCTTGGCGGCGACCTTGCTGTCGACGGGGACGACCGGCGCGGGGCCGCTCGCCGTCCAGGGCGCGGCGGCCCCTCTCGATCTCACGGGAACCTGGTCGTGCTCTCTGTCTCACGTCAGGGCCTCCGGTATCTGCCCGCCCACTCCCAAGCAGTCCGGGACGTGCGAGATCCGCGAGGCCGGCGGCACGTACACGCTGGTCTACGGGGCCGGCTTCCGGTGCTCGCCGAAGGCCGCCTGCACGTTCTCGTGCTCCGAGTCGCGGGGGAAGCTGAGCTGCCACGACGCCGGGGCCGCGGACGACGAGGGCGGCCGGTACGCGACGGAGCTCGCCTTCGATCTCGGCGGCGGCGAGCCGGCCCTGGGCACGGGTCGGTCCAGCTACCAGGGTCACGGCATGAGGTGCGAGTGGAAGACCAGCCTCACTCTGACGAGGCCGGCGAAGGACGCCGCGCGGTAGGTCGATCTCGCGCAGCTCCTCGCCGAGCACGCGACCGTAGACCTCGGCGATCGGCTTCTCCGCCCATGTCGGCGAGCCGATCCCGCCCTCCGTCGAGCGTTGATCCGCCAGACCATCCGCTAGACGGGCGGCATCTCGTACATCGGCGTCAGCAATCGCAGCCGGCGCTGGACGAGCGGAGACGCCATGGGCTCGTAGACGAGCACCTCCTGGTCGCGCTCGCGCACCACGCCCGTCGAGCAGCGGGCTCGCATAGGCGCGCGCCACCGTCAGCCTGTCGGTCCACACGCCGGCGGTCAGCAGGTCTGCGTCAGCTGCCGGATTCCCGCCTTCGACCGGCGTCAGCCCCAGCGCGCCGTCGACCATGTGGGTCGCTTCGTGGAGCAGGACGTACACGATGGCTTCGAGGGGGCCGGCCTCGATCGCCACCGTCCGCGTCGACCCGCTGAAGTCGAAGCAGCTGCGCTCCTTGCGGGTGAGGAACTCCGACACGCTCTCGTGGAGCACCCCGGCTCGGATCGTCAGGTCGTACGCAGGTGTGGCCGCGTCGGGATCCACCATCGATGTCAGCGCCGTGTTGGGCATACCGTCGAGGAAGCTGATGCGACGCAGACGTTCACGAAGGACGCGCTGGTGCACGGGCGGGAGCGTCGTGAACGCCCGGGCCAGCGACTCGCGCTCGGCATCGGTCAGCACGTGTGCGCTCGGCGCCGGCAGGCCCGTGTCGGCGAACATCTTCAGCACGGATGGGTCGGCCTCTCCGACGCGCGAGTCCAGTGGTGATGCCGGGTCGATGTCCGGGGAGGACTTCGGCGGCGGCGGCGTCTGCGCGTGGGCTGCGGGCGCAGCCGTGAGAAACAGGACGATCAGGGTGGCGGCGGCGCGAATAGCGAGCATGTTTCTCCGTGTGCAGGCGGTGCGCGGGACTGACCGGGGCGCCGGCATCCTGTGAACCACTGTACAGCGGCGGGCCAGGAACTCCACCCCCGGCCGGGAGACGTCCACCGGGACCTCGTCATCCGATCCGGGGCTTCGAGGACGACGTGACACGGGTCGTCGTGGATCTCACGGCCCCACCGCCGGCACGAGACTCCGCCGAGGGGGCCACGAGGTCGTCGCGCAAACGACCAGCGGCCGTCGCCGAGACGCGCCAGATTGAAGAAGGCCCCCGCCACCGTCGGGCCGCAGGGCTGGCGCTCCGCTCGCGCAGGGCCTGGGCAGTTGTCAATCGTCGCCACGGCCTTCCCGCAGGACAGACAGCGATCCGACAGGGTGTCTCATGACGAGGCGTTTGTTCCGACCGGACCGGGCCGCCGTTCGACGGAGTCGCAGGAGGCGAGATGCACTCCAGGACGAAGCAACCCGAGGTCGAGGCCGGCATCGAGGCGTGGCCCGACGAAGAGTCGCATGCTGCGCGGGACCGTCAGGCCGCCGCTTCGTTGCTGCACGTGGCGGCGATGACCAAGGACGTGGCCACGCGGAAGTCCCTGCAGCAGCGCGCGGCGGAGCTGGTCTCACCCCGCCGTAGCGGAGGTCCCACCGCCCGCCCAAGCTCGAGGAGCCTCCGAGGAGGAAGCCGATGAGGTAGAGCGGTCCCTCCTCGTCCACCCTCACGCGTCACCTCCGTTGGCGCGGTCTGCTCGGGTTCGCCGAGGCCAGCGCCGATCCGGACGTCCTGGCGATCCCGAGATCAACCTCGCGGACGCTCCCTTCGTCCCGAGAGAGGAGTCCGCCTGATCGGGCTGCCGATCCTGATCGGGACCGCGCTGCCCCGGCCGGACCGCCGGCCTAGGAGGGGGTCCCCGATGATGCGTCGGTCATTCGCCCTGCTCGCCGCCGTGTCGCTGACCCTGCCGCTGCTGGACGCTGCGACGGCCGGGCCTCCTTCGGATTCGCAGCTCATCGTTCCCGGCATCCACGTCGGACCGATCGTCGGCGAGACCAGCGAACACGATCTGGTCGCGCTCTACGGACGAGAGCAGGTCCGGCCGGCCGATCTCTCCCTCGGCGAGGGACAGACCGCGCCCGGAACCATCCTCTTCCCGGAGGATCCCGGGAAGACCCTCGAGATTCTGTGGAAGCAGGCGGATCGTCGTGGGGTCAGGGAAGCGCGCATCCGGCGGGAAGGAAGCGGCTGGCGGACCAACAAGGGAGTCTCGATCGGCACCTCGCTGAAGGAGATCGAGCGGATCAACGGACGGCCCTTCGTCCTCATGGGTTTCGACTGGGACTACGGGGGGACGATCCTGCACGGCAATGGGGGTGCGCTCGGGGAGCTGGGCCGTCGGGAGAAAGGCGTCATCCTCGGCCGGACGCTGCTGCTCCGGCTGGAGCCGCGCGGCGTGCCGCAGAACAGCCCCGACTACATCAAGGTCAAGGGCAGCCGCGAGTTCTC
>CAZLRF010000043.1:35616-38887 GCA_964561785.1 uncultured Acidobacteriota bacterium | reverse complement strand
CATGACGCCGTGACGATGATCGGCTCGATCCATCGGGCCAGCGCGGCCATCTGCCGGCCGGCCGCCGTCTGTGCCTGCGAGCAGGAGTCGTGCCTCACGGACTTCGTCCTCCCGTTCGCGGTGATCTCGATCAGCAGGTCGGGCGTATCGAGGCAGAGGCGACCACCCGCCGGGAGTCCGAAGACGTCCATCTCGGCGACCCTCCTCGCGATCGACTCGAGGTCGGCCTGCGCGATGACCTTCCTCGCCGAGCCCGTAAGCGCGACGGATCTGCGTCCTTCCCAGAGCACGCCTCCCCGGCTGTCGAGGGTGACGGCGTACTCGGGGCAGGAGCCTTCGCATCCCCCGCGCGCCAGGGTGAGGGAGAAGTCGCCGGGCACCGTCCGGGCGGCGTGCCACGCGCCATCCTGCTTCGAAAGTCGCACCCTCTCCAGCCGCCAGTTCGATCGGTTCGTGCCGTCGCCGAGGGTGGCGAACGCCGTCCGTCCGTCGCTCTCGATCCCGGACACGCTGTACGGGCGCACGCCAAGGAGCGTGATCTCCGCCGCGGTGTAGACACGGATAGAGCCCTCCAGCCCGGCCCAGACCTCGCTCCGGCCGCGCCTGTACTTCGAGTCGTCTTCGAGGTAGACGATGGCCCCCTTCACCAGCGGCCCCGATTCCGATGCGCGGCCCCAGGCCATGGTGGCGTTGATGATTCCGGCTTCATCCCCGGGCGGGACGTGGGTGGTGAACAGCGGCGTCAGGCGGCCGGTGGAGGCCCACCACGACTTCCACTCCTGCGGGCTCGGGAACGACCGGTGCGTCCGCCTTCGGAGGATGTCGTCGAGCGAGAAGAGGCCGGGGCAGGAGAAGTAGGCGGAGCCCGGCGAAGCCAGCAGGTCGATGACGTGCCCCGCGCTGTCGCGGTCGCCGAGCCACAGGGCGATGCCCGCCGCGTACTGCTTCAGCTGCCGGTGTGTCTTGCCCAGGGTCGGGTCGACGCGGCGGAAGAGCAGGCCCACCTCCGCCGCCAGCTCGGTGGAATCGGACGCCGCCGAGAGAAGCTCGATCGCCCGCTGGGCCTCGAGCTCGGTCTGGAGCCGGGCGCCGGTGAGCGCCCGCCGCAGCCCTTCGATCGACGCCACGTCCCCGAGCCGGATCAACTCCGCGTCGATGGCGCGGCGCACGGCGTCGCTGGACGTCTCCTCGCGGAGCCGGCGCAGGTCGGCCGCGATCTCCGGGCCGAACACGCCGTGCAAGCGTTCGATGGGATGGCCGGCGTCCGGCCCCCACGACCGGACCGCCCTCATCAGCAGCGGCCCGGCGGCAGGAAAGCCCTTGCTCGCGACGGCATTGAGCAGCGTCGGCCGGTCGGCGACCGAGTCGATGCTGCGGTCGATGAGCCCGATCGCCGGCGCCGTGCCGAGATCGGCCAGCTGCAGCAGGACGCCCATCCTCTGCTGCTCTCCGGCGGCATCCTCGAGCTGGCGCGCCAGCTCGAGGAATCGCTGCTCCTTCAACCGTGCGAGAAGTGCCTCCTGCTGCCGCGGATCGCCCCCGTCGTGTGGCACGGCCGGGCCGCCACAGGCCTGCGCCCACGTCATGGCGAGCGCGACGACCCATCGACCTCTCATCCCCGGGCGCAAGGCTCGTTCCCCGACCACGGCTGGCCCGCCCACGGCGGCGAGGCCCGTGCGCACCGGTGTGACTTGCCGAGAGTCGGTCACACGAAGGCGTTTCGCGGCACTCGCACCTGCGCCCCCGCCGCTGCTGAACGGTCCCGGCGGGTGGACCCTCACCGTCGCGTCGGGCTCGGGGAGAGCAGCCGGCGCACGGATTCGCCGGTCGGCGAGAGCCTCCCCTCCTCGACGGCGCCCTGGACCTGCCGGAGGTAGCGCCCGTTCGCCTCCCGGTAAGGCCGTGCTTCGAGCAACGGGTCGTAGTCGAGGTAGGCGAAGTACTGGTGGCTCCAGAACGGCGAGACCAGGACGACACCCTCCTGGCGCGCGAAGCGGTCCACGAGGCGCAGGAAGCGTTGGTCGAGGGGGGCCCAGAAGGACCACAGGTCGCGCAGGAAGATCGCCTCGTTGGCCGCGATCGACTGACCTTCGCCGGGGCCCGCCTTGTAGAGCCAGCACTCGTCGACGAGGACGGGCTTCCTCGCCCGGCGGGCCAGGTCCAGCACCTGGTAGGTCGTGGCCAGGGTCCGCCGCCCGACGGGGTAGATGTGGAGAGCGATCGCGTCCAGGTCCGTGCCGGAGAGGTAGGCCTGCACGAATGCCGGGGGGGCCCACGTCCCGATCCCGGCCGCCATCTGCGTGCGCCCGCGGTCGAGGCCCTCGAGGATCCTCCGGATCATCGCCGCCCGGACCTCGGGGTCCTCGAGCTGCTCTCTCCCCGCGAGCCGGGCCTCCGTATCGGGCTCGGCCCCGATGTCCAGGTAGTCGGGGCTCATGGCCCGGAGGATGGCCTCGGTGTGGGTCCGTCGGCCCTCCACGAAGGCGTCCCACGAGAGCGAGGAATAGTCGTAGCGCACCGTGGAGAAGGCGGTGTTCGCGAACAGTACCCCGCTTTCCACTGCGAGGACGAGGCCCCTCCGCCGGACCTCGCGGGCCACCTCACGGTAGAAGGCCTCGTAGTCCCGGGCCCGCGGGAAGCGGGGATCGAGGAGCGGGTAGTTCACGCTGACCGTCACGCCGTCGAGGCCCAGCTCGGTGAAGCGATCCAGGAAGAGGCGGACCCCCTCGAGGGCGGTGGGCCGGAGCAGATCCTCGCCGCGGTTCCCGTTGGCCACCAGCAGCTCTCCCGCCCAGACCGGCCGCTTCCCGGCGGTCGGCCGCGTCTCCATGAAGCGCTCCCAGCCGTCGAGCGCGCGCGTCAGGCCGTCGTGCAGACTTTGGTGCCGCCGGGGAACGCCCAGGGCGCTCGGGCCCGGCCCCGCCCCGGCGGAGACGGCCGCCGCGAGAGCGACCAGTCCCCACATCCCGAGACGCGTCGTGAACGAGTGTGGGGCGCGCATCGCAGTCGAAGCGGGGGTGATCCGGGCCGAGAAGCTCCCGGGGTCCGCTGGAGCATCCATCAGGACCAGAACACCACCGACATCGTCTTCCAGCGCCCGGAGGACCTCAAGCCCCTCTACGAGGCCCTCGTTCGGACCGCCATCCGCGCCGTCAAGCCCGAGGATGTCGCCACCTTCTTCGAAGGCACTCGCATCCGCCATCAGATGGGTCCCGCCCCCATGAGGATGTACGACAGGTTCGGTCTCATGATGCATCGAGACCGCCACCTG
>CAZLRF010000043.1:0-35516 GCA_964561785.1 uncultured Acidobacteriota bacterium | reverse complement strand
CCACCTGCTCGCCTCGAAGACGGTACCCCAGGTCGCCCGCACCCTCAGCGCCTCCGTCACCCCCGCGGAGCCGACGACCGTACGCCGAGCGAGGGCAACATCCGCTACCCGGGCAGGCTCGCCGACCGTGAGGGCGCGTGCGTTCACTCTCAGTACGCCTCGCGCGGTGTAGACTGCCCACGTGTCCGCTGCGGGAGGGCTCGATCGATGACCTATGTGGATGGATTCGTGATTCCCGTGAAGAAGCGACAGCTGGCGGCGTACAAGAGAATGGCCCTGTGGGGCAAGCGCGTGTGGATGAAGCACGGCGCGATCGGATACTACGAGTGCCTGGGCGACGACCTGAAGGGGATGCCCGGCTGCGGCACGTTCACCAAGCTTGCGAAGGTGAAGCCGGACGAGACGGTGTTCTTCTCGTTCATCATCTACAAGTCGAAGGCTCACCGGAACGCCGTCAACAAGCGCGTGATGGCCGAGATGAAGAAGTCGACGATGCCGCCGGACATGCCGTTCGTGCCCGGCCGAATGGCCTTCGGCGGATTCAGGACGATCGTGCAGGGCTGACCGTCGCACGAAGCGCCACCTCACATGACGGTGCTTCCCGGATCGAGTGCGCCGTTGCTCTGCCACGAACCTCGTCAGAGGTCGTCAACGGTCGGCTCGTGACGGTGTGCCCCGCGGTACGGCGACTACTTGGCCGTTTCCGCCGGGACCAGGTCCCAGGCGGCCTTCGCGGTGATGAAGAGCACGCAGTCGGCTGCCGCGTCGCAGGTCGTGACATGCTTCTTCTTGCCGGTGAACTCGAACCACGAGCCCGGGCCCAGCTTCTTCGCCGCTCCGCCTTCCGCCGTCATCGTGAGCGTGCCGGCGACGACCACCACGTCGTGGTCGGCGCTGTGGCTGTGCAGCGGCGCCGAGAAGCCCGCGGGGAGCTTCATGAACGAGGCGTGCGGGCCCTTGGCCGCGTCTCCCTGGACCGTCGCCATCTTCACCGGCGTTTCGGGGACGTCCACCCACTTCAGGTCGCCGGCGGCCACGATGCGGGCCGTCGGCGCGGCGGACTGCGCGGCGGACGGCGGCACCGACGAGACGACGGCCAAAGCCACGAACGTCGAGCACACAGCCTCTCTCGAGAGCATGGGCTTCTCCTCCTTCCGAATGGGGGACTCCCCCCTCCGGGCCTGGCTTCTTGGGACTTGCGGTGAGATTACCGAACCGGGGCCGCCTTGACAAGGAGATTCCTGACGCTGCGGCGCCCTTCGAGCGCGGGAGGCCCAGGCGGCCGGCGACCGCAGCTCGTAAGACGCGGCGACTCGTAGCCCTGCGGCTGGTCCTGGCCTCTCCGGGCGCCTTGAGCTGGATGGTCCCCGGCGGCGATACTTGCGGCCGAGCCACGGAAAGGAGACGGCATGACGCCCAAGCGCATCCTCGCGCACGACGGGTCGCGAGACGCCGCCGACGCCCTCCAGACGGCCCTCGGCCTCGCGGCCGCCTGCTCGGCCCTCAGGTGAGGCACAAGTGATCGAGCGGCTCATGCCCTACCTCCTCGTGGGCGTCGGGTCCTTCGTGGGCGGCAACGCGCGCTATATCCTGGCCCGCTGGGTCGGCGCGTCGATCGAGTCCCGCTTCCCGCTGGCGACGTTCCTGATCAACGTGGGCGGCTCGTTCCTGCTCGGGTTCCTGGCGGGGCTGCTCGCCACGCGGGCGGTGCCCCACTCGGACTCTCTGCGCCTCGCCCTGGGGGTGGGCTTCTGCGGAGGCTTCACCACGTTCTCCACCTTCGAGTACGAGACCCACGCCCTCTTCGAGGACGGCGTGTGGCTGCCCGCGGTCACGAACATGTTCCTGAGCCTCTTCGCCGGCCTGCTGGCCGTCCGGTTCGGGATCGTGGCGGGGAAGTCTTGGTTCTAGCCGGGAGGGCGCGCCCTTGAAGC
The DNA here is from genome assembly GCA_964561785.1 of uncultured Acidobacteriota bacterium. Classification (GTDB taxonomy): domain Bacteria; phylum Acidobacteriota; class Vicinamibacteria; order Fen-336; family Fen-336; genus DATBSL01. Next base: position 33,582 of record CAZLRF010000043.1, on the reverse strand, counting down.
TCGAAGCCGAGCAGGTCCTGTGCCGCTTCCACGTGTGGAACCTCGCGCGCCACGGCGCCCAGCCGCTTTACCAGTGGATCGTCGAGACGGCCCGCCAGGAGGACCTGCAGGGCGCGATCGTGCTCAAGGGCTTCATGGGCCTGCAGCCCGACGGGACGATCCTCCGGGAGCGCAACTGGGCGGTCTCGCAGGAGACGCCGGTCATCGTGGAGGTCGTGGACGGCCCGCGCCACGTCGAGAGGCTGCTCGCGCGCGTCGAGCCGGCGCTGCGGGCGGGCACGATCACCCTGGAGCGGGCGCACGTCGCCCTCTACCGCAGCGGGACGGCCGGCGCCAGGCGGCGGGACGTGGCGCCCCGCTACGACGTGGTGGGCACCCAGGACGCGAGCGCGGCAGCGGAGGTGAAGACGATGAAGGTCCCCGAGGAGGGCGCACTGCTCCGCATCTTCATCGGCGAGAGCGACCGGGAGAAGGGGCGCGACCGCCCTCTCTACGAGGCCATCGTGGAGCGGGCGCGCCAGGCCCACCTCGCCGGGGCCACCGTCCTGCGCGGTCCGATGGGCTTCGGCCGGAACTCGCGCATGCACAAGGCCGGGCTGCTCGAGCTGTCGACCGACCTGCCGATCGTGATCGAGATCGTCGACGCCGAGGACAAGATCAACGCGTTCATCCCGGTCGTGGACGAGCTCGTGACCGAGGGCCTGGTCACGCTCGAGGCGGTGCGCGTCCTCAAGTACGCCGCGGGCGCGGACGCGCGGTAGCGCCCCGGCAGCGTGATGGCGCCGCCTGCGATCCCCGGGTCCGCCCCGGCCCCGAGAGGCTGGCTCAACCGGACCACGCTCGGGATCTCGCTGGCGAGCCTACTCTCCGACGTCTCGCACGAGCTGGCCACGGCGGTCCTGCCCGCGTTCCTGGTGAGCCTCGGCGCGGGGCCGGCGGCCCTGGGATGGATCGAGGGCAGCGCCGACGGGCTCTCGGCCCTGGCCAAGCTCGGGGGCGGGGTGGCGGCCGACCGCGTGCGGCGACGCAAGCCCCTCGCATCCGTGGGGTACCTCGTGACGGCCGTGGGCACCGCCGGCATCGGCCTGTGCACCGCGGCGTGGCAGGTGCTGCTGTGCCGGGTGGCCGCGTGGATCGGGCGGGGCAGCCGAGGCGCGGCCCGGGACGTGCTGATGGCCGAGGCCGCGCCGAAGGAGGCGCACGGGCGCGCCTTCGGGATGGAGCGGGCGGGAGACGCGGCCGGAGCAGTGGTGGGCCCTCTGCTGGCCATGCTGCTCCTCGCCCGGGGCGTCGAGCCGAGGCATCTCCTTCTCGTCTCGCTCCTGCCGGGACTCCTGGCGTTCCTCTCGATCTCCTTCCTGGTCAGGGAGCGAGCCCACGTGCCCCGCCGGGACCGCTTCAGCCTGCGCGCGGAGCTGGCCGGGACGGGCCGGCCGTTCCGGAGGTACCTCGTGGGCATCCTGGTCTTCGGGGCCGGCGACTTCTCCCGCACACTCCTGATCCTCTACGCGACGCAGCACCTCACGGGGACGCTCTTCTCGCTCGAGGGCGCGGCGGCCGCGGTGGCGCTCTACGCGCTGCACAACGCGACGAGCGCCGGGGCCGCGTTCCCGATCGGGGCCCTGGCCGACCGCGTGGGGCACCGGCGCGTGATCGTGGGGGGGTACGTCCTCGCGGCGCTCACCACCCTGGCGTTCGCCCTCGCGCCCCCGACGCCGTCGTGGCTCCTCCTCCTCTTCGTGTGCTCGGGCGTCTCCATCGCGAGCGAAGAGGTCGCGGAGAAGTCCTACGCGGCGACGCTCCTGCCGGCGGACCGCCGCGGGGCCGGCATGGGCCTGCTCGCCGCGACGAACGGGGTGGGCGACATGGTGTCGAGCGCCCTCGTGGGCTCGCTCTGGGCGCTCGTGGCCGACCCGGCGTGGGGCTTCGGCGCCGCCGCGGCCCTGCAGGCGCTGGGCGCGCTGATGATCGCGCTTGCGAGCCGGTCGGACCGCTGCTAGCGTCGCTGAGTCATGTCCATGCGCTTCTTCTTCCGCGTCACCGTGATCCTGCTCGCGCTCCCGTTAGCGGCGCGGGCGCAGGCACCGCTCTGGCAGGGCAAGGGGAGGATCGTCGTCAGCGCCGACGGCAACGAGCACGACCACGACGACTGGGCTGCGACCCCGCTGTCGCTGGCCTTGCTCGCGGCCCGCGGCCTGCAGGACAGGGTGCCCCTCTACATCTACGCCGACCACGTCTGGGGGAGCAACCACGAGCACCCGGGCGCCGGCGGCCTGACGCCCTACGAGCAGATGCGCCTCAGCACCGTGAAGGGCGGCGAGCTGTTCGGCTTCCGGCAGACCCGCTTCCTGGCGGCCGTCGACGACCCCGAGGTCGCCTACGAGGCCCTGAGGGAGGAGATCGATCGCTCCTCGGCGGAGGACCCGCTGTTCGTCGTGGTCGCCGGACCGGTCCAGGTGATCGGCGAGGCGATCTCCCGCGCTCGCCGGGAAAGACGGCGCTTCGTGACGGTCATCTCCACGGCGAACGGCTGGAACGACGACCACGCGGACGCGCCCTACCCCTGGGAGCGTCACTCGGGCTGGACCATGGCGAAGATCCGGCAGCACTTCTCGAGCGAGTCGGGCGGGGGCCTGACCATCGTCTCGATCAAGAACCAGAACCCCCGGCTGATGCGCAACTGGTGGGAGTACGAGTGGCTGAGGACGGCTCCCGAGCGCAACGACCCGCGCTACGCCGCGGGCAGCTGGTCGTGGCTGTTCGAGAGGCTCTGCATGAGCCTCAAGCCGGTGTCGGGGGACGAGAACTACTACGCGATCGACGCCTCCGACGCGGGAAAGATCGCGTTCCTGCTGACCGGGGTCGAGGACACCAGCCCGCAGCTGTGCCGGGAGATCATGACGTCGCCCCGATGATCGGGTGCGGCTCCCCGGGGTCGAGCCGCGGGAGCTCGGTGATGCGGATGTTCGTGCAGCCGTAGGGCAGGAGCTCGATCTCCTCGGCCGGACCGACGGAGTCGGGACGCGGGGGGTGCGCCCAGGCCGGGTCGGCCTGCGAGATCTCGGCCGCCCACCCGTGCCGGAGCTTCCAGGCCGGAAGCCGCCGGCCTTTCGCCCGCGCGACGATGCCCGCGCCCTCCGGCGAGAACGGCCGCTCGCCGACCGGGCGCTCCTCGAAGGCGATCGAGTCCTCCGGCCGCCGCGGGTCGACCACGAGGCCGTAGTTCCAGGGTGTCGTCGGCCGCACCTCGAAGTCGCCGTGGGGCAGCTCGCGGTGGGGCTTGTCGGCGTTCACCCGGGTCCACTCCTCGCCGATCCGCAGCGCGTAGACGAGCGGTCCGCGCTCGACCGCCACCGCCTCGTTGTAACGGGTCGCGACCTTCGGCCGCATCGGGAAGCGGAGCGCCAGGGTCGTGTCCCCGCTCCACTCGCGCGCGATGCGATGGAGCGAGCCGGGCCGCATCGGCTCCTCGGGGCCGGAGCCGAGGCGCACGGACGCGCCCTCGGCCCACGCGGGCACGCGCAGGACGAGCGGGAAGGAGGCCGGGCGCTCCGGCCGCACCGTCACCGCGATTGTCTCGCGGAACGGGTAGTCGGTCTCGACGCTGACCGCGATCGCAACGCCTCGGCTCGTGAAGCTCACCCGGCAGGGGGCCCAGGCGGCCGCGACCAGGCCTTCGTCCCTGGTCTTCATCCAGAGGTGGGCGGCGAGCTTGGGCCAGCCCTGGTGCATGTTCGCGGTGCAGCAGCCGAAGTTCGGCTCGAGGCCGTAGATGTTCGATTCGGGTCCGTTGGTGGTGAAGAGGTGGTCCGGGTTGATCGTGCACTGGACCTGGTTCGCCTGCTGGTCGTACTGGTGCGACCACATGTCGGGGGCGAACGTGGCGGGCAGCGCGTTCCAGGCGACCCGCTCCAGGCGGTCGGCGAACCAGGGATCGCCGAACACGGAGAACAGCGTCTCCAGCGAGTAGAGGAACTCCACCACCGCGCACAGCTCCGTGCCCTGGAGCGGGCTCTTGCCGGCCAGGCACTCGTCCCCGCTGAACAGGCCGTGGGCCTGGCCGTGGTGCCGGTCGAGCAGATCGATCATCGCGCGCGGGAGGGCGCGGTCCTCCTCCCGGCCGTCGAGGCGGAACGACAGCGCGCCCGCCTTCGCCGCCATCGCGGTGTTCACGACGTGCTTCGTCCACTTCCAGAGGCCCCGCCGCGGGGTCGGGACCGTGACGTCCTCGGTCCGGTAGAGGGCGGCGAAGTCGACGCCCTGCGCGCGCAGCGTGCGCGCGAGGTCGAGGAGCCACGGCTCGCGCGTCCGCTCGTGGACGTAGAAGGCGGAGACGAGGCCCTCGTACCAGCGGAAGCGGCCCCAGTCGAAGAGGGGGGTCCGGCCCAGGTTGTCGGCGAGCGCGCGCAGGCTCCGCCTCACCGCCGCGAGGACCCGGGCGTCGCCGGTGGCTTCGTGGTACTGGACGAGCGCCTTGTTCGCGAGGAGGATGGCCCACAGGTCGTACGGCTTCGCCACGGCGTCCGCGGGGTAGGGCGCGTACCAGCCGTCCTCGCGCTGGTGCTCGACGACGTGGCCGACGTGCCGGGCGAGGCGCTCCTTCATCTCCGCGTCGTCGAGGAGGAAGGCGAGGGGGATCGCGCCGTCCAGCCAGTAGGGGGCTCTCTCCCAGCCCTCCGCCCTCCCGCCGAACCACTGGCTGTCGGCCACGTCCGGCCAGAACCGGTCGAGGTGGCCGGTCAGGCCGTCGCGCTGGATCCGCAGCTGGCGCCGCAGCCAGCCCTCGGGCCGGATCGCTCCGAGCGGCAGCGGACGCAAGGCCGGTTCGCCGAGGGAGAGGGGGCCGGGCGACCCCTCGCCGCTGCGCGCAACGAGGGCCGCCGCCGCGGCCGCCACGCCCACGCTTCCCAGGAACTCGCGACGATCGAGGTCGGACATCGCTCGCCTCCGTCTTGGGGGACGAGTGTATAGTCCCGCCCCGACGCCCGCGAGGGAACGATGCTCGACCCCGCCTTCGTCGCCGACTGCCCCTATGCCCCCGAGGCCATCCTCTTCGACGAGGTCCTCGAGGTCGACCGCGAGGGAGGGCGCGTCCTCGCGCGGATGCCGACCCACGACGCGCTGCCCTTCACCGCGCTCCAGCGCGCCCACCCCGAGCGGCACCCCCGTCACGTCTCAGGGGCGGTGATGGTCCACGTGACGGGGATGCTCGGCTTCGCGCACGCGTACTACGTGCTCGGGCTGCGTCACGCCGAGGGCTGGATCGGCTACGGCACCCACATCCACTCCGCCCGGTACGGCCGCCTCGCCACGATCGGGCCGCCGATCCGGCTCGAGTGCCGCGCCACGCGGGTCCGCGCGATCCGCGGCTCGGTCTACGTCCGCTACGCCTTCCGCTTCGAGCAGGACGGCGAGGTCGTCTACGAGAGCGACCAGGGCGCGGTCTGGCGCCGGGCGGGGGCCGGCGGCGGGAGCGGCTGAACGCGCGGCGATCCCTGGCCGCATGGCTCCACGGGTTCTCTCACGCCCCCGTCAGCTCGCCACCGCGGCCGGGGCCTGCTTCCGGAACGCGAGCGTCTCGCCGTCGGGCTCGACGACGATCGTGTCCCCCTCGGCGAATCGGCCGGCGAGGACGTCGACCGCGAGCGGGTTCTCGATCATCCGCTGGATCGTGCGCTTGAGCGGCCGCGCCCCGAACACGGGGTCGTAGCCCCGCTCGGCGAGCCGGGCCTTCGCCTCCGGCGTCACCTCGAGCTGGATCTTCCTCTCGGCGAGACGCCGGCGCAGGTCCTTGAGCTGGATGTCGACGATCTTCGCGATCTCCTCCTTGCCGAGACCCTTGAAGATCACCGTCTCGTCGATCCGGTTCAGGAACTCCGGCCGGAAGGTGTGGCGCAGGACGTCCATCAGCCGGTCCTTGAGCCGCTCGTCGTCGTCCCCTCGGCGTGAGGACTCCTGGATGAGGTCGGACCCGACGTTCGACGTCATGATCACGACCGTGTTGCGGAAGTCGACCGTGCGGCCCTTGCCGTCGGTGAGCCGCCCGTCGTCGAGCACCTGGAGGAGCGCGTTGAAGACGTCGGGGTGGGCCTTCTCGATCTCGTCGAACAGGATGACCGCGTAGGGCCGGCGGCGGACGGCCTCGGTGAGCTGGCCGCCCTCGTCGTACCCGACGTAGCCGGGGGGCGCGCCGATCAGGCGGGCCACCGTGTGCTTCTCCATGTACTCCGACATGTCGAGGCGGACGAGCGCGTGCTCGTCGTTGAACAGGAACTCGGCGAGCGCGCGGGCGAGCTCGGTCTTGCCGACGCCGGTCGGGCCCATGAAGAGGAACGAGCCGATCGGCCGGCGGGGGTCGCCGAGCCCGGCGCGCGCGCGGCGCACCGCGTTCGCCACGAGGAGCAGCGCCTCGTCCTGGCCCACCACGCGCTCGCGCAGGCGGTCCTCCACGTGGAGGAGCTTCTGCATCTCGCCCTCGAGCAGGCGCGAGACGGGGATGCCCGTCCACTTGGCGACCACCTCCGCCACGTCCTCGGCGTCCACCTCCTCCTTCAGCATCCTCTGCTTGGCCTGCAGCTCGGCGAGCGTCTTGTTCTCGTCGGCGAGCTGCTTGTCGAGCTGGGGCAGCGTGCCGTACTGCAGCTCCGAGGCCTTGGCGAGGTCGCCCCGGCGGGTGACCGCGTCGATCTGGAAGCGGGCCTGCTCGATCTGCTCCTTGGTGGCGCGGATCTTCTGGATCGCCTCCTTCTCCCGCTGCCAGTGGGCCTTCATGCCGGCCGAGGTCTCGCGCAGGTCCGCGATCTCCTTCTCGACCCGGGCCAGGCGCTCCTTCGAGGCCTTGTCGGACTCCTTCTTGAGGGCCTGCTTCTCGATCTCGAGCTGGACGAGCTTGCGCTCGACCTGGTCGATCTCGGTCGGGAGGGAGTCGATCTCGATGCGCAGGCGCGAGGCCGCCTCGTCGACGAGGTCGATCGCCTTGTCGGGGAGGAAGCGGTCGGAGATGTAGCGGTGGGAGAGCGTCGCCGCGGCCACGAGGGCCGGGTCCTGGATCCGCACGCCGTGGTGGACCTCGTAGCGCTCCTTGAGGCCGCGGAGGATGCCGATCGTGTCCTCGACGCTCGGCTCGCCGACGTACACGGGCTGGAAGCGGCGCTCGAGGGCGGCGTCCTTCTCGATGTGCTTCTGGTACTCGTTGAGGGTGGTGGCGCCCACGCAGCGCAGCTCGCCGCGGGCGAGCATGGGCTTGAGCATGTTCGAGGCGTCCATCGACCCCTCGGCCGCGCCCGCGCCCACGACGGTGTGCAGCTCGTCGATGAACAGGACGACCTCGCCCTGCGACTCGGTCGTCTCCTTGAGGACGGCCTTCAGGCGCTCCTCGAACTCGCCGCGGTACTTCGCGCCCGCGATGAGGGCCCCGAGGTCGAGCGCGACGAGCCGCTTGTTCTTGAGCGACTCCGGCACGTCGCCCTTGACGATGCGCTGGGCGAGCCCCTCGACGATCGCGGTCTTCCCGACGCCCGGCTCGCCGATGAGGACGGGATTGTTCTTCGTGCGGCGGGAGAGCACCTGGACGACGCGGCGCACCTCGTCGTCCCGGCCGATGACGGGATCGAGCTTGCCCTTGCGGGCGAGCTCGGTGAGGTCCCGGCCGTACTTCTCGAGCGCCTGGTAGCGCTCCTCGGCGTTCGGGTCGTCGACGGTCTGGTTGCCGCGGATGTCCTTGAGGGCGGTGAGGAGCGGCGCTCGGGCGACCCCCGCGCGCTTGAGGGCCTCGGCCGCCTTCGTCTTCGAGTCGAGGAGGGCGAGCAGCAGGTGCTCGGTCGAGACGTACTGGTCCTTGAGGGCCTCGGCCTCCCGCAGCGCCTGCTTCAGGACGGCGTCGAGCTTCGGGGAGACGTGGGTCGCGCTGCCGTGCGCCCGGGGCAGCGAGGCGAGGGCCCGGTCGACCTCGGCGGCGAGGCCGCCGACGTTCGCCCCGACCTTGCCGAGGGCCGACGGCACCACCCCCCCCTCCTGCTCGAGGAGCATCTTCAGGAGGTGCTCCGTCGTCACCTCCGGGTGGTCGCCCTTCTCCGCCAGGGTCTGGGCGGCCGTCAGGGCCTCCTGGGCCTTCACCGTGAACTGATCGAGACGCATGGCTTCCGCAACTCCTCCGTTAGTAGAAGATAGGTAATTAGTCGGCTGTTGTCAAGATAGTTGAGTCATATCAGCTAATACTTTGGATTGCTGTAACCCAGGGGGCGTGGGGGGGCGGAGCCCCCCATCTCGGAGGAAGCCCGGCGACAGGCCGATTGGCCCGCGGCTCTGATGGCTGTATTTCCCCGCGCTGGCCGGGCGGGAATGCGAAGTGACTAGAAAAACACGAGCGTCACCACCACGAACACCGGCACCAGCACCGCCCCGCTGTACAGCATGTAGCCGCCGAAGCTCGGCATTCTCACCCCGCGCTCCTCCGCGATCGCGCGGACCATGAAGTTCGGACCGTTGCCGATGTACGTGTTCGCGCCCATGAAGACGGCGCCCAGGCTGATCGCGGTGAGCAGCGCGTTCGGCACGCCCACGACGTCGGCGGGCAGGTGGAGGCTCTGCGCGAGCGCGAGGAACGTGAGGTAGGTCGGGGCGTTGTCGAGGAAGGAGCTCAGGGCGCCCGTGGCCCAGAAGAACTGCCAGGGCTCGCGCACCCCGAGCCCGGCCCCCCGCGCCTGCAGGATGTCGAGGGCGGGCAGCATGGTCGCGAAGATGCCGGCGAAGAGCGCCGCCACCTCGAGGATCGGGTGGAAGGTGAACCGGTTCGCCTTGTGCAGCTCCGGGTCGGTGCGGACGTACGACACGACGGCGAGGGCCACGATCGCCACCTCCCGCCAGGGGGCGTGGAGGAACGCGACGGCGGCGAGGACCCCGGCCAGGAGGAGGGCGTTCGGCTTGCCCGCCACCCGGATGCGGCGGACCTCGTAGAAGTCGCGACGGCGGTCGGCCCGCGCCTCCCGCGCGTGCTCGCGACGGTCCCAGACGAAGTAGACCCCGAGCACGAGGGCGGTGGTGAAGAGCCAGGGAACGACGAGGCGGAACGTCCAGGTGAAGGGCACGCCGAGGAGGTAGCCGAGGAACAGCGGCGGGTCGCCGAGCGGGGTGAGGCAGCCGCCGATGTTCGAGACCAGAAAGATGAAGAAGACCACGGTGTGGGCGACGCGCCTGCGCTCCCGGTTCGTCTGGAGCAGCGGCCGGATGAGCAGCATCGAGGCGCCGGTGGTCCCCACGAAGGAGGCGAGGAGCGCGCCCGCCCCGAGGATCGCGCAGTTCGTGAGCGGGGTCGCCTCGAGGTTGCCCTCCATCAGGATCCCGCCCGAGATGACGAACAGCCCGCCGAGCAGGACGATGAACGAGACGTAGTCCTGCGCCGCGTGCAGCAGCGATGCGGGGCTCTCCCGCGCGTACAGGGCCAGCACCGGCGCGGCCATGACCGCCGAGATCCCGAGCTTGCGGAGGTTCCACTCCCAGAGGCGCGGGGCGGCGAGGGGGAGGATGGCGATCGAGAGGAGCAGGCCCACGAAGGGCAGCGCCCAGCCGAGGGCGGGGACGAAGGGCTCGGAGTGCATGCGAGACCGAAGTCTAGCCTGCTCCGGGAGCCGTTAGAATGGGCTCCTCCGAGGAGCGAAATGGCGCACTACGACGTGGTGGTGCTGGGCTGCGGCCCGGCGGGGGAGCGGGCGGCCATCCAGGCCGCGCGCGCGGGCAAGCGCGTCGTGGTCGTGGAGCGCGCCCACGTCGTCGGCGGCAACCGGGTCAACTGGGGCACCATCCCCTCGAAGACCCTGCGCGAGAGCGCGGTCTTCTTCTACCAGCTCACCCGCAACCGCCTCCACGGCATCCGCTACGAGGTGGGCCCCGAGCTGACCGTCGCCGACTTCATGTTCCGGGAGCGCGCGGTCGTGGCCCGCGAGCTCGAGCTCATCAACGAGTCGCTCGGCCGCTACGCGGTCGAGCTCGTGAGCGGCCACGCGCGCTTCGCCGGCCCCCACGCGGTGGCGGTCCGCCCCCCGAACGGGGCCGAGATCCGCACCTTGACCGCGGAGTTCTTCGTGATCGCCACCGGCTCTCGGCCCAACCGGCCCGACGACGTGCCCTTCGACGGGGAGACGGTCTTCGACTCGGAGACGATCCTGCAGCTGCCCCGCATGCCGAAGACGATGACGGTCCTCGGGGCGGGCGTGATCGGCATCGAGTACGCGAGCATCTTCGCCGCCCTCGGCATCGCGGTGACCCTCGTCGACACCCGCGACGAGCTGCTGCCGTACCTCGACCGCGAGATCGTGCAGGCGCTGGTCGCCGAGCTCCAGGACCTCGGGGTGAGCGTGCTCCACGCCGACCGCTACGCCCGCGTCGAGCGCACCAAGGACCGCCCCCCGCGTGTCGCCTGCCAGACGCAGTCGGGCCGCCGCCTCGACTCCGACGTGCTGCTCTACTGCGTCGGCCGCGACGGGAACACGGACGACATCGGCCTCGGCACCCTCGGCATCAAGCCCGGCAAGTACGGCCTGCTCGAGGTGAACGAGAACTACCAGACCGTCCACCCCCACATCTACGCGGTCGGCGACGTCATCGGCTACCCTGCCCTCGCCTCGACCTCGATGGAGCAGGGGCGCCAGGCCATGCGCCACGCCTTCGACATCCCCGGCCCCAAGGGACGCACCGAGGTCCTCCCCTTCGCCGTCTACTCGATCCCGGAGGTCGCCTACATCGGCGAGACCGAGGAGTCGCTCGTCCGGAAAGGCGTCGACTACGTGGCCGGCCGCGCGAACTACGACAAGAACCCCCGTGGCCAGATCCTCGGCGAGTCGGGCGGCCTGCTCAAGCTCCTCTTCGAGCGCCCCTCCCTCCGGCTCGTCGGCGCCCACGTCGTGGGGAGCGCGGCGAGCGAGATCATCCACGTGGGGGTGGCGTTCCTCCGCTCCGGCGCGAGCGCGACCGAGATCGCGGAGACGCTCTACAACTACCCGACGCTGTCCGACATGTACCGCCACGCGGCCCTCAAGGCCCTCGCCGAGGACCAGCGCCGGAAGGCGCGCCCGCCCGCACCGTCGGAGTGAGTCGCCGGTGCTCCGCCTCGGCTCCGCCGTCCTGGCCGCGGTCCTCCTCGGCGTGCCACGCGCCCTCGACGCCCGGGCCTTCGGGATCGCGCGGTCGGTCTACGTCGAGGTCGCGGACCCGTCGCCCGGCCTGGACGGCTTCGCCGAGGCGCTGTCGAGGGCCCTGGAGCTGTCGGGATGCCGCGTGGCCGCGAGCCCGACCGGGGCCACGACCGTCGTCGAAGTCCACGCGCTGTGGCGATGCGCAGATTCAAGATCTGACCCCCTCGCGGCGATCAGCTTCACCGTGCGGGACGCCCGTGGCCGGCGGCCACTCGTGCTGGAATACGCGCCCGGGCGCGAGGCCGCGGCGGCGCGCGCGCTGCTGGAGGCGCTGTAGCCACGGGGGAGGACGGCGCCGCTCTCGCGGGGCTACCCCAGCTTCCGCAGCACGAGGCACTTCAGGTACAGCGTCTCGGGCACGCCCAGGACCACCGGGTGGTCGCGCGCCTGGCGCCGCTTCTCGACCACCGTCACCGCCGCCCCCGCGTCGGTCGCGGCGTCGGCGAGGAGGGCCTCGAGCTCGTCCTCGTGGACGTGGTACGAGCACGAGCAGGTCAGGAGGCACCCGCCGGGCCGCAGGATCTTGAGCGCCCTGAGGTTGATCTCCTTGTACCCGCGCACCGCCTTGTCCACCGCGTCCTTGCTCTTCGCGAAGGCGGGCGGGTCGAGGATCACGGTGTCGAAGCGCTCGCCCCGCTGGTCGAGCTCCTTCAGGAGGTCGAAGACGTTCGCGTCGCGGGTCCTGACGTTGGCGATCCCGTTCCGGGCGGCGTTCGCCTTCACCCGCTCGAGGGCCTCGGCCGAGAGGTCGACCGCCGTCACCTCTTCGGCGCCGCGAGCCACCTGCAGGGCGAAGCCGCCGTCGCAGGTGAAGCCGTCGAGGACCCGGCCGCGGGCGTACTGCCGCGCCGCGAGGTGGTTCTCCCGCTGGTCCAGGAAGAGCCCGGTCTTCTGCCCCCGGCGCAGGTCCACGCGAAAGCGCACGTCGCCCTCTCTCACCTCGACCGCGTCGGGCACCTCGCCGTGGAGGACCGACACCGTCTGCTCGAGCCCTTCGAGCGTCCGCACCCGGGGGTCGTTCCTCTCGATGATGCCCCTGGGCTTCAGGAGGTCGACGAGGGCGGCGACGATCTCGGCCTTCGCCCGCTCGGTCCCCTGCGAGAGGGTCTGGATGGACAGGTACTCGCCGTAGCGGTCCACGACCAGCGAGGGGAGGCCGTCCCCCTCGGCGTGGACGACGCGGTACGCCTCCGCCCCCGCGGCCACGGTCTCGCGCCACCGCAGGGCCCGCTCGATGCGGTCGCGGAAGACGCTCTCGGGGAGCGACTCCCCCCGCTCGATCATCCGCAGGCGGATCTCGGAGCGCGAGGACCACAGCGCGAACCCGAGCGGCGTCCCCCGCACGTCGGCCACCCGCACGATCGCGCCGGCGGACGCCCCGCCGTCCTTCACGACGTCCGAGCGGAACACCCACGGGTGGCCGCGCTCGATGCGGGCCTGACCCTTGCGGCTGACGACGACCGGCCCCTCGATCGTCCTGTCGGCCATGCCGGATCGTATCACCGGGGCTCGCGACGCTCCGGAGGGTGGAGGTCAGTACCCCGCCCCCTTGTCGATCGGGTCCTCGAGAGGCTCGCCGCGGCGGAAGCGCTCGAGCTGGCGCAGGAAGACCCGCATCGCCTCGTCCACCCAGCCCGGCACGTGGTCGGCGCAATGGGGTGAGAGCAGGACGTTCGGCAGGCGCCACAGCGGGCTCTCGGTCGGGAGCGGCTCGGTCTCGAAGACGTCGAGGGCGGCGCCGCGCAGGCGACGGGCCTCGAGGGCGAGGACGAGCGCGGCCTCGTCCACGACCGGCCCTCGGCCCACGTTCACGAGCACCCCGGTCGGCTTCATCGCCGCGATCGCCTCGCGTCCGACCAGGCCCCGGGTGGCCGCCGTGAGGGGAAGGGCCACGACGAGGTCGTCGGCCTCGGCGGCCATCTCGACGAGCCGCTCGGGCGGGAAGACCCGGCTCACGAGCGGGTCGCCCAGGCTCCGCTCGGGCCGCCGCCGCAGGGCGAGCACCCGCACGCCGAGCGGCCGGAGGCGGGCGGCCACCGCCCGGCCGATGTCGCCGTAGCCGACGATGCCGACCGTGCGCCCCTCGAGGCGCTCCATGTCGAACGGCTCCCATGCCCTGGCCTCCCGCTGCCGGACGAGGCGGCCCAGGTCCTTGAGGAAGAACAGCAGCGCGGCGAGGACGAACTCGGCGAGGGCGGGGCTGAAGGCCCCCCGGCCGTTCGTGAGGACCGAGGGGTGGGCGACCACCTCCGGGGCGAGGACGCGATCGAGGCCGGCCGACCGGGCGTGGATCCAGCGGACGCCCGGGGCCCTCCGCAGGGCGGCCACGACCCGCGTCCGGCCCGCCCAGCAGTCGAGGATCGCGTCGGGCGCAGGGGCGTCGTCAAACGCCTCCTCCTCCCAGCCCACGACGAAGCGCACGCCGTCCGGGGGAGGCTCGAGCGCGCGCAGCCCGGGGTCGGCCGGCCGCGCGAGGACCCACACCACCATGGGAGGCACCATCGGGCCGAAACGGTAGCACGGCGGCCCTTACCCCTCGAGGTGGGGGACAGCGGTCGTCGGCGCCGCACTCGAACCCGGTCTACTCTCCGGTAAGTGAGCAGGTAGGAGTCCTCGTATGAGCGCATCGACATCCGCTTTGTCCCTAACTCTTCAGGGTGCGAGGAGCGAAGGCCAGTCGAGGACGACATGGATCCGCGGGCGTTGGTGTCCTTGCGCCCGCTTTGACCAGGAAGCGCCGGCCGTCGGAGGTCACCTCGTAGTCGTCGTCGTCCGGGCCCTGCACGACCGCCCGGAGAGTCTCGGCCGGGACGAGGGCCGTGGCCATGCCGACGGCCCAGAGGCCCCGCTCTCCGCCGCCGATCCTCAGGAAGAGGAGCGTGTTCGCCTCGCGGATCCAGGCCTCCGGGGTGTCGCGAACCGCGGGCGCCTGGCCGATCTTGCCCGGCAGCGGTGCGGCCGGTTCGGATCTCTGCAGCCTCAGGCGGAAGATGTCCTCGTCGTTGGTCGCGTTCCACGTGAACGCGAGCTCCTGGCCGTCCGGCGACCAGACCGGCTCGCCTTCGTCCGCGGCAACGGTCGTGAGGCGGCCCGGAACGCCGCGGAGGACGTCGATCAACCAGAGGTCGTAGCGGCCCTCGGCGTCGGGGTGTGAGCGCCGGCAGCGCGCCGAGATCGGGCTCCCGCGTCACGACCGCGGCGATCACGTCAGTCACCGTGTCTGCGGCGAAGAGCGATCGCCCCGTCAGCATCTCCCACAGCAGCACACCGAACGACCACACGTCGGCCCGCCTGTCGACGGGCTTGCCCCGCGCCTGCTCGGGCGATATGTAGGCCGCGGTCCCGAGGATCACGCCGGCGATCGTTCCGGGCGAGGGTGGGGGATTGCGACAGCGCCGCCGAGGCAGAGTTCACGCCGGACGCATCGCCCGCCCACGCCTTGGCCAGGCCGAAGTCGAGGACCTTCACCTTGCCGTCGGGGGTGAGCTTGACGTTCGCGGGCTTGAGGTCGCGGTGGACGATGCCCTTGCCGTGGGCCTCCTCGAGCGTTTCGGCAACCTGCTTCGCGATCTCGAGCGCCTCGTCCAGCGGGACCGCCCCGCGCGAGAGCCGCTCCTTGAGGTCCTCGCCCTCCACGAGCTCGAGGGCGAGGAAGGGCTTCCCGTCCGCCTCCTCGAGCCCGTAGATCGTTCGGGTGGTTGAGCGCGGCGAGGAGGTGCGCCTCGCGCTTGAAGCGCCCCACGCGCTCGGGATCCTGCGCCACCTCCGGCGGCAGGACCTTGATGGCCACGTCGCGGTGGAGGTTCGTATCGGTGGCGCGGTCGACCTCGCCCATCCCCCCGGCCCCGAGGGCCGCGGTGACCCGGTAGTGCGACAGGGTCTGGCCGATCAGGCTCGACATCCCGTTCTCATGGCCCCGCCCTCCTCTCCAGTCGTCGCGCGACGTCCTCCGCCTGGGCCGGGAAGAGTCGTTCGATCGCGACCAGGAACTGCGCTCTCAGGCGACGGGGCTCGATGATCGTCGAGCCCATCTCCTCCGAGTAGCGAGCCACCAGGATCGACAGCTCGAGCGGCGACTGCCGGTGAATGGCCTCGATGGCCTGGAGGTCGTGCTCGTCCCCCCGGAGGACCTTCATGAGGACGAGGTCGTGCTTCTCGGGGACGCTCACCTTCAGGCGCTTCAGGCGGCGGAGGACGCGCGCGAGGCGCGACTCGAAGTCCTGCGGGCCGTCGGCCACCTCGCTGTGGGCGAAGGGAATGGAGAGCCCGGTCGCCTCGCGAGCTCGGGCCGCGGCCGCGGCCAGATCGGCGTGCACTCGCGTCCACGTGTCGATGTCCCTCGTGCCGGTCGCGACACCGTACTCGATGGCGGCCGCGGCGCCGCCGATGACCACGACCTCGGCGGGACCCGCCAGGGCCCGGTCCACCGCGCCGAGAAAGCGGCGTAGCTCGGCCGGCGTGTAGGCCCTCACGCTGCCTGCCCGTGCTTTCGGAAGGGCGAGGCGAAGCTCTCGAGGTCCATGTTCATGAGGTATCCCCAGCGCCGGGCCAGCGCGGGCGTGCGCGCCTGCGCGAGGGCCTGGGCCCTTCTCCCCTGCGGCCCCGCGAAGAAAGGACGGACTCGCGTGCGCCGCCGGTCGCGCAGCCGGCGCGCGAGGGCCGTCAGGCGGGGGTCGCCTCCGAGCCTTCCGGCGAGGTCGAGGAAGAGCCCGAGAGCCTGGCCCTCGTTCCGCCGGCGGGCCTCACGGACGAGCCCGTCGGGGTCCAGAACGCTCCTCTGTCGCCAGAGTACGAGCGGCAGGACCCGGGCCACCGCGGCGTCCCGGTGGGAGAGGGCGAGGCCTTCCGCCACGACCTCCTCGAGGGGAGGCGCCGGGCCCGCCGCCGGTCGCGAGACGAGGAGGGGGGCCCCGGCCTCGCAGAGCCAGGTGCGCACGTGCTCGGCGCTCGGCCCCGGAGGCGCCTCGGAGTGGGCGGCGTCCGCCCCGACGAGCCTCCGGACGAGCTCCGCATGGGAGCTGCCGAGATTCGCCGAGTAGAGCACCGCGGTTCCCGCGCGCCGGGAACGCGCGAGCCCCGCTGCGAGCATCGCCTGCAGCTCCCGGTGCGCCGCCGCGAAGCTGACCCCGGCACGGCGGGCGAGCGCGGAGACGCTCCCCTCAGCTCCACGGTCCCACAGGAGGCGCAGGAGCTCGCGTCGGGCCCGGCTCGTGACCAGGTAGGAGAGGAACATGACCTAATGGCCTAAAATATCACACTATTCGATAAATGGACATTACTCGAGCCGCGACGGGCGCCGTAGCCTTCATCGCTCGAGGAGGGACCTCCAGCCCGTCACGACGTGGAGCCGCAGCGCCTGGCTCTTCTCCACCGGGACCTTCGCCAGGAAGCGCTGCCCGTCCAGGTCCGGCGCGTAGTCGTCGAGGTATGGGGTCGGGAAGAGGCCGCCGAGCTCGAAGAGGAGCGTGGGGGCACCGATCTTCAGGCCGTCGCCTTCGGCCCGCACGGTGGCGGCCAGCAACTGGCCGCCCGGCGTGGTGAAGAAGGGCCCGACCGGAGGCGTGGAGGAGTTGACGGTGGACAAGTCCGCGCTCGTCCGAAGAATCGGCCGGATTTCGAAGGAGCGCCTCTCGGAGGTACTGGCGGGATTGCGGCTGACCGAGCCCCGGGACGTCACCTGAGGCGCGGTCCGTCCCGCACGCGAAGCCGAGCCCGACGAGTGGCGTCGCTATCGCACGGGGCCGGCCACCATCCGCCGGTACGCCTCGGCCGAGCGGCGGAGGTTGTCGGCCACGTCGCCCTTCAGCCCGTAGCCCTGGACGGCCACCGGGCCCTCGTAGCCGAGGCCGCGCAGCGTGAGCAGGACCGGGCGGAGGTCGAAGCTGCCGCGGTCGAGGGTCCGGATGAGCCTCTCCCACGAGGTTCCCGCGGCGCCCTTGTCGGCCCCGTTCACCGTCACGAGGAAGAGGTGGGGCGACGCCTCGGCGAGGAGGTCCGCGAGGCTCTCCTCCTCGCCGAGCATCAGGCTGTGGCAGAGGTTGAAGGTCGCGCCGAGGGCGGGGTGGCCGGCCTTTCGCGAGAGGCGGGTCGCATCGGACACGCGCTCGACCCAGTCGCCCACGTGAGGGTAGAGCGCGACGCGCAGGCCGTGGGCCGCAGCGAGGTCGGCGAGCCGGCGCAGCGCGGGTACGGCGGCCGCGTCGCCCTCGGGCGAAGACCGCTCGAAGTCGCGGCTGCCGACGTGGAGCCAGACGATCGCGCCCGTCCCCTCGAGGGCCCGCATCGTCTCCGGCAGGGTGTCGCTCCAGGTCAGGCCGCCGCGGCCGAGCGTCGCTCCCGCGTAGACCGCGAACACCCGCAGGCCGCGGGCGCGGGCGGCGGCGACGAGCCGCCCGGTCTGCGCCGCGGGCATCGCGTCCCAGGTCACGCCGGCGTACCCGGCGGCCCGGACGAGGTCGAGCTGCGTCTCCATCGGGAGATCGGACTCGGGGTAGCGCGGCTTCGTGACCGTGTCCATCGCGACGAGCGGGCTCGCGAGCGGACGCGACCCCGGGTCGAGCCGGAGGGGGCGCAGGCGCAGGTTGCGGTAGGCGACCGGCCCGTGGTCGCCCTGGAGCTGGAGCGGCCCGACCGCCGCCTCCGGCTCGTGCTCGAACCGCGCCGCCCGCGTGGGGCCGGTGACCTCGACGTTCTCGTGGACGAGGACGCCGTTGTGGAGAACGCGCACGAAACGCGCGTGGGCGGTCTTGCGGCCCCGCGCGTCGAACCGCGGCGCGCGGAAGAGGATGTCGAAGCTCTGCCACTCGCCCGCGGGGCGGCTCGCGTTCGTGCGCGGCGAGCGCCCGCCGACGTTCCTCTCGTCGAGCCACCGGGGGTAGATCCCCCCGCACTCGGCGCCGGGGTAGCCGGCTGTCCGCTGCCCGAAGCTGTCGAAGACCTGCACCTCGTAGCGGCCCATCAGGTAGACGCCGGAGTTCGAGCCCTTCGGCACGAGGAACTCCGCGTGGACCTCCACGTCCCCGTGCTCCGCGCGGGTCACGAGATCGACGGTGCGGCCGGCCTCGCCGTTCCAGATCGCGCACCGCCCGGGAGCGCCCTCGAGCCGCCGCGGGTCCGAGACCGAGACGGCGACGCCTCCCGCCGTGCGCCACTCCCCGGTCGGGTCACGAAAGGCGGAGAGGTCGCCCGGGGCGAGGAGGTCGGTCCCGTCCTCCGCCGTGCGGCCGGCGGGGCCGGACGCGAGCGCGGCGGCGAGGAGGGTCGCGGCGGGGATCGGGCCCATCGGTCGGGCCCGATTTCACCACGGCCCGATCAGAACCGGAAGCGCAGCGTCGCGAGGAACTCGTCGTGCTGGATCGCGCGGGCGGCGCCGATGTCGTTGTAGGCGTACTCGAGCGTCAGGTCGAGGCCCTTGACGATCGTCGCCCGCAGGCCGAAGTCCCACTTCTGCCAGTCCCACAGGGCGCTCAGCGTGATGAAGATCGGGGGCGCGGTCCAGTCGTTGTCGAGGCGGCTGTAGCGGATGGCGGGCTCGACGGCGGGGAAGAGCGCCTTCGGGTCGGCCATGTCCCCCAGCGCGAGGCGGTAGCTCGCCTCCACCTCGAAGCCGGTGCGGGGCAGGCTCGCCGCCTCCTCCTTCACGAGCTGGGCGAACGCGGTGAAGTCGCCGAGGCGGACGTCGAGGTTCGCGCCGTACTCGGTGCGCTCGTCGCCGGAGAGCTGGTCGGGCGGGATGCCCGCCCCCCGGAGCAGCTCGAGGTCCCCCTGGTAGTACGTCCCGTTGAGGCGGGCCTTCTCCGACAGCCGCGTCTCGTAGTAGAAGCCGAGGAGGTCCACGCCGAAGCGCCGGTCCGCGCTGAGCCAGCGCAGCCCGCCGCCGCCGCCGACCTCGAGCCGATCGTCGATCTCGAGGTCCTCCACCTCCGCGTGGTAGAAGATCGGGAAGCCGGAGTGGAGGGCGGGGTCGGGGTTCGGCGGGGGCGGCGAGCCCGTGCCGTTGTCGCCGGCGAGCACGTTCGGGTCGCGCAGGAAGATCGGGCTGCCGTTCGAGACCTGGCCGAAGAAGTAGAACGCGGAGCCGACCTGTCCCCCCACCTGCACCTGCAGGTCGGGGAAGCGGTTGAACGCGGTCGACACGAGGCCGTAGCTCTCGAGACGGCGGAACGGCTGCCGCTCGAACTTCGGGGCCTTGCCGGCGAGCAGGTACAGCGAGCTGCCCTCGGTCGGCGCGAGCGACGCCTGCCGCCGCCCGAAGGCCACCCACGCCTCGTCCACGTCCACCACCTTGTCGGTGCTCGTGGGGTTGCGGTCGTAGAGGTCGACGAAGTCGACCTTGACCCGCGCGCGGATGCCCCGCGGGAAGGAGGCGTCGAGGTTGAGCGTCGCCTTGCTCACCTCGATCGAGGAGCCGGGGGCCACCGTCTGCAGCGCCACGTTCGGCTGCCCGACGGGCACGAACTCGGGGGGGAAGGGCGTCCGCAGGGGGAAGCGGTCGTCCTCCGACCAGCGGACGTGGGCCTTCGCCTCGCCCGAGACCGTGAGCGAAACGCCGTCCTTCTGCTCTTCTTCCTTCTGCTCCTGGGGGAAGAAGCGGGGGGCCGGCTCCTCCTGGGCAGCGACGGAGGCCGCCCGAAGCCCGAACGACAACGCGGCCAAGAGACGCAGATGGCGCATCGCTCCTCCCTCGCTCAACTGGTTCAGATGGTCCGGGGAGGTTAGCCGATCGGTGGGAGGGGGGTCAAATCACGCCGCGAAGGGGTCGCGGACCTCGACGAACGGGAACTTCCGGAAGTCGCCGTCGCGCGTGTACAGCGTCCGAACGCCATGCTGCCTGAGCAGCGCCACGAGGTGGGCGTCCGGCACCAGCTTGCCGCGCACCGGGAAGCTCGCCGTCACCTCCCGGTAGACGTCGAGGAACCCGGCCTCCTCTGCGAGCAGGCGCACGTGCGGGAGCGCCACGAGGGCCTCGACGTTGCCGAGCGCCTCGGCGGGCGTGAGGGGCGCGGAGAAGATCGCGGAGTGCGTGGCGATCCGCAGGTAGGACGTGACGGTCGGCCAGGCCAGGCAGAACAGGTCGCCGCTCGCGGCCGCCTGCTTCAGGAAGCTCCGGGCCCGCTCGTGGACGGGGCTCGACGCGTCGGACGCGTAGAGCAGGACGTTCACGTCGCAGGAGAAGCTCACGGCTCCGCCGCGCGATCCGCCCGGTCGAGGATGGCGTAGACGACGTCCTTGTCGGCCAGGTCGACGAGGGCGCCCATAGGCCGTGCCGTCCACTCGAACGCCGGCGCGACCGGTTTCTTCGGCCTCCGCGCCAGCGCCTCGGCCAGCAGGCGCGAGACCAGCTCGCCGAGCGTCCCGCCCTCCCGCTTCTGGAGCTCCCGGAGGTCCTTCAGGACCGGCGCCGCGATGTCGACGGTCGTCCGCACGCATCTGATGCTACTCTATAGCGCATCAGGTGTCAAGATCCTCCGGGGCGGGAAGCCGGGACACCGGGAACGGGTCGTGCGCCCCGCTCCAGCCCGGAGTCGTGAGATAAGAGAAGGATGAAGACCGCTCTGGCCGCCGGCCTGCTCGCCCTCGCCCTCCACCCCCTCGCCGCCGCGGCCGAGGACCGCGCCGCGGTCGAGGCCGTCGTCCGCGAAGCCTACGTGCAGGGGGTCCACGCGCGTCCCGACGCCGCCGCGATGCGTCGGGGCTTCCATCCCGACTTCCGGATGCTCGTGCTGCGGGAGGGCCGGCTGCAGGCGCTCTCCCTCGAGGAGTGGGCCGCGCGCGTCGAGAAGGCGGCGGCCGAGCGGAAGCCGGACGCCCCCGCGGCCGACGTCCGCGCCGACTTCGCGAGCGTCGACGTCACGGGCGACGCCGCGGTCGTGCGGCTCGAGCTCCACCGCGACGGCCGCCACGTGTTCACCGACTACCTGTCGCTCTACCGCTTCCCGGAGGGCTGGCGGATCGTCGGGAAGACCTTCCAGGACCACCGCCGCTAGCGGCAAGCCGTCCCGCTACAGGCGCACCACCTCGCCCCGCCGCACGCTCTCGTCCGCGGCGAGGACGATCCGCAGGCTGTTGACCGCGTCGGCCAGGTGATGAGAGAGGTCGAGATCCTCGCGGATCGCGCGCAGGAGGAAGGCCTGCTCGCGGTCGCACAGGGCCTGGTGGTCGGGCTCGTCCTCGGTGCTCACGACCTCGTCCGCCCGCGCGAACGCCCCGTCCGGGGACAGGGCGCCGTGGTGGACGCGCAGGCGGCTCGTCTTCGTGTGGCTGTCGACGTCGTCCGAGCCTGCGTCCTTGCCGGGGGTCTCGGCGATCGACACGCAGCCGCGCGGGCCGACGACGTCCTTCACGAAGAAGGCCGTCTCGCTGATCATCGGGCCCCAGCCCGCCTCGTACCAGCCGACCGAGCCGTCGTCGAACACGACCTGGAGCTGGCCGTAGTTGTACATGCCGGGGACGAGCTCCTCCGTGAGGCGGGCGCCGATCGCCGAGACCCGCACCGGCCGCGCGCCGGTCATCTGGCACATGACGTCCACGTAGTGGACCCCGCAGTCGACGATCGGGCTCATCGACTCCATCAGCTTGCGGTGGGTGTCCCAGGTCTTCCCGTGGCTCTGCTGGTTGAGGTTCATCCGCATGACGAGGGGCTTGCCGAGGGTGCGCGCGATCTCGACGAAGCGCTGCCACGCGGGGTGGACCCGCAGGATGTAGCCGACCACGAGCTTGCGGCCGCGCGCGCGGGCGAGGTCCACGAGCGCCTGCGCCTCCTCCACGGTCGTGGCGAGCGGCTTCTCGCAGAACACGTGGGCGCCGGATTCGAGCGCGGCGCGCGCGTAGGGGGCGTGGGTCTCGGGGTAGGTGTTGACGCTCACCACGTCGGGGCGCGTCGAGCGCAGGGCCTCGTGGTAGTCCGCGAAGGTGGGGAGCCCTCCCAGCTCGGTGGACAGGGCGCGGCGGGACTCCTCTCCGCGGCTGACGAGACCGGCGATCTCGAACTCCGGCATCCGGTGATAGGCGCGGGCGTGGCTCCTTCCCATGTTCCCGCAGCCGGCGACGAGGACGCGAAGCGGTCGTTCCATGGGCGGAAGATACCACTTGAGATCGCGGCCGATTCGGTGTCTGCTCTGGGCCGTGACGACCCGAAGGCCGGTCTCCCGCCGCGCGTTCGTGGGATCGCTCGCGGGGGTCGCCGCGCTCGGCCTCGTCGCCCCGCGTCGCTTCTCCCTCGGCCTCAACACGTACTGCCTCCGCTTCCAGCACTGGCCCGACCGGCGCATCTTCGACTACTGCGCCGGCCAGAAGCTCGACGCCGTCTTCCTCCAGGACTCGCAGGACCCGGCCGCGATGGACCCGGCGCACTGGAGAGAGGTGCGGGCGTGGTCCCGCGAGCTGGGCTTGCCGATCGAGACCGGGGGCGGGGCGATCCTGCCGCGGACCCCGGACGATCACCCGAAGCTCGTGGCCGCGCTGCGCCGCCACATCGAGCGCGCGGCCGCCCTCGGCTCGCCGATCGTCCGCGCCCTCGTGGCCGGCGACCGCTTCCAGATGCCGCCGGGCCCCGTCGAGCCCCACGTCGACGCGGTCGTGAAGGTGCTGCGCGAGGTCCGCAGCCAGGCGGTCGACGCGGGGCTCAAGATCGCTATCGAGAACCACAAGGAGCTCCAGGCCTGGCAGACGCGCGAGCTCATCGTGGCGGCCGGGGCCGACTTCGTCGGCTCGTACCTCGACACCGGGAACCCGGTGTTCGTGGCCGAGGACCCGATGACGACCGTCGAGGAGCTGGGCCCCCTCGCGGTGACCTTCCACCTGCGCGACTCGGTCGTCTACGAGCACGCCGACGGGGTCGCCGTGCAGTGGGTGCCGCTCGGCGAGGGCACCGTGGACTTCAAGGCCCTCGTCGCGCGGGCGTCGGAGCTCATGCCGGCCGGGGTGCGGATCCACTGCAAGCCCATCACGGCCCGCCCGCCGGTCGTGCTCCCCGTGTACGACGCGCAGTGGTGGGCCGAGTGGTTCCCGCGGGCCCGGTCGAAGGACCTCGGGCGCTTCCTCGCCCTCGCCCGCCGCGGGAAGCCGTACGACCGGCCCCACCTGACCGCGGACGTGCCGGAGCTGCGCGAGCGGTACATGGACGCGCTGCGGGCCCAGCAGCTCGAGCACGTGGAGCGCAGCCTCGACTACTGCCGCAAGGGGCTCGACCTCGGCGTCCGCTGGCGGGGGTGAGCCCCCGAAGCCTGGTTGCGATCGTGAGCGAGGAGGCGTCGCCGGGCTCGGGCGGATCGCAAGTGCACTTTGAGCTTTCGCCGAAAATCCAAAGCAAGGTAGACATCTGCGCTCCTGCCCCGTCATGCCCTCCGGGGACTGCGACGGCGGTTTGACCCCGGCGCGGCCGCGGGCGTAGCGTGGGCCCGCCCGGAGGTGACCCGTGACGAGCCTTCTCCCCGTCCTGCTCGCGGCGCTGCCGATGACGATCTCCTTCGACGGCGCGAAGCCGCGCAGCGAGACCCGCGTCACGCTCGCCGACCTCGGGCCGGCGGTGCCCCGCGACTGGTCGGGCCACGAGGCGCTCGTCCTCGAGCTGCGCGCGTCCTCGCCCCAGCGGATCCACCTCAGGGTCCACGTGCGCCGCGGCGCGGACGGGAAGGAGCGCTTCAGCCGGGTCCTCCTCCACCCCTACGCCGGCGCGTGGGTGAGGGCCGCGATCCCGGTCTCGCTCCTCGCGCAGCCCCCGGCCACCGGCCACGACATGGCCGCGGTCGGAAACCGGTCCCGCCCCGGCTACTTCCTCGGGTTGTGGGGCCCGTTCGTCCCCCTCGTCGACGTGGAGTCGATCGCCTTCGAGATGGAGGAGCCGGTCGGCTGGCCGACGCTCGAGCTGCGCTCGGTCCGCCTCGAGAAGACGTCGCCCGGCGACGCGGTCCTCGACGGCCTGCCCCTGGTCGACGCCCTCGGCCAGCACGCGCACGGCGCGTGGCCGGGCAAGGCGGCGTCGATCGAGGATCTCCGTGCGGCGTGGCGGGAGGAGGACCGCGCGCTCGCTCCGGGGGAGTTCGGCTATTGCCGCTACGGCGGCTACCTCGGGACGAACGCCGAGGCCAGCGGCTTCTTCCGCGTCGAGCGACAGGGCGGACGGTGGTGGTTCGTCGACCCCGACGGCCATCTCTTCCTCTCCCTCGGCGTCGACGTGGTGCGGCCCGAGATGGCGACGCCGTCGGCGGGGCGCGAGGCCTTCTTCCGCGAGCGGCCCCCGCTGTCCGTCCGGCCCGCGCGCGGGCGAGACGGCGACCCCGGCGTCTCCTTCCTCACCTGGAACCTCCTGCGCCGCTTCGGCGACGGCTGGGCCGAGGCGTGGGTCGACCACACGCTGCGCCGGATGGACGCGTGGGGCCTCAACACGATCGCGAACTGGAGCGACGAGAGGCTCTTCGCGGCGCGGAGCAAGCCCTACGTCGTGCCCCTCGAGAGCTGGATCACCGGGGTGAGCTACCTCGGCCTGCCCGACGTGTACTCCGAGGAGTTCGCGCGGGAGGCCGACGAGCGGGCGCGCCGGCAGTGCGCGCCGCGCCGGGACGACCCGTGGCTGCTGGGGTGGTTCCCGGCCAACGAGCCGCCCTTCCCGCAGAAGGAGCTGCAGACGGTCGATCTGATCCTGGCCGGGCCCGCGACCGCCACCCGGGCCGCCCTCGTGAAGTGGCTCGAAAAAGGCGACACCGAGGAGCGGAGGAAACAGTTCGTGGGCGACGCCTTCGAGCGCTACGTCGCGATCACCAGCGCGGCGGTGAAACGGCACGACCCGAACCACCTCAACCTCGGCATGCGCAGCGGGGGACGGCCCACGACCGCCGAGATCCGGGCCGCCCGCGCCTTCGACGTCTACAGCGTGAACGTCTACGAGACCGAGGTCCCCGCCGAGCGGGTCCGGGAGATCTCCGCCCTGACCGGGAAGCCGGTCCTGATCGGCGAGTTCCACTTCGGCACGCCGGGGCGGGGGCTCGCGGCGAGCCTCGTGCAGGTGCGCGACCACGCCGAGCGGGGGCGGGCCTACCGCTCCTACGTGGAGAACGCCCTCGCGATGCCGGAGCTGGTCGGCACCCACTGGTTCCAGTGGGCGGACCAGCCGTCCACCGGGCGCTTCGACGGCGAGAACTACAACATCGGCCTCGTCGACGTCACCGACCGGCCCTACCCGGACCTCGTGGCCGCGCTCGTCGAGACGCACCGCCGCGCCCTTCGCCTGCACGCGGGGGAGATCGCGCCCGTTCCCGATCGGCCCCGGGCCCGCTGAGCGGTCGGCTGGTAGACTCGCCCCGGGAGGACCGATGAGGATCGCGTGGACGGTGCTCGTCCTGGCCGCGCTCTCCGCGGCCCCCGCCGCGGCCGACAGGGCGCTCGACAAGGCGGTCGCGAAGGCCGAGGAGCAGCTCGCCAAGGGCCGGCCGGAGGAGGCGGTGAAGACCCTCCAGAAGGCGGTCGCGCAGGCCCCGCGCGACGCCGAGGCGCCGCTCGCGCTCCTGGCGCTTCTCGAGCGGCTCTTTCGGAAGGAGGAGGCCGCGGCCGCGCTTGCCGCGGCGGGGGAGCGCGCGGCGGGCGCACCGCCCGCGGTCCGCTCCCGGGTGCGGACGCTGCAGTCGGCCCTCGCGCTGCGCGAGGGCGCGGCGAGCGACGCGCTCTCCCTCGCGCAGGAGGCCGTGGCCGCCGCGGCGGACGGGGCGAGCCTCGCCGCCCTCGCCCGCGCCGAGGCGCGGCTCGGTCTTCCTGGCGCTCGCGCCACCGCCGAGCGAGCGGTGGCGGCGGCCCCGGGCTCGGCCGACGCCCACGCCGCGAGCGGCGAAGCGCTCCTCGCGGCGCGCATGGACACGGAGGCCGAGGCCGCTTTCCGCCTCGCCCTCGCGAACGACGCGCGCTCGGTCGCGGCGGCCTCCGGCCTCGCGCTCGCGCTCGCCGCGCGCGGGAAGGCGGAGGGCGCGATCGAGGCCGCCCGCGCCGTCGTGTCGTCCCACCCGCAGTCCGGAGCACCCCAGTCCGCCCTCGCGCTGGCGCTCCTCGCGCGGGACCCGGAAGACGAGAAAGGAGAGGCCCTCGTCGCCGCCCAGCAGGCCACGTTCCTCGAGCCGAAGAACCCGCTGCCGCGCCACGTCCTCGGCCGCGTCTTCGACCGCCGCGGGCAGCTCGACCCGGCCCGCGACGCGTACGCGGAGGCCGCCGCGGCGGACCCGACCTGGCCCGCGCCCCGCGTGGCGGTCCTCGACGTGCGCCGGCGCCAGGGCGACGCCGAGGGCGCCCTCGCGGCGTTGCGCCTGCTCCCGGAGGAGTTCCGGACGACGGGCGAGGCGGAGCTGCTCCTCGGCCGTCTCCTCGCGCAGAAGGAGGAGTGGACGGGCGCCCTCGCCGCGTTCGAGCGCGCGGCTCTCCGACTGCCGGGGTCGGCCGAGGTGCAGGCCCTGCTCGGCCAGGCCGCGTACGACGCGGGCGAGCTGGCGCTCGCCGCCGACGCCTTCGACCGCGCCGCGACGCTCGACCCCACGAGCGCGGCCTACCGGGCGAGCCACGCCCTGCACCTCGCCTACGCGGGTCGCCGCGACGAGGCGGTCGCGCAGCTCGTCGAGATCACCTCCCGGCCGGAGGGCCGGACGGCCGAGCTGTTCCTCGCGCTGGGCGGCGTGTATCGCAGCTACGAGCCGCCCCGCGTCGCCGAGGCGGTCGCCGCCTACGAGCAGGCGCGCACGCTCGACCCGAAGAGCGGGGAGGCCGCCCTCGGCATTGCCCGCAGCTACCGCGCGGGACGGCAGTGGGCGCGTGCGATCGCCGCCTACGAGCGCCTCGGCGACGCGTTCCCGAAGCTCGAGCGGGAGGCCCTCCTCGGCGCCGCCTGGTGTCACCTCCTGAGCGGCGACGACATGCGGGCCCGTTTCTACACCGGGCTCGCCGCCCGCGCGGGCGCGAACGTCGAGCCGCTGCGCCGGGCCCTCTCGAGCGGCGTGGCCGCCGACGACTTCGAGCGGCGGGAGCTCGCGGAGGGCCTGCGCTCGAAGAACGCCGGGGACCAGGCCCGGGCCGCCCTCGGTCTCCTCGAGCTCGGTCGGCCCGCGGTCCCGACGCTCGCCGCCGCCCTCGGGCGGGCGGAGACGAGCCTCCCCGCGCGGGAGCGGATCGTGGACGGCCTCGCCCGCCTCGGCCCGGCGGCGCGCGAGGCGCTGCCGCAGCTCGACCGCCTCGCCGCGGCCGCCCCCCCGCCGCCGGCGGCCGGGGAGACCGAGGAGGCGCGGGCGCGACGCGAGCGCGAGACCCGCCTCGCCCACGCCGCGCGGGCGGCGGCGGAGGCGATCCGGGCCGGGAGGACGCGATGACGGCACGGGTGTGGGCCGCGGCGCTCGCCGCCGCCCTGTCTGTGGCGGCGCAGGCGCCCGACCCCCCGTTCACGGCGCCGGCCCTCCCGCCGTCGCCCCTCCTGCAGCCGCCCCTCAAGCTGCCGCCTGTTCCCGACCTCCCGCTGCCGCCGGCGCCCGCCGGCTCGGACCCGCTGCCGGGCCAGGCCGGCAAGGACGTCATCTGGCTCCCCACGCCGGAGGCGCTCGTCGAGCGGATGCTCACGATGGCGCAGGTGGGGCCGCGCGACGTCGTCTACGACCTCGGCTCCGGCGACGGGCGTCTCGTGATCGCCGCCGCCCGCCGCGGCGCGCGCGCCGTCGGCGTCGAGTTCAACCCCGAGCTCGTGGCCCTCTCCGAGCGCCGGGCGCGGGAGCAGGGGGTCTCCGGAAAGGCCCGCTTCGTCCGGGGCGACATCTTCGAGACCGACTTCTCCGAGGCCACGGTCGTCACGCTCTACCTGCTCCCCTCGCTGAACATGCGCCTGCGCCCGAAGATCCTCGCGATGCGGCCGGGCACCCGCGTCGTCTCGCACGCGTTCCGCATGGAGGAGTGGGAGCCCGACGAGTGGTCGAAGGCCGAGGACCGCACCGCCTACCTGTGGATCGTGCCCGCCCGCGTCGAGGGCGGCTGGCGCGTGAGCCTCGAGGGCGGGCGCACGTTCGACGTCACGATCACCCAGCGGCTCCAGCGGATCGAGGGGACCGTCGCGCTCGGGCCGGTCGAGGCCGCCCTGCGCGAGGCCCACCTGCGCGGCGACGCGATCCGCTTCTCTCTCGTCGACGCCGAAGGCGCGTGGCACGAGCTCGCGGGCACCGTGAGCGGCGACCGCATGTCCGGCACACACCGCGCGGACGGCCGGGAGCGGCGCTTTACGGCGCTCAGGCGCTGAGCGCCGGCTCGCTACGGTTGAAGGACCTTCGACAGCGGCCGGCCCTTCGCGAGCTCGTCGACGAGCTTGTCCAGGCAGCGGATCTTCCGCATCAGCGGGTCCTCCACGTCCTCGACGCGGACGCCGCACACGACGCCCTTGACCAGGGCGGCGTTCGGGTGAATCGCCGGGGCCTGCGAGAAGAAGGTCTCGAAGTCGACCCCCCGATCGAGCTGCCTCCGCAGCCCTGCCCGGTCGTAGCCCGTCAGCCAGCAGATGACCTGGTCGACCTCCTCCTTCGTGCGCTTCTTGCGCTCGGCCTTCTGAACGTACGCCGGGTACACCGACGCGAACGGCATTGCGAAGATGCGGTGCCTCGTCACAGCGCGCTCGTCATTCACTGCCGCTCAGGCGGAGGAGGTTGCGGCTGGTCACGAGGATGAGCCGGGGGATTCGTGCCTCGCAGCGAAGCGGTTCGACGAGGCGGAGGCGCGTCGCGTGCACCTCGCCCTCGATCACGAACTCCGGCATCTTGGCCTCTCCGTGGACAGCGGGCCGCGACGCGCATGCCCACCGCCAGTATGGCACGTCTGGCCCGCGGGGATCCGTCGCAGCCGCCCGCGGGTGGCGACCATCTACCAGACACCTGGTCATTGGTCTTGACCAATGACCAGGCTGGCCGATAATGGTCGGGTGGAGCGCACGCTCGAGTCCCTGCTGGCGCGGCAGCCCTTCGCCTCCGGCCGGATGGCCTTCGTCGTCGGCCCCCGGCAGGTGGGCAAGACGACACTCGCCCGCCGCCTGCTGGAGGAACGAGGCACGCCCGATCTCTACCGCAACTGGGACGACCTGTCGTGGCGGCGCTCGGTCAGCCGCGACCCCTACGGCTTCGTCGACGCCTATCGCCCCAAGCCGGAGACGGGCACGACGAAGCCCCTCGCGGCCCTCGACGAGGTGCACCGTTTCCCAGGCTGGAAGAGGTACCTCAAGGGGCTCTGGGACACGAGAAAGGACCGCCTCGACGTGGTCGTCACGGGCAGCGGGAGGCTCGACGTCTACCAGAAGGGCGGCGACAGCCTTCTCGGGCGATACCACCAGTACCGCCTGCACCCGCTCTCCGTGCGCGAGGTCGTGGACCCCGCGAGCCCGTCCGCGCACTACGAGCCCGACGAGACCCTCGAGCGCCTGGTCCGGGCGGCCGGGGTGCCGCCGCCGTCCGTGACGGACGCCTTCGCCGCGCTGCTTCGCTGGGGAGGGTTCCCGGAGCCCTTCGTGAAGCGGGACGCACGACACCTCCGGCGGTGGCACCGCGAGCGACGCGACCTGATCGTGCGCGAGGACCTCCGGGACCTCTCGCGCATCCAGCTCCTGTCGCACGTCGAAGAGCTGGTCGAGCTGATCGTGGAGAAAGCGGGGGGGATCCTCTCCTACAACGCGCTCCGGGAGGACCTGCAGGTCGCTTTGGACTCGGTGCGGCTCTGGGTCTCCTATCTGGAGCGCCTGTACTTCGTGTACCGGCTGCAGCCTTACGCAACGCGGCTGCCCCGCGCCCTGCGGCGCGAGCCGAAGGTCTACCTCTGGGACTGGTCGGAGATCGTCGACCCCGCGGTCCGCCTGGAGAACATGGTGGCGAGCCATCTTCTCAAGTGGTGCCACTTCACCCAGGACTGGGGCCACCCGCCCCTCGACGTCCACTTCGTCCGGGACAAGGAGAAGCGCGAGGTGGACTTCCTGGTCACCCGGGAGAAGAGGCCCTGGCTTCTCGTCGAGGTCAAGCTCTCGAGGACGGCACCGGAGAAGTCGCTTCACTACTTCGCCGACAAGCTGGGCGTGAAGCACAAGTTCCTGGTCGTGGGGGAGCAGGACAGGCCGGGCCAGGCAGCCGACGTCCACGTCCTCGACGCCCCCAGCTTCCTCGCGTCCCTGCCGGTGTAGCCGATCCCGCCAGCCGATCCCGCGCATCGACATCCTCGGCCCGCCGTGCTAAACCACGCCCGGAGGGACAGCTCATGAGTGGTGAACGGCTGACGCGTCGTGACGCTCTCAGGATCGGCGGTGCCGCCGCCGCCGCGATGGTCCTCGCCCCGCGGGCGCGGGCCGCGGCGTGGAAGAAGGTCCCGATCGGCACGCAGCTGTGGTGCGTCCGCAAGCAGCTCGCGCAGGAGATCCCGGGAACCCTGAAGGCGCTGGCCGCCGCGGGCTACGAGGGGGTCGAGCTCGAGAACGCCTTCGGCCGGACCGGCCCGGAGTGGAAGAAGCACCTCGACGCGGCGAGCCTGAAGCCGTGCGGCTTCCACCACACGCTCGGCGAGCTGCAGGGCGACAAGCTCGCGGCCACGATCGAGTTCAACCAGGCGATCGGCAACAGGTACCTGATCGTCCGCTCGCTGGCGCCCGAGGTCTACACGTCGGCCGACCTGCTGAAGAAGACGGCCGACCAGGTCAACGAGGCGGCCGCGAAGGTGAAGCCGCAGGGCCTGCGCGTCGGGTACCACAACCACACGAGCGACTTCAACCGCATCGACGGCGAGTACTGGTGGAACCGCTTCGCCGACCTCACGACGAAGGACGTCGTGCTCCAGTTCGACACCGGCAACGCCTCCGAGATGGAGGGCGTGGCGCCCCAGTCCTTCATCACCCGCAACGCGGGCCGCACGGCCACGATGCACGTCAAGCCCTTCTCGAGGAAGGACCCGAACGCGTACATCGGGAGAGACGAGCTCGACTGGCCGGCGATCATGGCCGCCGCCGAGACGCACGGCGGGATCGAGTGGTACATCGTCGAGTACGAGAAGGAAGGCGTGCCGCCGCTCGAGGCGCTCGCGGCGAACCTCACCGCGTTCCAGAAGCTGCGGGGGTGAGGGCCTCGCTCTCGACCGCTACCACGGTTCCTTGGTGACGAAGCTGCCGCCCCAGATCGCCTGCTCGTCCCAGCGGGCGAAGGCCTCGGCGAAGCCCTCCATGTCGGCCCGAGTGATCTCCCCGACCGGGGTGACGAAGTAGACGACGGTGACGCGGATCGGCTCCTCGGCGCGCGTCCCGCGGAAGCCGGCGCCGCCGTCGTAGCGGCCCTCGGTGTCGCCGGTGCCGATCGCCACCCGGGCGAGGCCGGCGTCGGCTTCGTCCCGGGCCCGGGCGGAGCGCTCCGCGGACTCGGCCTTGGCGGAGGCGGCGGGCGGCGTGGCCATCGGCTGCGCGAGCAAGACGTCCCCGACGGCCTCGCCGGGCAGGCCGCCGCCGAGGCCGGACTCGAAGGCGAAGCGCCACGGCGGCGTTCCCATGTTCGAGACCCGCACGCCCGCGTCGCGCCGCAGCGGCACCTGGACGAGGTAGTACCGCTGCACGTCCACGTCCATCCCCTGGGCCCGCAGCTCGCGCTCGAGCCGCAGCAGGTCCGGCCGGTCCTCGGCCCGGCTGGCCGTGAATGGCGCCTTGCCGCCGTCCACGTCGGCGAAGAGCAGCTGGTGCCGCCCGGGCCCGACCACCGCCTCGTGGCTGCCCTCGATCACGTCGGTGATGACGTAGTTCGTCGAGCCGTACGGGTCGATGCTGAACGTGAACGCGACCCGCGGCGGCTCGCCCTCCGGCCACGTCCCGCGCATGCCCCGGGCGGGCACGGGCACGATCGCGAACTGGTTGGAGACGATCACGTGGCGGTCGCGGCTCCGGCTGGCGAGGCCGAGCTCGGCGAGGCGGCGGGGCAGCGTCGTCTCCACCGTCCGGCCCGAGGCGCGCCGGTGCAGCTTGACGGCCGAGGCGGGCACCACCAGGACCTTGTCGCGGAAGTTGCCGTCGCGGCGCACGGCGAGGGCGAGGCGCGCCGAGCCCGGGTCGCGCTCGTCCTCGCGCACCCAGATCCCGACGTCGCTGATGCGGTCGCCCCAGACGGAGCCCTCGTGGCGGCCGATGTCCTCCCAACTGATCTTCACCGGGGAGAAGCCCTTCTCGCCGACCAGGCGGAGAAAGCCCGGGTCCCGCCACAGCGAGAGCGTCCGCTCGTAGTAGCGGCTCCACTCCGGGGGGGCGGGTCGCGGCCGGCAGCCGGGGGGCGTGCGGTCGAAGAGGAGGCGCAGGGCGGCGACGACGTTGCGAACCGCGTTCGAGCCGGGCGCGGTGTCGAGAGAGAGGCGGTCCGCGATCTCCACCGCCGCGAAGTCGACCTTGCTGTTGCCGATCCCGTGGGCGCGCGCCTCCCGCAGGGCCAGCCGGACGTCCGCGCGGATCTCCGCGGCTTCGTCCGGGGTGAGGCGGATGCCCTGTCTGCCGAAGGCCTCGATCACCTCGCCGTCCGAGGGCGACGAGCCGCCCCGGATCGCCGGGGGCCCCGCCTGGGCGACCGCCGCGAGGACGAGCCCAACCAGGAGAATGGCGCCGCGCATGATCACCTCCGCCGGCCGACTTTCCGGCCTCGCCGGAAATACAGGCGACCCGGCCCGATCATTCCGCGGGCGACCCGGGGGACGGGGGAGACGGGGCCTGACGGTATACTGGGCGCCAGAGGCCATGCCCGACGCGATCATCCTCGGCTCCGACCACGCCGGATTCGACCTGAAGGAGAAGGTGAAGAAGGCCCTCGAACGCCTCGGCGTCCCCTACGAGGACGTGGGCACCCAGGGGCCCGAGTCGGTCGACTATCCGGACTTCGCCCACCGCGTGGCGGAGGCGGTGGAGACGGGCCGCTATGCCCGTGGGATCGTCGTGTGCGGGACCGGCCTCGGCGTCTCGATGGCCGCCAACCGTCACCGGGGCGTACGGGCGGCGGTGGCCTACGACCTGGAGACGGCGCGGCTCAGCCGCGAGCACAACGACGCGAACGTGCTCGCCCTCGGCGGCCGCAGCCTCGACCACGGCCTCGCGGAGCGGATCCTCGAGGTGTGGCTGAAGACGCCGTTCGCCGGCGGGCGCCACGCCCGCCGCGTGGCCAAGATCGAGCCCGGGACGACCGACCCGAAGTGAGGAGCGCCTGATGGAGAACCTAGCCCGGATCGACCCCGAGGTGGCGGAGGCCATCCGCAACGAGACCGAGCGGCAGGGCCGCCAGCTCGAGATGATCGCCTCCGAGAACTTCGTCTCCGAAGCGGTGCTCGAGGCTCTCGGCACGGTGCTCACGAACAAGTACGCCGAGGGCTACCCCGGCCGGCGCTACTACGGCGGCTGCGAGTTCGT
>CAZLRF010000042.1:0-51424 GCA_964561785.1 uncultured Acidobacteriota bacterium | reverse complement strand
AAAGTCGGCACGTCTCCACATCTGCCGACGTTCGAGGTCGCAGAGAAGCTCCGGACTCAGCGCGCGAACGGGTAGGCGCCGGGCACGAGCGGTCCCTTCGCGGGCCAGCCGAGGAGGCGGCGCACCTCCGGCGGCAGCAGGTCGACGCCCGGGGCGCCCGGCAGGGGCCTCGCCAGCTCGAAGCGGCGCAGCTCGGGGCTGCGGAAGACCACGGACGCCGGCTCCTCCACGACCCGCCCGCGCGTCTCGAGCGTCGGGTCGAGCGTCCGCAGCTCCTCGAGCGAGGCCACCTCGGCCTGGCAGGTCTCTCCCGCGACCGGGCCCCAGACGACGAGGGGCCCGCCGCCCGTCCTCGCGTAGACGTTGCCGTCGACGCTCGTCGCCTGCGGCCGGGTCAGCGTGCCGCACAGGCCCCTCGCCTGCTCGAAGCGCAGGAGCGGCCGGCGGAACGACTCGCTCGCCGCCAGCAGGTTGCCGGCGAACACGTGGCCCTCGCGCTCCGCGACGTCGGGCCCGGTCCTCGGGTGCCAGCCGAAGTGGTCTCCGACCGCGCTGCGCTCGTTGCGCTCGAACGAGGCCGGGCTGTCGACGAACGTGTTGTGGTAGACCCGCACGTCCCGGCTGTTGAGGGCCCACACGCCCCGGCCGCAGTTCACGAACACGTTGCCAGCGACCGTCGCCCCGTGCGAGATCTCGTAGAAGAACCCGATCTGCGCGTTCTCGACCCAGTTGTTCACGAAGACGCCGTCGCGGTTGCCGACGTCCCACCACACGCCGTTCGAGTGCGGGTTGTCGATCACCAGGTTGTCGCGCACGGTGACGCGGTGCGACTGGTTGAAGATCTTGACCGC
Source organism: uncultured Acidobacteriota bacterium (assembly GCA_964561785.1). Classification (GTDB taxonomy): domain Bacteria; phylum Acidobacteriota; class Vicinamibacteria; order Fen-336; family Fen-336; genus DATBSL01. The sequence continues at coordinate 50,573 of CAZLRF010000042.1, read as the reverse complement.
GGCCGGGTAGTACCCGGTCAGCTGCTCCACGTTGTTCCTCCGGAAGACGTTGCGCTCGAGGAGCACGTCCGAGGAGCCGATCACGTAGAAGCCCTCGGTCGAGGTGTCGCTGATCAGGGAGTGGCGCAGCACGAGGTCGTCCCCGCGGAAGTAGCCGCCCACGCGCGAGCAGAAGGAGATCGTCACGTTCTCGAGCGTGGTGCCCACGACCTCCCGGCCGTAGGTCCCGGGCTCCTGGGGGCCGATGGGATCGTCGGTCGGCTCCTCGGAGACGAGGGCGGCGGGGCGCTTCGCCTCGACGTCGATCGCCCGGTAGGCGTACTGCGTGAAGGTGATTCCGCGGATCGTCGGCCCCTTCTTGTCCGACTCCTTGCCGTGGACCGGCCGGCTCACGCGGATGAAGGCGTTGTCGAAGGCGGTGATCTCGACCGTGCGCCTCGTGGGGTCGGCGCCGATGTAGACGTGGCCCGCCTCGTAGTCCACGTAGAACGAGTCCTCGTCGAGCTCGCCCTCCCAGCCGACCGACTTCAGGAGGCGTCCGTCCACGAAGACCATGTCGTTGTTGAAGCGGTGCAGCGGCGTGCGCGCGCCCTCGCGCCCCCGCTGCCACCAGCCGAGCGGCTTCGCCGGGAAGAGGGTCTTCCACGAGGTGCGCCACAGCTTGCCGGGCAGGGCCTGCCACTCGGTCGCCACGCGCGTCCCCTTGAGGACCGGGCGCTCGTCGAGGTACGGCTGGATCGTGATCCCCTGGTTGAGCCGCAGGTCGCCGGTGCGGTAGGTGCCGCCGCGCATCACGATCGCGTCGCCGGTCACGACCCTCTCGAACGCCGACTCGAGGGTCGTGGGAAGGGCGAGCGCCGTCCCGGCCGCATCCGCCTTCCCGTCGGGCGCGACGTAGTAGACGTGCGCCGCCTTCGGCACGACGTAGCTCTGCGGGACGGGACCGTAGGGCCCCCCGGACGGCTGGGCCGGCGCGGGCGGCGGGGCGAGGAGAGCGAGCGCGAGAGACGAGAGGCCCCACGCGGCGATTCGGGTGAAGGGCGTGCTCGAGGGCCGAGGCTTCATCTTCGTGTCCTTTCTCAGTACCAGTCCTCCAGGCGGAGTCCCTTGACGCGCCCGAACTCCTTCGTGTTGTGCGTCACCAGCGTGGCGCCGTGCTCGAGGGCGGTGGCGGCGATCAGCACGTCGTGGGGGCCAATCGGCCGGCCCGAAGCCTCGAGATCCGCACGGATCCTCGCCGCGGCCCGAGCCTCGGCCTCCCCGAACGGGAGGACCCGGAAGGCCTTGAGGAACGCGACGAGGCGTCCGCTGAGTCCGGCGGGGGCGGCGGCCCGGGCGGCGCCGTACGCGATCTCGTAGACGACGACCGACGGGACACTCACGTTCGAGGGGGGCTCGGCGAGCAGGCGCTCGGCGAGGCGTCCCTTGCCCTTGAGGTAGTACGACAGGCTCTTCGTGTCGAGAGCGTACATGGCTCAGAGGCGCTCCCGGCGGACGTCCCGGCCGGCCGGCCTCCTCAGCTCCTCCGCTTCCGGGAAGTCGGGATACGAGCCCGCCATCTCCCTGACCACCGCCGGCCACTCCCGGGCGGTCTTCTCGCGCACGAGCTGCGCCAGCCAGCGGCTCCGGGAGAGCCCCGAGGCGCGCGCCGCGCGCCGCACTCTCTCGACCGTCTCGTCGTCGAGGTAGAGAGTCACCTGCGCCACGGACGACCTTCTATACGTCCAATTATATGCGGCGTCTTCTGTCCAATCGCGGCGCCCGCCCTGCGGCGCGGGCGCGCGAACGGCACCACGGGGGGCTCCGCTTTTGTCCAAAGTTGAGACATACTCGGGCGGCCGCAGCTCGCCCGGAGGTTCCGCCATGACCCAGCCCTACCAGGATCCCGCGAGGTCGATCGAGGCGCGCGCGAGCGATCTCCTCGCCCGCATGACGTTCGAGGAGAAGGCGGCGCAGCTGCACGCGCTGTGGCTCATCCTGTCCGAGGACGGGGACCACCGCCCCCGCCAGGACGACTTCACGGGCGGGACCGACCCCGCGGCCGTCAGGAAGGCGCTCGGCCACGGCCTCGGCCAGGTCTCGCGGGCTCTCGGCAGCCACGGCGTCGAGCCGAGGGCCGGCGTGCGCGCCCTCAACCGCCTCCAGAAGTTCCTGTGCGAGCAGACGCGCCTCGGGATCCCGGCGATCTCGCACGAGGAGTGCCTCGTCGGCCTCATGGCCCGCGGGGCCACGATGTTCCCCTCGGCCCTCGCCTACGGCGCGACCTGGAACCCCGACCTCGTCGAGCGCGCGGCGGCGGCGATCGGCCGCGAGGCCCGCAGCGTGGGCTGCCGCCAGGGCCTGGCGCCGGTGCTCGACGTCTCGCGCGACGTGCGCTGGGGGCGCACCGAGGAGACGTTCGGCGAGGACCCGTACCTCGTGGGCGTGCTGGGCACCCGCTTCGTCCGCGGGCTGCAGGGGGAGAAGCGAGACCTGCTCGCCACGGTCAAGCACTTCGCCGGCCACTCCTGGAGCGAGGGCGCGCGCAACCACGCCCCGGTCCACCTCGGCTGGCGCGAGCTGAGCGACGTGTTCCTGCTGCCCTTCGAGATGGCGATCAAACAGGCGAACGCGGGCTCCGTCATGCCCGCCTACCACGACCTCGACAACGAGTCCGTCCACGCCTCGCGGCGCCTGCTCGCCGACCTCCTGCGGACGGAGTGGGGCTTCGACGGCCTCATCGTGGCCGACTACATCGGCATCAGCCTGCTGTACCAGCACCACAACCTCGCCCGCGACCGGGCGGAGGCGGCGGCGCTCGCCTTCAATGCCGGCCTCGACGTCGAGCTGCCGGCCGACGACTGCGTGGCCGCGCTGGGCGAGGCGGTCGCGCGGGGCCTCCTGTCGATGGAGACGATCGACGCCGCGGTGAGGCGGGTCCTCGTCGAGAAGCTGCGGCTGGGGCTGTTCGAGCGGCCCTTCGCGGACGAGGGGGCGATCGACCTGCAGTCTCCCGCGACGGTGGCGCTGGCCCGCGAGGTGGCCCGCCAGTCGGTGGTCGTCCTCGAGAACCGCGGGATCCTGCCGCTCGACCCCGCGCGCGGCCAGCGGATCGCCCTCATCGGCCCCACCGCGGACGACCCGCTCGCGCCGCTGTGCGGATACAGCTTCCCCGTCCACCTGATCCTGAACGACGCCGGCGAGTCGGCGTCCCAGGTCGTGACGCCGCGCGCCGCCTTCGAGCAGGCGTTCGGCAAGGACAGGGTCGCCTTCGCCCGGGGCTGCTTCGTCATCGAAGAGCGCAAGTACGGCTCGCCGGTCTTCCCCGGCGACGTCGAGACGAGCACCTCGCTCGACCAGCCCTCGCCGGTGTCCACCCGGACCGACCTCGTCCCGCAGGCCGTGGCCTGCGCGCAGGCGGCCGACGTGGCCGTGGTGTGCGTGGGCGACCTGGCCGGCCTCTTCCAGACGGGCACGGTGGGCGAGGGCTCGGACGCCGACTCGCTCGAGCTGCCCGGCGTCCAGCAGCAGCTGCTCGAGGCGGTGGTCGCGACCGGCAAGCCGGTGGTCGTCGTCCTCACGAGCGGCCGGCCGTACAACCTCGGCGGCCTCGAGGACCGCGTCGCGGCCTTCGTCTGGGCCTTCGCCGGCGGCCAGGAGGGCGGCCCCGCCCTCGTCGAGGTGCTGACCGGCGCGGTCGAGCCGTCGGGACGTCTCTCGGTCTCCGTGCCGAAGAACGTCGGCGCGGTCCCCTACTACTACAACCACAAGATGAAGAGCGCGGGGACGCCGATCGCCCGGCACTTCGGCAGCCGCTACCCGTTCGGGTGCGGGCTGTCGTACACCTCGTTCGAGTACGCCGACCTGCGGCTCGACGCGGCCGAGGTCGACACCGCCGGCGAGATCGGCCTGCGGTTCACGGTGCGGAACACGGGCACCCGACCCGGCGTCGCCGTGCCGCAGCTGTACGTCCGCGACCTCCTCGCCTCGGTCGTGCGCCCGGTCAAGGAGCTCAAGGCCTTCGCCCGCGTCGAGCTTCTCCCCGGCGAGGCGGCCACGGTCGCGATGGCGGTCCCCGCCGACGTGCTGAGCTTCACCGGCCTCGAGAACCGCCGGATCGTCGAGCCCGGGGAGATCGAGCTGCAGGTCGGCGCCTCGAGCGCCGACATCCGCCTGCGGGCGACCGTCACGCTGACCGGGACGACGCGCACGCTCGGCCGCGAATGGCGGATGGAGAGCCGCTGCGACGTCGAGCGCTGAGGTGAGCTCGCGCCGTCGCCTCTCGTCGTGGAAGGAGGAGATCATGATCCGCCGCACCGTCGCCGTCCTCGCCCTCGCCCTCGGCCCCGGCGTCGCGAGCGCCGCCGCCCAGGACGCGCTGAGGCTCAACGACCAGGAGTACCTGTCGAAGCGGGGGCTCGACGTTCTCGTCTTCACGAACGAGTACAACGGCATGTTCTTCGACGAGAAGACGGCCGGGATCGAGATCCTCCACCACGGCGTGAGGACCGCCACCGGCGGCGCGGTGCGCCTCTCTCCCACCCCCGAGCAGTGGGACCAGATCCCGAAGGTGACGGGCCGCAAGGTCGACCCGAAGTCGGGGGCGATCGAGGTGACGCTGCGCTACGAGGCGTTCGACTTCGACTCGCGCCTGGTGGTGGCGCCCGAGGGAGCGGGCTTCACGGTCGCGGTGTTCCTCGACGAGCCCCTGCCGGCCGCCCTCGAGGGCCGCGCCGGGCTCAACCTCGAGCTCCGGCCCTCGCGCTACTGGGAGCGCACGTACCTGATGGACGGCAAGCCCGCCCTCTTCCCCCGCTACCCCACGGGCCCGACCGCGTCCCTGCCGCCCGGGAAGAGGATCGCGCAGTTCGAGGGGTACTCCACGTTCGATCTCCACGGCCACCCGGACTACGTGGAGGCGCTGCCCTTCGCGTCCGGCACGACGCTCGTGATGGCCCCCGAGGATCCCGAGCGCCACGTCGTCATCCGCGCGCTCTCCGGCGAGCTGCGGCTGCTCGACGGCCGCAACCTCGCCCAGAACGGCTGGTACGTCGTCCGCACCCTCCTCGCCGCGAAGACCGCCGGCAAGGTCGCCGAGTGGCACGTCGAGCCGCACACGATCCCGGGGTGGACGCGCTCTCCCGTGATCGGGTTCTCGCAGGTCGGCTACCATCCCTCGCAGCCCAAGCGCGCCGTGATCGAGCTCGACGCGAACGACACGCCGTCGCCGACGGCCTCGCTCCTGGAGATCCGCCCGGACGGCCGCCGGGTCGAGAAGGCGAAGCTCGCGGTCCGGCCCTGGGGCCGCTACCTGCGCTACCAGTACGCGGTGGCCGACTTCTCGTCCGTCACCGACCCGGGCCTCTACCTCGTCGAGTACGGGACGCAGACGGCCGGGCCGTTCCCGATCGCGGCCGACGTGTACGAGCGGGTCTGGCACCCGACGCTCGACGTCTTCTTCCCGGTGCAGATGGACCACGTGCTCGTCAACGAGGCCTACCGCGTGTGGCACGGCGCGGCCCACCTCGACGACGCGGTGCAGGCCCCGCTCAACCGGCAGCACTTCGACGGCTACCGGTCGGGGGCCACGACCAACACCCCCTACGCCCCGGGCGAGCGGATCCCCGGCCTCGCGGTCGGGGGCTGGTTCGACGCCGGCGACTTCGACATCCAGGGCGGCTCGCACGCGATGACGGTCTCGAGCCTCGTCGCGACGTGGGAGACGTTCCGGCCGCAGCGCGACCAGACGCTCGTCGACCAGGGCCGGCGCTTCGTCGACATCCACCGGCCGGACGGGAAGCCCGACCTCCTCCAGCAGATCGAGCACGGTGCGCTCCAGATCGCGGCCCAGTACCGGACGCTCGGCCGCCTCTCGCGCGGCATCGTCGACGGCGAGCTGCACCGCTACCACCACCTCGGGGACGCCGTGACGCAGACGGACAACCTCGTCCACGACCCCTCGCTCGAGCCGTACCGGTCCGAAGGCGGCAGGAGCGGCACCCCTGACGACCGCTGGGTGTTCACGGAGGAGACGCCGTTCACGAACTACGCCGGGATCGGCGCGCTGGCGGCGGCGAGCCGCGCGCTGCGGGGCATGAACGACCCGCTCGCCACGGAATGCCTCGCGCTCGCGAGAAAGGCGTACGCCGAGGAGCGGGCGCGGCCGGCGCCGGCGACGCCGCCCGCCGGCTTCGCCGCGCGCTTCGGCCAGTTCGCGGAGCTGGGAGCCGCCCTCCAGCTCCTCGCCGCCACGCGGGAGGAGGCCTACCGCGAGAGGTTCGCCGAGCTCGTCTGGCCGGCGCTCGAACGCGGCGGCTCCTTCGCGCTTGCCCTGGCCCTGCGCGCGATCCCGCTGCTGGACGAGGGCTACCGGGCGAAGCTGCGGCCCTACGCCGAGAAGTACCGGACGGAGCTCGAGGGCCTGTCGAAGCAGAACCCGTACGGCGTGCCGATCGGCACCGGAGGCTGGGCCGGCAACGCTCAGGTCGTCGACTGGGCGACGACGAACTACCTGCTCCACGAGGCCTACCCGGACCTCGTCGGCCGGGAGCTCGTGACCCGCGGGCTCGACTACCTCTTCGGCACGCACCCCGACCACAACCTCTCGTTCGTCTCGGCGGTGGGGAACCGCTCGAAGCGCGTGGCCTACGGCAACAACCGGGCCGACTTCGCCTTCATCCCGGGCGGGATCGTGCCGGGCGTGCTGGTGCTGAAGCCCGATTACCCCGAGAACATGGACGACTGGCCCTTCCTGTGGGGCGAGAACGAGTACGTGATCGGCCTCGGGGCGAGCTACATCTTCCTCGCGCACGCGGCGCACGAGCTGCTGGCGCGGTAGCCGAATCCGATGAAGCGCCCGCTCCGACTCTCGACCGCCGCGGCGGGCCTCCTCCTCCTCGCCGTGGCCTCGGACGGGGCGCAGACGCGCACCCGCGAGGAGTGCGAGGCCGCGCACCCCGCCTCGTGGGGGCAGGCCGGCATGGACGTCGTCTGGGTGCCCACGTTCGACGCCGTCGTGCAGGCCATGCTCACGATGGCGGACGTGGGCCCGCAGGACCTCGTGCTCGACCTGGGGGCGGGCGACGGGCGGATCTCGATCGCCGCGGCGAAGCCGCCCTTCGGGGCCCGGTCGGTGGGCATCGAGTACGACCCGGCGCTCGCGAAGCGTGCCTCCTGCCTGGTCGAGGCGGAGGGCGTGGCCGACCGCGTCCGGATCGTCGAGGGGGACATCTTCGAGGAGGACTTCGCCGGGGCGAGCGTCGTGACCCTGTACCTGCTGCCCCAGCTCAACCGCTGCGTGCGGCACCGCCTCCTGGACCTCCCGCCCGGCACGCGCGTCGTCTCGCACCAGTTCACGATGGCGGAGTGGGAGCCCGACCGCTCGGTGCAGGTGCAGGGGCGGGACGTCCACCTGTGGACGGTGCCCGCCCGGGTCGGGGGCGCCTGGGACTTCGAGGACAGCCAGGGGAGCCGGTTCGCGGTCGACCTCCGCCAGAGCTTCGGGACGCTGTCGGGCGAGGTCGAGCGGGGCGGCGCCCCGCGACCGCTCGTCTCCGCCACGCTGCGCGGCGGCGAGCTGCGCCTCGCCTGGGACGAGGGCGGAGTGGCGGCGAGGCTCTCGGGCACGGTCCGCGGCCGCGAGATCACGGGCGTCTGGTCAGCGGGGACGGTCGCGCGCACGGCGGTCGGCCGGCTCCGGGGGGAGCCGCGCGACGCGCCCTGGGCCGCGATGCCGCCGGACTGCGCCCGCTACTACGCGCGGTAGCCCGCCGGCGACGATCGGCGAGCGCCCTACTCCACGAAGCCCAGCGCGACGTCCCAGGAGCCCTCGGAGACGAGCGTCTCCCCGGAGCGCATCCGGACCACGACCCGGTCGACCGTGAACGGCGCCGCGCAGTCGACGGAGGCGTGACGGAAGGTGACGCTCGTCGCCCGACCGGCGGCGAGGGTGAAGCCGTCGCCCGGGGTGTCGTGGTGCGCGCCGAGGCAGCGGCGACCTGCGGACCAGCCGTCGAGCCAGAGGTTGACGCCGCTGAGCGTGACCGGCGACAGGACGGAGAGCTCGGCGGAGAAGGCCGTCGTGCACCAGATGCAGTCGGCCGGACGCGTGGCGGAGAGCGACGCCGGGCCCGGCGAGGGCTGGATCGACACGAGCGCCAGGCCCTCGCGCTGGGCCGCAGCCGGCGTCTCGACCCCGCCGCCGCACCCCACGGCGAGCGCCGCGAGAGCCACCGCCGCCACCGTCCGCACCCGCTTCGTCCGCATCGCGTCCTCCCGGCCCGCTCCGCGGCGGGTCGCGAAGGAGGCCTCGGGCAAGTCGCGTGCCGCGGGCGACGCTCCGGGCCGCACGGCCCGCATCTGTCGGTCCGCGAATGGCTTGGCGCCGACCCCGGCCCGGTGCTGCGCGCGGTCCCACGCGCCGACGGAGCCGCCGCCGGCCGCCTTTCGGCCACTTCGCCTCGTCTCGCGGGCCGGGCCTCTGCCGAACGATGGACGTTGCTCGGCACACGCGATACGGATTGCGTTGACGATGCGACACACCGGGCCTCGGCGCGCTCCCCTCGGCGGAAAAAGGGCTTGACACGGCCGCGCGGGCCCTCGCATCATGGCCGCCCCAACGAAAGCGGGTGACGGTCTGCGCGGCGGATCGGGCCCCTCGCTCCTCGAGCGAGGCTCCCTCTCCCTTCCCGCCCGGCGCGTGGCGGGCGGAAGCCTCATCGGACGGAGCCGCGAATCGTGCCGGAAGCTCGGAGGGTCGTCGTCCTCGAGTCGGACACCATCAACCGCTTCTCCACCGAGCGCATGCTGCGCCGGGAGGACTACTGGGTCTTCGTGACCGACGACCCGGCGGCGGCGACGCGCGTCGCCTCCGTCTCCGCGGTCGACCTCGTCCTGGTGGACCTCGGCCTCGGCTGCCTCGAGGCGGTGCCGCAGTGGCAGCGCCGGCGCGGCGACGCCACGTTCCGCGGCCTCCCCTCCTCGCTCACGGACGGCTACGCGGTGCTGCGCCCGCTGCACCTCGACCCCTCCGCCGCGCGCTACCCGGTGGTGACGCTCCAGCCGCCGGCGGCCCCGGGCGAGGGCGCGGCCCCGTCGTGCCGGTTCGCGGTGCTCGACCTCCTCCCGCGGCCCTGGAAGGCCAGCGGGCTCGTGCAGGGCCTCGACGCGGTCTTCCGCGAGGTGCCGGCCCCGCCTCCCACGGTGGCCGGGCCCGCCGCGGGCGCGGCCGAGACGGGCACGGTCGACCTGCGCGACGGCCTCCGCCCCGCGGCCGACCGGAGGCCGTTCGCGAGCACGCCCGCCGCGCTGCGGACGGCGCTCGTGGTGGATGCCGAGCCCGCCGAGCGCAGGGCCCTCGTCGCCTGCCTGGTCGAGCACGGCTTCTCGGTCCACGAGGCGGCGACGGGGCAGGAGGCGCTGCGCCTCGCGGTGGCGCGGCGGCCGTGGCTGATCGTCACCGAGGCGAGGCTGCCCGACGAGACCGGCCTCGCCCTCGTCCGGAGGATGCGGGCGCACAGCCTGCTGCGGCGCACGCCGGTCGTGGTCGTGTCGGCCCACGACGACTGCGAGAGCCGCTACCACGCCCTGCGGGCGGGGGCGGACGACTTCCTCGCCAAGCCCGCCCCCTCGCGCGAGATGCTCATCCGCCTCGAGCTGCTCCTGCGCCGCTTCGCGGAGATCGAGCAGGCCACCGACGGCGCGACCAGCCTGCGCGGGGCGGTGGAGCTCGTCGGCGCCCCCGCCGTGCTCCAGATCTGCCACCTGAACCAGCTCACCGGGGTCCTCGTGGCCCGCCGCGGCAGCCAGTCGCTGCGCATCGCCTTCCGCCACGGGCAGATCGTCTCCGCCACCGGACCCGACCACGAGGGGGCGCAGGTCGTCTACGACTTCATCGGCTGGCCGAACGGCCAGTTCGAGTTCGACCGGGGCGCGCTCGCCGAAGGGTCCCCGCTGGAGCTCGAGTTCAACGCCCTCCTCCTCGAGGGCTGCCGGCGTCTCGACGAGCGGCGCCGCGGCCGCCCGGTCGACTCCGGCGCGTTGACGCGCACCGAGCGTCTCGCGTAGCCTCGGGCTCCGCCGCGCGCCGCCCGGGGCGTGGGCGCCCCTCGCCCCGGGCCCAGGGGGAGCCACGATGAGACTGCGGACGCTGCCGATCTTCCTGACGTTCTTCGCGATGGGCTTCGTCGACGCGATGGGTCCGCTCGCGAGCGCCATCCGGAAGCAGTACGCGCTGTCCGGCTTCATGGCCGGGCTGCTCCCCGCCTTCGCCTTCGTGGCGTTCGCGGTCTTCAGCGTGCCGGGGGGCGTCCTCGCCGCGCGGATCGGCAAGAAGAGCACGATGCTCCTCGCCCTCGCCCTCGTGGCGCTCGGGGTCCTGGTCCCCACCCTCGTGGTGCCGGGCTTCGCCCTGCTGCTCGCCTCCGTGTTCGTGCTCGGCGTCGGGACCACGCTCCTGCAGGTGGCGGGCAACCCCATCATGCGCGACGTGTCCGGGGAAGGCCGCTTCGCGAGCAACCTGAGCTTCGCCCAGTTCGTCAAGGGCGTCGGGAGCGTCGTGAGCACGGCCCTCGTGGCGCGCCTCGCGGTGGGCGAGCTCGGCTGGCGCCGCATCTTCCCCGTCTTCCTCGTCCTCACCGTCGCGACCTTCGCCGCCGTCCTCCTCCTCAAGGTGAAGGAGACGCGGGCGGAGGTCCCGCCGAGCGTCGGCTCGAGCCTCTCGCTGCTCGGGGAGCCGACCTTCTCTCTCGCCGTGCTCGGCATCTTCCTGTACGTCGGGGCCGAGGTCGGGATGAACACGTGGCTCTCCCCCCGCCTCGAGGGCCTGGGCCACCCGGAGGGGCAGGCCAAGCTGCTCGGGCCCACGCTGTTCTTCGCCGGCCTCACCCTGGGGCGCCTCGTCGGCAGCGGGGTCCTCGGCTTCATGAGCCCGCGGGCCTTCTTCCGCCTGAGCGCGGCCCTCGGCGCGATCGGCATCCTGCTCGTCCTCGTCGGCCAGAGCGCCCTCGCGGTGGCGGGCGTCGTCCTCGCCGGCCTCGGCTTCGCGAACATCTGGCCGGTGCTGTTCTCCCTGACCGTCGAGGCCCGGCCCGAGCGCGGCGCCGAGCTCTCCGGCCTCATGTGCATGGCGATCTTCGGCGGCGCGGTCCTGCCCCCCCTCATGGGCCGCATCGCCGACACCGCCGGCCTCGGCACGGCGTTCCTCGTGCCGCTCGCCGCCTTCGCCTACCTCTTCGCGCTGTCGATGCGGTCCGCGGCGAAGGAGGCGTGAGGTGAGCTACGAGACGGACGCCCGCGTCGTCCTCACCCTCGACGCCGGCGGCACCAACTTCGTCTTCGCCGCGGTCCGGGGCGGCCGCGCGGTCGCCCCCCCGGTCACCCTCCCCTCGAACGCCCACGACCTCGGCCTGTGCCTCGACACGATCACGGACGGCTTCTCGCGGGTGAAGGCGCAGGCCCCCGCCGCCCCGGCCGCGATCAGCTTCGCCTTCCCCGGCCCCGCGGACTACCCGCGGGGGATCATCGAGGAGCTCGGCAACCTGCCCGCGTTCCGGGGCGGCGTCGCCCTCGGCCCGATGCTCGAGGACCGCTTCGGGGTCCCCGTCTTCATCAACAACGACGGGGACCTGTTCGCGTTCGGCGAGGCGATCGCCGGCTTCCTGCCCTGGGTGAACGGGCTGCTCGCCGAGGCGGGGAGCCCGAAGCGCTTCCGCAACCTCTTCGGGGCCACCCTCGGCACCGGGTTCGGCGGCGGGATCGTCAGCGACGGCCGCCTCTGGATTGGGGACAACTCGGCGGGCGGGGAGATCTGGCTCCTGCGCAACAAGCTCCTGCCGCGCTCGAACATCGAGGAGGCGGTCTCGATCCGCGCGGTCCGGCGGGTCTACGCGGAGAGGGCGGGGATCGCCGTGGACGCGGCCCCGGAGCCGAAGGACATCTTCGCGATCGGCAAGGGGCAGGCGCCCGGCCACCGCGAGGCCGCGATCGAGGCGTTCCGGCGGATGGGCGAGGCGGCGGGCGACGCGCTCGCCTCCGCGGTGACCCTCGTCGACGGCCTCGTCGTGATCGGCGGCGGCCTGGCCGGGGCGGCGGACCTCTTCCTGCCCGCCCTCGTCGCGGAGATGAACGCGCCCTACGAGACGCCCGGCGGCCCCGTGCCCCGCCTCGAGGTGAAGGCGTTCAACCTCGAGGACCCGGCCGAGCGCGCGGCCTTCGTCGCGGGCGCGGCGAGGGAGGTCACGGTCCCCGGCTCGAGCCGCCGCATCTCCTACGATCCCCTGCAGCGCGTCGGCGTCGGCCTCTCGCGCCTCGGCACGAGCCAGGCCGTGGCCGTCGGCGCGTACGCGTTCGCCCTCGCCGAGCTCGATCGGCGCGGCTGAGAAGAGGTGTCCATGCCCCCCGCCCTCCTGCTCCTCGCCCCGGCCCTCCTCGGCGCGGCCCTCGCCGCGGCCCCCGCCCCGCCGCCGGCCACCGACCCCGCGGCCCGTTGGACGGCCGACGACATCCTCCTCGCCGAGTCCGCGGGGTCGTTCGCGGTCTCGCCGGACGGCCGCCACGCGGTCTGGGTCAGGAGCCGGATGGACGAGAAGAAGGGCGAGCGCGTGTCGAACCTCGTCCTCTCGCCGCTCGCCGGGGAGAGGCGCGAGGTGCCGCTCACCCGCGGGACGAACCGCGACCGCGACCCGCGGTGGTCCCCCGACGGGAGGAGGATCGCCTTCCTCAGCGATCGGCCCCGGCCGGCGGAGGGCAAGGAGGAGGACGGCGAGGGCGACGAGGCGAAGGCGCAGCTGTGGCTGCTCAGCCTCGACGGGGGCGAGCCCTGGCCGCTCACCAAGCTCGACCGGGGCATCCGCGACTTCGCGTGGAGGGACGACGCCACCCTCGTCGTCGCCGCACCCGAGGAGAAGAGCCTGCGGGAGCGCAAGGAGAAGGAGAAGAAGGACACCTCGCAGGTCGTCGAGGACGAGCGCGAGCCGCCGGTGCGCCTGTTCTCCGTCGACGCCAAGGACGGGACCCTCGCCCGCCTCACCGACAACCGCGACTGGATCGAGTGGGTCGAGGTCTCCCCGGACGGCCGCTGGGCGGTGGCGCTGCACCAGGTCTCGCCGAGCTTCCAGTACGACCACAGGGTGCCCCCGGTGCTGCGGCTCCACGACCTGCGCGCGGGCACCTCGCGCGCCCTCCTCGAAGGCACCCGCGTGCTCGCCACCGGCGCCGAGTGGGCGCCCGACTCGAAGGGCTTCTACTTCGTCCAGTCCTACTCCTCGCACCCCACCTACTTCACGGCGACGATCCAGCTCCTCCAGCACGTCGACGCGGAGACGGGGACGGCGACGCCGGTGGACCTGCAGTGGCCGAACGGCCTCGGCACGCCCCGGGTGCTCGCCACCCCCGACGGCTTCCTCGCCCTGCTCGCCGACGGCGTGCGCTACCGGCCCGCGCGCTACACGCGGACGGGCGCGGGCTGGACGCGGCAGGACCTCTCCGGGGAGCACGCGCAGAACGTCTTCGACTGGGCGCTCTCCCGGGACGGACGGACCCTCGTCTACGAGCACTCGAAGGCCACGAAGCCCGTCCAGTGGTACCGGGCGTCCCTCGACGGAGGCGCGATCTCCGCTCCCGCCGCTCTCACCGACCTCAACCCGGGCTTCAAGGGAAAGCCGGTCCACGACGTCGAGGTCGTCACGTTTAAGGGAGCGCGGGGCGACGACGTGGTCGGTCTCCTCTACTACCCGATCGGCTACGAGAAGGGCAAGCGCTACCCGCTGCTCCTCTCGATCCACGGCGGCCCCGCGGGGGGCGCGGACATGGACGTCTGGGACCAGAGCTACGCCTACCCGAAGCTGCTCCTCGCCCAGCGAGGCGCCTTCCTCCTCGAGGTGAACTACCACGGGGGCTCGAACTTCGGCCTCGAGTGGGTGGAGTCCATCTGCTGCGGCAACTACTACGACCTCGAGCGGGTGGACCTCGAGGCGGGTGTCGACCACGTGATCGCGCGCGGGCTCGCCGACCCCGAGCGGATCGGCACCATGGGCTGGTCGAACGGCTCCATCCTCACGACCGAGCTCATCACCCGCTCGCGGCGCTACAAGGCCGCCTCGGCGGGAGCGGGCGACGTCGAGTGGATCAGCGACTGGGGCAACGTGGACTTCGGGGCCTCCTTCGACAACTACTACTTCGGCAAGGCCCCGTACGAGGACCCCGAGCTCTACGTCCGCAAGTCGCCCTTCTTCCGGCTGAAGGACGTCACGACCCCGACCATCGTCTACACCGGCACCGAGGACCGCAACGTGCCCCCGAGCCAGAGCTGGTCGCACTTCCGCGTCATGCAGCAGGCCACGAAGACGCCGGTGCGGCTCGTGCTCTTCCCCGGCGAGCCGCACGGGCTGCAGAAGCTGGGCCACCAGCGGCGCAAGATCGAGGAGGACCTCGCCTGGTTCGACCGGCACCTCTTCGGCCGCACGCCGGAAGACCCCGTCGTGAAGGACGGCTCGCCCCTCCAGGCCGCCCTCGAGCGCAAGGGCTTCGCCCGCGAAGGCGGGCGCTACGGGCGGCTCGTCAAGGGCCGGCTCGTGCCGGAGGCGGTCCTCCACGAGGGCTTGCGCGTCGGCCGCTTCGAAGTCACGCGCGCGCAGTACGCCGCGTTCGACCCCTCCTACCGCGTGGCCCCCGGCACGGGCGACTGGCCGGCGAGCGGCATCTCGTTCGAAAAGGCGAAGGCCTACGCCGCCTGGCTCGCCGCCCTCACCGGCGAGCCCTGGCGGCTGCCCACGGCCGAAGAGGCGAAGGCGCTCTACGGCAAGCCGGGCGAGGGCGAGAACACCCTCGACCGCTGGGCCGGCTACCCGCCCAACCCCGAGGACGCGGCGCGGCTGCGCGAGCAGGCGGCCGCCCTCGGACCCGACGCGCCCCTGCTCGACGAGGTGGGACGCCACGGGACGTCAGGGGGGAGCGGTTCCCCCCGCGACCTCGGCGGTAACGTGGCCGAGTGGACGGTGGGCGCGGACGGGAAGGGCGTCCTCGCCGGCGGCAGCGCCGACCAGCCGGCGGGCACGAAGGGCCCGCGGAGCGAGGCCGGCGAGCCCTACCGGGGCTTCCGCGTGGTCCTCCAGGCGCGGGGCCTTTGCTCCGGTGGAGGCCCGCCGTAGCGACGCCGTCCTCCACTGGGAGCGACGCGAGGACCGCGCCCGGCTACCCGCAATCCAAACTAACGGGGCTCGGGGTGGATCGTCACGACCCTGACGGCGCGGGCGCGGTGGATCGAGCGCGAGGGCGTTGAAGACGGCTTGGGGAAGCACTTCCAAGCGCAGAAAGGGACTCGCGGCAAACTCGCGCTCGGGGTCGTCGAGGATCTCCATGGCGCGAGCGGCTTGCTCGCTGCCACCTCGGGCCGCCGCGATCAGCACCGCCGCGTCCACGAAGGTGAGCCTCATCACGCTTCTCGCCAGCCACCCCTGCGCGACGCCACTTCGTTCTCGATCTCGTCCCAGCCGAGAGCGGGTGCTCCAGACTTCGTGATCCGGGAGCGCAGCTCGAGCAGCTTGCGACCGAGCGGTGTCCGGGCGACGTCCGGCGCCTCGATCGTCACGTGGACCTCGGCTCGCTCAGGCAGGTTCACGGGCCGCTTGAGTTTGAGGACCCCGTTCTCGTAGATCGCCTCGACGTCGATCGTCATGACGCCACCTCGCAGGTCATTCTACGGCCCCCCTCGGTAACGCCGGTATCGCTGGCGTGGGTGTGCGCCGACGATTGCGGCACCCCGCGGCCAGCCAGCCACCATCACCCCGGGCCGGCGCGCGGCGCGCCCCGTGTGCACCAGGCGGGCCGCGTGACGGCCCGACCCCAGCGTCGCGCCCAGCCCGCCGCGCGGGTCAGGCCTGGGCGCTCGGGTAGCGGAAGAGCGGGGCCTGGGCGAGGCCTCTCGTCTTGATCGCCTCGGCCTCCGCGGCGGAGAGCGGCTCGAGCGTCGCGGCGAGCTTCAGCGCCAGCGCGAAGAGCGTCTCGTCCCCCGGGGGGATGGCCGCCGTGACCGGGTGGGACAGCGTGAAGCGCAGGCCCATCGCCGCCGCCTCGGGGGTGTCGAGGGGCTCGTACCAGCACTTCGGGTAGCGCCGCTCGGCGCCCTGCGGCCAGGGTCCCTTCGCCATCGCCTTGAGGCAGAGGATGCCCATCCCCTTCTCCTTGGCCTTCGCGAGGACCTGCGGGCCGAAGCCACCGGCGTGCCACGTGGCGAAGTTCACCGGGAAGAGGATCGAGTCGAAGGCGTAGCCGTCCATGAGCGCGGTGGCCGCCTCGACCGAGTGGGCGGAGAAGCCGAAGAAGCGCACCTTGCCCGCCTTCTTCGCCGCCTCGAAGGCCTCCATCGCGCCGCCCGGGCCGAGGATCGTGTCGACGTCGGCCTTCTTCGTCACCGCGTGGTGCTGGTACAGGTCGAAGTGGTCGGTGCGCATCTTGCGCAGGGAGCTCTCGAGCTCGGCGGTGGCCGCCTCCTTCGTGCGCCCCTGCGTCTTGCAGGCGAGGAAGACGGCCTTGCGGAAGGGCTCGAGCGCCGGGCCGAGCATGTCCTCGGCGTTCCCGTAGCTCGGGGCCACGTCGAAGTAGTTGACGCCGGCGTCGATCGCCGCGCGCACGCGGGCGGACGCCTCCGCCGCCGTGGCGTCCTTCACGACGATGCCGCCGAAGCCGATCACGGACAGCGTCTCGCCGGTTCTCCCCAGGGCGCGCCGCTCGAGGCCGCCCGGCCCCGTCTCGCGCTCCACGCCGGCGAGCCCCGCCGGGAACAGCGACAAAGCGGCGCTCGCCCCCGCCGCCCGGGCCACGAACTCTCTCCTCTGCATGGGCGCCTCCTCGGGGGCGATTGTGGCCGAGAGGGGTGCCGCCTACAATGGCCTCTGCTTTCCCCGAGGTCACCATGGCGCGGATCCTGATGGTCGAGCCCGAACCCGGCCTGCTCGCGGCGTTGCGCTCCTCGCCGCTCGTCGAGGGCCACACGATCGACGTGGCGGTCGGCTCGACGGACGCCGTGCGCCGGGTGCGCCGGCGGGCCTTCGACGTCCTCGTGACCGCCCCCGACACGGACCCGGCCGAGGACGAGGGCCTCCTCGACGAGATCCGTGCGGCCCGTCCCGGCGTTCGGATCGTGCTCCTCGCCCCGAGGACGACGCCGGAGCAGGTGATCGCCGCGCTGCGCAAGCGCGTCTTCGCCTGCTTCAGCGCGCCCTTCGACGCCTCCGAGATCGCGGACATGCTGGCCCGCGCGGCGGGGGCCGACCACTGGAAGGACGGGATCGAGGTCCTCTCCGCGACGCCCGACTGGATGCACGTGCGGGTGAACTGCCGCCTCCTCAGCGCCGAGCGGCTCGTGAACTTCCTCACCGAGCTGCGATCGGACGTGCCCGAGTCCCCGCGCGACGACTTCATGTTCGCGTTCCGCGAGGTGCTGATGAACGCGATGGAGCACGGGGGGCGCTTCGACCCCGACCAGGTCGTGGAGGTCACCGCGGTCCGCACCGCGCGGACGATGGTGTTCCACCTGGTCGACCCCGGACCCGGCTTCGACCTCGCTCGGGTCGCCCACGCCGCGGTGAACCGGCCCGACGACCCGCTCGCGGTGGCGGAGACCCGGGCCGAGACCGGCCTGCGCCCCGGGGGCTTCGGGCTCCTGCTCGCGAGGGAGATCGTCGACGAGATGATGCACAACGAGCGGGGCAACGAGGTCATCCTGATCAAGCACCTCCGCTGAGACCGGGGCCTCAGCGGCGCTCGGCGACGAACCAGCCGAAGGCCTGCTCCCCCCGCGGGGCGAGCCGGTACGGCAGCCGGGTGAGGCGCGCCGCGCCGGCCCGCGGCGCCTCGATGCCGTAGCCCGGCAGCGCCGCGAGCAGCTCGGGCGGGATCGCCTCTCCCCGCCACACGACGAGGGTGGGCCCCGGCCGCGGCCGTGCGTAGCGCGGCCGGTTGGCCCCGAACACCGCCGCGTGCGGGTAGCTCAGGCGCAGGCAGCCCGCGCCCCAGTAGTCCTCGGCCAGCACGTTCCGTACGTCGCCCCGGCCGATCTCGCGGGCGAGGGCCGCGTAGGGGACGTTGTAGCGCGTCCAGCGGCCGGCGAGCGGGAGGACGAGCACCCAGCCGAAGACCGCGACCGCGGCGAGCAGAAGGGCGAGGGCGGAGGCGATCGCGAAGCGCCGCGCGCCGGAGGGCCCGGGACGCAGCCTCATCGCCGCGAGGAGGGGCAGGAAGAAGAAGAGCGGCAGGAGCCAGCGGGCGCGGTGGTTCCCGACCCCGAGCAGAAGCGTCCCCCCGAGGACGAGACCGACCTGCGCCGCCGCCAGGCGCTCCAGGAAGCGCCGCCCGTCCGCCGCGCCGGGCGGCTCGGGGATGGGCGCGCCCGCCCTCCGGCTCCAGGCCGCCGCCGCCGCGAGGGGCGCGGCGAACGCGACCGCGGTCAGGGCGACGTGGCCGAGGTCGCGCAGCCGTCCCCCGAGCCAGGGGGAGCCGTCGGCCAGACCCAGCCGCTCGACCGCCTCTCTCTGCACCGCGGCGTCGAAGCCGCCCCGCGCCGCCCACCACGCGTGGGGAAGGACGACCGCGGCGGCGACGGCGACGGCGATCAGCATCCGGCGGTCGGCGAACACGGGCCGCCACGACGGGAGGCTCAGGGCGGCAGCGAGGAGAGAAGCGAGGAAGATCGCCGCGTTCCACTTGCTGAGCAGGGCGAGCCCGGCGGCGAGGCCGAGGAGGGGGTAGAGGAGGCCGCGCGGCCGCTCCCGGAGGCGGGTCGCGACGTCGAGGGTCGCCGCGGCGAGGGCCGTGGCGAGCACGGTGTGGCTCAGGTCCCGGTGCGACTCGTAGCTGAACTGCGGCAGCAGCAGCAGGCCGAGCGCTCCGAGCGCGGCGGTGGTGGCGTCGCCGGAGAGCCGCCGGCCGGCCCGGTAGACGAGGACCGCGGCGAGGAGGAGCAGCCCCTCCTTGAAGGCGGCCATGACCGGCAGGCTCACGCCGAAGGCGAGGAACAGCGAACGCAGGAGCCACGTGTACAGGGGCGGCTGCAGGCCGTAGCCCAGGCGCCACTCCTGCGTCCAGAGGAGCTGCTGGGCCCCGTCGAGCGAGACGTTCTCGTGGGCGAGGCCCACGCCGGCGGTGACCGCCGCCGCGCACAGGACGGCCGTGCCGAGAAGTCTCCCCGGGGGGGGCAGGGGCGAGTCGCGATCCCTTGGGCTCAGGCGGCGGATTCTAGCAAGGGTTATGATCCGCTCCGCCCCGCCGCCCGGCGGCGAGGCGCGACCTGCAAGGAGCCGAAGCCAATGCCGACCAAGGTGATGATCATGGGCCTGGGGCCGATCGGGGCGGGAGTGGCCCGCCAGCTCGCGGCCCGGAAGAACTTCAAGATCGTGTCCGCCGTGGACATCGACCCCGCCAAGGCGGGCCGGGACCTCGGCGAGGTGGTGGGCCTCGGGAAGAGGGCCGGCGTGAAGGTGACGGCCGACCCGGTCGCCGCGATCCGGAAGACGAAGCCGCAGGTCGCGGTCCTGTGCACGAGCTCGGCGCTCAAGGCCACGTGGCCGCAGATCGAGACCGTCCTCAGGCTCAAGGTCCCGATCGTCTCGACGACCGAGGAGCTGTCCTACCCCTGGTTCTCGAACCGGCCCCTCGCGCGGAAGATCGACGCCGCGGCGAAGAAGGCGAAGGTGGCGGTGGTCGGCACGGGCGTCAACCCGGGCTTCGCGATGGACGCGCTGCCGCTCGCCCTCACCGCCATCTGCGAGCGGGTCGACTCGGTCCGGGTCGACCGGATCCAGGACGCGCGCATCCGCCGGCTGCCGTTCCAGCAGAAGATCGGCTCCGGCCTCACCCCGGAGCGGTTCGCGGAGAAGGTGAAGGCCCTCACCGTGCGCCACGTGGGGCTCACCGAGTCGGTGGCGATGATCGCCGACGGGCTCGGCTGGAAGCTCGACCGGATCACGGACGAGATCCAGCCGAAGATCGCCGAGGCGCCGGTCGAGAGCCCGTTCCTGAAGGTCGAGGCGGGCAGGGTCTGCGGGATCATCCAGGACGGCATCGGCTACGTGGGCGGCCAGCCCGCCATCGCCCTCCACATGGAGGCGTACCTCGGGGCGCCCGAGACCTACGACAGCGTGAGGATCGAGGGCTCGCCGCAGCTCCACGTCAAGGCGATCGGCGGCTACCACGGGGACATCGCCACCACGTCGATCACCGTCAACACGATCCCCAAGGTGCTGGCGGCGGCCCCGGGGCTGCACACGATGCGCAGCCTCGCCCTGCCCTCCTTCGCCGGCGGCAAGTAGCCCCCGCGAGATGAGGCGCCGGGACTTCCTCGCCGCCTCGGCTCCGGCCGCGCTCGCCCCGGGCGCGGCCGGAGCCGTGCTCGCCGCGCCCTCGCCGGCCGCGGCGATCAAGCCTCCCCGACTGCGCCCGGGCGACGTGGCCGGCCTCGTGGCCCCGGCCTCGGCCCTCTGGGAGTCGGCCGACGTCGAGATCGCCCAGGAGGTCGCGCGCGCGTTCTCCCTCGAGCCCCGCCTCGGCGCGCACGTCCGCGACCGCCACGGCTACCTCGCCGGGAAGGACGAGGACCG
Organism: uncultured Acidobacteriota bacterium; assembly: GCA_964561785.1. Classification (GTDB taxonomy): domain Bacteria; phylum Acidobacteriota; class Vicinamibacteria; order Fen-336; family Fen-336; genus DATBSL01. The sequence continues at coordinate 30,003 of CAZLRF010000042.1, read as the reverse complement.
CGCGGCCGACGTCAACCGCTTCTTCGCCGAGCCGGGGGTGAAGGCCGTCCTCGCGATCACCGGGGGCTGGGGCTGCGCGCGCCTGCTTCCCCACCTCGACTGGGAGATGATCCGCCGCAACCCGAAGGTGGTCGCGGGGTTCAGCGACCTGACCGGCCTGCACTGCGGGCTCGGGGCGAGGACGGGGCTCGTCTCGTTCCACTCCCCGAACCTGCTGGCCACCTGGCCCGCCTTCTCCGCCGACCACTTCCGGCGCGTGGTGTTCGAGGGCGAGGCGGTCGCGATGACCAATCCGCCCGGGACCCAGGACCGCCTCGTCCAGCGCGAGAACCGGACGCGCACGATCACCCCGGGCCGCTCGCGGGGCCGGCTGGTCGGCGGCAACCTGACCGTGCTGTCGGCCCTGGTGGGCTCGCCGTACGTGCCGTCCTTCGACGGCGCCGTCCTCTTCCTGGAGGACGTGCGCGAGGAGGTCTACCGGGTCGACCGGATGCTGACCCAGCTGCGCCTGTGCGGCCTGCTCGGCCGGATCCGCGGCTTCGTCTTCGGCTCGTGCAGCCGGTGCGAGCCCGGCGAGGGGAGCTACGGGTCGCTCACCCTCGAGGAGGTGCTCGACGAGCACGTCCGGCCGCTCGGCGTGCCCGCCTACCAGGGCGCGATGATCGGCCACCAGGAGCGCCAGTTCACCGTGCCCGTCGGCGTCGCCGCCGAGGTCGACGCCGACGCCGGCACCCTCACGATGCTCGAGCCCGCGGTCGTCTGAGCCGGGCGGGAGGGCGAGATGGCCCGCGTCTACTACGTCGGCGACTGGGCGGTCCTCACCGGACCCGTGTTCGCGGAGACGCCCTTCCACCACTCCCACAAGGGCCTCGACATCTTCAACTACGGCCACTGGCTGAAGACGGCGCTCGAGGCGACCGGCGAGCACGAGGTCGCCTCCGTGCCCGCCTGGGACTTCTACAACAAGCTCGGGCCGGGCGACTACGAGCGGGTCCTCGACGAGCACGACGTCCTCGTCTTCAGCGACGTGGACGCCAAGCTCTTCCAGCTCGCCCCGAGCTTCTTCGACCGCGCGCAGTTCGGGACGAGACCCCTCACCTTTCCCGACCGGATCCGCCTGACCCTGGAGGCCGTGCGGAGAGGCAAGGGCCTGATGCTGCTCGGGGGCTGGTACTCGTTCACCGGCGAGCTGGGCAAGGGCGGCTGGGGCCGGACGCCGCTCGCCGACCTCATGCCGGTCCGGTGCCTCGAGACCGAGGACCTCGTCGAGAGCACCGAGGGCTTCTCGCCGCGGGCCACCGCCGCGGGCCGCGCGCTCTTCCGCGGCCTCGACCTCGGCACCATGCCTCCGCTGCTCGGCTACAACAAGACCCGGCGGAGGACCGGCGGCGAGGTCCTGCTCGAGGTCGCGCAGACGGGCGACCCGCTCCTGGCCGTGCGGGCCTTCGGCAAGGGCCGCGTGCTGGCCTACACGTCCGACCCCGCGCCGCACTGGGGCTGCAACCTCGTCTACTGGGACGGCTACGGGGAGTTCTGGCGGCGCTGCCTGGGGTGGACGGCCGGCCTCAGCCCCCGTGCCGGGCGAAGCCCTCGACGGGCCACGTCGCCACGACCGCGCGCATCGCGTCGTCGGTCAGGTCGAGGCTGAGCGGCGTCACCGACACCCGCTTCTCGCGCAGCACGACGTTGCAGTCGCTGCCGGGGATGTCCTCGTGCTGGTACTCGCTCCCGCCGATCCAGAAGTAGGAGCGGCCGCGCGGGTCCTTCTTCTCGACGACCTCCGACCCGTACGAGTGCTTGCCGAGGCGGGTGACGGCGTAGCCGTCGGGCTCGACCCCCGGCGGGACGTTCACGTTGAGCAGCAGGTTCGAGGGCAGCTCGCGCGAGAGAGCGGCGGCGACGAGGGCGCGGGCGAAGCGGGCGGCGGGGCCGAAGTCCAGATCCCCCCAGCCGGCGAGGCTGAACGCGATCGCGGGCACCCCGATGACCGAGGCCTCCATCGCCGCCGCGACCGTGCCCGAGTAGGTCACGTCGTCGGCCAGGTTCGGCCCGTGGTTGATGCCGGAGACCAGGATCGCCGGCCGCCGTCCCTTGAGCACGTGGTGGATGCCGAGCCACGAGCAGTCGGTCGGCGTCCCGTCCACCGCGTACCAGCGCGGCCGCACCTCGCGCAGCCGCAGCGGCCGGTGGATCGAGATCGCGCGCGAGGCCGCGCTCTGCTCGGACTCCGGGGCCACGACCCACACCTCGCCGAGGGGCTCCATGGCCGCGGCGAGGGCGCGGATCCCCTGGGACTGGTGGCCGTCGTCGTTCGAGACGAGGATGCGGGGTCGGTCGGCCATCGGGACGCGCATCGTAGCACCTCGGCCTCCTCTATAATCCCCCTCCCATGGGACTCCCTGGCGTCTCCCCTCTGCTCGCGCGGGCGACGCTCGTCGCCGCCGTCGCCGCTTCGCCGCTCGCTCGCGCCGCCGACCTCGCGGAGGCGAAGGCGCGCGGCTCGCTGCGGGTCATAGTGGCCGCCGACGAGGCGAAGGAGACGTTCGACCCGGCGGGCGGGCCGCGGGGAGGCTTCGAGCGCGAGCTCGTGGAGACGTTCGCCCGCCTCCAGGGCCTCGCGGTCGAGGTCGTGCCGGCGAACGGCTACCCGGACCGCATCCCGATGCTCCTCGCGGGCAAGGGCGACCTCATCGTCGCCATCTTCGACACGCCGCAGAGGCGGCAGCAGGTGGCGTTCACGAGCGAGGTGATGCCCACGTACAACGTGGCGGTGACCCGCTCGCCCAGGGCGCCCGCGCGGTCGATCGAGGCGCTGCGGCGCGAGAAGGTCGGCGCGATCCGGGGCACCGCGCCCGCGGAGGACGCGACCGCCGCCGGGGTCGCGTCCCTGCGGCAGTTCGACACGCTCGAGGCGATGCTCGCCGCGCTCGGGAAGGGCGAGATCGCCGCCTCGGTGATGCCGATCTCGGAGTTCGCCCTCGCGGCGAAGTCCGATCCCGCGCTCGCGGCGGGCGTCACCGTCGGCCCCACGGGCAGCGTCGCGTGGGCGGTGCGCAAGGAGGACCAGGCGCTGCGGGCCGCGCTCGACCGGCACCTCGCGAACGTGCGCAAGAGCGCCTCCTGGAACCTGCTGCTCGTGAAGTACTTCGGCGAGCAGGCGCCGCTCGTCCTCGGCCGGAGACGCTGAGGTGGCCCTCACCCTCGTGGTCCTCGCCGCCGGCGTCGGCAGCCGCTACGGGGGGCCCAAGCAGGTCGACCGCGTGGGCCCGGGCGGGGCGACGCTCCTCGACTACGCCGCCTTCGACGCGCAGCGCGCCGGCTTCGAGCGGGTCGTCCTCGTCGTGCGCGAGGGCACGGAGGAGCAGATGCGCGAGGCGGTGGGCGAGCGGATCGCGCGCCACGTGCCGCTCGCCTACGCCGTGCAGGCGGGCGGCGCCGGGTTCGTCCCGCCGGCCGGACGGACGAAGCCCTGGGGGACCGGCCACGCCGCGCTCGCCGCGGCGCCCCTCGTCGACGGGCCCTTCGCCGTGATCAACGCGGACGACTTCTACGGCCCGGGCAGCTACCGCGTCCTGGCGGAGTTCCTCCGGCGGCCGCCGGCCGGCCCCGTGCCCGAGTTCGCGATCGTCGGCTTCCCTCTCGTCACGACGCTGAGCCCGGACGGCCCGGTGAGCCGCGGCGTGTGCGCCGTCGACGAGCAGGGCTTCCTCGTCTCGATCCGCGAGGTCCTGAGGCTCGTGCGCGAGGGCGAGGACGCACGCGACCTCGAGGCGCCCCCGCCCGGCCTCATCCCGGGCCGGACGCCGGTCTCGCTCAACTTCTGGGGCTTCACGCCCGCCCTCGTGCCGGCGCTCGAGGACGGCTTCCGCCGCTTCCTGGCGCAGAACGCCGGGAGCGTCACGGCGGAGTACTTCCTGCTCTCGGCCGTCCAGTCGCTCGTGGACGCGGGGAAGGCGCGCGTGCGCGTCCTCGGGGGAGGAGGACCGTGGGGGGGGCTGACCCACCCGGGAGATCGCCCCCGCCTCGTGGCGCTCCTCGAGTCGCTCCACGCGGAAGGCGCCTACCCGTCGCGGCTGTGGCCGTGAGCGGCGCCCCGGCCGCCGCGCGCGCTCCGTCCCGCGAGGAGGCCCTCGCCGTCCTCGCCCGCTTCGCCTTGCCCGGGTCGCCCGTCTCCCTCGAGACGCACACGAGCGGCCTCATCAACCACTCGTGGCGGGCCACCTGCGCGGGCCCCGGCGGCCCCCGGCGCTTCCTCCTCCAGCAGATCAACCGCCACGTCTTCCGTCGTCCCCACGAGGTGATGGAGAACATGGTGCGGGTGACCCGCCACGTGGCGGGGCGCCTCGCGGCGGAGGGCGTGCGCGACGTCGAGCGGCGCGTGCTCTGCCTCGTGCCGACGCTCGACGGCGCCACCCGCCACGTGGACCCCTCCGGCGAGACCTGGCGCCTCGTGCCCTGGGTCGAGGGCACCCGCGCCACCGGGCGCGCGGCGAGCCCCGGGGAAGCGCGGGAGACGGCCCGCGCCTTCGGCCGCTTCCTGGCCCACCTCGCCGACCTGCCGGCCCCGCCGCTCCACGAGACGATCGCGGGCTTCCACGACACCCCGGGCCGGCTCGCCGCGTTCGAGCGGGCCGTCGGCGCGGACCGCGTCGGCCGGGCCGCCGGATGCCGGCCGGAGATCGAGGCTCTCCTCGACCGCCGCTCGCTCGCCTCCGCCCTCGCCGCTCCCGCCTCCCGCGGCGAGATCCCCGTGCGGGCCACCCACAACGACGCCAAGATCGCGAACGTCCTCTTCGACGAGAGAACGGGCGAGGGCCTGTGCGTCGTGGACCTCGACACCGTCATGCCCGGCCTCGCCCCCTACGACTTCGGCGACCTCGCCCGCTCGACGCTCAGCGACTCCGAGGAGGACGACCCCGACCTCTCGCACGTGCGCGTGCGCGTCCCGGTCTTCGAGGCCCTCGCCCAGGGCTTCGTCGAGGGCGCCGGGCCCGCCCTGTCCCCCGCCGAGCGCGACCTCCTCGTCACCGGGGCCGAGGTCATCGTCTACGAGCAGGCGATCCGCTTCCTCGGCGACCACCTCGACGGCGACCGCTACTACCGCACCGCCCGCCCCGGCCACAACCTCGACCGCGCCCGCAACCAGGTCCGGCTGCTCGAGGGGCTCGAGGCGATCCGGGGGACGCTGCGCGCGGCCGTCGCCGCGGCGGGGGCGCGATGAGCCCCGTCCTCACCCTCGCCGGGAAGGACCTGCGGCTGCTCCGCCGGCACCGCGGGGACTTCTTCTTCGTCGTGGGCTGGCCGATCGTGCTCGCCGTGCTCTTCGGGGTGATCTTCGCCGCGCCGCCCGAGGGGCGCTCTCCCCTCGCGGTGGCCGTCGCGGACGAGGACGGCACGGACGGCTCGCGCTCGTTCGTGGCCCGGCTCGAGGCGGGAGGCGGGCTCGACGTGGCGATCACGAGCCGCGCGGAGGCCGAGGCGCTCGTGCGCCAGGGCAGGCGCGTGGCCTGGGTGGCGCTCGCCCCGGGCTTCGGCGCGGCGGCGGAGAACCCCTTCGGCGGAACGGCGCCCACGGTCGTGATGGGCATGGACCCCACGCGGCGGGCCGAGGCGGCGATGATCGAGGGGCTGCTCGCGCGCGAGGCGGCCGCGCTCCTCCAGGAGCGGCTCTCGGACCGCGAGGCGAGCCGGCGCATGGTCGCGGACGCGCTGGCGCGGCTGCGCCACGCGCCCCCGTGGTCGCCCGATCGCCGGCGAAACGAGCGCTTCCTCGCGGAGCTCGACCTGTGGCTGGCGTCCGCCCCGGAGGGACGCGGCGGGCCGAGCCTCGTGCCGCTGGTCGTCGAGACCCGCGCGGCCGCGCCGGAGCGGCGCGGGCCGCGCCGCTCGTTCGAGTTCACCTTCCCGCAGGGGATGCTGTGGGGGCTCATCGCCTGCGCCGCGAACTTCGCGGTCTCGCTCGTGAAGGAGCGGACGAGCGGGACGATGGGGCGGCTGCTCACCGCCCCGATCACCCGCCGGCAGATCCTGCTCGGAAAGGCGGTCGCCTGCCTCGCCGCGATGCTGGCGGTCGAGGCGCTGCTCGTGGCGGTGGGGGCGATCGGCTTCGGCGTCCGGCCCGCCTCGTGGCCCCTGCTCGCGGCCGCCCTGCTCGCCGCGGCCGCCGCGTTCACCGGGATCATGATGGCCCTCTCGGCGGTCGGGACGACCGAGCAGGCGGCGAGCGGCGCGGCGTGGGCCACGCTGCTCGTCCTGGCCCTGCTCGGCGGGGGCATGGTTCCCCTGTTCGTCATGCCCGCGTGGATGGCGACCGCGAGCGGGGTGAGCCCGGCGAAGTGGGCGATCCTGGCCTTCGAGGGGGCGCTGTGGCGGGGGTTCACGCCCGCGGAGATGGCGCTGCCCCTCGGCGTGCTGCTGGCCATCGGGGGAGCGGGCCTCCTCGCGGGCTCGCGCCTCGTCCGCACGCACTGAGCCGGGGAAAAGACCCCTTCCGTTCGGCTAGAATGCCCCTGAGCTCTCGGAACGACCGCGAGAGGCAACCCGCAAGCCAGCGAGGAGAAGCGAACCAACCGGATCGATCGGCCCGGCGGGGCGTCGTCTCGCCTCCCGGGAGACAGGGGAGGCGAGGGACGGGGTGAGCGGCGGCTTCGACTACGTGCTCGTCGGCGGCGGGCTCCAGAACGGCCTCCTGGCGCTCGCCCTGCGCGCGCGGCGGCCCGGGGCGCGCGTGGCGCTCGTCGAGCGGGAGGGGCGGCTCGGCGGCAACCACACCTGGTCCTTCCACGAGGGCGATGTCCCGGAGGAGGCGCGGGAGTGGGTCGCGCCTCTCGTCTCCCACCGCTGGCCCGCCTACGACGTGCGCTTCCCCGGCCTCGAGCGAACGCTGCCGCACGCGTACGCGAGCATACCGTCCGAGCGGCTCGACGCGGTGGTGCGCGAGCGGCTCGACACGCCGGGCTGCGCGGTGCTCACCGGGGCGGCCGCGGTCGAGGTCGGAGCGCACGCGGTGCGCCTCGCGGACGGCCGCGTGCTCGGCGGGACGCTCGTCGTCGACGCACGCGGCCCGGCGGGGGCCGAGACGCGGAGCGCGGGCTTCCAGAAGTTCGTCGGGGTGGAGCTGCGCCTCGGCCGGCCCGTCGCCCCGGCTCGCCCGGTGGTGATGGACGCCACGGTCCCCCAGGAGGACGGCTTGCGCTTCGTGTACGCGCTGCCCCTCGAGCCCGAGCGGGTGCTCGTGGAGGACACCTACTTCTCGGACGACCCGCGCCTCGATCGCGACGCCGTGCGCGAGCGCGCCCTCTCGTGGGCGAGGGAGAAGGGGCTTTCTCCGTTCGAGATCGCACGGGAAGAGAGGGGCGTCCTTCCCCTCCCCTGGGCGGGCCCGCTCCCGCGGCCCCTCGGGCCGCCCCTCGCCGCCGGTTACGGCGGCGGCTTCTTCCACCCGGTGACGGGGTACTCCCTCCCGCTCGCGGTGCGCCTCGCCTCGCTGGTGGCGAGCCTGCCGCCGGAGCGGGTGTTCGGGGCGCGGCTCGCGGCCTTCGCGCGGCACCACCGTGCCCAGCGTCGCTTCGCCCACCTCCTCAACTGGCTCCTCTTCCGCGCCTACCCCGTGACGAGCCGCTGGCACGTGCTCGAGCGGTTCTACCGGGAGATGCCGGAGGACACCATCCGCCGTTTCTACGCCCTCGACCTGACGGTCGCGGACCGCGCGCGCCTCCTCCTCGGGAAGCCGCCGCGCGGCTTCTCCTTCCGCCTCGCCTGGGCCAACCTGCAGACCACATGAGCACACGCAACGCGCAGTACCGGGCGGCCGTCGTCGGCAGCGGCTTCGGCGGCCTCGCTGCCGCGATCCGCCTCCAGGCCCGCGGCGTCCGCACCGTGATCTTCGAGAAGCGCGACCTTCCCGGGGGCCGCGCCTACGTCTACCGGGACCAGGGCTTCACGTTCGACGCCGGCCCCACCGTCATCACCGCCCCGCACTGCTTCGAGGAGCTGTTCGAGGTCGCCGGCCGGCGGATGTCCGACTCCGTCGAGATGCTCCCGGTGCGGCCGTTCTACCGGCTGTCGTGGCCGGACGGGGTGAGCTTCGACTACGAGGGCGAGCAGGCGCACATGGAGGAGCAGGTCCGGCGGCTCTCGCCGGGGGACCTCGAGGGCTACCGGGCGTTCGTCGAGTACGCGCGGAAGGTCTTCCAGAAGGGCTACGAGGAGCTGGCGGGGGTGCCGTTCCTCCGCTTCGCCGACATGCTGAGGGTGGCGCCGGACCTCGTCCGCCTCCGGGCAGACCGCTCCGTCTACGAGGTCGTCTCCCGCTTCGTGGAGGACGACCACCTGCGCCAGGCGCTGTCCTTCCACTCCCTCCTCGTGGGCGGGAACCCGTTCGAGACGAGCGCCATCTACACGCTCATCCACTACCTCGAGCGGCGCTGGGGCGTCTTCTTCCCCCGCGGGGGCACGGGGGCGCTGGTGCGCGCCCTCGTGAAGCTGTTCGAAGAGATCGGGGGCGAGGTCCGCCTCTCGAACCCGGTGCGCCGGATCGACGCCCCGAACGGCCGCGGACGGACGCACCGCGTGTGGACCGACGCCGGCGCCGAGGAGTTCGACGTGGTCGTGTCGAACGCGGACGTGCACCACACCTACTCGAAGCTCTACGGAGAGGACCCCCGCGGCCGGAGGGCGGGCCGGAGGCTCGAGCGCATGGACTGGTCCATGTCGCTCTTCCTGGTCTACTTCGGCACGAGCCGCCGCTTCCCGCAGCTCGCGCACCACACGGTCGTCTTCGGGCCCCGCTACGAGGGCCTCCTGCGCGACATCTTCCACGGCCACCGGCTGCCGGAGGACATGAGCCTCTACCTCCACGCGCCGACCGTGACCGACCCGTCGATGGCCCCGCCGGGGTGCGAGGCGTTCTACGTGCTCTCCCCCGTCCCCCACCTCGGCCTCGCGAGGATCGACTGGGAGACGGCGGGGCCCGCGTACGCCGACCGCATCCTCGCCCTCCTCGAGGAGAGGCTCGCGCCGGGCCTGCGCGCCTCGGTCGTGACCCGGCGCATCTTCACGCCGCAGGACTTCCGCGACGAGCTCAACACCTTCGAGGGCTCGGCGTTCTCGGTGGCCCCGAAGCTCACGCAGAGCGCCTGGTTCCGCCCGCACAACCGGGACCCGCGGATCCGGGGGCTCTACATCGCCGGGGCGGGCACCCACCCCGGGGCGGGCCTTCCGGGCGTCGTGAACTCGGCGAAGGCCACGGACCGCGTGATCGCGGAGGACCTCGGGCTGTGAAGTCGGGGCGGGAGGCGGCGGCGCGGGTCCTCGCGGAGCACTCGAAGAGCTTCGCGCTCGCGGGGCGCCTGTTCCCGCCCGGCCCCCGCGAGGACGCGGCCGCCGTCTACGCCTGGTGCCGCCTGAGCGACGACGCGATCGACCTCGCCCCGATGGGGGCGAAGGCCCAGGCCCTCGTCGCCGAGCGCGAGCGCCTCGCTCGCGTCTACTCCGACGCCGACCCGGGCGACGAGATCCTCAAGGCCTTCCAGGAGGTGGTCCGGGACCGGCGCATCCCCGCCTGCTACCCGGAGGAGCTTCTCGAGGGGCTGGCCATGGACGCCGACTGCCGGCGCTACGAGACCGTCGAGGAGCTGCTCCTGTACTGCTACCGCGTGGCGGGCACGGTCGGCCTCATGATGTGCCACGTGATGGGCGTCAGCGACCCCCGCGGCCTGCGCCACGCCGCCCACCTCGGCATGGCCATGCAGCTCACGAACATCTCGCGCGACGTGCTCGAGGACTGGGGGCGCGGCCACGTCTACCTCCCCGACGAGCTGCTCGGCGCGCGGGCCGCGGACGCGCTGTGGGCCCGCCTCGGCGACGCGCAGCTGCCGCGCCACCTCGAGCCCGAGCTGCGCCGCGCGGTCGCTCGCCTCCTCGAGCACGCGGCGCAGCTCTACCGCTCGGGCGACGCGGGGATGCGGTGGCTGTCGTGGCGCTGCGCCCTCTCGGTGCGGACCGCCCGCCACGTGTACGCGGCGATCGGCGACGTGATCGAGCAGCGGGGCCACGACGTCTGGCAGGGCCGAGCGGTCGTCTCCTCCGCGCGCAAGCTGCGGCTGGTGGCCCGCGCGTTCCTGGACGCGGCGCGCGAGGTCCCCGCCCGGCTCGCCTGCTCGGCCCGCCCCGAGGTGCCCGAGGTCGCCCTGACCTACTCTCCGGACCTCGCGACCTACTGAACGCGGGCGAGGAAGGCCGGCACGTCCGCGGCGGCGAGCGGGGGGCTCAGCAGGTAGCCCTGGAGCCCGGCGCAGCCTCGCTCCTCGAGGAAGGCCCGCTGGGCCTCGGTCTCCACGCCCTCCGCCACGACCTCGAGGCCGAGGCTGCGCGCGAGGCCGAGGATCGCGGACACGTGCGCCGCCTGCTCCTCCCCTCCGGGCAGGGCGGCCACGAGCGAGCGGTCGATCTTGAGGCGGCGGAAGCCCACGTCCCGGATCCGCCGGATCGAGAAGTAGCCGGTGCCGAAGTCGTCGAGGGCGAGCTGCACGCCGAGCGCGCGGAGCCTCTGCAGGCGCTCCGTGGTCTCCTCGCTCTCCGTCATGACGGTGGACTCGGTGAGGTCGAGCTCCAGCCGCGACGGCTCGAGCCCGCTCGCGGAGAGCGCCGCCGCCACGTTCTCGACGAGGCTCGGCTGGACGAACTGGCGGGCGGAGAGGTTGACGACCACCCGCACGTCGCGCCGCTCGAGCGAGGCCGCGAAGCGCGTGGCGCCCCTCAGGACCCCGGCCCCGATCGGGAGGATGAGGCCGCTCTCCTCGGCCTGGGCGATGAAGGAGGCGGGGGTCACGAGGCCGAGCTTGGGGTGCCGCCAGCGCAGCAGCGCCTCGAGCGAAGGGGGCGCGCCGCGGTGGACCACGGGGAGGTAGACGATCTCGAACTCGTCGCGCTCGAGGGCGCCCCGCAGGCTGTCGAGGAGCAGCATCCGCTCGAGGGCCCGCTCGCTCATCTCGGCGGTGAAGAAGCGGTAGGTGTTCTTCCCCTCCTGCTTGGCGCGGTACATCGCGAGGTCGGCGTTGCGGAGGAGGGTGTCGGCGTCGGTCCCGTCGTCGGGGTAGACGCTGATGCCCGCGCTCGCGCTGAGCGCCACGTCGTGGTCGTCGGCGCGGCAGGGGCGGGCCAGCCGGTCGAGCAGGGCCCGGGCCACGAGCGCGGCGTCGTCGGCCCGGGCCAGGTTCTGGACGAGCACGGTGAACTCGTCGCCCCCGATGCGGGCCACGAGGTCCGAGGAGCGGGTGCCCGCCCGCAGCCTCTCCGCCATCGTCTGCAGCACGACGTCGCCCGCGGCGTGGCCGAGGCCGTCGTTGACCGCCTTGAAGCCGTCGAGGTCGAGGAACACGAGGGCGCTGCGGGTGCGCTGGCGCCCCGCCCGGGACAGGGTGCGCTCGAGGGTGTCGAGGAAGAAGGACCGGTTCGGGAGCCCGGTGAGCGCGTCGTACCGGGCGAAGCGCTGGAGGTCGGCCTCGGCGCGCTGGCGCTTCAGGAACAGCGCGAACAGGCTCGCCACGTCCGCGAGGGCCCCCGTCCACTCGGGCTCGCGGGCGCGGGAGCGCGCGCAGCGCACCTCGAGGACGCCGAGGACGTGCCCGCCCACGCGAACCGGCACCGCGAGCGCGACACCCGCCCCCCCCGCGGGGGGGCCCTCCCAGCCCGCCGCGCCCTCCTCGAGGGTCCGCCTCGCGAGGGCCTCCGAGGCGGCGTCGCCCTCCGCCGGCGCGAGCGCCCCCGACGAGGTGCCGGCGAGCGACGGCGCCGGGGGCTCGCCCTCCGCCACCCACAGCCGCGCCTCCGAGCAGTCGAGTCCCTGGACGAGGGCGTCGAGCACGGCCGGCGCGGCCTCGGCGACGGAGAGCGACGCGGTGAGGGCCTGGGTCGCGCGCTGGCGCGCCGTCGCCAACCGCTCCCCGCGGCGGCGGTCGCTGAGGTCGCGGATGTAGGCGGTGAGGATCACCCGCCCCTTGACGTAGGCGGGGACCACCACCACCTCGACCGGCACGAGGGTCCCGTCCGCCCGCATCGCCGTCGCCTCGCGCCGCCGCCCGACGTCCGGGTTGTCCCCGGTGAGCACGAAGTCGCGCAGGCAGCGGCGAAGCTCGTCGCGCAGGGCGGGGGGCACGATCGTGTCCGCCGCCTCCCGGCCGAGGATCTCCGAGCGGCTGTAGCCGAACAGCCGCCGGGCGGCGGCGTTGAACTCGATGACCCGTCCCTCGTGGTCGGTGGTCACGATGCAGTCGAGGGCGGAGTCGAGGATCATCGCCTTGCGGATCTCGCTCGCCCGCAGCTCCTCCTCCCACTCGCGCGCCTCCTCGAACGGGCGCACGGTGAGGGGCACCGCGGGGGCGGGCGCCCCCGGCCGGTCGGGCTCCCGCTCCCCGTCCACGAAGGCGGCGATCCGCTCGCGGGCGTCCCCGCGGTAGACGAGAAACTCGACGCCGACACGGACGAGCCCCCCCTCCTCGCCGGCGAGCCGCACGACCTGCCCGACCACGGCGACGGAGCCGCCGTCGTCGGGCAGATCGAAGGTCAGCCCGACCTTCGTCCCGAGCTCGAGGGGACGGGGGCACTCGAGGAGCACGCCGCGGGCCCCGATGTTCAGGACGACCCCCTCGTCCTCGTCGGCGCCGCTGACGAAGCGCGACCAATCCTGCAGGCGCACCGGGATGCGCCGGTTGCGCCGGGCGGGGACGCTCAGGAGCTCCTCGAGGCGGCGGTCCCACAGGAAAGGGTCGATCGGCACGGGGATCGCGGCGTTCGCCCCGGCCACCGCGAGCTCGGTCTCCGCGTCCGGGGGGTCCGTCCGGTTGAGCCAGACGATCGCGGTGGGGCGCGTCAGCTCGTCCTCGCGCAGGGCACGCACGAGGGCGACCGCCTCCGGCCGCGGGAGGTCGACCACGACCATGTGGGGTCGGACCTGCCGGGCGGTCTCCGGCGCCGCGGCGGGCCGGCCGACGTGGACGCGGTCGATGTCCGGCCGCCCGAGGGCGGTCGGGGCGAGCTCGCCGGAGAGGCTCTCCGGGCCGACGACCAGGACCTTGAGCACCGCCGCGAAGTCTAGCCGGATTCGCCCGGCCGCGCATCGCCCCGCCCCGCCCGGGGCCTACAATGGACCTGCCCGCAATGACGACGCTCGCCCCCGGCCGCACGTTCTCGCACTACCGGATCGTCGAGACGCTGGGCCACGGCGGCCAGGCCACCGCGTTCAAGGCGGAGGACCTGCGCCTCGCCCGGCCGGTGGTCGTCAAGGCCCTGCGGCCGGAGCTCGCGGCGAGCGAGACCGCAAGGCGGCGCTTCGAGCGGGAGGCCGCGCTGTGCTCGGCCCTCGACAACCCCCACATCCAGGCGGTCTACGACGTGGGAGAGACCGACGGGCTCTACTACATCGTCCTGCAGTACGTCGAGGGCCCCACCCTGAAGCAGTACATGGCCGGGCGGCCGCTCGACACGCTCTTCGCCCTCTCGCTCGCGATCCAGCTCGCCGACGCGCTCGCGGTGGCCCACGCGGCGGGGATCGCCCACCGCGACCTCAAGCCGGCCAACATCATCGTGGGGCCCGGGGGGCAGGCGAAGATCCTCGACTTCGGCCTCGCCAAGATGCTGGCGCCCGACGCCGCGGAGGCGGGGACCCCGACGCCGTCCCGCACCGACGATCCGCTCACCGAGGTGGGCGTCCCCTACGGCTCGATGGGGTACAGCTCCCCCGAGCAGGCGTCGGGCCAGGCCGCCGACCACCGCAGCGACGTGTTCAGCCTGGGCGTCGTGCTCTACGAGATGGTGACGGGCAGCCCGCCCTTCCGGGGCCGGCACGCGGTCGAGGTCCTGAACGCGGTCATCAACCAGGTCCCCCGGCCGGTCGTCGACGTGAACCCGCGCGCCCTGCCCGCGCTCCAGCCCCTGCTCGACCGGGCCATGGCGAAGGCGCCCCGCGACCGCTACCAGACGATGGCCGCGCTGCGCGACGACCTCAAGTCCCTGATGCGCCGCCTCACCCGCGAGACCGGCCTCGTGCCGACGGAGACCACCGCGACGCTCGTCGCCCCCCAGCGGGCGAGGGCGCCGTGGTCGCTGTCGGGGACGCTCGGACGGGTGCTGCAGCGCCTGCGGCCCTCGCCGGGGCGGGAGGCGCGCTCCGGGCCGAGCCCGGCGGGCGTCCCCGCCCGCCCCGCCCACTGGGGCAGCGAGAGCCGCCCCACCCTCGCCGTGCTCCCCTTCCGCAACCTCGCGGGGAACCCCGACGCCGCCTTCTACGAGTTCTCCCTCGCCGACGGGGTCATCACCGAGCTCGCGAACGTCAAGTCGATCGTGGTCCGACCCTCCGCCTACATCGCCCCCTACGTCGGCCAGAGCCTCGACCCCCGGCAGGTCGGCGAGGAGCTCGCCACCAGCCTCGTGCTCTCCTGCGGCTTCATCCGCACCCCGGAGCGCATGCGGGTCTCCGCCCAGCTCCTCGCCACCGCGAGCGGCGACATCCTCTGGAGCGACAAGGTGGACCTGCTCTCGCGGGACCTCCTCGACGTCCAGGACGAGATCGCCGAGCGGCTCCTCGCCGGCCTGCGGCTCCGCCTCACCGCGGAGGAGCAGAAGGAGATCGAGCGTCCGCTCACCCGGAGCCCGGAAGCCTACGAGTTCTACCTCCGCGGGCGCGACGCGCTGTTTGGCTACCTGCTGCGCACGCACGACGAGGGCGACCTCGACCAGGCGGTCAAGATGCTCCACGAGGCGATCGGGCTCGACCCGGAGTTCGCCCGCGCCCACGCCACGCTCGGCCGCTGCTACGTGCTCTACGCCCAGGGCTGGGGGGGCGCCGAGAACTTCGTCCTCGCCGAGCGCTCGCTCAAGCACGCCCTCGCGATCGACCCCGGGATCGTCAACGCGCGCCTCCACATGGTCTACGTGGACCTGCACCACGGGGACAAGGAGCGCGCGCGCGCCCGGGTCGCGGAGCTCGTCTCGGAGCAGCCCGACGACCCCTCCGTGCTGTTCGTCGCGGGCATGATGCACCGGCTCGACGGTCTCTACGACCGGGCGCTGGCCACGTACGACCACCTGCTCGAGGTGAACCCGAAGGACCTCGTGATCGTGGCCTTCAACAAGGCGCGCGTCTTCACCCACGAGGGCCGGTTCGAGGAGGCGGTGGCCGAGATCGACCGCGGCCGCGCGGCGGAGCCGGAGCACCCCCTGCTCAAGACCTTCCTCGCCGTCGCGCTGTTCAACCAGGGCATGGTCGACGACGCGCAGGCCCTCCTCGAGGACGTGCTGCGGCAGAACCCGCACTTCGACGGCGTCCTGCCCCTCGTCGCCTGGTGCCTCTCCGCCCGCGGCCAGCACGAGCAGGCCCGGGCCCTCGTGACCGACCGCGTGCGCGAGATCGCGAGCGCGGACCACGACATCGCCCTCTGGCTCGGGGAGCTGTTCGCCATGGAAGGGATGACGGAGGAGGCGCTCGAGTGGGTGCGCCGGGCGGTCGCGATCGGCAACGAGAACTACCCCCACCTCGCGCGGACCCCGAAGCTCGACGGCCTGCGGGGGGACCCGCGCTTCGTCGAGCTCCTCGAGGAGCTGCGGGCGCGGTGGGAGGCCCGCCGGGCGGAGGCGGCCTGAGATGGGCGCTCCCGAGGACCTCGTCGAGCGCATCCGGCTCCGCCTCGACGAGAGCTTCGTCGGCATCGGCGAGGTCGTGGCCGAGCTCCAGCCGGCCGACGTGGCCGAGCTCGTGAACCAGCTCACCCGCCAGGAGGCGGCGGCGGTCATGAGCATGCTCGCCGTGCCCCGCGCGGTCGAGGTGTGCGACCAGCCCACGCTGCGCCGGCGCAGCGCCATCCTCGAGCAGATGGACCCCGCCCGCGCGGGCCAGGTCCTCGAGGGCCTCTCCGCCGACCAGCGCACCGAGATCGTGCGCGGCATGGGCGAGGTCTCGCGCCGCCGCCTGCTGCCCAAGCTCTCGGCCGAGGTCCGCTCCGAGGTCGAGCGGCTGCTGCAGTACCCGCCCCACAGCGCGGGCGGCATCATGACGACCGAGTTCGTCCGCCTCGACCCCTCGTGGACGGTGGGCGAGTGCCTGAAGCACATCCGCGCGGTGGCCCGCGAGAAGGAGTCGATCTACGCGGCCTACGTGATGGAGCCGGACACCGGACGCCTGCTCGGCTCCGTCTCCCTGCGCGACCTCGTGATGGCCGAGCTCGACCAGCCGGTCGAGCGGGTCATGCGCCGCAAGCCGATCACGGTGGCGGCGCTCGACGACCAGGAGGCGGTGGCGGCGAAGATCGCCAAGTACAACCTCCTCGCGGTGCCGGTGCTCGAGAAGGACGGCTCGGTCGTGGGCTTCGTGACCGTGGACGACGTGGTGGACGTCATGATCGAGGAGGGCACGGAGGACGTCCTCAAGATGGCCGGCGTCGAGGCGGGCGCCGTCGACCGGGCGTACTTCGAGAACCCCGTGTCCACCGTGATCCGCCGCCGCGTGGTCTGGCTGCTCCTGCTCTTCGTGGCCGGCACCCTCACCGGCACGGTGCTCCGCCACTTCGAGGCCGAGATCACCGAGGTGGTGGCCCTCTCGTTCTTCATCCCCCTCCTGATCGGCACCGGCGGCAACGCGGGCTCGCAGACCGTGATGACGGTCATCCGGGCCCTCGCCCTCGGGGAGATCCGCCTGCGCGACGCGGGCCGGGTGGTGGCTCGCGAGCTCGCCGCCGGGATCGCCCTCGGGCTGCTCGTGGGCTCGGTGGCCCTGGGCCACGCCCTGCTCACCGGGGCCTCGACGCAGCTGGCCCTGACCGTGGCCGCGAGCATGCTCGCGGTGTGCGCCTGGGCGACCACCGTCGGCTCCCTCGTCCCCCTGCTCGCCCAGCGCGCCGGGCTCGACCCCGCCGTGCTCTCCGCGCCGATGATCGCGACCCTCGTCGACGCCACGGGCCTCCTCATCTACTTCACGATCGCCCGCTCGATCCTGCGGCTGTGAACGCGGACGCGCTATACGCGTTGCGTTCAGGGGGGGCGTGCGCCCGCGCACACGCCGCGCCGCCGGTGACGCCCCTCACCGCCGCGCGCGCTCCGCGCGTCTAGCTTGGGGGTCGACCGGGCAAGGGGCCCGGGATCCCCGCCGGCCTCCACGCCGGGGGGATGAAACGAGACCTCCTGCTCAGAGCAAACCCGGGGCAACCCGGGGACGCAGAGCCAAGGGGCCCTTCCCTCGAGGGTCAGCCGAGCCGCCAGGAGAAAGGAGGCCATGCCATGCTTCGCCGCAACGTCGTCGCTCTCCCCCTCGCGCTCGCCGTCTCCCTCGTCGCGGGCTGCGGGGGCTCCTCCTCGCTGACCGGCCCGGACGAGCCACCGGCCGCCTCCGGCCACGCCGTCGTCCAGGGCACCGTCCAGGGCTCGGGCTCGGGCGTCCAGGTCGGCGTGGTCGGCACGCCCCTCGTCGCCACGGTCGACGAGGAGGGGCAGTTCGCGCTCGCCGGCGTGCCCGCCGGGACCGCGACCCTCCGCTTCGAGGGCGCGGGGATCGACGCCCGCCTGACCGTCAGCGGGCTCCTGGACGGCCAGGTCACCTCGATCACGGTGAAGGTGTCGGGCGGGACCGCGCAGCTCGCGGGCACCCCGAGCTGCTCCCCGACCACGGAGACCTACTTCACCGGGACCCTCGACCGCGCGAACGGCACGAGCCTCGTCGTGGGCGGGCGGAGCGTGGACGCGAGCCGCGTCCAGAAGGTGTGGCGGGGAGATCGCCGCATCCAGCTCTCCGACCTCGAGGTGGGCGAGAAGGTCAAGGTGTGGGGCACGCTCCGCGGCGACGGCGTCCTCGTCGCCGAGGAGATCCAGGCCCTCAGCAAGGGCTCGGGCTCCGGGGACACCTGGGTCACCTTCAGGGGCCGCGTGGACTCGGTCTCCTCGTCCGCGCGGGACGTGCACGCGAACCCCCACGCCTCGCCGACGTTCGTCGTGGCCGGGCGCAAGGTGAAGACGGACGGCGCGACACGCTTCAAGTGGTCGGACGGCACCGCGCTCGACCCCGGCGCGATCCGCTCGGGCGACCAGGCCTACGTCGAGGGCTGGGCGAAGCCCGAGGGCCACGTGCTCGCCTCGAAGATCGTCGTCGACTGCCGCTGAGGCGGCCCCGCGCCGGGCGGCGGCCCGCTCGCGTGTGACGCGGGACCCGCCGCCCGGCCGGGTGACGGCGAGCGAGGTCAAGGTCCAGCAGGACTGAGAGACGGGGCGGCGGCGACCCGGGCGACCTCCAGCAGGTCGGACAGGAGCGCGTAGGCCGTCTGGTCGACCGTCGCCCCGCGCTCGAGGACGCCGACCTCGCCCATGAGGTCCGTCTCGAGGACCAGCGCCGCGTCGGGCCCCGCGCCGCAGAGCGGGTCGCCGAAGGGGATGCGCTCCGGCGCCACGCTCACCGTGACGCGGCCCTTCAGCCTCCGGCCGCGGACCACGAGCCGGAGCCGCGCGCCCGACCGCACCGCCGCCCGCGCGTCCTTCGACGTGAGGCCCGTGATCCCCCGCCGCTCCACCTGCGAGGGCCTCACCGCCGCTCCCATGAGGCCGTTCGCGAGGGCACACCCCTTCACCGCCGCGTCCCACCCCTCGAGGTCGTTCGAGGGGTCGGCCTCGGCGATCCCGAGGGCCTGCGCCTCCTTCACCGCGTGGGCCGCGCTCAGCCCTTCCTCCATCCGGGACAGGACGAGGTTCGTGGTGCTGTTGAGCGTCCCGCGGAAGGACAGCACCCGCGCGCCGCGCAGGCACCGCCGGGCGAGGTTGAAGACGGGCGTCCCGTCCATCACCGCGCCCTCGTGGAGGAACACCCGCCCGTGCCGCTCGGCCAGCGCCTCGAGCGGCCGGAGGGCGAAGGCGACCGGCCCCTTGTTGGCGGTGACCACGTGCATCCCCCGGCGCAGGGCCTGCCGCACGTGGTCGATCGCCGGCCGGCCGCTCCGCGGGTCGAGGGTCGTGATCTCGACGAGGACGTCGGCGGGAACCCGGGCGATGAAGCCCCGGACGCCGGTGACGCGCGGCCCCTGGTGGAGGGCGCCGAGCGACGCCCCCGCCCTCGCGAGGCGCAGCGCCCGGCGCGGGTCGAGGCCGGCGGGATCGATGGCGATCCCGTGACGGGCGGTGGCGATGCCGGTGAGAAGGACGCTCACGCCCGCCTCCCGGAACGCCCGCGCGTAGGGTCCCGGCAGGCGCTCGGCGAAGCGGCGGCCGACGTTCCCGAACCCCACGAGCGCGACGCGGAGCGGCCGGGCCATGCGGTCGAGGATCAGCTCGCCCGGCGGGCCATGGGCAGCTTGACCGCCGCCGGGCGGAGGTTGACCACGACCTCGCTCTCGCTCGGGAGGAGGCTCGCCAGCGTGAGATCGCCGAGCACGTGGTCGACCGCCTGCTGCAGGCCGCGCAGCACCGGGCGGATCGAGCAGTCGCGGGTGTTGAGGCAGTGGCGCTCCACCCCGGCGTGGCGGTCGCAGAACTCGGTGTCGAAGAGCCGGCCCCCGAGGGCGGAGAGCACGTCGAGGGCCCGCACCTCCGCCGCGGGCCGGGCGAGGCTGTAGCCCCCCGACTTGCCCCGCGTGCTGGTCACGAGCCCCGCCCGGCGCAGGATGCGCATGATCTTGGCCACGTTCGGGGACGAGATGCCCTCGCGCTCGCTCATCTCCGAGATGGTGAGGCTCGCTCCCTCGCCCGCCCGGGCGAGCTGGAGGAGGCAGCGCAGGCCGTACTCTTCCTGGGAGCTGAGCTTCATCGCTACATGAGCCCCAGCTGGAGGCGGGCCGCGTCCGACATCATGCTCTGGTCCCACGGCGGGTCGAGGACGACCTGCACGTCCGCCTCCGTGACGCCGGGGATCGCCAGGAGCTTCTGCTGCACGTCCTGGCGCAGGAAGTCGCCCATCCCGCACCCGGGGGCGGTGAGGGTGAACTCGACCTTGACCCGCTCGCCGTCGCCCTCGATCGGCTCCGCCTCGCACTTGTAGACGAGGCCGAGGTCCACGATGTTGACGGGGATCTCGGGGTCGAAGCAGGTCTTGAGCTGCTCCCAGGCCAGCTCCTGGACGCTGCGGCCCGCGACGTCCTCCTTCCGCATCGGCAGGACGGGCTTCTCGCCGATCGCGTCCGCGTCCTTGCCCTCGATGCGCACCAGGTAGCCGTGGTCCGTCATCGCCGTGTACGAGCCCCCGAGGGCCTGGGTGATGAACACGGTCGTGCCCATCGTGAGGGTGAGGCGGTCGCCGTAGGGGATCGCCGCCACCTCGACGTCGCGGGAGAGGACCCGGGCCTCGCGGGTGACCATGGCTACTCCGTCGAGGCCTTCTCGCCGCCCTCGAGGGCGGCCTTCATCGTGTGCCAGGCGAGCGAGGCGCACTTGACCCGCATCGGGAACTCGTGGACCCCGGCGAAGACGCCGAGCTTGCCGAGCTCGGCCGAGGCCTCCTGTGCCTTCGAGGGGTCCGACGTCACGAGCTCGTGGAAGCGCTCGAAGAGGCGCAGGGCCTCGGCCACGGTCCTGCCCTTGACCGCGTCCGTCATCATCGAGGCGGAGGCGGTCGAGATCGAGCACCCCGCGCCCTCGAAGCTCGCGTCCTTCACCACGTCGCCCTCCACCTGGAGGTAGACGGTCGCCCGGTCGCCGCACAGCGGGTTGTGGCCGACGGCCTTCCGGTTCGCCCCCGGCATCCCGTGGAAGTTCCGGGGGTGCTTGCTGTGGTCGAGGATGAGCTCCTGGTAGAGCTCCCGCAGGTCGCTCACCGGAACATCTCCTGGACCTTGCGGATCCCGCGGGCGAGGGCCTCGAGCTCCTCGCGCGTGTTGAAGGCGGCGAGCGAGGCCCGCGTGGTGGCGGGGATCCCGTAGCGGTCCATCACCGGCTGCGCGCAGTGGTGGCCGGTGCGCACCGCGATCCCCTCGCGGTCGAGGACCGTCCCCACGTCGTGGGGGTGGACGCCGTCGAGGACGAAGGAGAGCACGCCCGCCTTCTCGCGCGCGGTGCCCACGATCCGCAGCCCGGGGATCTCCTCGAGGAGCCGCGTCCCGTGGAGGAGCAGGTCGTGCTCGTGGGCGGCGATCGCCGCGAGCCCCGTCCTCTCGACCCAGTCGAGGGCCGCGCCGAGCGCGATCCCCCCCGCGATGTTGGGGGTGCCCGCCTCGAACTTGTACGGCAGCTCGTTCCAGGTGGTCTTCTCGAACGTCACGGAGGCGATCATGTCGCCCCCGCCCTGCCAGGGCGGCATCGCCTCGAGGAGGCGCTCCCGCCCGTAGAGGGCGCCCGTCCCGGAGGGGCCGTAGACCTTGTGGCCGGAGAAGGCGTAGAAGTCGCAGCCGATCGCCCGTACGTCGATCGCGAGGTGCGGGGCGGCCTGGGCGCCGTCGACCAGGACCACCGCTCCCGCGGCGTGGGCGAGATCGCACATGCGGCGGACGGGGTTGACCGTGCCGAGCGCGTTCGAGACGTGGGACACCGCGACGAGGCGGGTCCGGGGAGAGAGCAGGCGAAGGAACGCCTCCATGTCGACCTCGCCCGCGTCGTCGATCGGGGCGACGCGGAGGAAGGCGCCTCTCTCCTCGCACAGCATCTGCCACGGGACGATGTTCGAGTGGTGCTCGAGGCCGGTGATCAGGACCTCGTCGCCCGCGCCGACGTTGCGGCGGCCCCAGCTCTGGGCGACCAGGTTGACGGCCTCCGTCGTCCCCCGCAGGAGCACGATCTCGCGGCTCTCGCTGGCGCCCAGGAACCGCCGGACCTTGTCCCGGGCCTTCTCGTAGGCCTCGGTCGCCAGCATCGAGAGCCGGTGCACGCCGCGGTGGATGTTCGCGTAGAAGCGCTCGTAGACGGCGCGCTCGGCGTCGATGACGGCCCGCGGCTTCTGGGCGCTCGCCGCGCTGTCGAGGTAGACGAGGGGCCGGCCGTGGACGGTCTCGCCGAGGACGGGGAACTCCCGCCGGACCGCCTCGACGTCGAGCGTCGCGGGAGCCGCGGCGCGCGCGCTCACGCGAGGGCCTCCTCGAGGCCCGCGACGGCGGGCAGGTGCGCCGCGAGGTGGGCCTCGACCGCCCGGCGCACGGGCGCGACCGGGACCGCGCGCAGCAGGTCGCTCGCGAAGGCCCAGGTGAGCAGGCTCCGCGCCGCCGCCTCGTCGAGCCCCCGCGAGCGCAGGTAGAACAGCGCGTTCGCGTCGAGCTGCCCCGTCGTCGAGCCGTGCTTGCACTTGACGTCGTCGGCGAGGATCTCGAGCCGGGGCGTCGAGTGGACGAGCGCCTCCGGCGAGAGGAGCAGGTTCTTGTTCATCTGCTGGGCGTCGGTCTTCTGGGCCCCGGGGCGGACGAGGACGAGGCCGTCGAACACCCCGCGGGACCGGCCGTCGAGAATCCCC
This sequence comes from uncultured Acidobacteriota bacterium, assembly GCA_964561785.1. Lineage (GTDB taxonomy): Bacteria > Acidobacteriota > Vicinamibacteria > Fen-336 > Fen-336 > DATBSL01. The sequence continues at coordinate 7,604 of CAZLRF010000042.1, read as the reverse complement.
TTGTAGAGCTCGCGGCTCCAGCAGTGCGGCCGCGCGTGGTCGACCGTCGAGTGGGTGTCGCCGACACGCGTCCCGTCGAGCGAGAACAGGCCGTTCAGCACGCACTCGCCGCCCTCGGCTCCGAAGGAGACCACGACGTCGCTCCGAGACAGAGCGGCGCCGAGGGCGAAGGAGTGGTCGGCGAAGCGGGCGTCGCGGCCGAGCCGCGCCGCGACCGAGGCCACGTGCAGGGCGAGGTCGCCCTCGCGCTGGAGCCGGACGAGGGAGACCATCGCGTTGTCCTCGACCACGACCTCCGCCGCGGTGCTCGAGAGCGAGGCGAGGCGGTCGGGGGAAGCGTGGCTCAGGACCACGGAGCACTCGCTGCCCCGGCCCGCGACCACGATCGTGCGCGCGTGGGCGACGCCGGGGGCGTCCCCCGCGAGGACGTGCGCGACGTGGACGGGCTCCCGCTGAATCGTCCCCGGCGCGACGAGAACGACGGCCCCGTCCTCGGCGAAGGCGGTGTTGAGGTCGAAGAGAACGCCGCCGCGGGCGTCGCCGACGCTCGCGAGCCAGGGCTCGAGCCGCGCGGGGGACTCGCGGAGGACCTCCCGCAGGCTGCGGACCTCGACCCCGGCCTGCCCGGCCCCGGGCGACGACAGCTCGGGCCGGAAGCGACCGTTCACGAGCACGAGCTCGGCCCCCCGGAAGCCCTGCTCGCGGAAGAGGACGCCGGCCATGGGCGAGGAGGCTCGGGCGGCGGGGTCGAGGGGCTCGAGGCGGAGGGCCCTCGCGAGGGGCGCGGTCGGCGTGTGCCGCCAGGCCTCGTCCCGCGGGCTGGGCAGCCCGCGCTCGACCGCGCGGGCGATGGCGGCGGTGCGTCGCTCCCGCAGCCACGCGGGGTCGGAGGAGCGCGCGGCGGCGAAGCGCTCGAAGCTCGCCCGGAAGGCGTCCTTGTCCTCGGCGACGGCGGCCATGGCGCTAGCGGCCGGCGGCCGCGGGCTCCTTCTCGAGCCAGGAGTAGCCCTTCTCCTCGAGCTCGAGGGCCATCTCCTTGCCCCCGGAGCGCACGATGCGCCCCTCGACGAGCACGTGGACGAAGTCGGGGACGATGTAGTTCAGGAGGCGCTGGTAGTGGGTCACGACGATCATGGCCCGCTCGGGCCCGCGCAGCCGGTTCACGCCCTGCGCGACGATCCGGAGGGCGTCGATGTCGAGCCCCGAGTCCGTCTCGTCGAGGATCGCGAGGGAGGGCTCGAGCACCGCCATCTGGAAGATCTCGTTGCGCTTCTTCTCCCCGCCGGAGAAGCCCTCGTTGACCGCGCGCTTGACGAGCTCCTCGTCGAGGTCGACGACTCTCGCCTTCTCCTTGACGAGGGCGAGGAACTCGAGCGCGTCGAGCTCCCCCTGCCCCCGGTGCTTGCGGATCGCGTTGGTGGCCGCCTTCAGGAAGTACACGTTGCTGACGCCGGCGATCTCGACCGGGTACTGGAAGGCGAGGAAGACGCCCTCGCGGGCGCGGTCCTCGGGGGCGAGGGCGAGCAGGTCCCGGCCCTTGTAGAGGACCTCGCCGTCGGTGACCGTGTAGCCGGGGCGGCCGGCGAGGACGTGGGCGAGCGTGCTCTTGCCGGAGCCGTTCGGCCCCATGACGGCGTGGACTTCGCCGGGGCGGACGGTGAGGTCGATGCCGCGCAGGATGTCGCTGTCCCCCGCCTTGGCGTGGAGGTTCTTGATCTCGAGCATTGGGGTCCTCGGCTCCGTTCGGGACGGCGCGGGCCGCGCGGGCGGAGGCGCCGACGACACGAGGCTATCCAATCAGTACGAAAAAGTCAATTTTTGGCGAGGATCGCCCTCTCGTAGTAGGCCTGCAGGCGCAGCCGCCGGGCGGGGGCGAGCGCGTCCTCCGCCGCCTTCATGAGGGCCGCCATCTCGCGGTCCTCCTCGGCCGGCGTCGTGTCCCCCCGCCGCACGCGCTCGACGTAGGAGGCGAGCCGCGCCCGGTCCTTCCAGGGCACGGAGGCGTAGGTCGCGCTCGTGAGGGCGGCGAGCTCGCGGGTCTCCGCCTTCGTGAGCGCGGGCAGGAGCTGGGCGAGGGCGGCGAGGGAGCGGCGGAAGGCCTGCTCGGGCTCGAGCACGCGGGCCTCGGTCTGCGACATCAGCTGCTCGGCGGCCCCGGGCGAGAGGTGGGGCACCGCCGCCACCGCCGCGTCGACCGCGGCGCGCAGGCGCGCCGCGAGCAGGCCCCGGGCGGCGAGGCCGCGGACGAGCGGGTCGAGCCCGTCGGGCCGCGAGGCCGCCCCCTCCGGCATCCAGGCGACGAGGGCGAAGCCCATCCACCCGTCGAGGCCCGCCACGATCGTCTCCCGGTGGCGGGTCCCGCCCTCGGCCCAGGCGGCGTCGAGACGGCGCCCGGTGAGCGAGCCCACGAGCGCGCTCGAGCGGTCCCCCGGCTGGAAGCCCGCGCGCTCGCCGCGACGGCGCTCCACGACGAGGTCGAGGTACTGGTCCGCGTTCGCGACGCCCCGCGGCGCCGGCTCGACGAGGACGTAGCCGAAGCCGCCGTGCCGCGGCTGGGCGAGGGTGAGGCGGGCCGCCGCCGGCGCGGCCCCGAGCGGGCTGCCGGCCTCGAGCGCCACCCAGCCCTGCGGCAGGTCGAGCGACAGCCCCAGCGCGTCCTCGGTGAAGCGCCGCTGCGGGGAGGCCCACCGGCGCACGGCGCGGGACGGCTCGTCCTCGGGCGAGCGCCCGAACCGGAACGCCCCGACCGCGCCGAGCAGCACCGGCAGGAGTCCCACGGCGAGACCGGCCCAGCCGAGCGTGCGCGGCAGCAGGGCGGCGAGGCCGGACACGAGGAGCCAGGACGAGGCGAGGGCGCCGAGGGCGAGCCCCCTCTCGCCCTGCGCGATCAGGATCCCCGCGAGGGGGAACAGCGCGAACGCCGCGAGCACGAGGAGCGCCCGGACGGCGCGGCGCGCCACGTCCCAGGCCGGGAGCAGGGCGAGGCCGAGGGCGAGCGCGCCGAGCGCGAGCTGCAGCCACGGGGCCCCGTCGAAGGCCGGCAACGCCTCGGCGGGCCGCCACGACAGGTACCCGAACGCGAGGGCGCAGGCGAGCAGCACGCCCCCGACCGCACGCACGCGCCAGGTGTCGACGGCGCCCGGCACCGGGGGCGGCGCGGGCTCGGCCTGCGGCCGCGGCCGCCGGTCGCGGGCGGCCTTCGGGGCCGCCTTAGCCTTCGGACGCGACGTCCCGAGCGCCCCCTTCAGCTCCGGGACCGTCCCGAGCGGGCTCCACTTCCGCGAGCCGGGGCGCATGACGGGGCTGTCCGCGTCGACGAGCCCCTGGGCGAGCCAGGACCGGACGGCCGCCAGGTCCATGGGCCCGATCTCGCTTCCGTCGCCCAGCCTGACCTTCCAGCCGTTCATTCGCGTTCCCCGGTCGTTCGACCGCAGCCGCGAATCATACCCTTTTCGACCGAACACCCGACCCTTGTCTCGCCGGACGCCGGCCGTGGATAGGTTTTGCGGAACCTGGACGGACCGGCGTCGTCCATAGTTGGGATGGTGGCGATGCCCGAGCTCGACTCCGAAGCCCTGCGGCTGGGGCGCTTCCGGCGGCACCCCCGGACGTCGACCTGGTCCGCCCGCTTCGTCCTCGAGCCGGGGCCGGACGGGGAGGCGGCCCTCGACCACGTCGAGGACCTGGCGGTCTGCATGGGACGCGCAGGCGGTCTCGACGCCGACGAGGCGGCCTACGTCGGGGTGGCGCTGCGGGAGGCCGTGGTGAACGCCTTCCGCCACGGCCGCTCGCCCGAGGGGGCGCCGACCCGGATCGGCCTCCACCTGACTCCCGACAGCCTGTTCATCACGGTCCGCGACCGCGGGCCGGGGTTCGATCCCGAGGCGGTGCCCGACCCGCGGGACGACGCGAACCTCCACCGCAACTGCGGCCGCGGGCTCCTCTACATGCGCTGCTTCACGGACCGCGTCTCGTTCGTCTTCCCGCGCCGAGGCGGCTCGGTCGTCCGGCTCGCCAAGCGGACCCGCCCCTAGCCCGGGCGCGGCTTCCAGGTCGGGTCGACGGGCTTGCCCCCGCCGGCCAGGTTCACGTAGATGTTGAAGGCGACGCTCTCCGGCGAGTTCGCGATCATTCCTTCCTCGAGCGCCCGCTCGTCCTCCCGCCATTCGAGGGCGAAGCGCCAGCCGCGCGGTCCGGGGGTGAAGAGGACGCGGTAGGACCCGAGCTCGCTCGCGAGCGTGTCGCGGAGGATGTCGATCCACTCGCCCTTGTCGGCGGGCGGCGCCCCGGCCCAGCCCACGATGAACATCGCCCCATCATACGGCGGCCGCGGCCGGCCCGGCCGGCGTTGACACCCCTCCCCCGCCTCTCTAGAGTAAGTCCGCCGTCACGCCCACGAACCCTGGTTCGAGCATGAGCCCCCCACGCCGCCTGGTCGTCGTCGACGACGATTCGAAGGTCCGCCTCCTGCTCGGGCGCGCCTTTCGCGAGCCGGAGTTCGAGACCCACGCCTTCCCGACCGGCTCGGCGGCGCTCGAGAAAGTGGGGCAGATCCGCCCCGAGTGCGTCGTGAGCGACCTCCTGATGCCGGACATGGACGGCGAGGCGTTCCTGCGCGCCCTCCGGCAGCTCCCCGGCCTCGAGCACGTGCCCTTCATCGCGGTGTCCGCGGTGCGCTCGGAGGCGCGGATCCGCTCGGCCCTCGAGGCGGGCGCCGACGCCTTCCTGCTCAAGCCCTTCCCCCTGCGCGACCTGATGGACAAGGTGCGCTCCCTGCTGGCGAGAGGCGACGACGCGGTGCCCGAGACCGCGGCCCCTTCGGCCGGCGTCCTGCCGCCCGCCGCCCTCCCCTCGTTCCCGACCGGCGAGATGACCTCGCCGACCCGGCCCGTCCTCGCGGCGGCCCACACGACGAGCACGACGGCCGTGAAGCGGCGGCCGGGGGTCGTCCACTACGCTCCACCACCCGATCCGCCGACACCGCACCCACCGCTCCCCGCGCCGCCGCCCCCGGCGCCGCCGCCATCGGTCCGGGTGGCGCCGGTGCGCGTCGTGCTTCCCGACCCGGCGCCGCTCCCCACCCCCCCGCCCGACCGGGAGGCGCCGGACGTGCACCAGGTCGAGCTCGGCTCGCCCGACGGCGGGCTCGGCTTCGGCCGTTTCACCCGGGTCGAGTCGCGGGGACGGTCCTTCGTCGTGCTGACCGAGGCGGTCGCGGAGCCGGTGTTCGTCGTCACCACGGTCATCACCGAGAGGGGCGTCCCGCTGCGCAAGGTCGAGTCGGCCCTCCCCCACCCGCTCGCGCGCGAGGACGACCGCGAGACCGTCCGCCGCCAGGTCGACCTCCAGCACGACGACACGCTGCGCCGCCTCGACCACCTCGTGCTCGAGCGGACGGCCCGGCGGGTCGTGTGGTCCGACCAGAGCCGCAGCGTCGACGCGGCGCTGCTCGCGTGGGCGGTCTCCGCGGTGGCCCAGCTCGCCGAGGCGGAGGCGGGCACCGACGAGACGGAGCGCCAGCTGCGGCTCACCCACGAGAGCACCCTGCGGGAGGAGGAGGTCCTGCGCGCCTTCGAGGTGACGGCGAACGGGCGCGCGGTCGTGACCCCGGGCTCGACGGGCCGGCTGCCGCGACGCGCGGTGCGGGCGGTGGCCCGGTGGTGCGCGCGCTTCGGCGCCGCGCTGATCGGGGACGGCTCCACCTCGGTCGTCGAGCCGGTGCGCCAGGCCACGCGACGCTACGCGGTCGAGCTGGAGCGGCTCGGCTTCTACGAGCGGCTCGCCCGGCAGGAGAAGGCGTGAGCGCAGCCGGGCCTGCGGGGACGGCCGGGGACTCGCTGGTTCCGGTCTTCGAGACGATCCCGGCCTTCGAGGAGGAGGTCGGCGCGCCCATCCGCCCGGGGACGGTCGCGCGGGCCGTTCTCGACGGCCGCTCGGCGGCGGGACGCCAGTGCCGTGTGCTGGCGAAGAGGCTCCTCGCGCTCGGCCGCGACAAGCGGCTGCGCCGGATCGGGGTCGCGGGGGCGTGTGCCGGAGAGGGGAGCAGCACGGTGGCCCTGGGCCTGGCTCAGGCCCTGGCGGACGAGGGGCCCGGGCGGGTGCTGCTGATCGAGGGCGACGTCCGCCACCCCGCCCTCGACGAGCGCCTCGGCCTCTCCCCGGCGCCCGCCGGGCTGCTGGCCTTCCTCCACGGGAGGAGCGACGTGCCCGTGCTCAGGCGCTCCGGCCGGAACGGATTCTGGCTCCTCGCCGCGGGCCGCGGAGCGCCGTCCACCCTCGCCTCGCCCCGTCTCGAAGCGCTGCTCGCGGCGACGGAGCGCGTCTTCGACCTCGTGGTCGTGGACCTGCCGCCGCTCGTCGGCTCCCGCGAGGCCCTCGCGGTGCAGGAGCGGCTCGACGGCGTCGTCTACGTCGTGCGCTCCCGCCGGACCGCGAGGGACACGGTGAGGCGCGCGCAGGCGCTCGTGCTCCCCGAGAAGCGGCTCGGGGTGGTCCTGAGCGCCCACCGGGACATCCTGCCCCGGCGCCGCGGCTCCTAGCCGACGCTGCCCTCGAGGCTCACCCCGAGGAGCTTCTGGGCCTCGACCGCGAACTCCATCGGCAGCTCCTTGAAGACCTCCTTGCAGAAGCCGTTCACGATCATGCTGACCGCGTCCTCGGAGCCGATCCCCCGCGACTGGAAGTAGAAGAGCTGGTCCTCGCTGATCTTCGAGGTCGTGGCCTCGTGCTCCATCTGGGCCGTGGAGTTCTGCACGTCGATGTAGGGGAAGGTGTGGGCCCCGCAGCGGTCGCCGATGAGCAGCGAGTCGCACTGCGAGTAGTTGCGGGCCCCGTCGGCCGCCTTGCCGATCCGGACGAGGCCGCGGTAAGAGTTCTGCCCGCGCCCGGCGGAGATCCCCTTGGAGACGATCGTGCTGCGGGTGCGCTTGCCCACGTGGATCATCTTCGTCCCCGTGTCGGCCTGCTGCATGTTGTTCGTGACCGCGACCGAGTAGAACTCGCCGACCGAGTCGTCGCCCTGGAGGATGCAGGAGGGGTACTTCCACGTGATCGCGGAGCCCGTCTCCACCTGGGTCCACGAGATCCGCGAGCGGGCGCCGGCGCACTTGCCGCGCTTCGTGACGAAGTTGTAGATCCCGCCCCGGCCGTCCTTGTCCCCGGGGTACCAGTTCTGCACGGTCGAGTACTTGATCTGCGCGTCCTCGAGGGCCACCAGCTCGACCACCGCCGCGTGGAGCTGGTTCTCGTCGCGGACCGGCGCGGTGCAGCCCTCGAGGTAGCTCACGTACGCCCCCTCCGCGGCCACGATCAGCGTCCGCTCGAACTGCCCGGTGTTCGAGGCGTTGATGCGGAAGTAGGTGCTGAGCTCCATCGGGCAGCGCACGCCCTTCGGCACGTAGACGAACGACCCGTCGGAGAAGACCGCCGAGTTGAGGGCGGCGAAGAAGTTGTCGGAGTGGGGGACCACGGTCCCGAGGTACTGCCGCACGAGCTCGGGGTGCTCCCTCACCGCCTCCGAGAACGAGCAGAAGACGACGCCGGCCTCCTTGAGCTTCTCCTTGAAGGTGGTGGCGACGGAGACGCTGTCGAAGACGGCGTCGACC
>CAZLRF010000041.1:0-52015 GCA_964561785.1 uncultured Acidobacteriota bacterium | reverse complement strand
TCGTCGCGATCGTCGTAGGCCATGGCTGTCGTCTCCTCAGGCGAGAAAGGTCTTCACCTTGTCGGTCAGCTGGTGCCAGCCGTGCTCGAGGTCGTGGGAGACGCTGTGCCACGTGTCCCTGGTGTCGCTCCACGCCTTCTCGAACTCCTCGTCGGTTGCCGCGGCCAGCTCGCCCAGGCGGACCTTGCCCTTCTCGAGGGTGCGCTCGGCCTCGGCGACCGCGTGGGCCACGTCTTGGTGGGCCTCGTGCCCCTTCTCCTTCAGCTGGGCCTTGAGCTTGTCGAGGGCGGCCCGGCCCTCCGCGAGCTTCGTCTCCATCTCCATGTGGATCGTCTTCCGGTCGATCATCGATTCGCTCCTTGTCACTGCTCCACCCCGCCCCGCTCAGCTGCGGGGTTCGAGAGGGAATGCCTTGTCGAACGTCAGGTCCGCGTCGAACAGCCGCCGGCCCGCCGGCGCCTCCTTGCCCGGGGTGCGCTCCTTCGGGGCGTAGCGCTTGCCGTCGAAGGCGTGACGGACGTAGGCGGAGGGTGCCCCGCCTCCCGCCTCGTGACGGAAGAGGTCGTTCCAGCCGGCGGTCCGGCTCTCCGAGACGACGACGGGGTTCTGGGTGATCGGGAACTCGTTGACGAGGGCGTACCCGTCCGCGGCCGGGGCGAAGACGAGCAAGTTGCAGCCCCCGGTGCCGCAGAAGATGGAGCCCAGGGTGTAGACGAGCACCTCGTCTCTCCCGTCCCCGTCCAGGTCGACCCGGGCGTAGGCGTAGCGCCCCTTGCCGACACCATCCCCGGCGTCGACGACCGCCTTCGTGTAGGAGGGCGACGCCTTCAGGATGGCGGCTTCGACCTGCGGGTCGGGCTCCGTCTCGAACGTCGCCTTCGGCAGCGGCTCCCACACCCAGATGCCGCCGTCGGCCATGAGGCTCAGCGACAGCCGTCCGTCCCTCAGCATGTAGCCGCGAATGTAGGTCGCCTGTCTCGTGATCTCCTCGTCGAGGCTCGGCGGCGGGCACAGCGCGCGCGTTCCGGCGAGGGGCCCGAACTCGAACTGGCCGCTCGTGGGGTCGGCGCTCGGCGTGGCGGACCACGACCCGTTCGCCCGGTTGCAGTTGAGGCGCATGCTCACGGTGCCGTCCGCCCCGAGCCGCATGGTGTAGAGCGACGGGTCGTCCGGGCGCTTCGTCCCCACCGCGTCGTCCATCGACTGGATCTCGACGAGGCGCCACTCCGTGCCGCTGAGCGGGCCGGCGGGGGCGGTCGCCGTCCCACCGGGGCCGGCCGACTGCACCAGCGGCTGGGCCGTCGGCTGGGGTGGAGTCTTCTCCGGGCCCCCTCCGCACGCGAGCAGCAGGGCTCCCGACGCCAGGACGGCCGCGGCGGCCCGTGCGCCGCTCGTCACACGAGTCTGTCGTTGCATTGCCTTCTTCCCTTCACCGGCCCGCCCGTGCCCCCGCGCTCGGCGCGGCGCCCGGGGACGGCCCCGCTGCCGCCACCGGATGCAGCGACTCGACGAGCTTCTGCAGCCGCGTCGCGAGCTCCATGTGGACGGAGGCCGAGTTGCGGCGGAGGACGTTCGAGACGATCGTGACCATGTAGTAGAGCCGCCGGGCGCCCGCCGGGTGCTCGACGATCGCGACCGAGTTCATGTAGTTCTTCCCGTTGGCCGCATAGGGCCGGCAGTCGAAGCCGGGCTCGGGCTTGCACTGGTAGAGCGAGCCCGACTTGAAGAAGACCGCGGAGGGGGCGAGGGCGGGCGAGGCGGCGTAGCGGATGCGCCGCTCGGTCACGTAGATGAGCCGCTTGATCTCGCGGCTCGAGAACTCGTCCACGATCCGGCCCTGCTCGAGGAGCACGAGGTAGCGGGTGAGCTCGCGGGCCGAGCCGTAGCTCTCGCCGACCCCGGGGACGGCCTGCTTGCCCTGGTGGGTGAAGACGCTCCCCTGGCGCAGGAGGTCCACGTTCAGGCCGTTGCGGGTCACGGGCTCGACGAAGGTCCGCTCGAAGAGGGCGGTGAGGGCGCTCTTCGGCGTGTCCGCGAAGAAGCGCTGGATCTCGGCCTCCGGCCGCGGGTACTCCTTCCCGAACTGCCGCAGGAGCATCGCCTCGCGCATCACCATGCCGGCGGCGGAGTTCGAGCTCGGGGAGAGCATCCAGTCGAGGAACTCGTAGAGCGATCCCTCGTCCCCGATGCGGATCGCTCGCCGCTCCAGACGGCTCGTCTTCGGGTCGAAGAAGCGCACGGTGTGGTGGTCCGACTGCGAGAAGCGGTCGGCGGTCACGACGGTCTCGCGGAGCACGGCCGTGCGCTTCGCGAGGTCGTCCGGCCACGCGTCGGCCAGCGCCTGGAAGAGGGAGAGGGCGACCACGAGCTTGCCCACGCTCCCGACGTTCTGGCGGTAGTCGCCCCGGTGCTCGGCGTAGCGGGGGCGGTCCGGGTCGGTGAGGTCGAGCACGGCGAGGCCGTAGGCCTCGGCGTCCGCCCCGAGGATGTCCACGACCTGCCGCGTGAAGGCCGGGTCGGGGCTCGGGGCGACGAGGTCGCGGCGGCCGAGGAGGCGCAGGTCGACGTCGGCGAGGTCGAGGAGCGCGCCCCTCGGCTGCTTGCCGCCGGGGAGCTTGCCCTCCTGGACGAGCCGGATGGCGAGGAGGCGGCGGATGCCGGTCGAGTCGTACCCGTCCAGGGGGTAGGCGGGCGCCGCGGCGGGGACGGCGAGCGCGGCGCAGAGAAGGGCGGCGACGCGGGCGCTCACGGGGCGGGCACCTCGTTCATGCGGACGGTCGTCTCGGCGAGGCGCGCCGAGAGGCCCCGGTCGAGCTGGCGGAGGGTGGCGTTGCCGCGGGCTCTCGCGCTCTCGTTGAAGGGCCGGATCTGCAGCAAGTGCAGCCGGCCGCCCACGAACGCGAACTCGACGTCGGCGGCGGTGGGCTTGCCCTCGCCGTCGAGGATCGGCGGGAAGCGCGTCGGCAGCGCCTTCCAGAACGCGACGAGCTGCTCGATCTCGGCGGGGTGCAGCACCTCCTCGGCCCCGCTCGTCCGCTGCTGGACGACGCCGCCGGTCGGCACGGGCACGTGCCGCCAGGGCGCCGTGGCCGCGGCGAGGAGGCGCACGGAGCCGTCCCGCGTGTCCACCCGGAGGGTCTCCGCGGCCTGGCCCTCGACGGCCCCCTCGGCCCCCTCGTTGATGGCGATCGAGAGGACGCTGCGGTCCGCGGTCTCGAGGTCCTGGGTGACCATCACCCCCGACTTCTCCGACGGCACGGTGCGCAGGAGCAGCACGGCGGGGTACACGTGCTCGGGGTCGGTCATGTTCCCGCGGCGCCAGGCGAACGACCGCGGCGAGAACGGCGAGGCCCAGACCTCGCCGAGGGCCTTCATCACGTTCTCGAAGCCCACGACGTTCGGCAGCGTCAGGTTGATGCCGGCCCCGGTGAACCCCGGCAGGTCCTCGACGTTCGTGTCGGAGCGGACGAAGACCCCGCCGCGGAAGCTCGCCCCGAACTCGCGGTCCATGGCCTCGCGCAGGCGCCGGCGGAACTCGGGGCCGGGGTCGGTCGTGCGGACGAGGTCGTAGATCTCGGCCCGCAGGGTCTCGGAGGCCCGCTGCTCCTCGGGCGACCCGGCCGGCATGGCCTCGAGCTTGCGGAACTCCGCGCTCATCCACTCGAAGACGGTCTTCCCGCTTCCGTGGTGCGGCCGGTCGAGGATCGCCTCGCGGTACAGGCCGAACGGGATGGCGACCCCGGGGTCGGTCGACTCCGGGAAGGCGTGGCGCAGCTCGCCGAGCTTGGCCGCCTTCGGCCCGACGATCCGGCCCGAGTCGGCGGCGCGCAGCCGGTCGAGGCTCAGGAAGTCGCGGACCGAGAGGTCGAGCTTCCGGAGGTCGGGCCGGACCAGCGTGCCCGCGGTCGGCGCGGCTTCGCCGCCGAAGGCGGCGTCCCACCGGGGGCCGTCCTCCTCGAGCTGGACGACGCCCGCGCGGCTCACCGCGAGGACGACCTTCTTCCCGTCGTGCGGGCGCAGCGCCTCCACGAGCCCGGCGTCCACCGCGACGTTCGGGATGCCGAGGTTGCGGGCGAGCAGCTGCACGTGCGAGAGGGGGTTGCCCGCGCCGCGGGTGAGGATGCCCGCGACCGGGGGTAGCTCGGAGACCGTCTCGGGGAGGAGGTACACGCCGTCCCGCCGGAAGCTCTCCGGGCTCTTCGCGTCGGCGCTCGTGTGGAGCACGCCTCGCGCGAGGCCGGGATTGAGGGCGTTGAGGCCGGTCCCGACGCTGCGGCCGAAGAGGCGGCGCTCGACGCCGGCGAGCCGGTCCGCGTCCCTCATGAGGCCGTCGAGGACCTCCGAGAAGAAGAAGAGAGGCCCCCCGCGCAGCTGGTCCTGGACGAAGAGGTCGGCCCGCGGCTCGATCTGCGTGAGCGTCTGCATGGCCTCGAAGAAGTGCATGCGCAGCGACTGGGTGGCCCAGCCGGGAAGGAGGGCCGCTTCGTGGAGGCGCTCGTGGTAGGCGGCGAGCGGCGCTTCGTCCGGGAGCGCCCGCTCGCTCGCGACGAGGGCCCGCCGCTGGCGCGCGTTGACAAGGCCGGCGCCGTAGGCCGCCTCGCCGCCGCCGCGCAGCAGCCAGGCCCGCGCCGCCCGGCTGAGGTGCGTGAGCTGGGGACGCAGGAGCGTGCCGAGCCGGAAGTGCTCGTCCTCGACGGCGAGGCTCAGGTCCACGAGCCGGAGCCGGTCCGAGGCGCCCCGGATCTGGCCGATCGAGTCCCGCAGCTCGGCGAGGATCGCCCCGGTGGCCGCGAGCCGCTGCGCGTCCGAGCCCGCCTGGCGCAGGCGCTCCGCCTCCGCGCGCAGCCGCTCGCGCGCCTCGGGCGAGCCGCGCAGGGCGGCCGCCGCGCGCTCCAGGGTGTCGACGAGCGGGGCCGGCGCGTAGGCGGCCTCGATCGCGGCGGCGAGCGCCTCGTACCGCGGGCGCAGATCGGCCCGGGCCTTCGCGGCGTACGCGCGCACGCGGCCGGCGTCGGCCGCCTCCGGAGTCCCGTGGATCTTCGCCCGCAGCGACGCGAAGCCGGGGTCGGCGTCCGAGAGGGCCGCCGCCTCCTGCCGCACCTTCTGGACCGAGGCGGTCTCCTCGCCGTGGGGCAGCAGGCGCGCCGCCGTGCGCAGGGCGGCGAAGCGGTGGCCGATCCACTCCGGGCTCGCCGCCATCGCGAGCAGGAGCGACCGCGCGCCGGCCCGCTCGTCCTCCTCCTGGATCGCGCCCCGGTAGAAGCGGGCGCGGCGGAAGATCCAGCCGTCGTCCACGGCCACGAGGTACCTCTCGACGAGGAGCTGCCCGAGCTCGTCGGGGAAGCCGGGCCGCGCGACGGCGGCCTCGGCGTCGATCCCGGCGAGGACGTTGCCGACGAGGTAGCCCCTGCCCCGCAGGGCCTCGGTCCGCTCGCTCCACTGGCCGTGCTGGTGGCCCCCCCCGCGCTCGGCGCAGGCGTAGGCCTTCGGGGGCAGGACGGAGCCGTCCTTGCAGAACCACCGGATCTGCGAGAACGGCCCCCGCTCGGCCGCCTTCATCTCGGCGATCCACGCCGCGTAGGACTCGACGTCCTTCGCCTGGGCGGAGGCGGCGGGAGGCGCGGCGGCGAGGACGGCGAGCAGGAGCGGCGCCGCGAGGCGGGCGGGCGTCACAGCTCCCTCCCCTGCTCGCGGTACTCGAACTCGGCGCGGCAACCCTCGGTCACCGTGATGCCGTCGAGCGTCCACCACCAGCTGCGCCCCTCGTCGCACCGGGAGCTGCTCGTGCGGCGGGTCAGGCGGACGTCGCCCGCCACCCGCGCGGTGCAGGTGCGGGGTTGCCCGTCCCGCGACTCGCACAGCAGCCGGCGCGTCGTGCCGCCCGCGTGGGGCACGTAGCGCGTGCCCGCGACCGTCCCGGAGAGCGTGTTCACCCGGCACTGCCACGTCATCCGCTCGAAGCCCCGGTTGCCGAAGCGGAAGTCGCCCTCGCCGAGGAGGCCCTCCTCGCCGCTCGTGGTCGGGAATGTCCGGCCCGGCCGCAGGCGCACGTCCCCGGAGCGGAAGCCGCGGCGCCGGGCGTCGGCCTCGACCCGATCCCGCAGGGCCTGCTCGCAAAGCGCCGACGAAGAGGTCGGATAGCCGGGGGAGCCGGGCGGCAGGCCGGGCGCCACGCCTTCCGTCACCGTGGCACGCCACCCGTCCCACGCGCACGCGACCTCGCGGCCCGTCCCGCGCTGGGTCGCGCGCAGGCTCACGTCGTAGCGTCCCCCGCCGGTCGCGCGGAAACCCACGACCTCCTCGACCTGCCATCCGCGACGCCCGGCCTCGTCGATGCACTGCCGCCGGGCCTGGGCCTCGTCGCTGCTCACCAGCTGGGCCCGTGCCGGGGACGCGGCGAGCAACGCGGCCAGGCCGAGGCCCGCCGCCCTCTTCGTCCTCGTATCCATCGATCCTCCCGGAAGACCCAAGGATGGCCGGAATGCGCCCCGACGGCTATCCGAAACCTGCCAGCCCGGTGTTCAGGCTCCGGGCTCGGCCGGCGGGGAGTCGGTCGAGGCCGAGCCGGCCTCGGCTGCGGGGCGGGGGTCGGCTCCCGCCGGGGCCGTCAGCTCCTCGAGCGGCCGCGCGAAGTAGCTCTCGATGATCGCGGTGGCGAGCACCGCGACGAGGGGCCCGAGCACGATGCCGATGAAGCCGAAGGCGCTCACGCCGCCCATGAGGCTCACGATCAGGAACAGCGTGTTGAGCTTGGACTTGCCGGAGAGCAGCAGCGGGCGGACGACGTTGTCCACGTTCCCGAGGATCACGAGGCCCACGAGCGCGAGGACGATGCCCTTGCCGAGGTGGCCCGTCACCGCGAGCCAGATGCTGATCGGCGCCCACACGAGCGCCCCTCCGACCAGCGGCAGGAAGGAGAGGATCGCGGTCATGACGCCCCAGAGCAGCGCGCCCGGCACGCCCAGGAGCACCAGCGCGATTCCGGTGATGAGCCCCTGGACGGCCGCGATCACGAGCGTCGAGGTCACGCTCGCCGACACGAGCTCCTCCGTGATCGCCACGAAGTGCTCGTTCTTCTCCGGTTCGAAGGGCATGACCCGGCGGAGCGCCCGGGTGAACTGGGGCGCGTCGCGCACCAGGAAGAACAGGATCGACAGCATGATCACCATCGAGAGCACGAACCCGAACAGGCTCGCGAGGATCGAGCCCGCCCGGCTCGCCACCAGCTCGAGGAGCTTCCCCACGCTCGCCGAGACGCCCGAGAGCACGGTCCGCTCGTCGGGGAGCTGCGGGACCTTGCCCCGAGCCCACTCCCACAGGTGGTGGAAGAGGCCCGCCGGCCCGCCCTCGTCGTGCAGCTTGTGCTGGACGTACTCGACGCCGACCGCCCCTTCGGTGTAAAGCGTGTGGCCGACGAAGACGGTGGGGAGGACGACCAGGAGCAGGACGCCCAGCACGATCAGCAGCGCGGCCCGCGTCGGGCCCGTCCGCGCGGCCAGGCGGTCACGGATCGGGTTCAGGCAGATGGCCAGCACCACCGCCCAGCCGATCTCGAGCGCGAAGGGCTGCAGGACCTTCCACAGCAGCCAGACGACGAGGACGACGGTGCCGTAGAAGACCCCGCGCATGAGCCGCTCGGTCTCCGACGGCGCTTTCTTTCTGTCTCCGCTCGGCTGGTCCATGGGCTCCTCCCGAACCGCTCCCGGCCTCTACTTCCGGGCCGCCGCGTCCTCTCCGGGGGGAGGCAGGGGCAGCGCACGGAGGGCCTCGGCGACGTCCCGGCTGAGCGCCCCGAGCGCCTCGCTGGTGCCGGCGACGGCGCCGGCGACCCCCGCGGCGGGGGTCGCCCGGTGCGAGGACCGACGCTGGACGAGGGTCTCCCCCCGCCGGCCGACGAGCGCCCAGCGCGCCTCGACGAGGACGGAGCCGTCGGCCTGGCGTGCGGCCTCGGAGATCGTGACGTCCACCCGGTGATCGACGGGGGTGCTGGGCGGGAACGGCGCCGCCACCACCCTCCGGTCGGGGAGGAGGGCGGCGAGGTTCTCGACGAGGACCCGCTGGACCCCGCGCGCGAACGGCTCACCCCAGCGCGCGTACTCGTCGGCCACCACGGCGCCGTCCGTGCTCCGGGTCGCCACCTGGGGCCGCTCGAGCCAGCCGGGCACGGCCACCTTGAGGACGCCGACCACCGCCACCGCCTTCTCGTCCGGGGAAGAGGCGCCCCGGGCGGCGACGGGGTCGAGGACCCAGGTCTCGGCGATCGGCGACCGCTTCAGGCAACCGGGCAGCAGAGCGAGCGCCGCGAGGGGGACGAGGAGGACGAGGTTCGTTCGGGGGCGCATCACTTCTTCTCCTCGGGCTTGGGCTTGCCCTGGAGCAGCGACTCCGGGTGCTGCTGCAGGGTGTCGATCAGGAAGCGCAGGGACGTCATCGTCTCGCGCATCTCGTCGAGGGTCCGGGCAGCCTCGAGCTGGGTGTCGGCGGTCCGCTCCACGTTGCGGTCGACCGTCTCGAGCGTCCGGTTGATGCCGTCGACCGCCGTCCGGAGCGAGCGCACGGTCTCGTTCGCGCTGGTCATCGTCGCCCGCGCGTCTCCGACCAGTCCGTTCACGCCGCCGAGGGTGCCGTCCACGCTCTTCAGGGTCCGATCCGCCGAGGCGACGGCGACGCGCAGGTTCGCCAGGGTGCCGTGCAGGTCCCCGGAGTCGAGCAGGCGTTGCGCGCCCGCCAGGGTGTCCCGGAGCTGGGCGACCACCTCCTTGACCGGGATGTCCGAGATGTCGTGGAGCGTAGCCTCGATCTTATCCTCCAGTATCTCGAGGCCGGACGGGGCGGTCGGCACCTCGGGCCAGCGCGTCTCGATCCCCGAGAAGCGCGCGGGCCGGTCGGGGTGGAAGTCGAGCTCGATCGACTTCTGGCCCGCGACCGGGCTGGAGGACTTCACCTCGGCGCGCAGGCCCTCCGCCACCTGCCGCCGGAGGAGCTCGGCGTCGCTCAGGCCGGCGGCCACCGCGACGCCGGCGAGGTTCTTGATCAGGCCCCGGCGGACGCGGATCACCACCATGATGCCCACCCGGTGCCCCTCGCCGGTGAAGAAGAGCTGGAGGTCCTCGACCTGGCCGACCTGGACGCCCCGCATCGTCACGGGGGCGCCCTCCTTGAGCCCGCTCGCGGCCCCGGGCAGGAACACCACCCAGGTGCGCCACTGGCCGAAGAGGCGCCCCGAGCTGATCGCCCACACCCCCGCCACGAGGAGGAGGAGCGCCCCGATCACGAAGAGGCCGACGACGCGGTTGCGGGCGTGGGCGGCGCTCACGGCCGTCCCCGCGTGAGGAAGGCCCGGACCTCCGGCTCCGGGCAGCGGTCTCTGAGCTCCGAGGGGCGTCCCCTGGCGATCATGGTTCTTCTCTCCGAATCGAGGAACACGGCGTCGTCGGCGAGGGCGAGCAGGGCCTCGACGTCGATCGACGCGAGGACCACGGTGGCGCCGGTCCTCTCGCGCAGCTCGAGGACGAGGTCGTCCACGCGCCGGGCGCCGAGCGGGTCGAGTCCCGCGGTGGGCTCGTCGAAGAACAGCAGCTCGGGGTCGAGGGCGGTGGCCCGGGCGACGGCGGCTCGCGCCCGCACCGCCTCCCCCACCTCGAACGGGTAGCGCCCCTCGTGGCCTCCCGCGCCCACGAGGGCGAGCTTCATGGCGGCCACCTCGTCGGCGTCGCGGTCCGAGAGAGCCGTGTTGACGCGCAGCTTCAGGGCCACGTTCTCGAGCAGCGTCGCGCCCGAGAGCAGGCCCGCCCCCTGGAAGAGAACGCCGCAGCGGCGCCGCAGCTTCTCCCGGGCGTCGCCCCCGCCCGTCCACAGGCTCTCGCCGTCGAAGAGCACCTCGCCCTCCGCCGGGCGCTCCAGCCCGACGAGGTGGCGCAGGAGGAGGCTCTTGCCGCTGCCGGCGTCCCCGGTGATCGCGAAGACCCGGCCCTCGCCGATCTCGAAGTCGAGCCCGCGCTGAACGATCTCGCCGCGCGAGGTCATCGCGAGGCCGCGCACCTCGATCCGCGGGCGGGGGGCGGCCACGGCTAGAACCGCACCCACTTGAAGACCAGCGTGATCGCGGCGTCGGCGAGGACGACACCGACCACCGCCCCGACCACCGCCCGGCGCACCGTGAGCCCGACCGCCCCCGGGGTGCGGCCGGACCGCAGGCCGTGGTAGCACGCCACCAGCCCGGTCGCGAGCCCGAACGCGAGCCCCTTGACGAGGCCGGAGAGCAGGTGCTTGTAGCCGAGCACCTCGAGGCTGCGCGCGAGGTACTCCTGGGCGGGAAGGCCGGCGAGGGCGACGCCCGCGAAGAGGCCCCCGGCCAGGGCGAGGGCGTTCGCGTAGATCACCAGGAGCACTCCGGCCACGGCGAGGGCGAGGACCCTCGGCGCCACGAGGTAGTCGAGGGGGTCGACCCCGATGACACGCAGGGCATCCACCTCCTGGTTCGCCACCATCGTCGCGATCTCGGCCGCCACCGCCGAGCCCATCCGCCCGGCCACCGCGATGCCCACCATGAGCGACCCCATCTCGCGCAGCACGGTGATGGCCACCAGGCGCGCGACGAGGCCGGTGGCCCCGATCTTCTGGAACTGGCCGACCGCGATGAGGGTGAGGACGGCGCCGATCGCGAAACCCATCAGGGCCACCACGGGAAGCGTCTCGACGCCGGCCTCGCGAAGGCGGAGCAGGTAGCGCGGACGCAGCCGGCGCGCGCGCCCGAGCAGCGCGCGGGCGACGGCGACGGCCGTCGCGCCGACGAAGCGGACCTTCTCGTCGAGGCTGCCTCCCCACTCGAGGGTCCACGCGCCGATCTCCTCGACGAGGGTGTCCGGCGGAGACACGGCCGGCGCCCCCGCGCGAGGGGCTCGATCGAGGAGCCTCCGCGCCTTCTCGGGCACTCCCGTCCTCTCGAAAGAGACCCCGTGGCGCTCGGCCAGGTCGCGGGCCGCGGCCAGGAAGGCGACGAGGGCCGTGTCCCAGCTCTCGACGCCCGCGGTGTCGAGGCGCAGGAGGTGGGGCGGCGGGGACGCGGCGAGGGCCTTCTCCAGATCGGCCCTCGGGGGCAGCCCGTCCCGGAGGCGCCACGCGCCGGCCAGGCGCACGACGACCGCGTCGTCGACCCGAGACACGGACACTTCGGGAGCCCGAGCAGTCATGCGGGATGGTGCACGTGGCGACGGCCGCCCTCCGGGACGAGTGGCTCCCGGAAGCGGGAGAGCTAGTCGCTCAGGACGAACGTGACCCGCATCGTCACGCGGTACTCCTTGATCTTGCCCTTGTCGACGCGCACCTTCTGCTCCGCGATCCACGCCCCGCGGACGTTCTTCAGCGTCTTGTGGGCCCGGGCGACCCCCTGCTGAATCGCGTCCTCGAAGCTCTTCGGGGACGAGGCGATGATCTCCGTCACCTTGGCGATGGCCATGTCTTCCTCCAGTCGGCGAAAGCCCTTGATAGCCCGTCCCCCGGGACCGCGCTATCCGATTGATGCCACGACTCCCCACCCGCCACGCGCTTCACGAGTCGGCCCGCGGCGAGGGTGTCCCCCGGCTCGAGCTGGTTGACGAGCGCGATCGTCGCGTCGGGCACGGTCGAAGGGTAGCGGCGCGTGAACTCGGCGAGGGTCATGTCGCGGTCGAGCGCCACCACGCTCAGCCGGCGGGGCTGGGCCTCGAGAGCCCAACGCTCGCGCAGCGGGGAGAAGGAGCCGATGGCCCCGGCGAGCAGCGTGCGGTAGCGGGGCCAGTCGTAGGCCCCCGCGTAGCCGACGAGCTGGAAGACCCGGCCCTCGTGCTCGACGAACGCGGCCGCCCCGCTGATCCGGGTCTGGCCGGACACGCCCTCGAAGCCCCCGGCCACCGCCTGCAGGCCGTTCAGGCCGGTGCGCCGCGCGTCGACCGCGCGCAGGCCGCTGTCGCGGAAGAACGCGCGGGCCGCCTCCTCCGCGGAGCGGTCCCGGGCGAGGGTGAGCTGGAAGACCGCGTCGCCCTCGCGGCTGGCCGCCAGCACCGCCTGCTTCGTGTTCCGCGTCTGGAACCCCCGCGGCACCTGCAGCCGGAAGCGCAGGTCCGGGTGGTAGAAGGCCCCGTCCCGAAAGAAGCCCTCGCGGGGGTTCTCGCCGAACGTCATTCCCTCCAGTCGGCGGAGGTAGCTCTCGCGCTCGACCCTGCCGCCGCGCAGCTGTGCCGGCTCGATCGCGGCGAGCAACCGGCGGTACCGGTCGCCGGGGTCGGGGTGGGTCGAGAGCCACGAGGGCATCCGTCCGCCCGGCTCCTGCCGAGCCAGCAGGTCCAGCATCCGGAAGGCGCGCGCCCCCTGCGCGAGGTCGTACTCGAGCCGCTGCGCGTAGCGCAGGCCCAGGTCGTCGGCCTCCCGCTCGTCGTCGCGCCCGAACTTGAGGAACAGGAGGCCGAGCCCGGTCTGGCCGAGGCCCGCGTAGCGCTGCAGCTCGGGCACCGCGATCATCCCCACGCCCAGGCCGAGCGTCGCGAGCTGCTGCTGGCTCAGCTGGCGCGCGAGGTGGCGGCCCGTGACGTGCCCGACCTCGTGCCCCATCACCATCGCGAGCTCGGCCTCGGAGTCGAGGTGGGCGAGGATGCCGCGGGTGACGAAGATGAACCCGCCGGGCGCCGCGAACGCGTTGACCGCGGCGTCGTCGGCGAGCCGGAAGCTCCAGGGCAGGGTGGGCCGCTCGCTCCGCGCCGCGAGGGCGAGGCCGAGCGACTCGACCCACCGGGCCAGGGCGTCGTCCGGGTAGGTCCCGTAGGCGGCGACCGCCTTCGCGTCCTCCTGCTTGCCGAGGGCGATCTCCTGGCCCTCGCCGATCAGCATGAGGTCGCGGCGCCCGGTGGCGGGGTTCGTGGCGCAGGCGGCCGCGACGACGAGAACGGCGGCGGCGAGGGCACGGCGAACGACTCCCCCGGGCTTCTCGACGGCCATGGCCTCTCCTTTCGGTGCGGGAAGGATAGCGCCGGGCCCACCCCCGGCGCTATCCGGAGTCTGCCAGCCCGGCGGTCCGGGGCGACCTAGAACGTGAGGGCGACCGCGACCGCCCGGGTCCGCCGGCCGACCACGGGAAGGACGCTCACCTGCGGTCCCCGCTCGTCGGGCGGCCGGGAGTTCACCCGCACGACGGTGCGCCCCACGACGTAGCCGAGCGTCGCTCCCGCCATCACGTCGCTCAGGTAGTGCTTGTCGCGCTGGAGGCGCGAGGCCGCCACCGCCGCGACGAGGGCGTAGGCGGGGGCCCCGGCCTTCCAGCCGTAGTGACGCCCGAGGACCGAGGCGAGGGCGAACGCGTTCGAGGCGTGGCCGGAAGGGAAGGACTTCTCGTCCTGGCCGTTCGGGCGTTCCCGTCCGACGGCCGCCTTGAGGACGTTCGTCCAGGCCCAGTTCACGAGGAAGGCGTCGAGGAGGTCGTAGCTCGCCGCCCGCAAGCGCGGCCTCTCGGAGAGCCGCCCGGCCGTGAAGACGCCGGCCACCGCGAGGCCAACGAGCTCGGGGGCGGCGCCGTCCTCCAGCGAGTTCCCGAAGCCGTGCTCGGGGTCGGCGACCCAGGCCGCCACGTCGTCGTCGAAGAGGGATCCCGCGGCGGTCGCGGTGCCGCCGGCGAGGAGGGGCCCGACGTTGTCGGCGTGGAGGACTCCCACCGCCGCTCGGAGGACGTTGGCCGGGAAGCGCCGGACGGTCCTTCGCCCGTCGTCCGGAGGGGACCGTGCGATCCGGTCCGCAGGTTCGGCCTGGCCCGCGTCGGCTGGAGCCCCGGGGGCGAGGAGAAGGCCGGCGACGACGAGGAGGAGCGCCCTCTTCAAGGACCCGTGCTCATCGAGCCGACATCGTCTCCCGCCCGCGACGGAGCCTCCCGGGGCTCACTTCGCCGTGCACGTCATCTTCGAGTCGAGCCAGGTGACGGTCGTCTCCTTGCCCTTCGTCCAGAACTCGACGTTCTGGCCCTCGTACTTCGACCCGCTTCCCGCGGGGACGAGCCAGACGGTCATCGTCTTGTCGCCCCTCTCCAGCCGGGCGGTCGGGGGATCGGTCTCGAAGAACGTCGCGACCACCTCCCCGAAGCTGTCGTCGCAAGCGTAGAAGACGGGGCCCTTCGGCGGGACGAGCTGCATCAGCGCCTGCAGCTCCGAGATCCGGATCTTGTAGTTGCCCTCGACGCACTCACGGACGTTCCTCGCCTGCCAGCTCGCGGTGAGGTACGTGCCGTCCTTGGCCTTCCAGCACTCGTTGCGCCCGCCGATCCAGCCGCGCTGCTCGGTCCGGAGGAACCGGGGCACGTCGTCGCGGGCCTTGGCGAGGGCCGCCTTGTAGACCTCGTCCAGCTTGCGGTCGAGGGCAGCCAGGCCCTCGTCCCTGCAGATGAGCTGCTCGACCTCGCCCTGGGCCTTCGAGCAGTCGAATGCCGGGCCCTTCGCCTGGGCCGCGGTGGGGCCCGGGTGCCACGCGAGGACGGCGAGAACCGCCAGCGCCGAGAGAGTCGTCCCGATCCTGCGCACGTTGCTCCTCCTTAGTGTTTTCAGCCGCCTCAGCTTATCCCCGCCCTCCGGCAGCCCGCTGTCCGAATCGTGCCACCGGGGCTACCCGAGGACTGCGCGGGAGGCGAGGAACAGCAGGGCGCCGAGGAAGAGGCTCGCGGGCAGGGTGAGGAGCCAGGCGAGGGCGATGTTCCTCATGGTCGCCGCCTGGAGGCCCGAGCCGCCTGCCGCCATCCCCCCGGCGACCGCCGAGCTCAGGACGTGGGTGGTGCTGACCGGCGCCCCGGCGACGTCCGCCGCGAGGATCGTCCCCGCGGTGACGAGCTGCGCCGCGGTGCCCTGGGCGTAGCTCATGGGCGTGTTGCCGATCTTCTCGCCCACGGTGACGACGATCCGGCGCCAGCCCACCATCGTCCCGATCCCGAGGGCGAGGGCCACGCCGATCGGCACCCAGCGGGGGGCGTACTCGGTCAACCGGAGGAGGCGTCGCTCGCCGTCGAGCAGCCGGTCGCGCGTCCCCGGGGCGAGCGCGTGGGCATGGTGGGACTCGAAGTCGACGAGCGCCTGCCGCACGCGGAGGATCTCGGCGCGCAGCGGCCAGCGCTCGTCGGGGGGAACGTCGGCGAGGCGCGCGCGGCCCTCCAGCCGGCCCCGGATCGAGGCGAGCTCCCGGCGGAGGTCCGCGACCTCGCCCTCGATGGGGGATCGGGTGAGCGTGACGTGGCGCCAATCCACGTGGCCCCGCGCCGCGCCGGAGCCGGTGGGCAGGGCACGGCGGCCCGCCGTCTCCTCGGCCTCGAGCGCGGCGTCGAGCTCGCGCGTCGCCTCGAGCGCGGCCGCCACCGGCCCCGGTCCCGCGGCCAGGTCGAGGGCGAAGCCGCCGGGGAGGATGCCGATCAGGATGAGCATGATGAGGCCGACGCCCTTCTGCCCGTCGTTCGAGCCGTGGGCGAAGCTCACCCCCGTGCACGCGAGGACGAGGAGGGCCCGCACGCCGCGCGGCGGGGGCCGGTCCGCGGGCGCGGGCTCGTGGAGAGAGGGGGCGGGAAACGCGCGACGGGCGGCGAGGAGGGCGAGGGCGGCCGCCGCGAAGCCGACGAACGGGCTGACCACGAGCGAGAGCAGCACCTGTCCCGCCTTCGCCCAGTTCACCCCGCTGCCGAGGCCCCCCGGGCTCCCGATCGAGGCGGCGAGGCCCACCCCGAGCACGGCGCCGATCAGGGTGTGCGAGCTCGAGGCGGGCAGGCCCAGGAACCAGGTGCCGAGGTTCCACAGTACCGCCGCCAGCAGCAGGGAGAAGACCATGGCGAGGCCGGAGCGGGGGCCCAGCGAGACGAGCAGGTCCACCGGCAGCAGGTGGACGATCGAGAACGCGACCACGAGGCCGGTCGCGGCGGCGTGGAGGACGCCGAGGGCGTTCCAGAGGCCCGACCAGACGACGGCCGGGCCCGGCCGGAGCGAGCGCGTGTAGATGACGGTCGCCACCGCGTTCGCCGTGTCGTGGAAGCCGTTCACGAACTCGAAGCCGAACGCGACGGCGAGGCCGACGACGAGGAGGCCGAGGGTCGCACCCTCGGCCCCTTGCAGTGACTCGATCACGCGGAGACGCCGCCCGCCGCGCTCAGTACTCGACCCGGACCGGCAGCGCCTTCGCCTCGTCGATCCACGCCGCCACCTGGGAGACCGACGGCAGCTCCCGAACCAGCTTCTTCTTCTCGTTGGCGGCGGAGAGCTGCTCGTGAAGATGCGCCGCGTTGCGCCGCGCCAGCTCCTTCGGCGTGTCGACCCCGGCGGCCTCCAGCAGGTCCGAGTACTGCGTGCCCACGCCCTTCACGCGCGAGAGGTCCACGCGATTGACCCACTTGAGGATGTGCCCCTCGCTCAGGCCGGTGGCCGCGGCCAGGCGGTCGCGCCCGGCCCGGGTGCCTCCCTTCTCGAGGAGCTCCTCGGAGGTCGCGACCCCCGCCTTCTCCAGCTTCGCCGCGTTCGCGGGGCCGATGCCCTCGACGTCCACGAGCTTCTTCAACTCGGCGCCCGCGGAAGCGGCAAGGAGCGCGACTTGCGCGACCAGCAGCGTCTTCTTGAGCATGGATTCGTCTTCCTCAGCTCTTGCGCGGGTAGGGGTAGCCGGCCGCCAGGGCCTTCTCGAGCTTCGCGTCGTGGCCGTAGTAGTCGTCGGCGAAGTGCACGACGCCCTTCGAGTCCACGTAGGCGGTGTCGTAGAAGAGGATCACCCGGAGCTTCTGCTTCAGGTTCACCTGGGTGGGGCGCTCGCCGTTCATCGCCGCCGCGATCCGCTCCGGCGTCCACTGCGCGTCGTGGCGCAGGACCCACTGGGCGAGGCGGGCGGGGTCCTCGAGGCGGATGCAGCCGTGGCTGAAGTCGCGGCGGGCGCGCGAGAAGAGCGACTGCGCGGGCGTCCCGTGCATGTAGACGTTCTCGGAGTTCGGGAAGATGAACTTGGCGAGGCCGAGGGAGTTCTTGTCGCCGGGCTTCTGCCGGATGAAGAGCTTGCCGGCCACGACCTTGTCGAGGTTCTCCGGCGTCGCGGGGAGGGCGGGGGCGGTCTCGCTGCCGCTCGCCACGATCTCCATGTTCTGCCGGTCGAGGTAGGACGGATCGCGCCGGGCCTTCGGGACGATCTCGGATCGGATGATGCTCGGCGGCGGGCTCCAGTACGGCCGGAAGATCACGTACTCCATCTCGTCGGTGAAAATCGGCGTCTTGTGGCCCAGCGACTTCCCGGTGACGACGTTCATCCGCAGCGGCTCGTCCGGGTGCTCGGGGTCGTAGGCCCAGAGGCGGAAGAGCGGCACGTTCACGAAGATCATCGGCTCCTTGCCGATCTCGGGGAGCCAGCGCTCGCGCTCGAGGGCCAGCTCGAGCTGCCGGACCCGCGCGGAGGCGGGGACGTTGAAGACCGCCAGCGTCCCGGCGCCGATCACACCGTCCGGCTCGAGCGCGTGCCGCGCCTGGAAGCGCTTCACGGCGTCCACGAGGGCGCCGTCGTAGCGAGGCGTCCCGTCGGGCGCCGCCCCCGGGGCGGGGGCGTCCGCGGGGAGGTCGCCGAAGGCCCGGAGCCTCTCGGCGAGGGCCGTGGCGCCCGCCCAGGGCTGGCCGGGCTCGACCTTCTTCTTCCCGGCCGGCAGGGCGGGCACCGCGGCCGGCTCCGCGGCGGCGAGGGCGCGGTACTCGGCAAGAGCCTTCACGAGGCGACGGTAGACGGGGAACTGCGGCTCGGCCGCCGACACCGCGGCGGCGAGGCCGCCGCCGTCCCGCGCCGCACGCAGCTGGGAGGCGAGGTCGAGGCGCTTCTCCCTCACGTCGTAGTCGAAGCCGACGAGGCGCGGGTCGATCCGGCCCCAGTGGGCCGACTGGAGGAGACGCATCGCGGAGGCGCTCAGGGCGACGTCGAACAGGGCGCGGTCGGAGGCCGCCGGGGCGCCTCCCGCCAGCTCCTTCCACCGGGAGGCGAGGGTCGCAGCGTCGTAGTCGGCCGGGGTGAACCCCATCGCGTCGCTTCCGGCGATCGCCTCGAGGGCGCCGGCGAGGGCGGGGTGAGGCGTCTCGCCGGCGTGCCAGAAGAGCCCGTCCGGCTCCGCCCCGTAGAGGGCCTTGAGGTCCTCGAGCACCCCCGAGACGTCGGGCCACTTGAGCCAGGGGTGACGGCCCGAGTCGAGGACGCCCGCCACGGCCTGCTGGACCTCCGGGGCCGGAGGGCCCGGTGGCTCCTGGGGGCGGGCGGGAGTGGCGGTGGCGGGGGGCGGAGCGTCCTGGGGCGCGCGCGCCTCCTCCGTGCGGCTGCACGCGGGAACGAGGAACGTCGCGGCGGCGAGGACGAGGACGGGGGGCTTCACTAGAGCTCGTCCTCCCAGGCGAAGGTCTCGAACCAGTACTTGTGCCTCTCGGCCAGCCAGCCCGTGTCCTCGTGGTAGCGGATCCAGGTGTCGAGGAAGGAGAGGAAGTCGGGGTCGCCCTTGCGCACGACAAAGGCCTCGCGGCTCCTCGCCAGGGGGTCGGCGAGGGGCAGGGACAGCCTGCTCCCTGCCTTGGCCAGCAGCAGCTCGGGAGCGGGGCTCTTGGCGACGAAGGCCGTGACCTTCCCCGCGAGCAGGGCCTCGAGGGCGGCGTCCACGTCCTCGAACTTCTGGATCGTCGCCTTCGGGAAAGCCTTCCTCGCGACGTCCTCGCCGATCGCGCCCGCGCGCACCCCGATCGTCACCTCGGGGCGGTCGAAGCCCGCCGCGGTGCGGATCCCCGCCGCCTTCTCGCGGCTGGCCACGAGCCGGACGAAGGACTCGCCGACCGGGATCGAGAAGTTGGCGACGAGCGCGCGGGCGGGGGTGATCGACATGCCCGAGACGATGACGTCGAACCGGTCGGCGAGGAGGTCGTCGAGCAGGTTGGGATAGGCGGCCGGGACGAGCTCCTCCTTCACCCCGAGGTCGTCGGCGAGCTGCTTCGCGAGGTCGACCTCGAAGCCGATCAGCTCCCCGGTCTTCGAGGTCATGGCCCACGGCACGAAGGTGGAGACGCCCACCCGCAGCACGCCCCGTCGCCGGACGACGTCGAGCGTGCTCGTCGGCGGGGGCAGCGTGGGAAGGACGGTGGTGGCTCTGCCCCGCAGGGCCGGCGCCTCGCGCTCCGGCGCCTGGGCTCCCGCGGGCGCGGCGGCGAGGAGGAGGCACCCCAGCCCGGCCCCGAGGCCGGCGCTCAGAAGGGAAGTCCTGGTCATGTCTTCAGCTCCCGGGTCGAGTGGCGCCGCTCAGCGGTCGCGGTGGTAGACGACGACGTTGTTGCGGTCGTCCCTCTGGGTGAGGGTGAACCCGCTGCCCGTCCTCTCGACGTCGAAGTCGACGCCGTCGAAGACCATCCTCCCGTCGCGGTACGTGCCGTAGACCTGCTGGCCGCCGGGCAGGGTGGCGGTGGCGGCCCCGCTCGGCGAGACCTGCATCGCGACGTCGACGTGCTGCTCGGTGTTGTAGCCCTCGAAACGGCCCACCAGCCAGTTCGGCGCGACGTCCCGGTCGTCCTGACGGTTCGTGTGCTTGCTCGACGCGATGGCGGCGGCGATGGCCGCGCCGAGCGCGACGCCCGCCACGGCCGCTCCCGCCTTCCCTCCGTCGTTGCGGTAGCGGTCGTCGTAGCCGTAGTCGCGGTAGCCGCCGTACCCGCTGTAGGACCCCCGGCGTCCCTCGTCGACCGCGAAGTCCGCGCGGCATCCGCGGTCCACCCAGATGCCGCGGTGGTCGTAGCCCCAGCTGCGGCCGTAGTAGCAGGCCGAGCGGGACCGCTCGTTGCGGAGCTGCACGTCGCCGTACGTCGGGACGGGGCAGTAGGTGTAGCGGTAGTCCCGGCTCTCGCAGGTGACGTTCCGCGCGAAGGCGGGAGGGACCACGAACAGCGTGGCCAGGACGACGGCCACCGGCCGGACGGTCGTCAGGACGAGAGATCGCATCGACGAGGCTCCTCTTGGTCTTCTGTGTCCCGGGTCGGTGGGGCGGCGGCACACACCCCCGATCACGCAAGGCTAGCACCGGCCCGGAGGGGCGACTATCCGAATCCCGCCACCGCGCCGCGGGGCTCCGCCGCTCAGGCCCGTGGGCCCGTCAGCCCTTCCACCACCCGAGCACGTCCCGGCCGATCGACCACCGTGGACCCTCCTCGGCGCGCGCGCCCTTGCCGCGGGCCCAGTAATCGAGCTTCGCCTCGAGGAGGCCGCTGGCTCTCGACTGGTCCATCCACGCGTTCACGAGTTGGAGCAGGTCCTCCTCCCCCTCGGGGACCGTGAAGGCGATCGGGACGCTGCCGAGGCCGGGGGACGGCACCACCGCCGCGAACTGCGGGTAGAGCAGGCTGTAGGCGATGCCCCTCGCGTAGCCGGTGTACATCGCGTCGAAGCGGCCCGGCGGCGCGGTCGCGAACTCGAGGATCGTCCCCACGGGGACGACCTCCGCCCGGGGCAGGACGGCCTGCACGCGGAGGATCCACTCCGGCACGTCCAGCACCGCCACGCGGAGGCCCTCCTCCCGCCTCGTGCGGGCGAGGCTCGCGACGAGCTCGCGCCGGTGGTCGGGAACGAGAAAGGCCCAGGCCTCCTCGGTGATGGGGCGCGAGAACAGCATGACCATCGCCCGGTCCGGCCGGACGCGGCCCGCGGCCAGGTCGCACGCCCCGCTCGCGAGGGCCGCCTCGCGCTCGTCGCGCCCGACCGGCACGAGCTCCAGCTTCAGGCCCAGGTCGACGGCGAGGGCGTGGGCGAGGTCGGCCTCGAAGCCGACGATCTCCCCCCGGCCGTTGCGGAAGGACCACGGGATCTCGTCGTCGGTCACACCGAAGCGCAGGCTCCCCCGGCGCCGCATCTCCTCGATCCGCCGGCCGCGGGCGGGAGGCGAGGGCGCGGGCTCGGCTTTCGGGAGGACCTCGACCGGAGCCAGCACACCCCAGACCCCCGTCGGACGCAGGCGATCGATGGCGGCGCTGGCCCCCTCCGGCCCGGGGAGAATCCGGGCGAGGACGAGGCGGCTTCCCGCGAGGAACCCCCCGACGAGGACGAGGCTCGAGACGGCGAAGCCGGCGAGCCGCCGCCGGTCGACGCGCAGCCGCCCGGCCATGAGGTGGGCGCCGAGGAGCGCGAGGGCGAACGTGTGCATGGCGGCGGCGGCGCTGCCGAAGCGGCTGTTGACGACGCTCGAGACGATGAAGAGCTGGAAGAGGTCCGCGGGCAGCCGCACGAGGTCGAGGAGGAAGGGCACCGCGGTGTTGAGGCTGCCGAAGAGGCTGAGGAGGCCGGCCCCGGCCAGGGTCGGGAACTCGCGGGTGGGCACGGGCGCTCCCACGAACCAGCCGGCGAAGATCACGAAGGCGAGGCTCAGCAGCTTCGCGCTGTGGGGGAACGTGAACGAGGCCGGCACGAGGACGTCCGCCGCCTCGTCGGCCTCTTCCTTCTCGAAGCCGGCGTCCGCGAGGAGCTGCTTGCCCCGCTCGGCCAGGAGAGGCAGGACGATGAAGACATTCGCGGTCACGAAGGCGGTGAGGAGCGGGTCCTGGGCGAGCGAGAGGATCCGCCGGTAGGACAGGCCGGTCAGCGCCGAGACGAGCCCCGGCAGGACCCACACGGTCAGGATCAGGGCGAGGCCCACGTAGACGAGCAGGAAGGCCTGCAGCCTCTCGAACTCCTCGAGGCGGAGCGTGCCCGCCGAGTGGCCGGCGATGGCGAACAGCCCGTACGGGGTGAGCCTGACGAGCAGGCCGCCCGCTCGGCCCAGCGCGTCGTTCACCAGGACCAGGGGGCCGAGGATCCGCTCCTTGCCGGGTAGCCCGAGGATCGCGACGCCGAGCAGGATGGAGAACACGACCACCGCGGGCACGACGTTGTTGGCCAGCGAGCGGAACGGGTTCGAGGGGATGTAGAGGTCGAGCCAGTCGATCCGGGGCTCGCTCGACACGTCCGTCGTCGCGAAGAAGGAGCCCCCCTTCTCCGGGGGCAGGGCGAGGGGGCTCAGGAAGACGAGGGCGAGGCTGAGCGCCCACAGGAGCACGAGAGCGAGCCCGCCCTTCGTCGCGAGCCGGCGCGCCTGGGCCGCCGTACCGCCCCCCACCCCGGCCACGAGGGACGTCACGACGTAGGGGAGCACGGTGACCTGGAGCAGCTGCACGAAGCCCCGGGCCGGCAGGTCCAGGAACGCGGCCTTGTCCCCGAGGAAGAGGCCGAGCGCGACGCCGGCGGCGAGACCGACGAGGATCCGCTTCGAGAGGCTCAAGGCCCCGAGTATAGGCGGGGCGAGCGTCGCCTGTACAAGTCGCTCCCGAACGGGAAGAATACCGGCGCCGGAGCACCAGAACGCATGCGAGGCTCCTTCCGCGCGACCTCTGCCGTGTCCCTGTCGGCCGTGCTGGCCGTCGTCGCGAGCCCCGGAGCGGGCTCCGAGGCGCCCGGGCGAACCGGCCCCGAGCCGGGCGAGTACCGCATCGCGCGGTGGACGACGGCGCAGGGCCTGCCGCAGAACAGCGTCACCGACATCCTGATCCTGCCCAACGGAGAGCTGTGGCTCGCGACCTTCGGGGGGCTCGCGCGGTTCGACGGCCACGGCTTCCACGTGCTCGACATGGCCTCCGACGACGACCTGCCGGCCAATCGCATCGTCGCGCTCGCGCCCGCGGGACGGGACTCCTTCTTCTTCCTGACGCAGCAGGGGCACCTCGGGCGCGTCGAGGCCGGCCGAGGCACGCTGCTCGTTCCGCCCGCGGCGCCCTCGCTCGATGCTCTCGGGCTGCTCGTCGACCGCTCCGGGACGGTCTTCTGCCAGCTGGAGGACGGGAGCCTGTGGCGAACCGACGGGAGGCGTGGCTGGCAGCGCATCCTCGACGGCACGGGCTCGCCGGGCACCCGCCACGCGCTCGCGTCGGACGAAGAGGGCAACGCCTGGACCGTGTGGGGTGACGACCTCGTCCGCCTGGCCGGCGCAGAGCCGGGAGCCCGGGTGCCGATCTCCGAGCGGGAGGCCACGCTCGTGGCCCGGCCCGGAGGTGGATTCTGGGTGGGCCTGCGGGGGGCGATCGGCACCCTCGTCGGCGGCCAGCTGGTGCGGTTGGAGATTCGTCCCCGCTTCGAGGGCAAGGTCGAGGCCATCGAATCGGACGGTGCCGGCGCCCTCTGGGCAGCCACAGCGGTCGGTGTCTTCCGCCTCGAGCAGCGTCCCGATGGTTCCTGGCGACGCAGCTCGGTGTCTCTCCCGCTCCCGACCCCGCCGTCCGTCCGGTCGCTCCGGCGCGACGCGGACGGCACCCTGTGGATCGGCAGCGCCGGCGGAGGTCTCCTGCGCGTCCACCGCCTGCCGACTCGCCGGTTTGGCACGGTCTCGAGACGAGAGGAGATCGCCGCGCTGGCTCCGGCCGGCGACGGAGGGGCCTTCCTCGCGAGTGGCTGCCGGACCCTCTTCCACCTGGATCGATCCGGGGGCGCTCGGCCGATACCGCTCCCCGACCCTCCGCCCGGCGCTCCCCTGCCGCCCTGCGGCCTCTCGCTCGCGTCCCATCCGGACGGCGGGGTGTGGGTCCGCTCGGGCACGCGCCTGTTCCGGTTTGCGGGCTCGAAGGGCCGCGAGGCGCGGCTGGTCGCGGCCGACCTTCCGCCCGACGAAGGGCCCATCGCCGCGAACCCCGACGGCTCGATCTGGGTGGCGTCCCGTTCCGGCGGCGTCCGGCTCCTGTCGCCCGGGGGTAAGCCCCTCCGGGATCTCCTCCGGCTCGCGGTTCCGCTCATGTCCGCCGCGCTCGCTCCCGACGGTGCTCTCTGGATCGGGGGCGACGGCGAGGTGTTCCGCGTCGACCCACGGCAGAGCCAACGGGTCGGGGCGGAGGCCAACGTGCCGCGGGGACTGGTGCGCGACATCCTGGTCGACCCGGATGGCACGGCGTGGATCGGCAGCTACGGGGGCGGCCTGGGCCGGCTGCGCGAAGGACGCGTCGCGCGCATCACGGTGGGCCAAGGCCTGCCCGACAACTCGATCTCGAGGATCCTCGACGACGGCCGGGGGCGCCTGTGGATCTCGACCAACCGCGGGATCGCCGTGGTGGCGAGAGCCGACCTCGAGGCCGTCGCCGACGGGCGAGCGCGCGGCGTCCAACCCGTGGTCTTCGGTCCCGAGCGGGGCGTGCCGGAGGCCAATTTCGGGAGCCCGGCCGGCTTCGCGGATGCCGACGGCCACCTGTGGTTCGGGACGATCGACGGCGCGGTCCGGCTCGACGCCCGGGCGTTCCCCTACAACACGACGCCGCCGGCCGTCCGCATCGAGGAGGTGCGGGCCGGCGACCTCGCATTACCCCTCGGGCCGGAGGTGCGGGTCCCGCCGCTCACCGCGAGGCTGCGGGTGAGCTACGCGGCGCTCAACCTCCTGTACCCCGAGCAGATGCGCTTCCGCTTCCGGATCGAGGGCCTCGACGCCGACTGGGTGGACGCCGGGGCCGAGCGCAGCGTCGACTGGTCTCCTCCCGGCCCGGGCCCGTACCGCTTCCTCGTCGAGGCGCGCAACGAGGACGGCCTGTGGTCCTCGGCCCCGGCCGCGGTCGTCCTCGACGTGCGCCCGGCCTGGTGGCAGACGACGGCCTTTCGGCTGGGTGCGGGCGCGGCCGGCGCCCTCCTGGCCCTGGCCGTCCTGCGGCGGCGCATCGGCGCCATCGAGCGGCGGCACGCCGAGAGGGTGCGCGACCTCGAGGAGCGACGGCAGGCCGACGAGCGTGTGGCGAGCCTGCGCCTGCAGCTCGAGCGTTCCTCGCGCGCGGCGCTCGCGGGGGAGCTCGCGGCCGGGCTGGCGCACGAGGTGCGCCAGCCGATCGGCGCGATGGTGAACAACGCGGAGGCCGGCCGGCGCAACCTGCCCAGGTACCTGGAGCGCCCCGAGGAGCTCGAGCAGATCCTCCGCGACATCGTCGAGGATGGCATGCGGGCGTCGGAGGTCGTCCAGGGCCTGCGGGGATTCCTCGGCTCGGGAGGGGGCGAGGCGGCCCCGGTCGACCTGTCTCTTCTCGTCCGGGAGATGCTCCCGCTCGTCCGGCGCGAGCTCGAGGACAACCGTGTGCAGGTCGGGCTCGAACTCGCGGAGGTCCTGCCTCCCGTCGAGGGCGCTCGCGTCCAGCTCGGCCAGGTGGTCGTGAACCTCGTGGTCAACGCCTGCGAGGCCCTCTCGCGGCAGGACGGCCCGCGCCGCATCGCGATCGCCACGAGGCAGGAGGACGGTCGCGTGGAGCTCTCGGTGCGCGACAACGGGCCGGGGCTCGACCTGTCGGTGGCCGAGCGCGTCTTCGAGCCGTTCGTGACCACGAAGCCGGACGGCCTCGGCGTGGGCCTCGCCATCAGCCGCTCGATCGCGGAGCGGCACGGCGGCCACCTGAGGGCGACCTCGCCGCCCGGGGGCGGCCTCGTGATGACGCTGAGCCTGCCCGCCGCTCGGCCGACGGAGGGCCGCCCGTGACCGCGCGGGGCCTCGTTCACGTCGTCGACGACGAGGCGTCGATGCGGACCTCGCTCGCGCGGCTCCTCGGCGGCGAGGGCTACGAGGTGGCGCTGTATGCCTCGGCCGAGGAGCTCCTCGCGGCGGCCGGGCCCGCGCTCGCGGGCTGCGTCCTCCTCGACCTGCGGCTGGCCGGGGCGAACGGCCTCGAGGTGCAGGAGCAGCTCGCGCGGAGAGGGTGCCCGGCGTCGATCGTGTTCCTGACCGGGCACGGCGACGTCCCGGCCAGCGTGCGCGCGATGAAGGCGGGCGCCGTCGACTTCCTCCAGAAGCCCGTCGAGGCCGAGTGCCTCCTGGCCGCGGTGCGCGCTGCCCTGCAGCGGGACGCGGCCCGGCGCCGGGAGGACGAGCAGCTCGCGGACCTGCGCTCGCGGGCGGCGTCGCTCTCCGACCGTCAGCGCGAGGTCTGGATCCGGGTCGCCCGGGGCGAGCTCAACAAGCAGATCGCCCACGACCTCGGGATCGTCGAGCGCACCGTCAAGCTGCACCGCGCCCGGGTCATGGCGAAGCTGCACGCGCAGTCGACCGCGGAGCTCGCGAGGATCGCCGAGCGGCTGGGGCTTTCGGAGGGCCGGAGCGTCTAGGTCTAGCACAATCAGCGGGTTCGGGATCTCGACGGGGCTTCACCAAAGGGAAGGTTCCCCCGGGCCCGCGGGATCGGGGATCCTCTGCTTCTCCACAAAAGGCGCGGAGGATCCCTCTATGTCCACGCAGACGGTGCAGGCGCTCTCGGGGTGCATCTCCGAGCTCCTTCTCGACCGGCTCACCGAGCCCTGGTCGGTGGACCGCCTGGCGGCGACCGTGGGCCTGAGCAGCCGGACCCTGCACCGGGTCCTCCGGCGCGAGCTCGGTCTGTCCCCCATGTCGTTGCTGAAGCGGGTGCGCCTCGATCAGGCGAAGGCGGACCTCGAGGCGGCCGGCCCTCGGACCACGGTCACCGGGGTGGCCTACGACTGCGGCTTCGGCCACCTGGGGCGCTTCGCGGTGGAGTACGCCCGCCGGTTCGGCGAGTCCCCGTCGCAGACGCTGCGCCGGGCCCGCGCGCGGTCGAGCCGGCCGACGCTTCCGATCGGGCCGGCGGTCGAGACGGCGGCCTGACGCCCGGCCCCGCGCGTCCTCGGCCAAACGCGGGGCCCGGACGCGGTGATGCATCCGTCGGAGGCGGGACCTCCGCCTCCCGTGGTAGCTTCCAGGGCGAGAGAGAGGACCCATGAAGCCCACCCGGAGAAACGTCATCAAGGCCGTCGCCGCTGCGCCCTTCTTCCTGCCCTCGCGGATCTGGGCGGCCGGGACCCCCCCGAGCGACCGGATCGGCGTCGGGTTCATCGGGATGGGCATCCAGTCGCGGGGCCTGCTGAACTCCTTCCTCCACGAGGACGGCGTCCAGGTCGTCGCGGTCTGCGACGTCGACACCACGCGCCGCGAGGCGGCGCGCGACCGGGTGGACGCGCACTACGCGGCCCGTCCCGCGACGGGCCGGCCCGGCTGCGTGGCCTACAACGACTTCCGGGAGCTGCTCGCCCGCCGGGACGTCGACGCGGTGTGCATCGCGACGCCGGACCACTGGCACGCGATCATCACCCTCGCCGCCCTGCGCGCGGGCAAGGACGTCTACTGCGAGAAGCCGCTCACCGAGACGATCCACGAGGCAGTCGAGGTCATCAAAGCGGTCGACGCGAACGGCCGGGTGCTCCAGACGGGCTCAATGCAGCGCTCGATGAAGGAGTTCCGCGTGGCGTGCGAGTTGGTGCGCAACGGGGCGATCGGTCGGCTCGAGCGGGTCGTGACGAGCTTCGGGGATCCCCCCGTGCCCTGCAACCTGCCCGAGGAGCCGATGGAGTTCGGGCTCGACTGGGACACGTGGCTCGGGCCGGCCCCGGCGCGTCCCTACAGCTCGGTGCTGAGCCCGCGCGGGCTGCACGACTTCTTCCCCGACTGGCGTCTCTTCCGCGAGTACGGGGGCGGGATGGTCACCGACTGGGGAGCCCACCACCTCGACATCGCGCAGTGGGGCCTCGGGATGGATGCGAGCGGTCCCGTCGAGGTGCGTCCGCCGGAGAAGGCCGAGGCCAAGCGCGGGGCGTCGCTCGTGTACGCGAACGGCGTGACGGTGACCCACGAGGACGGCTTCGGCGTGGAGTTCCGGGGCACCGACGGCGTCGTGCAGGTCCACCGCGGCCGCTTCACCTTCACGCACCGGGGCCGGCGGGTCGCCTGGTTCACCGACAGGGAGGACGGCACCTCCTGCGAGGGGCAGGTGGCGATCGCCGAGAGGGAGTTCCTGAAGGACGCGAGGGAGAGGCTCACCGTCAGCACCGACCACGTGGCCGACTTCCTCGGCCGGGTGCGCGACCGGAGAAAGCCGATCACGAGCGAGCAGGTCGGGGGCCGCAGCGTCATCTGCTGCCACCTCATGAACCTGGCCTACGAGCACCGCACGCGCTTGCTCTGGGACCCGGCCGCCTTCGCCTTCGCCGGCGGCACGGGGGACCCCCGCTGGCTGACCCGCGAGTACCGCGCGCCGTGGAGCGTCTGACGTCGTGAGAGAACGTCAAGGGGGGCAACGTCGCGTCAAGACCCGGCGAGATGCCTTGCGCCGACCGTCGCGTTTCCCTAGGATCATGCGATGCGTCGAGAGTTCCTGAAGGTCCTCGGGGGCGCCCTGGCCACGACGGTCGCCGCCCCCGGGCGTCTGCTCGCCCTTCCCCGCGACGAGAGGGTTCTGTCCTTCGTGCACACGCACACGCACGAGCGGATCACCGTGCCGTACTTCGCCGACGGCGGCTACCTGACGGAGGGGTTGGCCAGCCTCAGCACCTTCCTGCGGGACCACCGCACGGGGGACGAGCACCCGATCGACCCGGCTCTCTTCGACATCCTGAACGACCTGCGCCTCGCCACCGGCACGCGGAGCCCCTTCCAGGTCATCTCCTGCTACCGCTCGCCCCGCACGAACGCCATGCTGCGCGGGAAGAGCCGCGGGGTCGCGAGCGGCAGCCTGCACCTCCAGGGGCGTGCCATCGACGTCCGGCTCGCCGACGTGGGATCCGACAGCCTGCGCGACGCGGCGGTCGAGCTCGCGCGCGGCGGGGTGGGCTACTACCGTGGCCCCGACTTCGTCCACGTCGACACGGGCCGCGTCCGGCGCTGGTAGCCGCCGCCCGGACGGCGCTCCTCGCGGGCGCCGCCGTCTCGCTTCTCCTCGTGGCGGGCTGTGCGACCGTCAGGAACTACGAGGACCCGGCGCGGCCGGTCTACGCCGGAGGGAGCCCCGCGGGCGGTGCGGGCGGACCGACGCTGCGGGTTGTGACCTTCAACCTGAAGTGGGGCCGCGAGGTCGACCGGGCGGCGGAGCTGTTCCGCCGTCCCGGCCCTCTGCGCGAGGCCGACCTCGTGGTCCTGCAGGAGATGGACCGGACGGGCACGGAGCGGCTCGCCCGCGCGCTCGGCTACGGCTGGGTCTACGTGCCCTCGGCCGTGCACCCGGTGCCGAAGCAGGACTTCGGGGTGGCGCTCCTCTCGCCCTGGCCCCTCGAGGAGCCGCGCAAGCTCCTGCTGCCCCACCGGAGCCGCGTCCGCAAGCTCCGGCGGGCGGCGGCCGTCGCCACGCTGCGCTCGCCCCTCGGCCCCGTGCGGGTCTACGGGGTCCACCTCGAGAGCCCGGCCGGGGCGGGGAACGGCGTGCGCCGCGACCAGGCGAGGGCCCTTCTCGCCGACGCCGCGGGATGGGACGGGCCCGTCGTCGCCGCCGGCGACTTCAACGGCCGGGCGGGGCCGCGGGTGCTCGCGGACGCCGGTTTCGCGTGGGTGAGCGAGGCGGTCGAGAACACGGCCGGGCCGTTCGACTTCGACCACGTGCTCGCGCGCGGGCTCTGCCCGGCGGGCGCGCGCGCCGCCGCGGCGGCGGAGGACGAGACGGACGCGAGCGACCACGACCCGGTGTGGGCCGTGCTCGCGCCCTGCCCGGGGCGCTAGCCGCAGCTCACCAGGACCCGGCCCAGGGCCCGCCGCTCGACGAGGTCGCTCGCCGCGTCGACGACGGCGTCGAGCGGGACCTCGCGGGAAGCGATCGCGTCGAGGTGCGGGGGCTTCAGGTCGGCGCCCAGGCGTGTCCAGACCTCGGCGCGCAGCGGCATCGGGCAGTTGCCCGAGCTGACGCCAAGGAGGCTCACCCCGCGCAGGATGAGAGGGAAGACGCTGGTGGCGAGGTCCGGGCTCGCGGCCATGCCGATGCACGCCACCTGCCCCCAGAGGCCGACGTGGCGCACGAGGCCCGCGAGCAGCTCGCCCCCGACGTTGTCGACGACGCCCCCGAAGCGGGCCGACTCGAGCGGCCGCGAGCCCAGCTCGAGCTCGACCGGCGTCTTCACCTCCGCCGCGCCCAGCCCGCGCAGGTAGTCGCGGTGCTCGGGCCGTCCGGACACCGCGAAGACGCGGTAGCCCCGCGAGGAGAGGACCGAGACGGCGACGGAGCCGACGCCGCCCGTGGCGCCGGTGACGACGATCGGCCCCTTGCCCGGCTCCTGCCCGTTCAGCTCCATGCGGACGACGGCGAGCGCGGCGGTGAAGCCCGCGGTGCCGAGGACCATCGCCTCGCGCAGCGTGAGCCCCGCGGGGAGCGGCACCACCCAGTCGCCGGGCACACGGATCGCCTCGGCGAAACCTCCGTCGTGGCTCTCCCCGAGGCCCATGCCGTTGACGAGGACCTCGTCCCCCTCGCGGAAGCGGGGGTCGGCGGAGGAGAGGACGACGCCCGAGGCGTCGATGCCGGCGTTCAAGGGGAAGCGCTTGAGGATCCTCCCGCGCCCGGTGAGGGCGAGGGCGTCCTTGTAGTTGAGGCCCGACCAGCGGACACGGATGACGACGTCGCCCGGTGAGAGCTCCTCCTCCGCCATCTCGACGAGGCGGGGCGCGACCCCGCCCCTCTCCTCGAAGACGCGGCAGGCCCGCAGACGCACGGTCACATCCTAGGCCGGCTCGACGACGCGCGACGCGTAGGCGGGCAGCGTCACGCGGCCGGAGAGCACCGTGCCGTCGGTCACGTCCACGAGCCGCGCGCTCCCGAGATCGAGGACCTGCTCCCGCGGGGCGAAGTTGTGGAGGAAGAGGAACGTCCGCCCTCCGCCGGTCCGCCTCTGGACGGTCACCCCCTCGGGCAGCTCGGCGTCGAGATTGCGCCGGAGCCCGAGCTCGCGGACGAGGCCGCGGGCGAAGCCGTCGTGGAAGGCGTCCTCGGCGGGCCGCGCCGCGAGGTAGTAGAGGCGCCCGGAGCCGTGGCGGTTCACCGTGAGGGCGGGCATCCCGGCGTAGAAGTCGCTCTGGTACGTCGCGAGCACGGTGGCGCCCTCGGCGTGCACCCGCTCGGCGTACTCCCGCACCGGGTGCTCGCCGGCGAGGCCGAGGGGGTTGTCCGCCACGGGGACGATGCGCTGAGCGGTGTCGCCCGGGAGGAGCGAGTCGATCTCCTCCGCCCAGATCCCCGCGGCCTTGCGCAGCCCGCCGCCCGGCCAGCCGCCGCGGAACACGAGGTTCGTCTCGTTCACGATGCCGGAGAGGTAGGTGAGGACGAGGGTCCCGCCGCGCTCGACGAACGCGAGGAGCCGCTCGGCGACGCCCGGCTTGAGCATGAACAGCATCGGGGCGAGGAGGAGCCGGTAGCGGCCGAAGTCCGAGAGGCTCTCGACGACGTCCACGCCGATCCCGAGCTTCCAGAACGGGCGGTAGTGCTCGGTGAGCGTGCGAATGTACTCCTTGTCGAAGCGGCCGTCCCACCCGCCCTGGCCCTGGCGCGGCCCCTGGGTGTGGCCGAGCGCCCACCGCGACTCCCAGTCGTTGACGATCGCGACCTCGGGCCTCACCGTGGTCCCCACCACGGCGTCGAGCTTGCGCAGGAGCGCCCCGTGGGCGGCCACGTCCTGGAAGACTCGGGTGCGGTCCGTGCCCTCGTGGTCGACCACCGCGCCGTGCAGCTTCTCGAAGGCGCCGCGGCTCTTCCTCCACTGGAAGTACATGGTGGCGTCGGCGCCGTGGCCGATCGCGAGCAGCATCTCCTGGCGGTGCTGCCCGGGCCGCTTGAGCCGCGGGGTCGGCTGCCAGTTGGTGTTCGAGGGGGTCGACTCCATGAGGAGGAAGGGCAGCCCGCCCTTCATCGTGCGGTACATGTCGTGGGCCATCGAGAGGCCCACCGCCTGGCGCCAGTCGCCGTAGAGCTGGGGGTAGGCGTCCCACGACATGCGGTCGCAGACCCCGGTGAACCGCCAGTAGTCGAGCCCCCCGAAGAACGTCATCATGTTGGTGGTGACCGGCAGCCGGGGGGTCGCCGCCTTCAGCGGGGCGACCTCGGCCTTCATGAAGTCCACCGTCTGGTGGGTGACGAAGCGGTCCCAGTCGAGGGCGAGAGCGTCCACCGGCGTCTCGCGCGGGTCGACCTGGTCCCACGACTGGAACGTCTGGGCCCAGAAGGCCGACCAGTAGGCGCGGTTCATCTCCTCGAGCGACGCGTAGCGCGTCTTCAGCCACGAGCGGAAGGCGGCGAGGCAGAGGCCGCAGTAGCAGGCGCCGGAGTACTCGTTCGAGATGTGCCAGCCGGCGAGGGCGGGGTGCCCCCCGTACCGCTCGGCCAGCTTCGCGCTCACGATCCGGACCTTCTCCCTGTAGACGGGCGAGGTGAAGCAGTGGTTGTGCCTCGAGCCGTGCAGCTCCCGCCGCCCCTGCGCGTCGATCCGCCGGACCTCCTCGTACCTCTCGGACATCCAGCGGGGCTTGGCGCCGCTCGGCGTCGCGAGGAACGCGAAGAAGCCGCGCTTCGCGAGGCCGTCCATGACCGCGTCGAGCCAGCCTATCTCGAACCGGCCCTCCTCGGGCTCGAGCGTGGCCCAGGCGAAGATGCCCACGGAGAAGGTGTTGCAGCCCGCCTTCTCCATGAGGGCGAAGTCCTCCTCGAGGGTCCCCGGGACGTGCAGCCACTGGTCGGGGTTCCAGTCGCCGCCGTGGAGCATCCGCGGCGCCGAGGGGATGATCGGCGGGTAGCGGTCGGGCAGCGCCGACCCGGCGGGCGCCGCCTCGCGGGCGAGGAGCCGTCCGGGGAGGGCCAGGAACGCAGTCGCGCCGAGCGCGCCCTGCAGGAACGGCCGGCGTCCGATGTGGGTCATTTTCGTCTCCTCCGGTCTCGGCGCGGGCTCGGGACCCCTACCGGGCGGGCGTCACCACGATGTTGCGGAAGCGGACCTTGCCGTGGTCGCCCTGGAGCATCAGGGGGCCGGGCTCGTCCTCGAAGGGGGAGAGCGCCCCCCCGGTGATCCCGTCCACGACGCCCTCCACGATCGTCTGCCCGTTCAGCACGACGGTGACCTGCCGCCCGACGAACGTGATGTCGTAGGTCTGCCACTCGCCCGCCGGCTTCGTCGCGTCGAGCTTCGGAGCGATGCGGCTGTAGACGGCCCCGCACCCGTGGGTGTCGAGGGCCATCTTCGCGTCGGGGTTGTCGAGGATCTGGATCTCGTAGCGGCCCCGGAGGTAGACGCCGCTGTTCGACTTCTTGTCGACGCTCCACTCGATGTGGAGCTTCATGTCCTGGAAGGTGCGCTCGCTCACGAGGTCGGCGTTGTCCTTCGACTCGACCACCGCGAGCTCGCCGTTCACGACCGCCCAGCCGTTCTTCTTCTTCGGGTCGCGCAGCGTCCAGCCGGCGAGCGTCTTGCCGTCGAACAGCGTCACCGGCTCGCCCCACACCG
Source organism: uncultured Acidobacteriota bacterium (assembly GCA_964561785.1). Classification (GTDB taxonomy): domain Bacteria; phylum Acidobacteriota; class Vicinamibacteria; order Fen-336; family Fen-336; genus DATBSL01. The sequence goes on along the minus strand of CAZLRF010000041.1, from coordinate 18,754 downwards.
GGGCCTTCCTCGACAGGAGGAGGGGCGCGCGCCGTCCCTCGAAGCGGTGGGTCTTGCCGTCGGGGTAGGTGACCTGGCCCTTCAGCGCCTCGCCCTCGAGGCGCGCCTCGAACCGGTCGACCTTGCCCTTCGCCTCCTCGCGCAGGATCACGAGCACGCCGTCCTTGGCCTCGACCGACTTCGCCGGCAGGTAGCTGCCCCAGCGCCACACGACGCCCGCCGCGAGCGCCCCGTCCTTCTTCGTGACCTGGATGCCGCCGCTCGCGAAGGTGTCGGTGGCGTCCGTGATCTTCACGTTCCAGCGGCCGACGAAGCCGTCGCCCTCCGGCAGCTTCTGCGGCTCCTGGGCGGGCAGGGCGGCGGCGAGGATCAGCGTGGCAGCGAGCATTGCAAGGACTCCTTCTGCGAGCGCGGGCGTCCGGCTCGGGCGTCCGGCTCGGGCGAAGACGCTAGTCCCGCCCGTGGGCAGTGTCAACGGCGCCGCCTTCGTCTTCCTCGCCGCGGGTGCGCGGCGGAGCCTGGGGTCAGCGCGCGGGCGATGACGCGGGGGCGCGGGCCCCGGTGGGCTCGCGGTGCAGGGCGAGCTCGGAGATCGCTGGGCAGACGGGGGAACGGCTGATGCGCAGCCTCACCCGGTCGGTCGTGACGTCCGCGCCGCGCCAGAGCCGGCGGCTGCCGATCGCCGTCCCGCTCGCGAACTCGCTCCACGCGCCGTCCCGCCACGCGTCGAGGGCCCAGTCCTCCACGCGCTGGCCGAGCGGGAGGTGCTCGCGGAGCGAGACCACGTTGAAGGTCGTCGCCCGGCCGAGGTCGAGCACGACGTGCGGCGTCGTGACGCCGTCGTCGGCCGACCAGTAGGTCTCGCGCGACCCGTCGAGGACGTTCGCCGCGGCGTAACGCGCGTCGCCGCCCCGCACGTGGCTCGCCGTCGCCCGCGCGCCGCGCGCGAGGTCGGTGGAGAACGTCGCGGCGACGAGCTCGCCGAAGCCGCGCAGCGACGCCGCGTCCTCTTCGTGGACGCGCCCGCGGCGGTCGGGAGGGACGTTGAGGAGGAAGGAGGCCCCTCGGCCCACCGACTTGTAGAACAGGTCGAGGAGCTCGAGCGGCGTCTTGACCCTCGCGTCCTCCGCCGGGTGGTAGAACCAGCCCGGCCGGATCGAGACGTCGCACTCCGCGGGCAGCCAGTGCGTGCCCGGCCGGTCCCCGCGGTTGAGGCGCCCCTCGTCGGCCTCGCCCGGGGCGAAGTCGTCCCGGTTCAGGGTGGCCCACGAGGGGTCGGCGGCGATGCCCTTCTCGTTGCCGACCCAGCGCACGTCGGGGCCGGCGTCGGAGAACATGACGGCGTCCGGCTGCAGGTCGCGCACGACCTGCCACGTGCGCGGCCAGTCGTAGTACGTGCGCCGGTCGATCGTCCGCCTCTCTCGTGCCCCGCCGTAGAAGCCGTCCCCGCCGTTCGCGCCGTCGAACCAGACCTCGAAGATCGGCCCGTAGCCGGTCAGGAGCTCGCGGAGCTGGCCGCGGTAGTACTCGAGGTACGCCGGCCGGGCGTACTCGGGGTGGTTGCGGTCCCAGGGGGACAGGTACACGCCGAAGGCGAGGCCGTGGCGTCGGCAGGCGTCCGCCACCTCCCGGACGACGTCGCCCGTGCCGCCGCGCCACGGGCTCTTCCTCACGGAGTGCTCGGTCAGCTTCGAGGGCCACAGGCAGAAGCCGTCGTGGTGCTTGGCGGTCAGGATGAGCCCTCGCAGGCCCCCCGCCTTCGCCGCGCGCACGATCTGGTCGGCGTCGAAGTCGGTCGGGGCGAAGACCGCGGGGGACTCGTCCCCGTAGCCCCACTCCTCGTCGGTGAACGTGTTCACCGTGAAGTGCAGGAAGCCGTAGACCTCCAGCTCGTGCCACCGCAGCTGCCGGGCGCTCGGCGTCGGCCCGTAGGGCGCGGGGGGCTCCGTCGCCTGCGCCGAGGCGGCCCCGGCGAGGAGGAGGGCCAACAGGGGAACGATCCGAGGGCGAGGCTGGTGCCGGGAGCGGGACTTGAACCCGCACGGGCCGCAAGGCCCAATGGGTTTTGAGCCCATCGCGTATGCCATTTCGCCACCCCGGCGTCCGAGACTCCGATCAGTCTACCGCATCGCGCCGTGGTCACCACTTGGCGCAACCCCAGGCGTCGAGCCGGGCCACGTCGGTGGATCTCCCTCTGCCAGCCGAGGAGAGCGATCCGGCGCGAGTGCTTGCGGCCCGGTGCGTGCTGCGGCAGGAGACAGGGCCAGTGCTTCCAGTAGGCGTTGACGACGAGGCACCCCCGCCCGGCGAGGCAGCCGACACGGCGCCCTCGAGCGACGGTCGCCATGGCGTCGGAGCAGGTCGAGACGACGAGAGGCTGGCTGGCGTCGAGGCTGACTCGAAGGCGATAGACCCCGCGTCGGTGCAGAGACAGGCAGCCGTCACCAGTCGCGCACCGTCTCCCGCGGCACGCCGGTGATCCGCGAGACCGCGCCATCGCTCTTGCCGATGGACGACAGCCGTCGCGCAGAAGCGCGTTCGCTCGCGGGTCGCACCGGAGTGTCTCTCGCCCGCAATCCTAGGGTTCGCCAGGGTCAGGCGGGGACCGCTCGAAGAGCAGACGGACCGCGAGCTCAAGCCCGTGTCGTTCCTTCGAGCTCCGACGCAGAGTCGGCCACCACGACCAGGCCCTCGCCTCCGGCGGCCGAGGCCGGGGTTGCCGCGCCCTCGCGCGCGGCGGCCGCGGCGGCGAGGGCGGCCTCGAGCGACTCGAGGGCGGGGCGGGGTACCCCGCCCGCCGGCGTGATCGAGGCGAGGGACAGGAGCGTGCCGGGGGCGGGCGTGTGGTCGAGCTCGGGCTCCGTCGGCTCCTGCGCCTCGCCTTCGCCCAGGTACGTGGGGGCGTAGGCGAGCACGCGGTTGCGCCCCTCCTTCTTGGCCCGGTAGAGGGCCTCGTCCGCGGCCCTCACGAGGGTCGCCGCGTCGGAGCCGTCCTGCGGGCACTCGGCCACCCCGCCGGAGATGCTGACGACGCCGAGCGGCTGGTCGAAGCCGAACGCGAACTCGTGCGAGGCGATGGCCCGGCGCACGTTTTCGGCGGCGGCGAGGGCCTGGTCCCGGCGCGCGCCGGGAAAGAGGACGACGAACTCCTCGCCGCCGTAGCGCCCGAAGAAGCTGTCCTTCCGGACGTTCTCCTGCACCAGCCGCGCGAGGCTCTGCAGCAGCCGGTCCCCCGCCACGTGCCCGTTGCGGTCGTTGTAGTGCTTGAAGTGGTCGAGGTCGAAGAGGAAGAGGCACAGGGGCGAGACCTCGTCCCGCGACCGCCGCAGCTCCTCGGCGAGGCGGTGGGTGAGGTAGCGCTTGTTGAAGATGCCGGTGAGGCCGTCGATCGCGGCCGTCGCCTTCATCTCGGTGTAGCGCGCCTGCGTGTGCACGGACACCGCGCCGATCTGGGCGAGCAGGCGCAGGGCGTCCTTCGCCGCGGTCCCGCCTCGCGGGCCTTCGAGGGCCACGACGCCGACCACTTGCTCGTTGAAGATCATCGGGGCCACGACGTCGGGCTGGAAGCCGGCGAAGGTTTCCTCGCGCAGGCGCTTGCGCGTGGGGGGCGGCTGGTTCTCGAAGTCGCGGCGGTCCATGACCCGCTGCACCTCGGCGGCGTAGCCGATCTCCCCGACGCCGATCGGCACCTCGGCCCCCGGCTCCGCGAGGCTCGGGGGATGGGCCGCCGCCACCGCGAGGCGCGTGTGGCGCTCGGGGTCGCTCTCCGCCTGCCGCCGGCGCACGAGGACGACGGCCTTGCGCGGCTCGAAGAGGCGGGTGAGCGCGCCCAGGACCAGCGTCGGGATCTGCCGGCCGCCCGCCCCCCCGTGCAGCTCGTGCGCGACGTGGGGGAGCTCGCGCACCACGCGGGCGAGGAACTGCTGGTCGGCCTCGGCCTGCGCCGACTGCCGGCGGGCGGCGGCGAGGTCCTTCTCGAGGCTCGCCCCTCGCGACTCGGCGGACCTCGCCCGGGCCCCCAAGCGCGAGGCGCGTAGGGCGAAGACGACGGCGGAGAGGGCGGTGGCCCCGGCGACCACGGAGGCGATGGTGAGGAGAGTCATCGACGTCCGAAGTAGCAACGGTCGTGCCCGGCCGTCCCCGGAGTCAACGCCCGTGCCCTCAGGGACTTGGGAGCGCGGGCTCGACGCCTCGTGTCTCGAAAGCGGACTCGGGTCGCCTCGCGATGACCGGGGAGCGGCCCGATCGCTCCCTGGGCTATCCTTGCCGGCGATGGCGACGCCCTGGGGCGAGATTCGCGGCGACTTCCCCGGACTCGCCGGCAAGACCTACCTCAACGCCGCCGCGACCTCGCTCCCGCCGCGGCCGGTGCGCGAGGCGGTGACCGCGTTCTACCGCGAGCTCGAGGAGGGGGGCGACCGCCACTGGGACGCCTGGCTCGAGAGGCGCGAGGCCGTGCGCGCCCGGGTCGCCCGCTTCGTGGGGGCGGAGAGAGACGAGATCGCGTTCGTTCCGAACACCTCGACCGGCATCAACCTGATCGCCGACCTCCTCGAGGGCGACGGGCCGGTCCTCTCCGACGACCTCGAGTTCCCGACCGTGACCCTCCCCTGGATCCACCGCGGCGTGCAGGTCCGCTTCGTCGCCGCCGTGGAGGGCGTGCTGCGCCGCGAGTCGTTCGCCGAGGGCGAGGCGCCCCGCGCGGCCACGATCGCGATCAGCCACGTCCAGTTCTCGAACGGCTGCCGCCAGGACCTCGACGCCTTCGGCGCGATCAAGGGCGGCCGCCGCCTCGTCGTCTGCGGGAGCCAGTCCGTGGGCGCCTTCCCCGTGGACGTGCGGCGCAGCCGGATCGACGCTCTCGCCACCGCCGGCCACAAGTGGCTCGGGGCCGGCTTCGGGGCCGGCTTCTGCTACGTCAGCCGCGAGCTCCTCGCCGCGCGGGCGCCGCGGGCGGTCGGCTGGATGAGCGGGGAGGACCCGTTCGCGTTCGACAACCGCAGGATGCGTCTTGTGCCCTCGAACGCCCGGACCGAGATGGGGTGCCCGCCGTTCGGCCCGATCTTCGCCCTCGGGGCGGCCGTCGAGTACCTCGAGGGGATCGGCAGGGACCGCATCGCGGAGCGGGTCCTCGCCCTCAACATGTACCTGACGCTGCGCCTCGGGCGCGAGTCGTTCGAGGTGCTCTCCCCCGGCGGCGAGCACCGCTCGGGGCAGACCCTCGTGCGGCTTCCCGACCCCCCGCGCGCGAGGGCGTACCTCCTCGAGCGCGGGATCCACGTGACCGAGAAGCCCGAGGGCGTGCGCGTCTCGACCCACTTCTACAACGACGAGAACGATGTCGACGCGTGCGTCGACGCGCTCGTCGCCTACCGCGACACGCTGCTGCTGTAGCTCGGGATTCCTGTCGAGGTTTCGCGCAGGGCGGCCGTCGCGCTCATGGGAGAGGTTCCGCTCGATTGCCGCTCCCCGTTCCCGCTGGTAAAATCGTGTGGTCGAGGCGTTCGGCGTTCCCCGCAGGAGCCCCCCCCGAGTCCCTGGGAAAGAGAGGTCACCGTGGAGTTCCAGGTCGGCGAGAAGGTCATCTACCCGAATCACGGCATCGGCGTCGTCGAGAGCATCCAGACGCGTCCGGTCCCCGGAGGCAAGATCAGCCTCTACCAGCTCCGGATTCTCGCCAACGACTCGCGGGTGTGGGTGCCCCAGCAGAACGCCGACGGGGTGGGCCTGCGGCCGGTGATCCGGCCCGCCGAGGTCCGCAAGATCTTCTCCCTTCTCGGCGACGGCAAGGTCGAGCAACTCGCGAACTGGAAGGGCCGTTTCAAGGAGAACTCCGACAAGATGAGGACCGGCAGCCTCTACGAGGTGGCCGTCGTCCTCAAGGGCCTCACCTACCTCTCCCGAAAAAAGGCCCTGTCGTTCCGCGAGAAGCGGATGCTCGAGCGGGCGAAGTTCCTGCTCATCAGCGAGATCGCCGAGGCGGAGGAGAAGACGCGTATGAGCGTCGAGGAGAAGGTCGACAAGGCGCTCGAGAAGACCTTCGGCGTGGTCGGCACGAAGCCGGTCCAGCGGCCGGTCGGCGTCGCGCGGCGCCCGGCCAACGCCTGAGGACCCCCGCGGTTCCTGTATCCCCCGCGGTTTCCTTGACTTCGGGGAATTCGGCGGGCTAGAATCCGCCGTCTGTCCCGCCCCTCCGGCGGGCAGCCCACGGAGTCCTGGCGACATGGTCGAGCCGTCCCGAACCGCAATGACCAAGGCGGACCTCATCAGCGTTGTGGCCAAGCGCCTCGACATCACGCAGGTGCAGGCGGGCATCATCGTGGAGGCGGCCCTGCGGAGCATCGTCTCCGCGCTGCAGGGCGGCCAGGAGGTCGAGATCCGCGGCTTCGGCTCCTTCCGTTTCCGCAACCGTGCGCCCCGCAAGGGCCGCAACCCCAAGACGGGAGAGAAAGTGGATGTCCCGCCCAAGAAGATCCCGTACTTCAAGATGGGGAAGGAGCTGAAGGCGCTGCTCAACAGCGTGGCCGCTTCCGAGGAGTCTGCCGCCCCCGTTCCCGAGGGGCAGTAGGGGCCGAGCGGCCGGGTCCCGCCATGCCCGCCCCGGAGGAAAAGCGGCAGGTCCCCCGGATCCAGCCGTTCGTCACCCCCTGCCGCTACCTGGTCGGCGAGGAGCGCGTGCCGGCCTTCCTGACGGACCTCAGCGAGCGCGGAGGGCGCATCCAGGCCGACGTGCCGCCGCCGCCGGTCGGGGCCGTGCTGACCGTCGAGGCGCGCCTCGGACGCCGTGCGAGCACGCTCCGCCTGCCCGCGACGGTGCGCTGGGCCCGGCCGGCCGAGCGCGGCGGCTTCGTGTTCGGCCTGAGCTTCGACGGGGTGTCGCCCGAGGACCAGGAGGTCCTCCACGGAGTGGTGGACGAGTTCCGCCGCCGGGCCGCCTCGATCGGCTGAGGCTCCGGGTCGAGGCTTGACCGAGGGGCACCCTCTCCGCCGCGCCACGGTGTCCGGCCCTCTTCCCGGCGAGGACGGCTGGCTGCTCCTCGACGACGACGAGCTCGTCTTCCGGATCGCGTCGCTGCCTTCCGACCACGGCGAGGACGAGCAGCTTCTCGCCGTCGTGCGCAGCCAGCGTCACTTCTTCGTCCGGCAGGAGGCGGCCAAGCGCATCCGCGACTCCGAACGCCTGAAGCCGTTCGCGGACGACCGGCACATCGGCCAGATCCTCGCCCGCCAGATGGGCCGCGCCGACGACGTCGAGTACCTCGAGCAGCTGCTCCGGCAGAGCCGCCACCTCGAGGTGCGCAACGCCGCCGCCGCCCAGCTCAGGCTGCTGAGGGCGGCCCGGGGCGAGAAGCCCTAGAGGGCCTCCGCCATCCGGGCGCCGCAGAACGCCCGCACCGCCTCCGCCACCCGGGCCACGTCCTCGAGGGGCAGCTCGGCGAAGAGCGGGAGGCACAGCACCTCGCGCGAGAGCCGCTCCGACACCGGCAGGTCGCCCGGCCGCCCCCCGGCCGCGGCCATCGAGCCCTGGAGGTGGATGGGCCGCGGGTAGTGGATGGCGGTCCCGATCCCGAGCTGCCGGAGGTGCTCGGCGAGGGCGTCCCGGCCCTCGACCCGGACCGTGTAGAGGTGCCAGGCCGAGCGCGCTCCCTCCCTCTCGCGCGGCACGACGAGGCCCGGCGTGCCCTCGAGCGCCCGGGAGTAGGCGGCGGCCCGTTCCGCGCGCTCGGCGTTCCAGCGGTCGAGGTGGCGCAGCTTGATGCGCAGGATCGCGGCCTGGACGGAGTCGAGGCGGCTGTTCGTGCCGAGGACCACGTTGTCGTAGCGGTGGGTCCCCGCGCCGTGGTTCGCGATCTGCCGGACCCGGGCGATGAAGTCCGCGTCCGACGACGTGACCATGCCCGCGTCGCCGCAGGCGCCCAGGTTCTTGGTGGGGTAGAAGCTGAAGCAGGCCGCGTGGCCGAGCGCCCCCGCCCGGCGGCCCCGCCACGAGGCCCCGTGGGCCTGCGCCGCGTCCTCGAGGACGGGGATGCCGCGTCGCGCCGCGATCTCGCCGATGGCGTCCGCGTCGAAGGGATGGCCGTAGAGATGAACAGGCAGGACGACCTTCGTTCGCGGCGTGATCGCCGCCTCGAGCTTCGCCGGGTCCATCGTGTGGGTGGCGGGGTCCACGTCCACGAACACCGGCCTCGCCCCCGCGAGGAGGATGGCCTCTCCGGTGGCGATGAACGTGTTGGCGACCGTGACCACCTCGTCGCCCGGGGAGACGCCGTAGGCGCGCAGGGCGACGTGCAGCGCGTCGGTCCCGTTCGCCACCGCGCAGGCGTGGGCGGCGCCGCAGTAGTCGGCGAACTCGCGCTCGAGCAGCCGCACGTCCTCCCCCCCGATCCACGCCCCGCTCGCGAGGACGCGGACGACGGCCTCGTCGATCTCCGCGCGGACGCGGGCGTGCTGGGCCTTGAGGTCGAGGAGGGGGACGGGGCGGCGGTCGCTCGCGCTCACCCGACCATGCTATCGCAGGAGGGCGACCACGGCCTCTTCGAGGCTCGGGGCGAGAAGCGCGGGCGCGGAGGCGGCGAGCGCGTCGCGGTTCGGGAAGCCGCCGGGGACGCCCACCGAGAAGGCCCCCGCCGCCTTCGCCATCGTGACGTCCTCCGGGCTGTCGCCGACGTAGGCCGCCTCGGCCGGCGGGAGCGAGAGCCGGTCGAGGGCGACCAGAAGGGGCTCGGGGTCGGGCTTGCGGCGGGCGGTCTCGCCCCCGCAGACGACGGCGCCGAAGAGGGGGGCGAGCGAGAGGGCGTCCAGCTCGCGCCGCACGCGCGCGCCGTCGCCGCTCGACACGAGCCCGAGGGCGAGGCCGCGGGCCGACAGGCGCGAAAGCGCCTCGCGGGCCCCGGGGAGCAGGCGGCTCGCCTCTCGCTCGTAGCAGGCGATCCAGCGGGCGTCGGCCTCGTTCCAGTGCTCGCGGCGCAGGCCCACCATCTCGTACGTCCGGTACCAGTCCGGGGAGTAGGTGCGCTCGAACGCCCCGTGGTCGAACGCGATCCCGAAGGCCGAGAAGACCTGTCGGTAGCAGGCGAACGTGCGTTCGGCGGAGTCCACGAGCGTGCCGTCCCAGTCGAAGAGCACGGCGCGCAGGCCGTTCGTTCCGGGCATCCCCCGCATCGTACTCGAAGCCTGCGCCGCGCGTAGAATGCGCCGCGATGGCCCTCGCCGGCGGGCTGCTGGCCCTCCTCGCGCTCGCGCTGCTGCCCGGCCTGCTCGTCGCGCGGGCCCCGTGGGCGGTCGTGCCGGCGCTGTCGCTCGCGTTCTGGACCGTGGGAGCGGGCTGGCTCGTCCGCCCGCGGGCGCTCCCGGCGCTCCTCGCGGTCTTCACCGTCCTGGCGGCGCTCCGCGTCCTGCCCAAGAGCGAGGTCCCGCCGCCCCCGGGCTGGACGCCGCCGGCGCCCCCCGCGCCGACGCCTCGCCCCGGGTGCGCATCCGTACCCCTCGCCAGAGGACCCTCCCTGGTCGTCCTCGCCGCCGCGCTCGCGCTCTTCCTCCCGGCGGGGCTCTGGCCCCACGCGCCGGGGCCGCGCCTCGCCTTCCAGACCACGGTGGCCCGGCTCGTCCTGTGGCACGATGGCCTCCCCGGGACGGGCGAGCCTCTTCTCCCGCTCGCGCCGATGGGGGCCCACGCCCAGGCCGTCGCCGCCCTCGCCGCGGCCGTGTCCGCGCTGTCCGGCCTCGACCCCGCGCCCGCCCTCGTGCTCGTCCTGCTCGGTGCCGCCGCTCTCGTCGTGCTCGGCCTCTTCGCCCTTCACGCCACCTGGGCCCCGCCCTGGCCCGCCGCCCTCGGGGCCCTCGTCTCGCTCGCCGTCGCCCCGTGGCCGGGGACGCTGCGGCCCCTCGGGGAGGGCGAGGCCCTCCTCGCCCTCGCCTTCGCGCTCCCCGGGGTCGCTCTTCTTGCGGGACACGTCTCGCGCTCCTCGGCGGCGGCGGCGGCCCTCCTCGTCGCCGCGGCCGCCCTCGCGCAGCCTCTCCTCGCCGCGACCGCCCTCCTGGGCGGGGTGACGGTCGCGGCGAAGCTCCGCCCTCGGGGAGGCCTGTCCCGTGGCCTCTCGTGCGGGGCCCTAGCGCTGCTCCTCTCCTCGGCAGGGCTCGCCCCCCTCGTGCGCGCGATGTCGCTCCGCGAGTGCGCCCAGCTCGCCCTCTCCCTTCGCCCCCTCGATCTCATCCCGTTCACGGCCGGATGGCTCGCCCTCGCGCTCACCCCCCTCGCCCTCCTGCGCCTCGACCCGGGGCGCGCGCACCGTCTCCCCGCGGCGGCGCTCGCCCTCGTGGGCGCCGCGCTCCTGCTCCTGCGCGTGCATGGGTGGATCGCCGCCGGCCAGCTCCCCGCGGCGCAGCACGAGGCACTCGTTCGCCTCCGGTCGGAGGCGCCGCTCCTCGAGGTCGTCTGCGCGGCGGACCCGGCGCGGGACTGGGTTCCCGCGATCGGGGGCCGGACGGCGGGGGAGCCGGGCCCGTGGATCCCCGCGGTGTACGCCGAGGAGTGGGCGCGGGGGACGCGACGGCCCTGTGGCCGGCGCCTCGAGGATCTGCTGTCCGGGCGATGACATCGTTTGACCGGGGGGAAGGAAACCGCGCGACGCCCCGCGCGTACCAAGGAGTAGGACGGGGGAGCGTCACGCTGCCGACGGGGTGACGGCGTGCCCGGGCCGATCAACTGCCCCCAGAGAGGCTCGAGCGCACGGTCCGTCGTGTCGGGCGGGACGCTCTCCCGCCTTTCTTTTCCCGCCCTCTCGCATATCATGGGGCCTTCCGAGCACAGGGGAGGAGAGCGCCGCGAGATGGCGAAGAGGGTGTGGGCCAGGAGGACGGCTGCCGTCGCCCTCGCGGCGTTCGCGCTCTTCGCGGTCGGGTGGGTCCCCTGGTGGCTCGGGGGCCTCGCCACGACCCGTCGCTTCCAGTTCCCGGACAAGGAGAACGCCGGGCTCACCCCCGCGGCGTTCCGGCTCGCGTACGAGGACGTGGCCTTCCGCGCCCAAGACGGCGTCGAGCTGCGCGGGTGGTGGGTGGGCGCACCCTCGCCGAAGGGGACGGTGGTGCTGGTCCACGGTCTCAACCGCTCGCGGATCGAGATGGTGCGCCGCGTCCCCTTCGTCCACGAGTCGGGGTGGAACGCGCTCGTGCTCGACCTGCGCCACCACGGCGCGAGCGGGGGAGCGGCGACGACGTTCGGGGTGAAGGAGAAGCAGGACGTCCTCGCCGCGGCGGAGCTGGCCCGCGAGCGCTCGCCGGGGCCGGTCGTGCTCTGGGGCGTGTCTCTGGGGGCGGCGTCGGCCGTCCTGGCCGCCGCGGAGGACGCGGCCGTCGCGGGGGTCGTCTGCGACAGCAGCTTCCGGTCCCTCGACGACACCGTGCGCCACCACCTCGAGCTGTTCCGTGGCTTCCGGTGGTGGCTGCGCCTCGTGCCGAGCTGGCCCGTCGCCGACCTCGCGCTGTTCTGGATGGGACGCCGGGGGGGATTCGAGCCTTCCGCGGCCGACATCGTGTCCGCGGCGCGGCGCCTTCAGGGGCGGCCCGCGCTGTTCGTCGCGAACTCCGACGACCGGCGCATGCCGCAGGAGATCGCCTTCGAGCTGCGGGAGGCGGCAGGGGAGAGGGCCCAGGTCCTGGTCGTGCCGGGCCGGAGCCACGGAGGCGCCTGGCGGGACGGGACGGCCGCCTACGCGGCGGCGGCGGCGGACCTCCTCGCCGCCGCGGCGGAGAGTGTCGGCGGCGCCGGGAGCCCGCGTCACGTGGCGGCCCGGTAGGGGAGCCCTTCGAAGACGAAAGGAACGAGGAGCGAACGTGACCGACGAGAAGCCGCACCACCAGCCGTTTCCGGAGGACGAGGAAGGCGCTCCGCGCCCCCAGCCGACGTCCTACACGATGGTCGAGCCGCGCTTCCGGGAGATCTACTTCCAGTTCTACAAGGAGACCTACCGTCCCTCGGTCCTCGACCGCAAGACGAAGGAGCTCGTGGCGATCGCGGCGAGCCTCGCCGCCAAGTGCCAGGGGTGCCTCGAGGGCCACGTCAAGAAGGCCCTCAAGTTCGGCGCCACGCGCGAGGAGGTCTCGGAGGCGATCGCGATCGCGATCGGCGTCAACGCCGCGGCGATCGTCGACCTGACGGACATCGCGGCGGACAACATGGACCTGCGGCTGTTCCCGGGTCCGGAGAAGAAGTAGCACCCTCGGGATCGCGATCGCGGGCGATCCCGAAGGACCGGCCCTATCCCTCCCTTTCGCTCTCCTCGAGGGTTGCCCGGAGAACGGGCAGGGCCGCGAGGTCCTTCGGGCGGCCCGCGCGCGCCTTGGCCTCGATGAGGGCGGGCAGGCTCAGGACCCGCACCGTCAGCCCCCCGGCCAGCGTCATCTCCACGGTCTGCCCGATCAGGTCCTCGTAGCCGCGGTCCTGGTCGATCGTGCCGAGGCAGTCGAGGTCGCCGAGGGCGGTGGTCAGGATCTGGTGCCCGGGGGAGAGGAGGTGCGACTCGGCCGGCCGGATCCGTCGCGGGTCGTGGCGATAGACGGCTTCGAGGCCGGACAGGACGCGGAGCAGTCGGGCCACGTTCTCGGGAGTGCGGCGGTGGACCACGTCCAAGTCGAGGGTGGTGACCGGCGCCCCGTGCAGGATGCCGGCCGTCATGCCGACGACCAGAAACTCCACCTTCTCGGCCGCCAGGAGCCGGAGGATGTCAGCGAAGCGGGCGCGGGGCATTCAGCTCCCGGATCTCGAGGGCCGCCTCGAGGAACTCTTCGACGCGCCGGAGACGATCCTCCGGGGCGAGCTCGAGCATGGCGCGGATCTGGGCCCGGTCGACGCCGTTCTCGTCGATGTCAGACGCCGCGGGGCGGGCATCGTCGGCCGGGGCCGGGGCGCTCATTTCGGGAAGCGTACACCCGGGGGAGAGTGCCTGGGGGACATGCTCTCGACGAGGGCCTTGCGGAGCGGAAGAAGGGCAGGTCCATCGGGATCCCGCCGACGTGGGATCCCGATGGGGCTAGGCCTTGCTCCCCAGGTACTCCATGATCGACAGCGTGAAGATGTCGGCGAGGGTGTTGAGATGGGCCTCGCCCTCCTCGGCGCTGGCCGCCGTCGGGTCCCCGAAGTAGGCGTCTTCGCCGCCCGCCTCGGCGAAGCTCTTCGCCCCCTTCCTGAGGGCGGGGCCCAGCGCGTCCATCGGCGGGAGGCTGATCCGCTCCTTCTCGCGGACCATCTCCGGGGCGCAGGCGAGCATGAGGGAGGTCTCGAAGCTGCCGGCGTGGTCGCCCGCGTTGAACGAGGCGCCCAGCCGATCCGACCAGCGCTTCTTCGTGAGGTCGGTGACGCAGACCCCGGCCCCCGCCTTCTTCGCCTCCTCCGCGGCGCGCTTCTGCGCCTCGAGGTTGGCCGGCTCCTGGTTGACGTTGATGAACGCGATCGCGCGGAACTTCTTCGCGAGGGCGACGCTGACGTCGCGCAGGAGCGCGACCGCCGTGTCCGGGGGCAGGCTCACGGTGCCCGGGAACTCGGCGCCGAGCTCCGAGACGCAGAACGTGACGGGGGGAGCGATCAGGGCGTGGAGGCTCTTCTGCTTGAGCCGCAGCGCGGTGCGCCTCGCCGCCTCGACCGCGATCACCGTGTCGGCGGCGACCGGCAGGTGCGGCCCGTGGGCCTCGGTGTTGCCCACGGGAACGAGCGCGATCGGCCGCTCCTTGAGCGCCTGCTCGATCTCGGTCCAGCTCATCTCGGACATCAACACGTTGTCAGCCATGGTCCTCGAAGGAGGGCTTCCTTCTGCTCCTTTTCGCTCGTCGTGGAGGGGTTCCGGGGGATGGTCTCGTCTATCCGATCTGAGTCTTTATACTCGATCGGGGCCGGGCTTGCCACCCCCGGAGCCTTCGTCGAGCACCCGGTAGGCGCCCGCGTGGTAGACGAGGGGCCTCCCCGGGCGGGCGGCGAGCGAGAGCACCTCGCCCACCCACACCGCGTGGTCGCCCTCGTCGTGGAAGGAGCGCACGCGGCACTCGAGGTGGGCGAGGGCCCCGGGGACGAGGGGCAGGCCCCGGCGGCCGGTCGCGAAGGCGAAGCCCTCGAGCTTGGCGCGGCCGGGGGCGGCGAATCGCCGCGAGACCGCCTCCTGGTCCTCGGAGAGCACGCTCACCGCGAAGAGCCCGCGGCGCCGCACCGCGTCGTTCGCCTCGGAGCGGTGGTCGATGCAGACGAGGACGAGGGGCGGGTGGAGGCTGACCGAGCAGAACGCGCTGACGGTGAGGCCGACGGGGCGGTCGTCCCCGTCGAGCGTCGTGACCACCGTGACGCCCGAGGCGAACTGGCCGAGCGCCCGGCGGAAAGAGGCGGCGTCGACGCTCACCGCCGTCGCTCCTGCAGCTCGAGCTGGGACGCGAGCAGCCCCAGCCGAAGGACGATGCGCCCGGCCAAGAAAGCCTGGAAGAGCGCGAGGGCGAGGGCCTGGCTGCGCCAGCCGACGACGGTGAGCCGGTCGTCCGCCGCGCCGAAGAGGGCGAGGAGGCACACGCCCGCGGCGCCCACGGCCGCGTACTGGCCGAGGGCGGCGGGCAGGTTGCGCGCGCAGAAGCCGAGGCTCGAGACGACGGCCAGGACGGCCGAGAGGCGCTCCTCGCGCACCACGAGCACCTTCGCGTGCGAGGCGACCATGTGCACGAGGACGAGGCCGAGGAGGAGCAGCGCCTGGCTCGCGAGCGTGAGGAGGAGCGCCGTTCGGCCCGACACCGCCTCGCGGGCGAGATCGTCCGCCAAGCCCGCGAGCGGCCGGTGGAGGGCGACGACGGCGCCGGCGGCGGCGAGGGCGAGGAGGCTCACCCGCAGCATCCGGCCGAAGTAGAAGGCCGAGCCGCGGGCCAGGGAGCGGGCGGTCCACCCGCCCCACGGCGCGCGGAAGACCCCGACGAGCCCGCCGGTCAGGAAGACCTGCAGCAGGAGGTAGAGAAGGCCCGCGCCGAGGATGGCGGGGTCGAGGCCCGAGGAGAAGCCCTCCTGCCTCTCGGACCACTCGGCCCACCAGTCGTCGCCGAACCCGTACATCACCACGCTCCACGTGCCGCGGTTCGCCAGATCCGTCCCGAGCCGAAGGGCGGGGCGGGCCGCGACCAGGAGGCCGAGGAGGAGGTTCGTTCCGAGGACGACGAGCACGAGGCCGGGGTTCCGGCGGACCGAGAGAAAGCCGGCGAGCAGGGCGCTCAGCACGGCCTCACCCCATCGCCGCGTGCGACGTCGATCTCGGCCGCGATCGGGGCGCGAGCGGAGCAAGAGCGCATCGGGAGGGCGGGATTCTACTCCGCCGGCTTCATGAGCTGCACGGGCCCGACGAGGCCCGCCGGAATCGGCGGAAACCACCAGGCCCATCCCCTGGCCACGGGGTTGTCCGCGAGGGAGCGCATGCGGTTGCCGAGCGTCGTCACGACCTCGACCTCGAGGACGTTGCGTCCCTTCGCCAGGGCGCCCTTCGCGTCGAACACGTGGCGACCCCACCATCGCGTGCCGAGCTCGCGCCCGTTGAGCCGCACGGTCGAGACGCCGTGGACCGTGCCGAGACCGAGCACGGTGCGCGTCTCGTCGCTCCAGTCGAACTCCGTCCGGTACACGGCGACGCCCCCGAAGCCGGCCACCTCCGGGTCCCCCTCGGCGAGCGAGAGGTCGAACAGCTGCCGGAGGCGCCGCGCGAACGGCGCTCCGCCCGCCGGCCGCAGCTCGAGCTCCCACGCCGCGACGACGGGGAGCCACTCGCGGCCGGCCCGCCCCCCGCCTTCGTCCCGCGAAGCGGCCGCGACGCCCGCGCCCCCGGGCTCGAAGACGAGAAGCCGGGACTCGAGAGGCTCGAGGCGGAGGACGAGGCGGTCGGGGCGGGCGCCGAAGGCCACCGGCGCGCGACCGCCCCCCTCGAGGTCCCAGCGCCACGGCGTCTTGTCGCCGGTGGGAAAGGCGGCCTCGACGTCGATCGCCTCCGTCCGGCTCGCGTTCGCGAAGAAGAAGATCTCCCGCTCGCCCGCGCGGTGGTGGACGAGAGAGACGTCGGGGTGGGGGGCGGCGAGGCGCACGGCGGGCTCGACTCCGAGACGGGGCAGGGTGGCGAGAGCCCACCGCAGCAGCTCGCGCCGCGCCGCGTCGGGCAGGACGCCGCGCGTGTGGTCGCCGGGGGGAAGCACCGCGGCCGAGGGCGCAGCCACGAGCGCGGCCCGCGGCGCGGGCCCCCGCAGCAGCCGCTCGACGGCGTCCTTCACCCGCCGGTCGGCCTCGGCCGCGTCCAGGAGGCCCGGCGCGCGGTCGGGGGCCCGGCCGACGAACACGACCCGTCCCCCCGACTCGCCGAAGCGCGCGACCGCCTCCGCCGTCTCCGGCTCGAGAGCCGAGACGTCCATCGCCACGAGCGTGTCGTAGGCGCGCGTGCCGTAGCGCAGGCGCCCGCCGTCCGTCCGCGCACCGCGCAGGACGCCCTCGCTCACGAAGTCCGTCCCGTGGCCCGCCTGCTGCAGGGCCTGCCAGAGGTGGTAGTGGTACCAGGGCCGCGACACCTCCGGGAACGGCTGGTAGAGCAGCCCGTCCCGGGCCCACTCCTCGGCGCGGGGCCCGAGCAGCGCGACGTTCGCCTGGAACTCCGTCGCGGAGAGGACCGCCGCGAGGCGGGCCGCGTAGTCGGTGAAGCGGCGGACGTGCGGCCACCACGGGTTCTGCTCGCTGAACCACGACCCGAAGCGCACCCAGCCGGGGAAGCCGGCCTCGCGCGGGGAGTAGTTGAAGCCGTGCAGGACCGGGTGGTGGACCCCGGCGAGAGCGCTCTGGTCCATCCCGAGCTTGAAGTCCTCCGGCATCTCGCGGAAGACGGGGACGGCGTTCGTCATCGCCTCGAAGCTGACCGGAGCGCGCCCCGCGAGGTGCGCGGCGGAGGAGACGTACTTGTTGGCGACGGTGGGGCTCACCACGATCCGGTCGTGCCCCGACCACAGCCAGCTCTCGCCCTCGGGCAGGTCGACCTGCATCGAGCCCTCGAGGACGTGCGTCTCGCGCCCGTAGGCCTGGATCCGGGCGAGCAGCCCGTTCTCGCGCGCCCAGCCGACGTAGGTCGCGAGGAACCGCTCGTGGAAGAGCTCGACCACGGTCCGGTGGAAGTCGTAGCGGGCGCGGCGGACCGTGTCCGCCGGCGCCGAGCCGTCCGCGGGGTCGTCCGCGTCGAGGACGAAGGGCAGGTACGGCGCGAGCTCGTAGCCCCGGCGGCGCGCGAACTCGGCCGGCAGGTCGTCCGTCCAGTTCGCGTGGTCGAGCTCGAGCGAGTCCACGAAGCTCGCGCGCAGCGGTCCCCCGAGCTTCTCGCCGAGCCGCCCCCCGAGGGCGGGGGCGAGGCCGGAGGCCATGTGGTCGAGGTAGCGCCGCACGGCGGCCGCGTTCCAGTGGTCGACCACTGGCCCGTCGGCCCCGGGGGCGCCGAGCTTGACGTGTGTGAAGCCGGTCTCGAGGAGGCCGACGCGCAGCACGTGCGGCCCGGGGGGTACCGTCACCTTCACCCGCCCGCCCCGGACCGCCATGGCACCCAGCTCGCGGCCGGGATCGAACGTGTCGCCCCCGGCCGCGGCGAGGCGGACGAAGACGACCCGCGGCGCGACCGCGACCTCCTCGCGCTCCTTCTTCCGGGTCGTGTCGAGCTCGGCGAGCGGCGCCTCGAAGACCGCCGGCCCGTTCAGGCGCTTCCGGAGGACGCGCACGCGCTTCGTCTGCTCGGCCGGATCCACGAAGCGCCCCCCGAACGGCCAGCCCGAGCCGACGATGATGTCGGCCGTCATGCCCCGTGCGCGCGCGCCCTCCGCCGCGGCCTTCACGGCGGCGCACCACTGCGGGCTCAGCCAGGGCCGGACGGGGAAGGCGGCGAGGCCCTCCCGCGGCACGTCGTCGCGCATCGCGATCGTGTTGATCTCGACGCCGCCGACGCCGGCCGCCTTCAGCACGTCGAGCTGGCGGAGGATCTCCTCTTCCGACACGCGAGACCCGTTCCACCACCAGCGCACGAACGGCCGAAGGCGGGAGGGGGGCTCGCGGAACGACTCGTAGAGCGGGTCCGTCGCCTCGCCCCCGCCCGCGAGCGAGGCCGAGGCGAGGAGGGCGAGGAGGCCGACGGCCCGGGGCTTCGCGCGCATGGCGCGAAGCCTACTACCAGATCGAGCGCTTGCGGGCCCTCACGTTCCGGCGGCTGCCCTTCGGACGGTTGCCGCCGCCCGGCCCGCCGGGACGGCCGCCGCCCCCGCCGCCGAACGGGCGGCTGAAGCCGCCGCCGCCTCCTCCGCCGAACGAGCGCTGCGGCCGGTCGGCCGAGGCCTCGTTCACGCGCAGGTTGCGGCCGCCGAGCGCCTGCCCGTCCAGCTTCTGGATGGCCGCGGCGGCGGCCTCGTCGTTCGCGAACGTGACGAACGCAAACCCCCGCGGGCGACCGCTCGCCCGGTCCGTCGGGATGACGACCTCGGAGATCTCACCGGCCTGCGCGAAGAGCTCCTGCAGCTCCTCCCGCGTCGTGTCGAAGCTCATGTTCCCGACGAAGACCTTGGTGCCCATCGCACTCCTTTGCTCTCTCGTACGCTCTCGGGCTCTGGGCTGGCGGGCTCAGGGCCGGCGGGACGACGCGCCCTGACTCGCCCCGGGGGGGCAGCCGCCACGACGGACAGGCAGGACACACACATTATGGCAGGTTTCGGGCGCGTTAGAATCGCGGCCCCCCGCGAG